>JAUNOM010000056.1 GCA_030531085.1 Prevotellaceae bacterium | reverse complement strand
GCACGCGGGCTTGCCCGCCTGCCACGGAACAAAGGGAAGGGGGAGCCTAATACCCTATATTAAAGAAAACAAAATCACAACAAAGGAAAACATTGGAATGTAAAAGACTAATATATAGCGTGTTGCAATCGTATAGCAATTTTGGAGGTTTTATTAATGTTTCATAAAATATCGATTGTGTGACATTATTTGTGACATTATTCTTGTATCTTTGCAGAGCAATTAGATCATTAACGAACAGATAAAAATAGAAACCATGCCCAAAGCATCCCTCTCCCTCGCAAAGAAAAGCGACAGCCAAGGCGAGTGCCGCATACTCGTCAGGCTCGACATAACGCGCACCAACCGCCCTCAGTTCAAGTCTCCCGTTTCGGTAAGCCCGCCCCATTTCGTTGACGGCTCGATAAAGATACCGTCCCGAGGCAGACTTAACATTGCCCTTCGCGAATCGCTCCTCCGAAAGAAAAAGGAAATAGAGGCTTTCGTTGCCTCAATCTCGGCCATAGCGATGGCTTTGCCGGAAGAAGCGCAGACAAGGAAGGACATTCTGGAGGTGTATGAGACGGTGAGGACGGTCAACCCGTCCGAAATCAGCCGCACCACCATCATAGCAAAGAAGAAGGAACAGGCGGAAATCAATGCGGAACTCGTCAGGGAGTTGCAGGAAGCCCACAGACCGGATGTGCTGGAGTATATAAGGAAGCGTATAAGGGGCATGGAAAACGGTGACATCAAGCGCAAAGGCAACAACTACAAGAAAGGGACGCTGCACGCATACAAGGTGTCGCAGACGGTCCTCGAAGCGTTCGCCAAGACACACCCCTTCAACTGGGAAGACATAGACGAGCAGCTCATAGACAAGTATGTGCAGTATCAGGAGGAGCTCGGCTACATGAAGAAGTCCGTGAACAAGCATCTTGCCTCACTTTCCGCCATGCTCAATGCCGCTTTCAAGGACGGCTGCCGCTTCAAGACTTCCGTACTGAGCCATTTCCCGAAGTTGAACGTGACAAGGGATGACAAGGTGGAGGAAATATATCTCACGGAAGCCGAACTGCAGGCATTGTATGAGCTCCCGTTGGAGGATAAGGGCGAGGATATTGCCCGTGACATATTCCTTGTGGGCTGCTATACCAGCCAGCGTTATTCCGACTACTCACGCATCAGGAAAAGCAATGTCAGTTTCCATGACGGAATAGGCATCGTCACGCTGACACAGCAGAAGACGGACACGGAAGTCTCCATCCCGATACTCAACGACAACCTGATAAGTATATTTGAAAAGTACGGCTACGACCTTCCTGTTATAAACAACAGTACGCTGAACAGGAAAATCAAGGATGTCATCAGGAGACTTTCGGAAAACGTGCCGAGCCTGAGAGAAGAAATACCGACAAGGCTGCGCCTTGACCAAATCAAGATGGAAGGTGAAGGACGCGTGTCCTTCAAACGCAACAGCCGTGGCGAGGTGCTGATTCCCAAGTATGACCTTGTGACCTCGCACACTGCAAGGCGCACGGGCATCACCCTTATGTACCTCAGCCGCATACTGGACACGCACGAAATGATGTCGATAAGCGGGCACAAGACAGAGAGCGTATTCCATGACTACATCAAGCTCAGCGGTATAGAACTTGCCACCGGCATAGCGAAGAAGGTAGCCAAGGCAAAAAGCGAGGCGGAGGTGAAGTCCATGCTGCTTAAACAGTTCGAGAGCATGTCATCGGAACAGCTTGCACGGCTTCTTGAACTGGCGAACCGGCAATCACCCCATTTGTAAAATACAGTCAGGACAAAAATAGAGGACAGCATCATGAAAGAAACAATAGAAGACATAAGCGCAGACATCGAACTCCAATACGGCAAGAGGAACATGGACGGCAACATCGCCTATGTTCTCCGTCTGCTTGAAGCAAGAATGAAGGACGGCGTGTTGGATGACAATATCCCCGTTCCTTCTCAGGAAGCTGCGGCAAAGACCATCCTCCTGCTGTTGGACAGGCCGGAGCTGTCATGGGAAACCATCTGCAGGGAGAACCGCGTAAGGAATGTGCTGGAATACCTTTTTATCCGCGCCCACAACCACTATGACGAGGTGCATGATTTTGTCAGCGGATTGCTGCGGAGCTATGTCAAGGGCATTTCTCCCCAAATAGTCCTCACGTTCATGAACGTTTGGAAATATGCCGTGTGCCAGGACAGACCGACACGCTTTATTGATGAAATCCTCTATCCTGAATATGCGGACAGGATTCTTGACACCCTCCGTTTCCTGTTGGACGGAGAAGTCGGCAGGGGTGCCGCACTTGTCATGGTGTGCGCAAGGGATGAAGGACTTGTGCGGAATATCGCCCATGCCATAGTGAGTACAGAGTTCAGGCATATCTCAAAGACCGCCTACAACAATTACCTCCATGAACGCTTTACCGACAAGGAGAAGAACCGTACCGTCAGTACGCTCCGCTCTAAAATCGGTTACATAAAGGATGGTGACGGACGGATAACATTCACCGACTGGCAACTATCCCGAAAAGGGCTGTTCTTCACATTATGGAGAGGCATCAAGTTGTTCTCTTCGTAAACCGTCCGAACGCAATTTCCACCATAATATCAGACCTGCCCCAAAAATCACACGGAGGCAGGTCTTGCTTTTATGCTTCACACGGCTTCATTTTGTGCAAAATAGGATCGAACTTCGTTAGTTTAGGAGAAGATATACTTCAAGTGTCAGAGAAGATATACTTCGATGGCAAAGTAAGATATACTTCGATGGCGCTTGAAGTATATCTTGCAAAAAGCACAGATTCCGCATAAAGTATATATTTTTTTTACAGGCATTGTTACATACCCTTTCCTCATAATAAATCCCTGTTTTACTGTTAATTCCTTTAACGGAAATGTCTCCCGGTTGTCGGCAGACAAAGACAATCTAAAATATTTCAGAGACGTGTCATCCTGTTGTAATTTTGCACCTGCGAATCCGTCTCAGGCCTCACTGGCACGGTGAAGCCCGGACAGGCGCGAGGCAAATGTCTTGCCGTGAGGATCGCCAAC
>JAUNOM010000055.1 GCA_030531085.1 Prevotellaceae bacterium | reverse complement strand
AATAAAAACGGAGGTGGGGGAGGTTTACGTTGTCGTAAACAAATGACTTTATCTCCTCTTCCGTTCCGCGTGCAAAGAAAATATTGGGAAGACGAGATTCTTCAACGGTCTTTCGCTTGCCGTCAACTTCCTTGACGGTCTTGATTGTCGGATAGTATGCCTCTACATGCTTTCCAACCAAATAATCGTATGCCTTCTTTTCGCGTCCGTAGGTTACACGGAGAGCATACCAGTGGGGAACTTCCTTCGGCTTCCTCTTAATGGTTTTAATGGAAGTTTTGTCGTCGGTTCCCGACAGGGCATTTCTGGTGGACACCCCACTTTGTAAGTTCTCCGCCAAAACTGGCTCTTGAACTTCGGGGAGGGCATCGGGGGTAAGCCCGGTGCAGGGAGGGATTTCACCGCCTCCATGGGTGTTATCATCTATTGATGCGTTATCAGCGATTTTCATATCGTGACCTTACTTTGCTCTAGACAGAACTCCGTTAAGGACATAAAAAGAGCGTGAGATCGTCCTGTTGTCCGTCCCACGAACCGAGGCTCTTCCACTGCCTAATCATGTTGAACAGACAACGTCAGAGCCCACGCCGATATGAATAATCGCTACCATTGGAGACCTATATAAACAATTTTATTGCGCCCGAAAAGGTACAATTCGTGCTTACAAGGTCTCCGCAGGAGTGATATAATCACACCCGGGACATCTACCGTTGCTACGTTCAAGACATGATTTTGAAATTTGGAAGACTTCGGTTCGTCTCAAACACAGCGTCGAGTAAACGCCTTCATTATGTCTGGACTATCTTTCCCACCCAATGCCCGCTTTGTACTGCTTTGTCATCATATGACTCCGCCATACTCAGCACGGCGTAGGCTGCCTCGCTAATGCCATGAAAGAACACGTCTAACTGCGACAGATAGAGCGAAAGGCTAATAGTCCAAGTGCAAAGGTACGCATAATTTTTGAATTATATGATAACAACTGAAAAGAAATTTTTGTATAAACCTTAAAATTAACAAGAATTAACCATAAAAATTACCGTATTCCGATTTTTTTTGTATAAGAAAAGATGCTTAATAACATCAAAATTGAGCCACTTAATCCTTCAAATAGCCACATTGTCCACAAAATAACACTTATAATGCCATCACAAAGTATGTGCACATAAATGGCTAAGTTTGTGCACATCTAAGCCCAAGTATCTGCACATACAGACACGCGCCACTCTGTAACAACAAAAATAATGGAAGGCAAAATAGACTACGGAGAGAAAAGCAAATGGTACTCTACCCATCGTCTTCTTCGGATAGACGGTATGGTTTTCCCTTTCCACTTGCAAAACCTTAAATAGAGAGACAGGATATTTCTATCACCTCGCTCCAAACGGGTGAGCAAGGTTGATTTGGGATATTTATAGTTGCCCAACAGTTTCGCGGGACCAATCTGATATGAAAGGGCTGTGAGCAGGTAAGCGTCCTTGCCATAACGAGTATAGAGACGATAGTGCTGCATAAGGTCACTTCTTAACAAAGAATCCGCCTGTCGGCGAGTCAGTGCATTAGGGAATTGTTCTCCTCGTTGAATCTTGTGACCATATCCGACATGCCCAGGAGTTGTACTTTGGGTATGCCACCCCTCAAAGTACTTTGTAGAAGAGACAAGACGCTCAAAAAGTACCCTGTCTGGTTGCTGACCATGACAGGGTACAAAGAAAATGGTTAATATGCTCAACTGAATGATTGTGAAGAGTCGTGTCATATTGTTCGTCGTAAATTCATTCTGTTTTGCGATGTTGAAACTACATTGATTTGAATAGCTGTATCTCCTTGATCATGGCTTTCACATCCTCACCAACTTGTACGAAGTTCTTGTAGAGGATGCGCTCACGCTCTTCCTTGCTCTTGAACTTGTAGAACTTAGGGAGAGGGACATACTCCGATTCCTCCTTCTTGATTGCCGTCATATCGAAGTCGGTCTTGCAGTAGAACTTGGAGGTCTTGAACTCCTCGCTTTCTTGGATATTCATTGAGCCATTCATGCCTGTCTTGGTGGCAACAAAGTCACGGGCGGTCTGTCCGCATATCCATCCTGTGGGCATGTCGGAGATTTTGCTTGCCGGCACAAGGCTGTCCATGTTCTCATTGAGATTGATGGAGGTCTTGTCGCGGTCGATGGTCACTCCCTTTTTGAGTTGTACGACCTTGCCGAAGATGTCGGAGGAGAGCCATTCGAGGGTTTCCTTGGCACGTGCCGAACCGCTCACTACATTGCCTACAGTGGTGATGATTTTCTGCATACCCACCTTGCCATAGTCGGCTTCCAACTGCGGCAGTTCCTGAAAGCCCAAGGCTACACTGACCTTGTTGCTTCGGGCTGTGCCGATAAGGCGGTCTATCTTGTGGAAATATAAGGTGGGCAACTCATCGACGATGATGCTCACGGGCACGTTCTTGCCTTGACCTGTATTGACACGAGTGACAAGGCGGTTGAGGATAAGGGCATTGAGCGCACCGATGATGCTCTCCATTTCGGGGTCGTTGGCAATGAGCAGGTAACTGGGATTCTTTGGGTCACTGACTTTCAGGTCGAAGTCATCGCCATCCTTGTGGAATATCCAATACGACTCCTTGGTGGCAAGACGGGAGGTATAGACACGCAGCGTGCCTATCATTCCTTCCAACTGTTCGAGGGCTTTGTTTTGTAACGCACTCTGGAACGGTCCAAGCAATGGGGCTACCTCGTTGTCGGTCTGCAGCACCTCGAAGATGGTCTGGTAACTCTCGTTAAGGAACGACAGGATATGGGGCATGTCGCTGTATTTGCCCAACCAATAGGCGGGCTGCACTTCTGCGCCTGAATGGTCGAATACCCTTCCCGTGGGTATCAGCCGTTTGGTCTTCGGGTCTTCACGACGCTCGGCTATCAGCATATTGCCGTCCTTGTCGAATGGTTCTTTGCCATAGTTGCAGAAGAAATAGATGCAGGCGGCAAGGAAGTTGACGGCAGAGGTCTGGAAGAACTGGTCGCTACCACCTCCACCTTCTTTCTTTCCCTTTTGCAGGGATTCAAGCAGGGTCTCGGCGGTCTCACTCGCTGCGGCAAGGTTGTTGATGTACTTCAACTGGATAGGGTTCACCCTTCGAGAATACTCCACTTCGACAAAATTGATGATGTTGAACTTCATGCCATTGGGCATCTTGCTGTCCTTGGCGTTCTTGTTCTTCAAGTAATGGTAGTAGAGCT
>JAUNOM010000016.1 GCA_030531085.1 Prevotellaceae bacterium | reverse complement strand
TTCCTGCGTACTTCTTGAAGTAATCAATGAAACTGCCGTTCAGCTTGTTCTTGTCGAAGAACTCGTAACGCTCATTTACAATCTCCTCATAGCGGCGGCATCGCAGTGCTTCAGCTTTCTCTGACAGTCGTGCGTTGTAGTCCTTCTCACGCTGTGTCTTCGGGTGAGCGTAGATGTAGATGCCGAGCGATTCATGGCGCAGCACCTTGTTGGTGGTCTCGTCACGGTAGCCGGGATAATAGTCGAGGAAGTAGGACAGCATCTTGCCGCCCTTGATTTTCCGTGTGTAAAGGTTCACGGTCTTACAGATATTACTCATAGTCTTTTCTTTGTTATTTATGAATGTTACTTGGTGGAGACTATCTCCACGCTGCAAAGACAGTGCAAACTGAGAGCAGAATCAAATTTATTTGAATTATGCCGAGGTGCAGCCTGTTTTCGCTTTTGCAAAGGAACTGAATGATATGCCGTTGATGGCAATTAATGATGATAATTGACGGATAATCGTGTTATCAATGGAAAAGGAACGAATTTACAGTCCTTTTGCGGATCTTTCTGCCATTGCACGCTCTACATCGGCACGAAGTAGTAGATTTCTTACACCCACTTTCTTCTTCTCTATGCCATGAACTTTGGTGATATGGTGGATGTTGGCTTTGGACAGTCCGTATTTCTCTGACACCTCATCAACGGTGCAATAACGCTCGTCTTCAACCAAATCAATTTGTCGCAGTTCCGCAAGGTGTGTCTTTGAATAATAGGTGATGCCGTATTCCTTCTTGGTGGGAATGCTGTGGCGATAAGCATAGGCACGAATTGCTGTAGCCTTCATGCCAAACTCCTCGAACACTTCATCAGTTGTGAGCCATTCGGTAATAGTAGAGGTGTCAACGGTCAGTCCAAGACAGTCCTCCACATGGCTTTTGCTGTAATAGTTCTTTCCGGCAATACGACACATGGGTATCTGATTTCGCTTGGCGGTGGTGTAAAGCCACATCTGTTTTACCTTATAAATGGACATCACCTCCTCACCGGAGAGGTAAGTCAAAGGCTCGTCAGAAACGGGTACGGTTTCTTGCTTCTTCTGACTCTGATTAAGAATTGTTGGTTTCGGTCGGTTGCCGAACACTACCTTATTATAAGGGTTGCCATCCAGCATTTTTTCGATGTCGGCTTTGCGTATGAAAGCCATACGGCTGCTGATACGTGAGGCTTTCAGCTTGCCCTGCGACACGAGCTTATAAATGTACTGGCGCGAGCAGCCCATAAGGATAGCCGCCTTGGAAAAGGTGAGGTACTCCTGCTGCTTCAGTCCCATAACAGGTTCTGCAGCCTTGAGGAAATCTTCATTCCTTTTCTTTCTCTCTTTCTTGGCTTCGTCAGCGCAGCTAACGGAGCAATATTTCTGCATACCGCTGTTGGACGTGAAAGTCCTGCCGCAAAATGCGCATTTCTTGGTTGTCTTCATTCTTCCCTTATTTTAATGTTTTACACTCTTTTCTGTGTATTCCATCGGGAAGTGAACGGAAGTCAACTATTGTCACTTGTTATCAACCTGCTTAACTTTTGTGACAACTTTCGCATTTCGCCCAGCCTTTTGTCGCTGTCTGTGAACCGTTGTCAACCTTTGTCACCGGACTTGAATTTTGTGGCAAAAATAAAGCCCCGTACATTCACCGCGATAGAAATACGTCACAAAATTATACGGAAAATGTCGAAGCACCAAAAACTGACTAGGAAGTGTTAAAATTCAAACAACATTGATAATCAGCGGTTTATTTGCAAGTGTTTCTCATTGTGTGCAGTTGGTTACACCCTTCTAAATACATCTATGGAATCCAAAAGGTATTTAATGGCAGACAGTAATGGGAATAGTTTGTTACGCTTTATTGTACTCAAACTTTCTCTGTCCATAAACAGTCGTGATGTATTGTAGGGCAGAACCATATTGACCATAAAACGGCGGTTCCATATTCTGCCATGATGTGCACAGCAGTTACGAAGATTAGAGATGGCATGAAGCCAATTTTCAAACATACTTATGTCCGCTATGCCATATGATTGGGCTAACCGTTTCTTATTATCATCCTTCTTTAATGATTGATAAAGGCGGCTGAGCGTTCCAAATGAAACCACTTCAAGGGACATCCAGCATGGAGGCAATTCTGGCTCATCATACTTATTATAATAATGCTTTATAAATTCCTCATTGCTTCGGTCTACATCAGTGGCAATATCATCTATAAGTTTGTCAAAATCACAACGATATAACTCTTTATTTAGAAACCAATGGCTGTCACTTCTCTCCTCTGAATAGATTTGTGTCATACGGGCACGAATGGAGACCTCAATTCTTGCAATAGCATTGAAAAGCAAGAAACGTAAGTCACGGTCAAATTTGTAAAGGTCTATGATTTTAGAAAAATGGATGTCATCCCTTACAAACAAGTGCTCACCACCGTCACTGTTGTCTTGAAATGGATAAGTATATGCACGGAGTCTATAATAGCTTACGTCAAAAAGAAATTGTTCCGCTTCTTTCTTGTCATCCAAAAGCAGTCCTTTGCTTTCAAGTTTATCCACTTGTTCAGACAAACAGAAAGGTCTCTTGTTATATGTGTTTATAGACATAAACCTATAAAAACTCGAAGACCTCCCCGGGTGCGCTGGTCTACGGGAAGCGTGGGAGGTCATATCGCTTGCAAAATTACAAATTTTCTTGGATATTACAACTATTTGTCAACAATTTTCTTCAAAATTTGAGT
The DNA here is from genome assembly GCA_030531085.1 of Prevotellaceae bacterium. Taxonomy (GTDB): domain Bacteria; phylum Bacteroidota; class Bacteroidia; order Bacteroidales; family Bacteroidaceae; genus Prevotella. The sequence continues at coordinate 53,651 of JAUNOM010000016.1, read as the reverse complement.
TATTTCTTGTTAAATTGTTCGTTCTTTATACTTTTTGAATTGAAAAAGTAATGCGCTCTTCCAGAAAACTCATTCTGGCGTGTTAAATTGATGCCGGTGGGACATTGTGCCAGAAAGGCTCTGGCCTCGCTGTACGGCCTGTAAGGCGGCAAAAAACGGATGGCGATTTTCCGTTTTTCAAGAAATGCCATATTGCGGTCCAATCTCTATGCTTTTACCATGCAATCACTATCATATTGCACTGCGAAAGCATAGAGATTGGACTGTAATATGATATAAATCGTACCCCGTATAATGCCTGTTCTGTGTCTAAAGGGCGTTCCCATGTACCAATATCGCCAAGATTAAGGAAACTTTAACATTTGGACAGCGGTGATTTTAACATATTGTCAGACTGATATCCAAATGCGCGGTAACACATTGTAAGGCTAAATACACGCATGGAATTAATCCTTCCAACGGGTGGAAAATGATATTTTATACGGCTTTAGAGCAAAAAAGTTCACAAAAAAGTTACATAATAGAAAATATTTCATTAACTTTGTCCACGTAAAGGTAATGCGCACCCAGTGCGCATCCGCATTGTCATGCGGCGATGAAAACCGAATCACTGACTTAGTGTCTTTTATAAGTCCAATTATATTATAACTACCACCTGACTATGACAAGACAAATACTATTAGCTACGCTTCTTGCTCTCCCCTTAGCAGGCGAGAATCTGGGAAGCAGTGCGTATGCACAGCGTACCCCTCACGCATCCATGATGATGAGGGGCGGAGTATATAACGCGGTCCCTGTACCATTCCGTATGGACACCGACATCAGCCAGTGCCGCATACCGGAGTCTCCAGTGCTCTGGGGCATGGACACTGCCTGGGACAGTGAGGACAATGTCACGCGCGGCACCAACTACGTCGGCATGGATGTCATGCGCATTGGCCGCGTATCGTTCCAGCCCAGCGACCTTATAGGTGCTGACGGCAACCTGTCCTCCGCACAGCAGGCGGCGCTGCAGTCACGCCTTAACCATATCATGATAAGCGGAGTGCGCAGCGTTATCCTTAACTGTGACCACGAGGCACTGAACTCTTCCAACTACTACGGCAAGCCCGAAGAGTGGTATAAGGTGATAAAGGCCAGCGTGAAGTATATCCGTGCCAAGGGGTTCCAGGTGCTTACCGTGTCACCGTTCAATGAGCCTGACTACACAGCGTGGGGCGAAGGCAGCATGGCGGACTTCCGGGCCATAGCAAAACTGATAACGGAGGATGAGGAACTGCGTGGCATCCGTGTCTCTGCCGGCAACACCCTGAACTGCGATCAGGCCCTGACATGGTATAATTACATGAAGCCTTACGTTACCGAGGGTAACACCCACCAGCTGGCAGGCAGCTTTGACACATACGCAGCATTCTGGGAGAAGGTGCGTTCCGATGGCAATTACGCCACCGCCGACGAGCTGCACAATGTGGGCGAGGCGTTTATCGGAGCGCATTACGGTATGCAGTCCGGCGTATGGTGGGGCTGGGACGGCGCCGCACGCGGAGAATACTGCAGGGCGTCATTCAGAGGTAAGGAGATAGGCTATGCGGAGAACCGTTCCGCATGGACCGCCGCCACGGTCTACAAGCGTACCGACGGACGTGTGGACGCCTTCATCGGCTCTTCCGAGAGACAGGCCAACACGTCGTACTTCGACTTTGTCTCCACTGACCGTCCTGTGTATTACGACGGATATGGTCCGGTATACAACTACACCATGACTATTCCCGGAGGCTACGGCTACCAGAAGGGGCAGACCAACGCGGAGCGTCTGATACAGATAAGCAGCGGTGAGGATGTGCCTTTGGACAACCTTGCCAATGGCACCTTTGTCATAATGAACAAGAATTCCAAGATGTGCCTCGGCTTCTATAACGGTGCCAAGGGCGATCTGAACATAACCCAGATGGCATACAGCTCATCCAGCGCCGCCACACACCAGCAGTGGACCGTAGAACCCGTGTCGGAAAGGGTAGGAGGAGACTACAGTTACTTCATGCTGCGTAGTGTGCGTGACACCAAGCAGGTGATGGATGTCAAGGACTGGAGCACCTCTGCCGGCGGTGAGATAATAGGTTTTGCCGGCAGCGGCGGTGCAAACGAGCAGTGGTTTGCCGAATATGCCGGTGACGGCAACTGGTATATCCGCTCACGGCACAGCGGACTGTATCTTGAGATAAGGAACTCCTCCACCTTTAAGAACGGCTATCTGCAGCAGGCGGCCTTTACAGGAGCGGCGAACCAGCAATGGCGCTTCATGCCCGTTAAGGCGAAACTGGAGCTTACCGCACCTGCCGCACCGAAGAACCTGAGAGCCATGCCGCTGTCAGCATCCGTGAAACTGGAGTGGGACGCAAACAAGGAGACTGACCTTGAGGCATACTGTGTGCTGCGTGCAAAGGCCGGTGCGGAGCTTACCGATGCCGCCTCATGGGACATGATAGGCCGTATGGTTACGGGAACGGAGTTCATAGACAACAGCGCCGTGGCCGGAGTGCAGTACGTGTACAGGCTGAAGGCGGTGGACAGAAGCCGTAATATGTCGGCGGCATCAGAAACTGTGACGGCCGGAGTAAACGCTGCCGCCCCCGTCCTCGTGGCACGTTATCCCTTTGACAGTTCTGTGCGCGACACCACGGAGAATGTCTTTGACGCGGCTTCAGAGGGAACTGTCGCATACAATGCAGAAGACAAGAAGGAGGGAGAGGGCAGTCTTACGCTTAGAGGCTTCTCATATCTGATGCTGCCTCCTGCCACAACGCACTATGCCACCATGACTGTCAGCGCATGGGTCAATGTCACCGGCACCAGAGCATGGCAGCGTATCTTTGACTTTGGCAACGGTACGGAGCAGTATTTCTTCCTTACTCCTAATAACGGCACGGACATGAGCGTCGTTATGAAGAATGGAGGTGAGGAGCAGAAGCTGTCAGCCCCGGCGCTATCAGCAGGCTGGCACCATGTGGCCGTTACTCTGTCGGCCGACGCCGTGACGCTGTATGTGGACGGTGAGGCCGTGGCAGCCACGGAGGACATCACCATACGCCCAACAGACTTCATGCCTGTGCGCTGCTATGTGGGCCGCAGTCAGTTTGCGGCGGACCCAAGGCTGACGGGCAGCATTGACGACCTGCGCATATACAGCACCGCCCTTGACGCGAAGGAGGTGAAGGATGTGATGAACGGCGGAGAGCCAACAGCGGTGAAAGCCGTGGAGACTGGAGCGCCGGCAGTGCAGGGACGCATATACACGATAGGCGGACAGCCTGTAAACGGCGGCGCGCTGCCTAAGGGACACATATATATAAGGAACGGAGTGAAGGTGGCGGAATAGGGATATACGCCGCACACAGTATGTTAAGCCAAGTTAATAAAATAGAGGAAGAACGTGTTCCGAACGTATTAAAGTACATATAACCTGTAATAAACGAAACAAATAACGAGATATAAGCAATGAAGACAATGAAACGACTGTTCAGCCTTGCCGCAGCAATGGCGGTATCGGCTGCTATGTGGGCCAACACCACAAACAGTGTCACACAGGTGGCGGATGCAGTCACGCTGAGTGGAGATGTGGACTATGTCATAACATCATCCACCCCGTTTGCCACAACAGGGCGCGTGGACATCACCAATACCGACCACGCGGTGGTTATATTAGCCAATGTGCGTCCGAGTGCCGTGATAAGCAGCTGGCTCCGCGGCCATGTGTACATCAACGGGGCGCAGGCTGTGAACGGTACTAACTGTCAGGTGAAGATGTATGCGCAGGGAGCCATCATCATGCCGTATGACAGGAACATCAAGCCGCTCACGGTTTATTCCGAGAAAAGCTTCGGAGGCACGGCCGTTAACGACTTCGGTCTGGAGAACTCCGGCGGTTATATGAACACCCTCACGGAGGAGAAGCTGAACAACAGAATACGCAGCTTTAAGCTGAAGCGCGGCTATATGGTGACCTTCTCAACGCGCGCCAGCGGCCGTGGCTACAGCCGTTGCTTCATAGCCGACAAGGAGGATCTTGAGATTGCATCACTGCCTGCCGTTCTTGACCAGACAATCTCCTCATACCGCGTGTTCCAGTGGTATGACGCGCAGAAGAAGGGATTGGCAAGTGACACTCGCGCCTTTGAGAACAGCCTTATAACATCATCGTGGTGCTACAGCTGGGAACTGGGAGAGAACCGCCTGCCTGATGCCGAGTGTGTGCCAAACCATATCTATGAGGACTGGCCGTCATCAGCGGCGTGCGGTGGAGTGACATATTCCTGCCACATGAAGACAAACAACGAGCCGGGCAACTCGTCTGATGACCATCCGCAGAGCGTGGAGACGGTACTGGCAAACTGGGAGAACCTGATGCGTACGGGTATGCGCCTGTGTTCCGAAAGCTCACATGACGGGTCACTGAACCACCTGCGCGAGTTCATACAAGCTATCGACTCACGCGGATGGCGCTGTGATGTGCTTGACCTGCACTGCTACTGGCCGAGCCAGAACTTTAACAACTGGAAGTACTGGTATGACACTTACGGCGGACGTCCGATATGGATTTCAGAATGGGTGTGGGGAGCGTCATGGAACAACAATGGCATATTCGCCACTGACCGCACCTATTCCAAGGAGAACCAGCAGAAGAACGCCGATGAGCTGAAGAAGATTATCCCGAACCTTAACAACTCTCCGTATGTGGAGCGTTACGCATACTGGAACAGTGAGGCAGATTGCTCAAAGATTATAAAGGACGGTGAACTGTCAATAGCAGGTGAGTATTATGCCAGTGTGAAGTCCGGTCTGGCCTATAACCGCCAGTATGAGAAGATACCTAACACTCCTCCGCAGTATGATCCCTCTGACCTCTCGGCTGTGTATGACAAGGAGAAGCAGACAGTAACGCTGCAGTGGAGAGACAGCAACGGCGAGTACAACCAGTCCATGACGGTGCAGTGCAAGAAGGCCGGCACCTCTACATGGCGTGATGTGCTTGCTGTGACACCCGAGGAGGAGGCCGCCGACTACAGCAAGACGGTCAGCGGCATTGACGGTGACAAGTTCCGTGTGCGCATAGTGGATGCGAACGGCAAGGAGCGCCTTACCAATGAGACTACAGCGACTATAAGTAATCTGGAGTATGGCGATGGCGTGACAGTAGTCAGCAGTACAGACACCAAGACAATGTACCTTGGAGGTAATATGCTTGTGAATGGAAGCTTTGACCTTGGAATGACAGACTGGGTCAATGGAGCGGGCGAGCCTCTCGGCGCACCTTACTATCAGGTTGTTGGAAAAGGCGGCGTTGACGGTGGCAGCTATCTGCAGTGCTATGGTGGCAGCACCTCAAAGACGGACGCACAGTCCATCATGCGTTACATAACCCTTGAGGAGAACGGCAGCTATTACGTTGGCGGAGCAGGCTGTTACACCAATCCTGCCACACAACGTTTCCTCACCGGCGTCACGACAGTGGGCGTAAACAAGCGTCTGGAGTTCCAGGACGTGTCCACATGGGTGCAGCAGGGTGCGGCATTCACCGTGACATCCGACAACATTCTCGGTATGCAGTTCACGGCACTTAACGGCACTGCCATGTTTGACGACATCATTGTGGCACGCCTTTTCGATACAAAGGAGGAGGCCATGGCCGATGCCAAGGAGTGGACCATGAAGCGTTTCGAGGCCTTCAAGAGCTATAATACCGCAATGCCGCAGCTCAACACCATGCTACAGGCATATATGGAGGAGCAGGGAGTGACCGCCAACGAGATGGAGGCGGCCATAAAGGCGGCGCTGAAGATACTGGAGCAGAGAGGTGAGGTGGACGCAATGGCATCGGATGTGCGTCTGATAGTTGACAACAAACTGCCAGGTGCTGCCGTGATTGGTGAGCTTTACGACCGTGTCAAGAACTTCACACACACCGATGTGATGTCATATCTCGATGACTTTAACGCCTTGAAGGCTAATGTGGAAAAGACATTGGCATACACAACGGACAATACCTCCATATCAAACCCGAGCTTTAGCAGCACCGTAGGATGGAACCTGAAGAACGGAACATACACCGGTGGAGACCAGAGAACTGCCACACAGGCAGGAAAGACTTGTTGGAACGCGTGGTGGAACATCGGCAGCGTGGGCAATGAGGGACAGACCATGGCTATAAGCCAGACCGTAAGCAAACTGTCTGGAGGCCTGTACGCCCTGGAGTGCAAGGCATCAACGCAGCATCTCTGTGAGAATGACCAGCGCGCATTCCTTGTTCTTGGCGAGGACTCCGTAATATCACAGCCCTTGCAGTATGGTCTGCTTGACCTGCCGAACTTCAATGAGAGTGAGATGTGGAACACAGTGACCACTCCATATATGTATCTTGAGAACAATTCCACTGTGACTATCGGCTACATGGGCTCCAAGAAGGGTGCTAAGGATGGGCAGTGGATACGCTACGCCTCACCTTCCTCCTCTCCGGATAACCGTGAGGGATGGTGGTGCGCCACTGACTTCACACTGCGAAAGGTGCCAGTACAGAAGGTGGTTGCTGATGCAGAGGGATGGGGCACGGTATGTACTCCGTACATTATCAACATTCCTGAGGGCGTGAAGCTGTATGGCATCGCCGGCATATCAGCCGACTCGGTGTATATTGGACTGGAGGAGGTTACGGGAGAGACCGTTGCCGGAACACCTTATATATATAAGGCAGAGCCAGGACAGAGCCTTATGTTCTTTGAATCCGGTACTGCTGTGACATCGCCAAAGACTAATGTGAACGGATTGCGCGGCACTTTCGCCGCCACGGCGAGGTATCCTCTGAAGGCCCTTGTGCTGACTGACGGTAAGTGGAGACAGGTAACAGAGCGTTACAACATAGTTTCATTCTCCGGATATGTGTACAAGGTGGACCAGTTACCTGTCCTCGCGGAGGGCTGGCAGGGTGTTACCTTGCCAACAGAAGGACTGGTGTCAGCCACATCTGTGCGTGATGTCAAGGCTGCCGCGGCTTCTGGAGCGTCAAGAGCCTATAACCTTGCAGGCCAGGAGGTGGCTCCTGCATCCAAGGGAGTGGTTATAACGGAGCAGGGTAAGGTCATCAACAGATAACGGCCTTATTAAAAAGGAATATACAAAAGTCCGCGGCAGCATTGCAAACGGTTTACAATGCTGCCGCGGACTTTTGTGTTTCTGTCGGTATGTGGTGAAATGGATGGTGTTCCCTGTCCCTACTTCAGCAGGTCAGGCCTAAGCCTCTTCGTGCGTTCCATGGCCTGTTCCATTTCCCATTCCTTAATCTTTGCCTCGTGTCCCGACAAAAGAATGTCCGGCACGCGCCATCCCTTGTATTCCGCGGGGCGTGTATAGATTGGTGCGGACAGCAGGTCATCCTGGAAACAGTCAGAAAGGGCGCTCTGCTCATCGCCTATCACGCCCGGTATTACTCTGACAATGGCGTCGGCCATGACGGCAGCGGCGAGCTCACCGCCTGTAAGGACGAAGTCGCCGATGCTTATCTCGCGCGTTATCATGTGGTCACGCACGCGCTGGTCTATTCCCTTGTAATGTCCGCACAGTATGATTATATTGCCTTTCAGGGATAGGTCGTTGGCTATATGCTGGTCGAACTTCTCACCATCGGGTGACGTGTATATCACCTCATCATAGTCACGCTCGGCCTTTAGCGCAGATATGCAGCGGTCTATCGGCTCACACTGCATCACCATTCCTGCGAAGCCGCCATACGGATAGTCGTCCACGCGCTTCCATTTGTCAAGAGTGTAGTCACGTAGGTTGTGCAGGTGTATTTCCGCAAGCCCTTTCTTCTGGGCGCGTGCGAGGATGGATTCGTTGCAGAAACCCTCCAGCATCTCTGGTAGAACGGTTATGATGTCAATGCGCATAAGTGGTAATTTTAATTCAAGTATGGTGCAAAGGTAATGCTTTTTTCCCATTTTGCGAAGAAAAAGATGTCCTATGTGCTCTTTTTATCATAAAAATATGTAACTTTGCAAACAGAGATTATAAATCCACCGCTATGGTGGGGCTTGTACAAGATAATGAGTGACGAGGAAAAGATACATCTGTTACGACAGCAGCTGCATGAGCATAATCACAGATATTATGTTCTCAACCAGCCTATAATATCCGATCAGGAGTTTGACTTCATGATGCACGAGCTGCAGGAACTTGAGGCCCGGCATCCCGAGCTATATGATGCAAATTCTCCGACAATGCGTGTGGGCAGTGACATAACAAAGGAGTTCCGTCAGATACCACACCGTTATCCTATGCTCTCACTTGCCAACACATACAGTGAGGCCGAAGTGGCGGAGTGGTATGGGCAGGTTAGCCGCGGACTTGAGGGAGAGGAGTTCAGTATATGCTGCGAGATGAAGTATGATGGCTTGTCAATATCCCTCACATACGAGCAAGGCCGGCTGGTACAGGCCGTGACGAGAGGCGATGGTGTGCAGGGAGACGATGTCACGGTGAATGTAAGGACAATACGTTCCATTCCCCTTGTGCTGCAACCGGGGCTTGGCTGGCCTGAGAAGTTTGAGATAAGGGGTGAGATACTGATGCCATGGCAGTCTTTTAACCGCCTGAACGAGGAGCGGGAGGAAATAGGCGAGACACCGTTTGCCAACCCCCGCAACGCTGCAAGCGGCACATTGAAGAGTCAGGACTCACGTGTGGTGGCGGAACGCGGACTGGATGCGTACCTTTATTATGTCCTGGGCGATGGAATACAGGCCGACGGACATTACGAATCGCTTGAGGCGGCACGCTCTTGGGGATTTAAAATTAGCGAGGGCATGAAGGTTGTGTCGTCACTGCAGGATGTCTATGACTTCATTGCATATTGGGACACGGAGCGCAGGCGGCTGCCTGTGGCGACAGACGGTATTGTTCTAAAGGTAAACTCACAGAGGCAGCAGCGGCATCTAGGCTTCACCGCAAAGTCACCACGATGGGCCATAGCTTATAAGTTTAAGGCTGAGAGAGTGTGTACCAGACTTCTTGAGGTGACATATCAGGTGGGCCGTACGGGAGCTGTAACGCCTGTGGCGAATATGGAGACGGTCCAGTTGGCAGGAACAAAGGTACACCGCGCCACTCTTAACAACGAGGACTTCATACGTTCATTCAATCTGCATGAAGGAGACTGGGTGTATGTGGAGAAGGGCGGTGAGATAATCCCTAAGATTGTTGGTGTTGACCTGTCACGGCGTGATGATACGGCACGGGAAGTGAGCTTTATAACCCACTGTCCGGAGTGTGGAGCGCTGCTCCGCCGTATGGATGGCGAGGCTGTTACATATTGTCCTAACGACGCAGGCTGTCCGCCGCAGATAAAAGGACGCATAGAACACTTCATAGCACGTAAGGCTATGGATATAGACTCACTCGGTCCCGAGACTGTAGACCAGTATTTTGAGAAGGGATACATACGTAATGTAGCGGATCTCTACACCCTTACAGTGGAGCAGATAAACTGTTTCGGCACAAGGGAGAAGTCCGCACGTAAGATAGTCTCGGCCATAGAGGCGTCCAAGGGCGTTCCTTTTGAGCGTGTAGTGTTCGCACTCGGCATACGGATGGTGGGAGAGACTACCGCCAAACTGCTTGCACGGCATTTCCATGACATAGAGACCTTGCGCCACGCCACCGTGGAACAGCTTACGGAAGTGGACGGAATAGGCGGCGTGATAGCCGTGAATGTGGTGAACTATTTCAAGGAACCTGCAAACAGCGAGATTGTTGACCGTCTGATTTCGTATGGCCTGCAGATGTCACTGACTGACGAACAGCGGCAGAAGAGTGGCTCCAGCCTTGACGGAATGAGCGTTGTCATCAGTGGAGTGTTTGCAAGACACAGCCGTGATGAGTACAAACAGCTCATAGAACAGCATGGCGGCAGGAACGTATCCTCCATCAGTTCCAAGACATCCATGGTGCTGGCCGGTGACAATATGGGCCCGGCAAAACTGCAGAAGGCGCAGAAACTGGGAGTGAGGATAGTGAACGAGGATGAGTTTATAGAAGAATTTCTCAGTGAGAGTGATGCTGTGCAGTCCGAACCGGAAGTGCGCGGCGACGGCGCGGCGGCGACATCCGACGGCAAGACTGGCACTGTGCAGCTGGAACTGTTCTGAAAAAGCGCTGTGTAACCGTTGTTCTCAATATAAAAAAGTACAAGAAACATGATTATAGGCATAGACGTTGGCATAAGCACCACAAAGATAGTGGGAGTGAGTGACGGTGAGGTGGTGTCGCCGACACGCATCAAGGCTACCGATCCCGTAACCTCCCTGTACGGAGCTTTCGGCAAATACCTTTACGATAACGATATCTCTCTGGCCGATGTGGAGCGTGTCATGCTCACAGGAGTAGGCGCGGAGTATGTGGACAAGTGCGTTTACGGCCTTCCTACCGACAGGGTAGGGGAGTTCGAGGCGGACGCTTTGGGCGCGCAGTATGGCAGTGGACTGAGTGACATGATAGTGGTGTCGATGGGAACAGGCACCACGCTGATAGAGGTACGTGGCAAGGAGGTTAAGCATCTTGGCGGTCTCGGCATCGGCGGCGGCACACTTATCGGCATGGCGCAGCTGCTTTTGGGCACTAATGACGTTAACCAGATATCCGAGATGGCGGACAAGGGCAGCCTTGCCAATATCAACCTCAACATCGGTGACATCAGCGCGCGCCCTCTGCCCGGTCTGCCTATGGATGCCACAGCATCACTGTTCGGCAATGTTAACAGTTTGGCTCTGCCTGAGGATATAGCTCTCGGACTGATATGGACCGTGGTCCAGACCATAGGCTCTGCCACAGTGCTGGCCAGCAAGGCCAATAGGCTGACGGAATTTGTGATGATTGGCAACCTTACCAAGATACCACAGACCAAGTGGGTGTTTGACTCTCTGGAGCCATTGTATAATGTACGCTTCATCATTCCTAAACATTCGGAGTTCTGCACGGCCATAGGCGCGGCGCTGAAGGCTGTTGAAGGCGGCGTGCCGCTTGCTGGAACACATAACTAAAACGTTAATATAGAATTGACATTACATATATTCAATCCCGAGCACGATCATGCACTGGCGGCCAATCTGCCCAATTTCACGCCGCCTCATGCGGCGCGGCAGCTGCGTTCCGAACTCTCATTCCTTCCTGCCTTGTGGGCAGAGACAGGTGATATTGTCGTTGTGGACGATGTGGAAGCGGCCTGTGACGCATACCGTAAGCTGAAGTTGGAGCACCGTCCGGAGGTAATCTTCACCACTCCTGACACCCTGTTCCGCTATGCCAGTGACCTGAAGACGGCCACGGTGGAGCCATGGGGCTGGGACATCACGGTCCGCAATGCCCTGTTTAGGGCAGGAGTCCCTTGCCAATCTATGCCAACAGACGTTGAGATTGACACCATAAGGAGACTGTCAAACCGCAGTCTGGCAGTGCGATTGCTCGAACAATTGAGTGCTCATCATTGCGTTACGGGCCACTCGGTGGTATGTTCTACATACGGCGAGGTGGTGAGTTTCCTGCACTCCAACCGTAACATAGTGGTGAAGGCACCATGGAGTTGCAGCGGCAGAGGCGTGCGATATATTGACGTGGACACCGTGAACCGCAACGCCCTGCAGTGGGTTGACAACACAATACGCCGTCAGGGCACCGTGGTGGCGGAGATAAAGTGCCCCAAAGTGCGTGACTTCGCTGTGGAGTTCATGTCCAGTGCGGACGGAGTGAGGGCCGTCGGCCTCTCGCTGTTCACCACTGTCAATGGCGCATATACGGGCAATATGCTTGCCAGCGAGGAGGATAAGCGCTCCATTCTGGCGCAGTATCTGCCGCCCGAGGTGCTTGACAGTCTGGTACACGAGATAGAGACCTTCCTGACAGACCACATCCGCGGAGTCTATACGGGTCCGCTTGGGGTGGACATGATGATTGTGGCTAATGGAAATGCGGCAGATGACAGTGCGCCGTTCCTTGTTAATCCATGCGTGGAGATAAACCTCAGGCGCACAATGGGCCACGTGGCTCTCGCATTGTCACAGCACGGACACCGCGGAGCGATGGACATAGCATACGAGAACAAGCAGTACAAGGTGAAACTGACTACAAACAACAACTATCCATATAACTAAAGCAGATTTATGAAAAAAACACTTCTGGCATTATTGCTAACAATGCCGCTCGCGCTTTCAGCGCAGTACAAGTCAAAGGTTTGGTCGCCGGACAATGGAGACGGTACATTCACCAACCCAGTCATTAACGCGGACTATTCCGATCCTGATGTATGCGTAGGCGCAAGCGGTGAGGATTTCTACCTTACCGCCTCATCCTTCAACTGCATTCCTGGCCTTCCTATCCTTCATTCCAAGGATCTGGTGAACTGGGAGATAGTGGGCCATGCCATCAAGAAGCTGCTTCCGGCAGAGCGTTACGCCGTGGCACAGCACGGCAACGGTGTATGGGCACCGTGTATCCGTTATAACAAGAATAACGGTACATATTATATATACTGGGGAGACCCTGACCTCGGTGTGTTTGTCGTAACAGCCAAGGACCCGGAAGGAGAGTGGACGGAGCCTAAGTGCGTCATTCCTGGCAAGGGTATGATAGACACCTCGCCGCTGTGGGATGATGATGGCCGCTGTTATCTTGTCAACGGCTGGGCAAACTCACGTGCAGGCTTCAACTCAATGCTTACTGTCCGTGAGCTGACAGCGGACGGTATGGGCGTGAAGGGAGACCCAGTGGTGGTCTTTGACGGTAATGGCTCGTACGACCGCACGGCTGAAGGCCCTAAGTTCTACAAGCGTGACGGCTGGTATTGGATTATGTGTCCCGCCGGAGGTGTGCCTGTTGGCCATCAGCTTGCCATGCGTTCCAAGTCGCCCTTCGGCCCTTACGAGAGCAAGACGGTTCTGGCCCGTGGCACAACGGATGTAAACGGCCCTCATCAGGGTGGCTGGATACACTTGAATAGCGGTGAGGACTGGTTCATGCACTTCCAGGATAAGGAGGCATACGGACGCGTTGTATGGCTGGAACCTGTCACATGGAAGGACAACTGGCCTGTGATGGGCGAGAAACAGGGCGTGAAGGTGTACGGAAAGAAAGAGAAGTACAGCGGACAGCCTGTGCTTAAATACAAGAAACCTAATGTTGGCAAGACCTATCCAGTGAACAATCCTGTGGAGAGTGATGAGTTTAACACTCCAGTATTGGGCAAACAGTGGCAGTGGCACGCCAACTACGACCAGACTTTCGGTATGCCTACGCCCTATGGCTACTTCCGCCTGTTCTGCCACCGTCAGAGTCAGGACTACAAGAACCTGTGGGAGGCAGGCAATCTGTTACTGCAGAAGACACCGGCGGACAACTTTACCGCAACGACAAAGATAGAGCTTACCGCAAAGGCGGAGGAACAGTATGGCGGACTCATCGTTATGGGACTGGACTACTCATCAATCGTGATACGGCGTGTGGGTGATAACTTCGAGTTGCAGCAGATAACCTGCAAGCAGGCGGACAAGGGCAAGGCCGAGGAGATAAAGACCTTAGCCACATTGAAGCCTACTCTGGTTGACAAGATAGACTATATGCCATCACTGCACTGCCAGATATATATGCAGTTGAAGGTGGAGTATATTGGCGGACAGACCAAGAGTGGCGAGAATAAGCATGAGGCACGTGTGACATTCGCATACTCCAAGGACGGCAAGAAGTTCACACCATGTGGAGATCCGTTCACAATGAGGCAGGGTAAGTGGATTGGCGCTAAGGTAGGTCTCTGTGCTGCGGAGCCTGCCGGTAAGAAAACTCGCGGATGGATTGATGTGGACTGGTTCCGCATAGATAAGTAATTTCTTTGATTGAGTATGAAAAGAAGAGCGCACCAATCGTCTTAGGACTTTTGGTGCGCTCTATTCGTTATGCTATGTGGTGCCTTCTTATTTCTTTACATAAACATCAAGCTTTGATGCAAGGTCCAGAACCTCGGGCTCGTTGTATACGCCCATGTTCTGAGGCTTTACTGTGCAGGCCCATCTGTCTACTATTTCCTTGTATTTGCCGAATGCGTTCACGTACACTTTAGGCTCTCTGTCAAATGTGATGTATGACTTGTCAAGACTTGCCTTTATCTCCTCACGTGTCAGACTGTTAGGCTCGTCAATTCTGAAGTAGTTCTTAATCTCGAATGTTATGCCGTCCTTATAGTGTTGGCGCATAGCCTTCAGTGCAGTGTTGTTGATGCCTACTGTGGACACCTCTATGCCATTCTCTCTGTATCGGATTGTGAGGCTCACCTTCTGGCCACCCACAGTGGTTGAAACTTCCTCAACATCTTCCTTATACTTGATGTTCTTGTGGTTCTTTACGATCATCATGTCGTCCTGCTGGCAGTAATACTGCACGTCAATAGGCATGAATACTGTTACGTTTGTTGTGTCGCGCACGTGGATGGAGAGGTGGGATTCCTTCCAGTCACCATCATCCTTCGCGTCGTTCAGTGCGAGATTGACCTCCACAGAGCCGCCAAGGTCGCTGATTACAATAGGAGTAGGATCTGCCAGCACCACGTTTGGATCCAGTTCTTTAGTAAGGTCCTGGCCATTTGATGCGAAAAGTATCGTTGGTGCCTGCTGCGGAGCCAGCTCCACAACAGTTGTTGTTTCTGCATTCTCGCTGATAACATCCGCATCGGTGTCATCACTTGAGCATGATACCATACCAAGACTAAGGGCAAACGCCGCTAAATAGAATAAATTCTTTTTCATTTTAATGTTTTGTTTGTAAATTATGTGAATAGTAAATGTTTCCTGTATTACCTTTTTGTGGATGTATAACTACTCTTTGATTACTGTCTGTTATCGTAAAAAGAGGTCGTTAATATCTGCTGAAAATGTTCTTAATACTGTAACCATGATGTGCAAATGTACCTTTTTTTACTTGATTGTGAAAGAAAAACGTGCAGAAAATCGTGCTATTTTAAAAAGTTCTGTGCTCTTCCCCCCCCCACTGACATTTTGGAGTGACATGAGTTGTTCTTCCTGTTCGTATAGTTCATAAAGTGGAACATAACACCATGTTGGCATATCCGTGCCTTATCGTAAAAAGAAAGCGTACCAACAACGCTGTAACGGTGTTGGTACGCTGGCTGTATATTATATATAAGGTGTATTACATCACCCTCAGCTCCTCGTATATCCTTTGCACAGGCAGTCCCATTACATTGTAATAGCTGCCGTTTATTCCTGTGATGCCGATGTATCCTATCCATTCCTGTATGCCGTATGCGCCGGCCTTGTCCATAGGACTGTACTTTTTTATGTACTGCCATATCTCCTCATCGGCGAGTTCTTTGAATGTCACGTCCGTGCATACGGAGAAATGCCGCTGCTTATCGGCCCTGGTAAGGCATACGCCGGTGTACACCTGGTGTGTGTTTCCGCTCAGCGCGCGCAGCATTCTGTATGCATCCTGCTCGTCTTTCGGCTTGCCCATGACCTGGTTCCCTAATACTACAACGGTATCCGCTGTCAGTACCGTGTTATCTGTGCCCGTTATGGTGCCCCTGTATGGTTCCGCCTTCTTCACGGCGATGTATTCCGCAATGTCCGCGGCAGGTATTGTGTCGGGATATGACTCGTCTATTCCCTGAATGACAAGCACCTTGAACGGTATTCCCAGGCCTTGCAGCAGCTCTTTGCGGCGTGGGGAGTTTGAACTTAATATCAGCATGGTTTATGTTTGATGTGGCTTTACAGCATGAAAGGCCAAAGGCCATGACGCTTTCACGTCCTTCAGCCCTTGGCCTTTCTTGCATTTATTCAGTGTTTTCTGTTTACTTCTGTGCGTTCTTTATCTTTGCTACGTATGCGTCGATAACTGCAACGGCGGTGATGTTCACGATGTCGCGCACGCTTGAGTCGAAGTCCGTGAAGTGTATAGGCTTGTTCAGACCCATCTGTATAGGACCTATGACCTCAGTCTCGGGTGAGAACTGCTGTATCAGCTTGTATGCCGAGTTGGCGGCAGACAGACTTGTGAATATCATTGAGTTCACAACCTCGTTGTGCAGACGCAGGAAAGGATACTTGGCGTCACGCCTTTCGTGGTCCAGAGCCAAGTCCACGCTCATCTCTCCGTCTATCTTCAGGTCGGGATACTCCTCCTGCATCTCCTTGACCACTTCCGCCATGAGACGTGGTGAGCCTGTCTTGTCCACACCAAAGTTGGAGTATGAGATCATGGCTATCTTCGGTTCGTCATTGAAGAAGCGTATAGTGTCAGCGGTAAGGCGTGCAATGTCCTTCAGTGCAGCCTTGTCCGGCGTCTGGTTTACCAGTGTGTCTGCAATGTAGTATGTTCCACGCTTTGAGTTAAGTATGTGCATTGTGCCGAAATGCTCGTACTCCGGACGTATGCCGATAATCTCCTTTGCCGCCTTCAGGGTATTGGAGAACTTGGTGTACACACCAGTGATGAAGGCATCGGCCTCGCCTGTCTCGACCATCATCATGCCGAAGTAGTTGCGCTCGAACATCTTGTCGTTGGCCTCCTCGAAGTTATATCCCTCACGGCAGCGCTTGTCCGCCAGCACCTTGGCATAGCGTTCGCGGCGCTCACGCTCCCTGTCATGGCGCAGGTTCACTATCTCTACCCCCTCAATGTTGAGGTCCAGTTCCTGTGCCTTCTTTGCGATCATCTCCTCATTGCCTAACAGTATAGGCTTGCAGAGACCCTCCTCCTTTGCCTGTACGGCAGCCTTTATCATTGTAGGGTGCATTCCCTCGGCGAACACCACGCGCTGTGGGTGCTGTCTTGCGGTCTCGTACAGGTTCTGTGTCACACTTGTCTCCTGTCCCATACGTAGGCGCAGCGTGCGCTTGTACTCGTCCCAGTCGGTTATTTCCTTGCGTGCCACGCCGCTTTCTATGGCCGCTTTCGCTACGGCAGCGCTGACTTCGGTGATGAGGCGTGGGTCGACAGGCTTCGGAATGAAGTATGCAGGGCCGAAGGTGAGGTTGTTCACCTTGTATACCTGGTTCACAACATCCGGCACAGGCTGCTTTGCAAGGTCAGCAATGGCGTGTACCGCAGCTATCTTCATGGCCTCATTGATGGCCTTGGCGTTGACATCCAGAGCGCCACGGAATATGTATGGGAAGCCTATTACGTTGTTTATCTGGTTAGGATAGTCGGAACGGCCCGTGGACATGAGCACATCCGGACGGCTGTCCATGGCGTCCTCGTATGAGATCTCAGGTACAGGATTAGCCAAGGCGAACACTATCGGCTGGTCAGCCATTGAGCGTATCATGTCCTTTGTTACCACATTGCCCTTTGACAGTCCAAGGAACACGTCCGCACCCTTCATCGCTTCCTCGAGAGTGTGCACGTCACGGCGGTCAGTAGCGAAAAATTTCTTCTGCTCTGTGAGGTTTTCTCTGTCTGAAGTTATCACACCCTTGGAGTCAAGCATGAGGATATTTTCTCGCTTTGCGCCAAGAGCCACGTACAGTTTGGTGCAGGATATGGCGGCGGCACCCGCTCCGTTCACCACAATCTTTACCTCATCAATCTTCTTTCCGTTAACCTGCAGCGCGTTCACGAGGCCTGCTGATGATATTATAGCTGTTCCGTGCTGGTCGTCATGCATCACAGGAATGTCGAGAGTCCTTTTGAGTCGCTCCTCGATATAGAAGCATTCCGGCGCCTTTATGTCCTCAAGGTTAATGCCGCCGAATGTAGGTGCTATCTTCTCCACGGCCTCACAGAACTTCTCCGGGTCCTTTTCTGCAACCTCGATGTCAAATACGTCTATGCCACCGTATATCTTGAAGAGCAGTCCCTTGCCCTCCATGACCGGCTTTCCTGACATGGCGCCGATGTCACCAAGTCCAAGTACGGCAGTACCGTTTGAGATTACTGCCACAAGATTGCCCTTGTCAGTGTACTTGTAAACGCTGTCTGGTGTTTCCTGAATCTCAAGACAGGGATAAGCAACGCCCGGAGAGTATGCCAGGCTGAGGTCTGTCTGTGTGCGGTAAGGCTTTGTTGGCATTACCTCAATCTTTCCAGGACGGCCGGTTTCGTGATAACGCAGAGCCGCCTCCTTTGTAATAACTGCCATAATTTGATAAATTTTATGTTTGTAGTGTCTGTCTTCTGTGACTTATTATCCTTTCTCCTGTTATCCGAACAGTTCCCTGACGGCCTCCTCGACCTTTCGTGCAGGGTGTATGTTTATGTTGAAACGCTTGCCGTTCAGTGCGTTTATGTTGCGCTTAGGGATTATGATGTCGGTAAATCCCAGTTTCTCCGTCTCCTGAATACGCTGCTCTATTCGGCTTACGGGCCTTACCTCTCCGCTCAGTCCCACCTCTCCGCACAGGCACCAGCCCTCCTCTATGGGCATATCGAGGTTGCTTGATATCACCGCAGCAATGACACTGAGGTCCATCGCCATGTCCGTGACCTTCAGACCGCCTGCGATGTTGAGGAAGACATCCTTCTGCATCAGCTTGAACCCTACGCGTTTCTCGAGTACGGCGAGCAGCATATTGAGCCTTCTTTGGTCAAATCCCGTGGCGGAACGTTGCGGAGTGCCGTATGCGGCGGATGATACCAGGGCCTGTGTCTCCACAAGGAACGGTCTCATCCCCTCCACTGCAGAGCTTATTGCGATGCCGCTCATCCCCTCACGGTCGTCACTTAGCAGCAGTTCTGACGGGTTGCTGACGGGGCGCAGACCGTTCTGTAGCATCTCATATATGCCAAGTTCCGACGTGGAGCCAAAGCGGTTCTTTATGCTTCGCAGTATACGGTATATTCCCTGACGGTCTCCCTCGAACTGAATTACGGCATCCACGATGTGCTCCAGTATCTTCGGGCCCGCTATTGAGCCTTCCTTTGTGATGTGGCCTATGAGTATTACGGGTACTCCGCTGGCCTTGGCGAAACGCAGCAGAGCCGATGCGCATTCGCGTATCTGCGTTATACTGCCCGGGGCGGAGTCCACCGTCTCTGTCTCCATGGTCTGTATGGAGTCTATTATGACAAGGTCCGGTGTACAGGAGCGTATCTGGTCGAATATCTTCTCTACCGATGTCTCGCAGAGTATCATCACCTTGTCGTTGATACCCCCTTCTATTCTGTCCGCCCTCATGCGCAACTGGTGCGCGCTTTCCTCTCCACTGACGTACAGCACCTCCTTGTCCTGCAGCCTCATTATGGTCTGCAGGGTCAGTGTGCTCTTGCCTATTCCCGGGTCACCGCCAAGCAGTACAATGCTGCCGGGCACCATTCCGCCGCCCAGCACACGGTTCAGCTCGCTGTCGTTCATGTCCATCCTCGGCTCCGCCTTTGTCGGAATGTCCTTCAGTCTTTGCGCATTTCCCCTGATGGCACTGTGATGTGCGCCGCGCACGCTGTCACCTACCGCTCCTGCCCGGCGTACCGCAGACACCTCGCGGGCCGCCTCTCTGGCGCTCTGCTGCCCGCTGCCTGCCGCAATGCGTATCTCCCGGAAAGTGTTCCACTGGTTGCACGAAGGACATTTACCTATCCATTTCGCCGCTTCCTGACCGCAGTTCTCGCATACGTATGCAATCTTGTCTTTTGCCATGCTTTGTGAATAAACGATGCAAAATTACTATTTTTAATTGATTTACAGAAATAAAACAGAAGAAAATGTCCTTATTATGGTTAAAATACGTTGTGTTTCGGTGCTGTGTCACCATTATTTATTACCTTTGTGGTCATAATGAAAAGTATCGTATACATCATCTTCGCACTGTCACTGCTGTCCGTATGTGCCTGTGGCGGTGCAGACAACGCGCGTCAGCAGGCAGAGACACGGCAGCGTGAGGACTCTGCCGCACTGAAGGTTGGTGTCCTTCCCACCGAGGACTGTCTGCCTGTCATCCTTGCCGGGCGTATGCGGCTGTACGACACGCTTGGAGTCAGTGTGCGCCTGAAGTATTATAAGGCGCTTAGTGAGTGTGGCAGGGCCTTGAAGGACTCCCTTGTCGAGGGGGCGGTTATAGACTCCACCCTTATGGCTTGGCTGAACGGCCAGGGTGTGGGACTCTCTTCCGAGTTGCGGACGGATATGCACTGGCAGCTGCTTACAGCCAAGAAGGCCAGGATAAGCCGCCTGTCACAGCTCGTGGACAAGATTATTGCCGCGGACAGTCACGGTGAATCGCACCGCCTGGCCGAACTGGCCATAGACTCACTGACAAGGAAAGGGCAGCTTGTCTTTATCGTGCAGGTGGAGGACTTGGGCGTTCGTCTCAGTATGTTGAATACTGGTAATGTGGACGCCGCAATGCTACCGGAGCCATACGCCTCAAAGGCACGCAAGGCAGGAGCAAGAGTTATAGGCCAGGTGAAGTCCAGACCGGCCGGAGTAGTGGCGTTCAGGGAGAAGGCCATGCGGTCCGAGACAAGGCAGAAGCAGCTGGAACTCTTCAAGAAGGCGGTGGCAATGGCTAAGGATTCCATCAGTATCAACGGGCTGTCGCATTATAAGGAACTGATGGATATGAAGTATCTGGAAATATATCGCAAATGATTAGGGAACTATTGCATAAGGGATTGATAGCGCAGGCGTTTGCAGAGCTGCGTGCAAGGGGGGCGGCCTTCCCCGGTGAAGGGTATTGTGACCGTATTGATGCTTTGCGGACAGAGTTCGCATACATGAGTGATTTCATGATGCAGGGGTACCGTGACGACAGTCGGGGACAGCTGTTTGCAGACCTGACGCAGCGCCTTCTGGCTATGGACTATGACCTTACGATGCGTGAGACGCTGCTGTCCAACCCGTATGTGGTGAGTGCCGTGAAGGCACTCACGGCGCGTGACAGTTCCGATGAGGCCTTGCAGGAGGCTTTGCGACGCCCTGCCGGTGCGGAGGAGCATTGGAGAATCCTCTCGGACACTTTCGTCCTGCTGCTTACATCCGGCCATTGGCAGGACAGGCAGATGGAGTCATGGCGTGACTATATAGCCTCTGCGGACACGGATATGGTCGATGCGGCCACCCTCACCGCGGCGATAATGATGTCCGCCATCTGCAATTTCTCGTCCAACAAGGTGCGGTGCCTCATGGATGTGTATGCCCTGTCCGCCAATGAGAAGGTGCGTCAGCGCGCCTTTGCCGGAGCTTTGCTGGCGATAGAGGCCGCCGGTGTGGACAAGAGGGCTGAGACCGCCGTGCTGCTTGACAGCCTGCTGTCAACGGAGGAGGCGCAGATGGCGCTTGTGGAGATGCAGATACAGATGACGGCCTGCGCAAAGGCGGAGAGCGACAGTACGGAGATAAACAGGAAGATTATGCCGGACCTGCTGAAGAACCAGCAGCTACGCTTCACAAAGGACGGCATAGTGGAGAGAGAGGAGATGGACGACAGCCTGGATCCTGATGCCGAGGAGCGCAGGATGGAGGCGATGACAGAGGGCGTGAACAGGATAATAGAGATGCAGAAGAATGGCTCTGACGTGTTTTTCGGTGGCTTCAGCAAGATGAAGCGTTTCCCCTTCTTCTATAAACTGGTTAACTGGTTCACCCCGTTTTACAGTGGGCATCCGGGTCTGAACATCGAGATAAAGTCGTTCAGCAGCAGAGACTTTGTCGGAAAAGTCACGGAACGCGGCCCGTTCTGCGACTCGGACAAGTATTCATTCATCATTGCCATGGCAGGAGTGGTGGGCCAGTTGCCCGAGAATGTCCGCAAGATGATGGAGGAGGGGCAGGTGGCTCCTATGGGCATACGTATGGACGGGGAGGCGGAGCCCACAGCGTCGCTGCTCCGTCTGCACTTCCTTCAGGATATGTACCGTTTCTTCCGCATCAATCCTCTTGGCACCATGCTGCGTAATCCGTTTGACCATGCCGCCTCATACCGTCTGTGGACGATTGCGGCTGGCAGTGTGTCCGATTCCGTACGCAGGGTTATCAGCTCCTACATACAGCGTGACCGCAGGATAGAAGAGGGTGGAGAGATATATGATGCCGCACGTCAGGTAATGGAGTCATACAGCGACAAGGAGAGTCTGGACTATAAGTCATGCAGGGCGGAGCTGATCATGCGCGGCGGAAAGGGCTCGCCGCGTGAGGCCATGGGGCTCTTTGCAGAGTGCCTTAACATGAAGCCGCGTGACGCATCACTTATGCGTGGCATGGCGCGCGCCTGCTATGCGGCGAGGAGTTACGACAAGGCCGCGTTTTATTTTGACGCCCTTCACACGCTTTTCCCTAAGCGTATATCGTACAAGCTGAACTATATCATGTCGAGAGTGCGCCATGGCGAGGCGGAGAATGTTGTCAACGATATGTACAAGCTGGAGTATGAGAACCCGGACAATCAGGCTGTGAGGAATATGCTCGGATGGGTATTGCTGTGTGCTCACAGAGAGGATAAGGCGTTGACAGTATATCAGCGTCTGCTGCAGTCAGTGGAAGCCCGGGGTGATTTCTCCGTATGTCTGAATGCCCTGTACGCCTTCATGGTCAATGGAAGGGTGCAGGAGGGTGTGGACATGATGCAGCAGCACAGGCAGACGCTTGATGCGGAGCAGCAGCGGCATTTCCCTGAGACATTGGTTGAGGCCATGCGCGAGGATGAGGACCTGCTGAAGGCTTATGGCATAGGTATGGCTGAGCGCAGCATCGTGGCCTCACAGTTTGTGCATGAATGACTTTCATGCGGCATTTCTGACGCTGCAACGGGAGAGACGGGACACATACAGCGTGGCATGACATATCTGTGGCTCAAGGAAAACGGGCGGAAACAGTCATCATGCTCTATAAAACGCGAGGGTAGGGGATTTACATCCAAAAAGCAAAACGTCACGAAAACGGTGTTTTTTCTGACGTTTTGCTTTTTTGAGAATGTCGGCCTCGCCTTGCATTCTGGAGAGAAGACAGTCGCTTTTCATCACCTTTTCAGACCGTCTGACACGGGTTGGAGCGCAATATGATAGTGTTTGGTGTGTAATCAGATAGATATTACACTGCTATCTCTATCATATTGTATCCCAATCTCTATCTGATTACAGTGTAAAATGGCCCCTTTCAGGGTGCTTTTACATACATTTTGAAAAGCGGAAAAACCTAACTGTAAGACAGTCAGGTTGTTAACGGAAATGCGGAGAATGCGCTGTATGCGCCCGTCAGGAAATAATTTTGAAATGATGGCATTCTCCGCAATCGTAAAAAATCAAAGTGTCAGAAAAAAAGGCATTTTTCTGACACTTTGATTTTGGCCCCCTCATCATGCCGGGGGATTATCACTATCATTTGAACACTTTCTGAAGCAGCAGTGCGTCATGCCATCCGTCAGAGCGCAGCAGCCAGTCTGTCAGTGTCACCCCGTCCGTAAAGCCCTCTGTCCTGAGCAGGGCGAGGGAGGCGGTGTTGTCATGTGGCACTATTGCGTGAACAGAATGCAGGTGCAGTATGGTGCCGGCATAGTCAAGGAGCAGCCTGATGGCCTGCCTGCCGTATCCCTTTTCCCTGTACTCCCTAAGCAGTGCGAAACCTATCTCCGCGCGTCTGTGCTCGGGATGGAAGTCCACAAGGTCCACAAGGCCTATAGCCACCTCCTTGTCCCGTGCGGCTCCGTCCGCGATACGGACCACAAGGCGCACCTGTCTGTCAGCGTATATGTCGCACTGCTGGCCGGATATGTAGTCGCGCAGGGCGTAACGGCTGTACGGCACGTTAGCTGTGCCGACGCTCCATAGCGCAGGGTCGTTCTCGATAGTGTATAACAGGTCGAGGTCTTCAGGCTCGAGGGGGGATAGACGCATTGGCATGGTGTTATGATTGACAGTCCGTATTCTCCGTAGACCTGTCCGTCTCCACCGTCGGCATGGCGAAGAACATTGCCAGCCATACTATAACGGCGAGGTAGAACAGCGATGTGATGTGCAGGGAGAAATAAAGAATGATATTGGCGAATGCCAGCAGCTCCATGAAGCCCATGCGCACAAGGCAGTACGTCAGGTAGCGCACGCCGCAACGGCGGCGTGTCACATACTTCAGCAGTAGAGGAATGGACACAATGACTGTCACAGTCATTGCCATCTGTATATAGTATTCATTCACTCCGTATGCTGTCTGTCCTGCGAAACCGATGATTAGCCATAGCAGCAGCGCCACGATTACGGGCGAGGCAATCATTATCCTGCACAGCATAAGGGCCGTTTTGTATTCCTTTTCCCTATTGTCCATATCTTCTTCCCTTTACAATCACTTCACCTCCTTTATGAAACCGTGCCTGTAGGCGTACAGCAGTTCACGGAGATCCTCTATCTGTGCCTTCAGTTCCCTGCCGCGATCGGTGTCTGCGACAAGCAGTCGGCGGCCTATATTCTCCACTATCTGTATGTTGGACTTGATGTCCCTGCCCTCGCGTACCGCATCCTCCACGTTGGTGAATGGCTCATGCTGCACCAGCTCGAACTCGCGACTGTGGTACACAAGCGTGTAGCCTGCGATGCCAGTCTCCTTATGGTACGGCTCCGCGAAGCCTCCGTCAATGACCATCAGCTTGCCGTTAGCCTTGACAGGTGTCTCACCCTTCACCACGTGTACAGGCACATGGCCGTTGATAATATGACGGTTCTCGCCCGTAATGCCGAAGGCGTCCAGTATGGTGTCTGCCGTCTCCTCCTTGTCACGCAGCCTGAAGAAGGCTCCCTTGGCCTCCACATGGGTCTCCTTGTCGGCAAGGAAGTAGCGCTCGAACGTCGCCATCTTGGCCTTGTCGAAAAGGCATGAGTCCCTGCCGCACCACAAGTACAGGAAGTAGTCCAGCGCATAACGCCTCTCGGCGGCGGGTGTGTCGTTCTGGAAGGCGGAGCGAACAAGCATTCCCGTGCGGTGCATCAGCAGGTGACCTGACAGACGTACGCCCGGCATCAGCTCCACCTCCTTCAGCGTGCCGTCCTCATTCAGGGGCACGGAAGCGTGGAACAGCAGGTTGTTATTGTATATGGCGAACATACATCCGTGCGTGAGCATGGTGCGTATGTGGCGGTGCAGCTTCTCGGACACGCGGAAAGAGTGGTGCAGCTTCTCCATAAGCAGGCGCTCCTCCTCTGTGAATGCGTCGGGATCGGCAGGGTTCACGGTAGGGAAGTTCATGTCCAGCATACTGTACTCCTTGCCGTCGATGGTGCAGGTGCCTCTGTCAAAGTTGATATGCTGCAGCATACAGCGGTCCATCATGTTCCATGACGGGTTGCGCTTGAATATCTGTGCCTCGGCCTTGAACTGCAACACGGAGATGGCCTTGTGCATCATGGTCATAAGACGCAGTGTCTTCTGGTCGAAACGGTCCTTGTTGGTGGCGTTAAGGTGTGGCTTGAAGGCCTCGCACGGGTCGTCTCCATACGTCTCCATGGCAAATGTGGCGAGCGGCATGAGGTTGATGCCGTAGCCATCCTCAAGCGTCAGCAGGTTGGCGTAGCGCAGTGACAGGCGAATGACATTGCAGATGCAGGCGTCATTGCCCGCGCAGGCTCCCATCCACAGCATATCATGGTTGCCCCACTGTATGTCCCATGAGTGATAGTCCATGAGCTTGTCCATGATGATATGCGCTCCCGGTCCACGGTCGTACACATCGCCAAGCAGATGCAGCTGGTCTATGGACAGGCGCTGAATGACATTGGCAAGGGCCGTGATGAAGTCGTCAGAGCTGCCTGTGGATATTATGGTGTCAATGATGACGTTGACATACGCCACCTTGTCCGCCTCCTGGGCGCGTTCATGCAGCAGTTCCTCCAGGATATAGCTGAACTCCTTGGGCAGGCACTTGCGTATCTTGGAGCGGGTGTACTTGGAGCTGACCTCACGGAACACGCGTACCAGCTGATGAAGCGTCATGCGGTACCATTCATAGAGGTCATCACCCATCTGGCTCTTGACGAGTTCGAGTTTCTGTTCAGGATAGTATATCAGTGTGCACAGCTCCTTCTTGGCCGTGGTGGGCAGATATTCGCCGAAAATCTCATCCACCTTGAGCTTTATACGTCCCGACGCGTTCTTCAGAACGTGTATGAACGCCTCGTGCTCTCCATGAACGTCGGCAAGGAAATGTTCCGTTCCCTTGGGCAGATAGAGGATGGCCGAGAGGTTGATTATCTCCGTTGATGCGGCAGGCACATTGGGAAACGATTTGGCGAGCAGCTGCAGGTAGTGCATATCATGCTCTATATCATACTTCTTCATCTGTTTTTATAGCTTAGTTATTAGTTCTTTTTTAGGTTCAGAAAATGTCATAACCGGATTTTATGCCGTACATTCTGGCGAGAATCCTCTGCAGGCGTTTGGTAAAGCGCCGCAACCGCAGGCGCTTCAGCTCTGTCTGCACCATGTCCTCGTCAAAGTCTGAATGACGGAACATATCATACAACTCCGCATAGTGTCGCAGTGTGAGTCTTGGCACAGACACAGCCCATGCCTTGCATATCATGGTCACGGCCTCACGCTCCCTGATACGGCCCTCGGGCAGGCGCAGTCCCTTTACAGAGACATTGCAGTCCTTCAGCGCTCCGCGTGATTTGGCCTTGCGGTCATGGTAACGTGGTATCTCCGCAACATCTGGTATCGGCGGAAGTGGTATGCCTAACTTCCTGCATCCGTCAGAGAACAGTTGCATGACATCCTCATCGTGGGCGTAGAAGAACACTCTGCGGTAGGAAACGCTGTCCAATGACTCTGTGGAGGGGCGTTCCGCCGGCTGTTCTTCAGGTGCGACAACGGCTGCGGCCACCGCAACCTGTACCAGTCTTCTCTCATTCTCTGTCAGGTTCACGGCGTATGCGGTGTCAACAGACTTGCTGTAAGCCGCTAAAAGGGCCTTGCAGAGCTGCTCCTCGCCGTCAATGCCATCGGCAGACGGCGGCAGTACCTCTATGCGCCTTTTCAGATTAAGCGCCCTGATGCCCTCTGCCTCCTTCTCGTTCAACGCCACCACCGCGGAACAGTTGCGTATCATCCACACCTGATATGCCAAAAGGCGTGGCAGCTTGTGGTTCCAGAAGTCTATATTCAGCAACTCCTGCGACAGGCCCCTATGCGGTGACACGATGGTGACGATGCGCCGGGAGCGCGCGGCACGCTCCACAGCGGCGGTATGCCAGTCCCAGGAGCCATGCACATGGACCACATCCGGCTGCACGGTCTTCAGAATCCTGGATATGGCGAGGCGTGCCGACAGGTGGGAGAGGGGATTGACGCCCTTGCCGAAGTGCAGGAAATGGACATGAATGCCGCACTCTGCCTCCATTATCTTCACATAGTCGGCGGAAAGGGGCACGCAGGTCAGGAGATGACATTCGGTAACCCGTGATGTCGCCGTAAGCATTCTGCGCACCATCGGGACCAACGCGCCCGTGGTGTCAGTGAAGTCGGATATGAAATGGAGAATGCGCAATGTGCTGGAGGTATAAGGGGTTAGAGCTTGTGGGTTATGAAATCGTTCTTGTCTGCAAGGAGATATCTGACCCGCAGAATGAGATTACGGAAAGAAATGGTCCAGTCCAGAATGACCGCAAGCAGTGGTGGGATGTTATCGAAGTGACGTAGCACTGGACTGTAGATAAGACAACGCTCCACAATGGAGGCTATCCACAACACGGAGGTTGCCGACAGTAGCACTATGCCGTCGAGCTCCGGAAGCATAAAGGCACCGGCGGCGACAGCCGCAACGGTGAGGAGATTATAAAGGTGCATCATGCACTGGTCCAACCGGAACAGGATACGGAAACGGCCGTATCGCTGCATACAGCGGAAAGCGTCCATGGCGAAGAGGTTACGCATACGCCAGCGCTTGGAGGAAGGGCGTATCGCCGTCATCCAAGACTGCGGCTCAAGGGCCAAGGCGCATGAGTCTGCCTTGGCAAACTTGTTTACGAGGAACTCAAACTCGGCCCTCGCAAACTCCAGATTGCCTATGAAACCGCCACGTTCCATAAACTCGTGCTTACGCAGCATCACCACAGACTGATTGGTGCTGAAAGGTATTCCACGCTGTGCCGTGCGCAAATGATAGAGCATGGTGCGCAACTGCTCATAGCGGTAATATGCCGGAGTATCGTCACCGTACAGCGACATTCCAAGAACCATGTTCTTGTCCTCCGTGCAATGACTTGCCATGGCGGCGAGCCAGTTGACGGATGACGGTATGCTGTGCACGTCTGTTACCAGTACCCAGTCATATTTCGCAGCGCGGATGCCAAGGGTTATGCCGAGCTTCTTGCGGCTAAGGTAGCGTGATGTGTCAGGCAGCATGGTGTAATACAGATGTGGGTTGGAGCTGTGTCGCTTCAATATGTCCTCGGACGCGCTGTCACTTCTGTCTATAACCACCACTATCTGGAAGTCAGCGGGGAACTCCTGCTCAAGCAGACGGGGCAGTACCTGCGCCAGATGATGTGCGCTGTCATGGTCTGTCAGCACTACTGAGACAGGGGGCAGCTCACTCTGTCCGTCTGTACCGTTCACCTCCGCCTCCGGCAGCACCTTTCTTGAAAAAGGCGAAAACAGCGGAGTTATTAGTGCAAGCACCAATAACACCGCTGTTATTATTATTATAGGTAATGATACCATTATGTATTTATGTCTTACTTAAAACAGATACCCCTTGGGAAGTTTGCGGCAGTTGTACTGACACGCCATAATCTCGCCGTAAGCACCGGCAGAGCGTAATGCAATGATGTCGCCTCTGTGGCATTCAGGCAATGTCTCTCCCTTGCCAAAGACATCACTTGACTCGCATATAGGGCCTACGACATCGTAGGTTTCCTGCGGCCCGTCACTGCTAAGGTTCTGTATCTCATGATGTGCATCATAGAGCGCGGGGCGTATAAGGTCACTCATTCCAGCATCGACAATGACAAATTTCTTGACGTGGGCCTGCTTTACGTACAGCACTCTCGTTATCAATGAGCCCATCTGGCCTACTACTGCGCGGCCAAGTTCAAAATGCAGCTGCTGTCCTTCACGCAGTTTCAGGTTGTCGGAATATGCCTTGAAATAGGCTTTGAAGTCCGGAACAGGCTTCCCGTCAGGGTCATTGTACGCTATTCCGAGTCCTCCTCCGACGTTTATATTCATCACTTTGATTCCCTTTGCGTCAAGATTGTCCTGCAATTTGTTTATCCTTGCGGTTAGAGCCTTGAAGTCGTCCATCTCAAGTATCTGTGAGCCGATATGGAAATGCAGTCCGATAAACTCCACATTCTGTAACTCCGCTGCCGCCATGATGGCCTTTTCCATATCCTCCATGGCGATGCCGAACTTGTTCTCCGCCAGTCCTGTCGTGATATTGGCGTGGGTATGCGCCCCAACATTGGGGTTGATACGGAAGCAGACCTTTGCGACCTTGCCCTTCTCTGCGGCAAGTTCATTTATTATATTAAGCTCTTCAAGCGACTCTACGTTAAAGCAGAAGATACCAGCGTCAAGTCCAAGCCTTATCTCCCAGTCGCCTTTGCCCACACCGGCATATACTATCTTGGCGGCATCAAAGCCTGCGTTCAGCGCCTGCTGTATCTCTCCGCCGCTGACACAGTCCACTCCGAAGCCGGCTTTCTGTATCTCGCGCAACACGTCAATGTTGGCGTTGGCCTTGATTGCATAGTGCAGGTGGTAGTTGGAGTGCTTGCCTATCTCCGCATTTATAGTGTCGAGAGTCTCATTGAGCAATGCCTTGTCGTAGTAATAGAACGGAGTCTCAATGTCTTTGAATTTATCTATCGGGAATGCCATGTTCAAAGTTTTGTAATTTGTGTCGTTATTTAAATAGTCAAGGCAGGCTCCATATTATGCAGTTTCGCAATAATGGAACCTGCCTTGACATATAATGGAGTGGCAATCTGCCTATCAGTTGAACAGCTTTGCGGAAAGATTCTGCAGCGCGCGCTTCTTGTCTGCCTCGCGGATAAGGAATGATATGTTGTAGTTTGAGCCGCCGTATGATATCATACGCACAGGGATGTTGGCCATAGCCTCTGTAACAAGTGTCTCAAAGCCTACGTTGCTCCAGTCAAGATCACCCACCACACAGATGATGCACATATCCGTATCCACCGTGACAGTGCCGTATTTCTTCAACTCATCCATGATTCTTGTGAGGTTGGAGTCATTGTCTATGCTTACGCTCACGCCCACCTCGGAGGTCGTTATCATGTCGATAGGAGTGTTGTAAGTCTCGAATATCTCAAACACCTTACGCAGGAAGCCGGTGGCAAGCAGCATACGTGATGACTTAATCTTTATGGCTGTGATGTTGTCCTTTGCGGCAACAGCCTTGATTTTGCCACGTACCAGCACATTATCTATCACTGTTCCGTCCGCATCCGGGTCCATAGTGTTCTTGATACGTACAGGGATACCTGCATATTTGGCAGGCTGTACGCAGGTTGGATGCAGTATCTTGGCTCCGAAATAAGCCAGTTCTGCAGCCTCCTCGAAGTTCAACTGATGCACAGCGTCTGTGTTATCCACTATGCGCGGGTCATTGTTGTGCATACCGTCAATATCCGTCCATATCAGAATCTCGTCTGCAAGCATGGCCGCACCGATGAGTGATGCGGTGTAATCAGAGCCGCCCCGCTGCAGGTTGTCAACCTCATCATACGCGTTACGGCATACAAAGCCCTGCGTTATGTATATCTGATAGCCCTCATTGGCCTGCATCACACGCGCAAGGTTCTCACGAATATAGGTCAGATCAGGCTCTGCGTTCTTGTCAGTACGCATAAAGTCAAGCGCATCCAGCAGCACAGTCTTCACTCCCTGCTCATTGAGATAGTTGGTAACCATGTTTGTTGACATCACTTCTCCTTGCGCAACGACAATCTTTTCCTCAAAGGATGTGAAGGTATCCTTGGTGAATGAGCGCAGATAGTCAAACTCCTTCTTCAGGAATTCAGCTGTCTTCTTCTTCATCTCCTGTGTAGAGTAGAGCTCTTCCACATGAGCCATGTACTTCTTTTCAAGCACATTTATCACCTCCTGCGCTCCCTCTGGGTTCTTCTTATAAAGATAGTCAGAGATTTCAACGAGAGAGTTTGTAGTACCAGACATGGCGGAAAGCACCACGAAGGTAGGCTCTCCAGACTTTGTCACGAGCTGTGCTACATCCTTCATGCGCTGTGGTGTGCCTACGGATGTGCCGCCGAATTTCATTACTTTCATAGAATGTCGTATATTATTTGTATTTATTATTCGTATTTCTGTGTCACCTCTGTGAGCTTGCCGCACTCACACTGGTACACCACTCCATGGAACTTGCTTAACATTGGGATGTTGTGTGTAGTCACAACAACCGCTGTTCCCGATGCGGAGATGTCTCTGAACAGTCCCATTATGTCCTCTGCCGTCTCGGGATCGAGGTTTCCTGTAGGCTCATCCGCAAGAATTACCTTTGGAGAGTTGAGTAACGAGCGCGCTATAGCTATTCTCTGCTGCTCTCCTCCAGAGAGTTCATGCGGCATTTTATCCTCCACTCCCTCCATCTTTACCAGACGCAGCACTTCCTTCACACGGTTTTCAATCTCTTCACGGCCCTTCCAGCCGGTGGCCTTGAGCACAAATTCGAGATTACGCCTTACGGAGCGGTCGGTAAGCAGTTTGAAGTCCTGAAATATTATGCCCATCTCCCTTCTGAGAAGCTGTACCTCCTTGCGCCGTATCTTCATCATATCCCTTTCCAATACGACGGCTTCCGTGGCGTCATCTATCTCCAGATCACCATAGACAGTACGCAGTAGCGAGCTCTTTCCGGAGCCTACCTTACCTATTATATATATGAACTCACCCTCATCAGCATGGAAGTCCACACCGTTGAGCACCACTTCGCCGCTGTCGTGGCTTACTGTAACATTCTTATAACTTATCAACATGGTTCTCCGGGGTTATATGTTCATATTCATTCTCGTGCACATCAGTGCTTTTTCCATCCGGGATTGTGGCGCTCCTGCAGTTCCTTCGCCATATCCTCTATACGCAGTCCCTTGGATGTAAGCAGTACAATGAGGTGATAAAGCATATCCGAGCCCTCATAGATCAGCCTGTCGTCAGTACCGTTGGTGGCCTCTATCACCAGTTCAAGTGCCTCTTCGCCTACTTTCTGTGCCATACGGTTCAGTCCGTCCTTGAATAATGACGTGGTATAGCTGCCCTCCGGCATTTCCTGATAGCGCTTCTCGATGAAGTCTTGCAGTTCACTAAGGAACAAAAGTGGATTTTTCTCTTCCATTTCTATTTATCATTATTATTTAGTTACACATTCTCCTCTCCCCAGCACGTGTCAGTTCCCGTGTGGCACGTAGGTCCGTGGGGGTGCACTTTCACCAGCAGAGTGTCGTTGTCACAGTCCACCTTTATATCCACAAGGTCAAGAAAGTTACCGCTTGTCTCACCCTTGGTCCACAATGTGTTGCGGGAGCGGCTCCAGAATGTGACCTTTCCTGTCTCAATCGTCTTCGCGAGCGACTGCTCATTCATGTATCCAAGCATGAGAACGTTCTTTGTCACCGCGTCCTGAATGATGGCTGGTACAAGACCATCACCCTTTTTGAAATCTACTTTCATTTATTTTCTAATGTTTATATTCTGACTTTTATGCCTTCTTCCCTTAACCACTGCTTCAGTTCGGACACGGGTATCTCGCCGAAGTGGAACACTGATGCAGCAAGTCCGGCGTCTGCCTTTCCTATTGTGAACACATCACGGAAGTGTTCCTTTGTTCCTGCTCCGCCACTGGCTATGATTGGTATCGGCAGTGCATCTGCCAGCATGGCAAGTGCCTCATTTGCAAATCCCTTTTTCACTCCATCATGGTTCATTGAGGTAAAGAGTATCTCTCCGGCGCCACGGTCTGCCACTTCCTTTGCCCAGTCTAACAGTGTGCGCTCTACACGTACGCGGCCGCCGTTCACATAACAATGCCACCCGTCTGCATCCATACGGGCGTCAATGGCGCATACACATACCTGTGAACCGAAGCGTCCGGCTATCTCATCAATGAACTCCGGCCGTCTTAACGCCGCACTGTTCACGCTGACTTTGTCTGCGCCGGCGGCAAGCATACGGTCCACATCCTCTATGGCATTGATGCCTCCGCCTACAGTAAACGGTATGTTAACCTCACGCGCCACACGTGTCACCATGTCCGTAAATGTCTTTCGCCCCTCATGTGATGCGGTTATGTCAAGATATACAAGCTCATCCGCTCCAGCCT
Source organism: Prevotellaceae bacterium (assembly GCA_030531085.1). Lineage (GTDB taxonomy): Bacteria > Bacteroidota > Bacteroidia > Bacteroidales > Bacteroidaceae > Prevotella. The sequence continues at coordinate 20,328 of JAUNOM010000016.1, read as the reverse complement.
CGCTGTATGCGCGCCCCAATTCCACTGGATCACCAGCCGAGCGGAGGTTCACAAAGTTTGTTCCTTTAACAGTCTCGCCGTTCTTTACGTCAAGACATGGAATGATTCGTTTTGCTAACACGTTCTGTAATCTATATGGTTAAAGCAGTTTGTTGCTTTTCAGTTCCTCAATATCTATCCTTCCCTCATAGTAAGCCTTTCCGAACACTACGGCAGGTATGCCACATTTGTCGAGGGTTATGATGTCCGTGGTGCATGACACACCTCCTGAAGCTATAAGATGTGTCTGCGGATACTCTCGCATTATCTGCTCATACAGGTCTGTTGCAGGCCCTGCAAGTGTGCCGTCCTTTGATATTTCCGTACACAGCACATTCTTTACGCCGTAGCCTATGTATGTGTTAAGGAATGGCAGCAGGTCCTGTTCCGAGTCTTCCTTCCATCCGTTAATGCTGATTTTGCCGTTACGCACGTCCGCTCCCAGAATGATACGGTCCAGTCCGAATGTTTTCAGCCACTCCACACATAGCTCTGGATGTGTCACAGCTACGGATCCTACTGTAACCATTGCCGCTCCGGCGTCAAACGCCTTGCGAATGTCCTCCTCGGTCTTTATGCCACCTCCGAAATCCACTGTCAGGCCAGTGGCGTTTGTTATGGCCCGGAGCACAGCATCATTCACTATGTGCTTGCTCTTAGCGCCATCAAGGTCCACTATGTGCAGTCTGCGGAAGCCCAACGCCTCAAACTCCATGGCCTGTGCCACCGGATCTTCATTATACACTTTCTTACTGTCGTAGTCTCCCTTTGTGAGACGCACGCACTTGCCTCCTATGAGGTCGATGGCAGGTATAAGCTCTATCATGTTCTTACGGATAATAATGGCTAAACGCTAAGGTCTATGAAGTTCTGAATAATCTTACGGCCCACATTGCCGCTCTTTTCCGGATGGAACTGTGTAGCGAAGAAGTTATCCTTCTGCAGTGCTGCGCTGTATGGCTGTACATAATCAGCCACGGCGATGGTGTTGTCACACAGCTCACAATAATATGAATGCACGAAATACACATAGTCCTGCTCCCCGAGTCCCTTGAACAACGGACTGACACCCTTGTCTGTATGCAGCACGCTCTCAGGGCTGCGCAGTCTTAGATCAAGAGAGTTCCAGCCCATACATGGCACCTTCTCCTCATGCTTGTTTGGCACAAAGCGCTTCACCTGTATAGGGAACACACCGATGCAGTCCGTATTATTCTCCTCGCTGTGGCTGCAAAGCAGCTGCTGCCCCACACATATACCGAGTACCGGCTGGCGCAGTCCTGCGATAACCTTGTCAAGATTACGCTCACGCAGGTAGTTCATGGCGTTGCGGGCCTCGCCCTGTCCGGGGAAAATCACCCTGTCTGACGACATCAACTCCTCTGGGTTGTCGGTCCAGAGCGGCTCTATACCAATACGCTTCAGTGCATTTATGACACTGAAGATGTTACCTGCATTGTATTTTACTATTGAGACTTTCATTTCTTAGCATTTCGCAATAGGAGGTATTACGGAACATATCCGGCTACACCTCTTTCTTATAACAAGCTGCAAAGTTACTAAGTTTTTTCGGAAAATCCAAATTATTGATAAAAAAACGTTTCATGGGATTTACCATGCGTTGGTTTTGCCATAACTGGCATGGCGTTCTTCATTTACAAAAAAGCCGCGGACAGGCTTTGAAAACTTGCTCATTCCTGTCCGCGGCTTGTCTGTTTCCATTACATCGGCATATTGCCGTGCTTCTTCGGCGGATTGCTCTGACTCTTGTTGCGGAGCATATCCAGTGCCTGTATTATGCGTGTACGGGTGTTGCAGGGCTGTATAATCTCGTCAATATATCCCGACTGGGCGGCTGGCAGTGGCGAGGCGAACTTCTCGCGGTACTCTTTCGTGTGTGCGGCCCGCTCCTCTGGAGTTGCCTTGCGGTACAGAATGTTGCAGGCTCCCTCTGCTCCCATGACGGCAATCTCCGCTGTCGGGTATGCCAGGTTTATGTCAGCGCCTATACATTTGGAGTTCATTACGATGTAAGCACCGCCGTATGCCTTACGGGTTATTAGTGTTACCTTCGGTACAGTGGCCTCTGCGAAGGCGTACACTATCTTCGCGCCGTGGCGTATTATGCCGTTATGCTCCTGCTGCACACCTGGCAGGAATCCGGGAACGTCCTCCACGGCCACGAGGGGAATGTTGAAGCAGTCGCAGAAGCGTATGAAGCGTGCAGCCTTGTCAGAGGCGTCAATGTCCAGTGAGCCTGCCAGATAGTTGGGCTGGTTGGCAACAAAGCCTACAGTATGGCCTGCAAGGCGTCCGAAACCTATCACGATGTTCTTGGCAAACTCCGGCTGTACCTCGAAGAAATACTGCTGGTCGCATATCGGTTCGATGATGTCGTGTATGTCATAAGGCATATTCGGGTCTTCGGGCACCACCTCGTCCAGTTCATGACACATCCTGTTCACCTCGTCGGTCACGGGCAGTGCCGGTGCATCCTCCATGTTGTTGGATGGTATGAAGCCTATCAGCTCACGTATGGTCATCAGTGTCTCCTCGTCATTGTCGCATATAAAGTGGCTCACTCCGCTCACGCTGCTGTGCGTTATGGCACCTCCCAGAGTCTCCTTGTCCACATCCTCGTTGGTGACAGCCTTCACAACGCCCGGTCCCGTGACGAACATCTGGCTCTGGTCCTTCACCATCAGGATGAAATCCGTCAGTGCCGGCGAGTAGCATGAGCCTCCTGCGCATGGCCCCATGATTGCGGAGATTTGCGGAATGACCCCTGATGCCATAACATTGCGCCTGAAGATATGCGCAAAACCGGTCAGGGACTCCACCCCTTCCTGTATTCTTGCGCCGCCAGAGTCGTTAAGTCCTATTATCGGTGCGCCGTTCTTCAGCGCCAGATCCTGCACCTTGGCTATCTTCTGTGCGTTGGCAGCGCTCAGCGAGCCGCCAAGCACGCTGAAGTCAAAGGCGTATACAAACACTGTCCGGCCGTCTATTTTGCCGTAACCCGATATTACTCCGTCGCCCTCTATGCGCTTGTTCTCCATTCCGAAGTCCGTGCAGCAGTGCACTACGTGCCTGTCCAGCTCCACAAAGGTTCCACTGTCAAGCAGTTTCTCTATTCTTTCTCTTGCTGTTAGTTTCATTATGACTGTGTAGGGGTTGTATTAATTCATATACTTAGCTTCATTATCACGGTGTCGGCTCCTACGGTGTCCCCGTCTTTAGCCATCACCTCCTTGATGGTGCAGTCAGCGCTGACCTTGTAGTTGGACTGCATCTTCATGGCCTCCATGGTGAACAGGGTGTCTCCTGAGGCCACTTTGTCGCCAGGTTTTACATATACCTTGACAATCCTGCATGGCATGGGCACCTTTACCGTATCGCTCTGCACCGCGTTGCTGTGCCTTTTGCGCATCCGCATATACTTGGCCTGCGAGTCGAGTATGTCTATCTGGTAGGTGGAGTAGTTCACGTTTACGGTGTAGTGTCTGCCCTCGCTGTTCTTTGTCATCTCGGCATTGTATGACTTTCCGTTGTGTATCAGCGAGCAGGTGCCGTTCTGCAGCATCGCCGCGTCAACGTTGTACACCTCTCCGTCTATGTCCACGCTGACCTTGTTGCCGTCTTTTGATATAAGTGTGACGTTCCTTATCTTGTCTCCTATCTGTACTTCCATGTCCTGTCTGTTTTTGTTTTACACTCTCAGCACGCCTTTCTGCAGGCCGAAGGAGCGCCAGCGGTTGATGGCGGAGCTGTTGTTGTCGGTGCAGTGTGGCTTGTTCTCCTCAATATTCATCAGGTAATCGATGTAGGCAGCTATTACCGCCATCGGCTCAGAGTCGTTCTTGAAGCCGGCGCGTGGCCGCAGATACTCCTCGTTGCGCTCAATGAAATGGGTGTTGTAGTTGCCTTCCTTAAATTCCGGCACGTCAATTATGCGGCGCAGGTAGCGTATGTTTGTGGTTAGACCCGTAATCTTATACTCGTAAAGCACGCGGCGCATCCTCTCGATAGCGTACTCACGCGTGGTGGCCCACACTATCAGCTTGCCTATCATGGGGTCATAGTGCACGGGAATCTCATAGCCTTCGTACACGTATGAGTCTATCCTCGTGCCGATGCCGTGCGGTTCTGTCAGCTGGTGTATCACTCCCGGCGACGGCATGAAGTTGCGTTCCGTGTCCTCTGCGCATATTCTGCACTCGATGGCATGGCCATGTTGCTTTATCTCCTCTTGCCTTAGGTGCAGCGGCTTGCCTGATGCAATGCGTATCTGCTCCTTGACAAGGTCCACGCCAACCACCTCTTCCGTTATGGGATGCTCCACCTGCAGGCGCGTGTTCATCTCAAGGAAATAGAAGTGATGATGCCTGTCAACGAGAAACTCTATCGTTCCTGCGCCTACATAGCCCACAGCCTTGGCCGCTGCGACAGCCTTCGCACCCATTTCCATGCGCAGGTTGTAGTCAATGAATGGTGACGGTGACTCCTCCACCACCTTTTGGTGGCGCCGCTGTACGGAGCACTCGCGGTCAAACAGGTGTACCACATTGCCGTACTGGTCTCCGAGCACCTGGAACTCAATGTGGTGCGGCTCCTCGACGAACTTCTCCATATAGACAGTGTCATCGCCAAATCCTGACATTGCCTCGCCTTTGGCGGCGTTGTACATTTCCACCACGTCCTCCTCACGGGTTATCAGGCGCATACCTTTGCCGCCGCCACCCATTGATGCCTTCAGCATTACGGGGAAACCGATGCTCTTTGCCACCGCTATCGCCTCCTCTACGGAGGTCAGGGGCTTCTCTGTTCCGGGCACAACAGGCACGCCTGCGTCAATCATTGCGCGGCGCGCGCTGATCTTGTCGCCCATCTTCTCCATGGTTTCGGGGTGTGGTCCTATGAAGATGAACCCCTCTTCCTTACATCGTCTGGCAAAGGTGGCGTTCTCAGAGAGGAAGCCATAGCCGGGATGAATGGCGTCAACACCGTGCTTGTGTGCTGCCGCGATGATGTGATCAATGTTAAGATAGCTGTCGGAACTGGCAGCCTCACCGATACATTCCGCCTCGTTGGCGTAGAGCACATGGCGTGATGTGCGGTCGGCCGTGCTGTAAACCGCTACGGACCGTACCCCCATCTCATAGCAGCTGCGCATGATGCGTACTGCTATCTCGCCACGATTAGCAACCAAGATTTTTCTAATCATGTATATGTTTTTTTATTTTCATGCGTCCGTAATCCCGCAGACGCACTTCATGTTCTGCATATTGGCAGGTCTTCTGACTATGTCCGGGGACAGCATGCCTTCCCATTCCCATCTGGATACAACAGTAATAAACGCTCTTGTATCGCGGGGTACAGTGGCCGTGTTATGCTGTCACGACAATGGACTCACAGCATCGGGTAATGTCGCAGAATTACGCTGCGTTCCCTTCTTAGCCCTTGCGCCGCGTGTCATGGCGGCGTAGGGAACCAAATGCAATTGCGGTGCAAAGGTACTAAATATTATTTGTACGCACAACGATTATGGTGTTTTTTTGCGTGTAGTGCTGTTTTTTGACATAAAACAAATGGGTGGCGAAGAGACTTTACATCCCTTCGCCACCCTGTTTTCAGTGGTCTGTCCGGTGGACAGGCTCTATTCCTCTCCGCTGTGTTCCTGTATCAGTGCCTGCTGCAGGTCGTTTGGCATCAGCTCGTATGACGCGAACTTCGTTGAGAAGGACGCTCTGCCGCCCGTCAGTGAGCTTAGTGCTATGGAATAGTTAGCCAGTTCCTTCTGCGGTATCTTGGCCTGAAGCTTCTGATAGCCGTTCTCCATGTCCATGCCCATTATCAGTGCGCGTCGTCCCTGCAGGTCGCTCATCACGTCACCTGTCAGGTCTGCCGGCACATACACCTCGAGGTCGTATATCGGCTCAAGTATCTTTGGAGCGGCATTGCGGAAAGCCTCGCTGAAGGCGTTGCGTGCCGCCAGCATGAATGACAGCTCATTGCTGTCCACTGGGTGCATCTTGCCGTCGTAAACGATTACCCTTACGTCGCGGGCGTATGAGCCTGTCAGCGGTCCGCGCTCCATCTTCTCCATCACACCCTTCAGTATGGCGGGCATGAAGCGTGTGTCTATGGCTCCACCCACCACGGTATTGATGAAGACCAGCTTGCCTCCCCATTCCAGGTCTATCTCCTCACGGCTCTTTATGTTGATCTTGCTCTCTTGTCCGTTAACCTTGTAGGTGGTAGGGTCGGGCATTCCGTCAGCGTATGGCTCCACTATGAGGTGCACCTCGCCGAACTGTCCCGCGCCTCCGGACTGTTTCTTGTGGCGGTAGTCCGCATTTGCGCTCTTGGTGATGGTCTCGCGGTATGGTATGTGCGGCTCCGTAAACTCTATCTGTATCTTGTCTATATTCTCCAGACGCCATTTCAGGGTGCGCAGGTGGAACTCTCCCTGTCCCTTCACAATGGTCTGGCGCAGTTCCTTGCTCTGCTCCACAATCCATGTCGGGTCCTCCTGCCTCATGCGTGTCAGTGCTGCCATCATCTTCTCGGTGTCCCCCTCCTTCACTGCCTTGATGGCGCGTGAGTATTTTGGGTTGGGATACTTGATGAAGTCGAAGCGGTTCTCGCAGTCCTTGCCGTTGAGAGTGTTGCCGGTCTTCACATCTTTCAGCTTCACCGTGCATCCTATGTCTCCGGCATTGAGCTGTTCAACGGCTGTTCTGTTAGCTCCTGCGGCGCAGAATATCTGTCCTATGCGCTCCTTGGAGCCTCTGTCGGCGTTGGTGAGGTCATCTCCCGGCTTCACACTGCCGCTCATCACCTTGAAGTACTGCACCTCTCCGATGTGGGGCTCCACTCCTGTCTTGAAGAAGTATAGTGACTGTTTGCCGGCCGTGTCCACTGTAATCTCCTCTCCGCGTGTGTTGTGCACCTTGGGCATCTCGTCTACGAACGGAACCACATTGCCCAGGAACTCCATCAGTCTGCGGACGCCCATGTCCTTGCCTGCACATACGCAGAATACGGGGAAGATACTGCGCGTGATGAGGCCCTTGCGTATGCCTTCCCTTAGCTCGTCCTCTGTCAGAGCCTCCGTCTCAAAGAACTTCTCCATCAGGGTCTCGTCGTTCTCTGCGGCAGCCTCCACCAGAACCTTGTGCATCTCCAATGCCTTCTCTTTCTCTTCCTCCGGAATATCCTCAATGGTTGGAGCGCCACCGTCAGGTCCCCAGGAGTATTTCTTCATCAGCAGCACGTCGATAAGGGCGTTGAAGCCCGGGCCTTCATTCAACGGGTACTGGATAGGCACCACTTTCTGGCCGTATATCTCCTGCAGACGCTCCAGAGTGCTGGTGTAGTCGCACTTCTCCGCGTCGAGCTGGTTCACAAGGAATATCACCGGCTTCCTCAACTTCTCCGTATAACGGAAGTGGTTCTGCGTGCCTACCTCCGGACCATACTGCCCGTTGAGCAGCAGCACGGCAGTGTCCGTGACCTCAAGGGCAGTGAGTGCCGCGCCAACAAAGTCGTCAGAGCCAGGACAGTCTATGATGTTCAGCTTCTTGTTGTTCCACTCCACGTGGTATACCGTGGAGAAAACGGAGTATCCGTACTCCTGTTCCACAGGGAAATAGTCGCTTACTGTATTCTTCTGCGTGATGCGTCCGCGGCGGCTTATCAGTCCTGCCTCATAGAGCAGAGCCTCTGTCAGTGTCGTCTTGCCGGACCCGTCGTTGCCGAGTAGGGCTATGTTCTTAATCTCGTTTGTACTGTACACTCTCATAGATTAAAACAGATTTTAAGGTGTTATTATTTAGGTTTGATAGAAAAGTCTTCTCTTTTTAAGTGTAAAGCGAGCCGTTTTCTTGCTTTATGTCAATTCGCCCGTAAAGATACGAAACTATTTTCTTACGGCAAAGCATTCGCCTGTCAATTTAAGTTTTTTTATGTTTTTTAGTAAAAGAGGAGACATCGCACCACTGTAAAAATCCAAATGACGGGGTGACAGAGTGCCTAAACAGTCCAGACGGCATAGAGCGGCACGTTAGTCAGGTTTCTATCGCATTCATCTTATATTCGTGATTATGTATTTATGGATGCCATTATGCAAGCCTTTCGTCCTGAAAAATGTGTATTTTTACATTTTTACGTCCATAAAAGTGTAGTGATGACACATTTTTATGGACGTAAAAGTGTTGTGCGGTTTTAGGTTTTTATGTTTTGGGTTGTAGGTTTTAGGTTGTGGAGTGTGTTTTTTTATGTATGGGATAAGTAGGGAATTTATAGAAAGAGGATTGAGGAACATAACTAACAACCAATACCCCACAGCCTAAAACCAACACCCAAAGACCCACAACCCACAACCTTCAAACCTAAAAAACAAAAAATCAAAGTGTCACAAAAATGGGCTTTTTTCTGACACTTTGATTTTTTGCGATTGCGGAGAATGCCATCGTTTCAAAATTATTTCTAGACGGGCGCGTACAGCGCATTCTTCGCAATTTCGTTAACATATTGACTGTCTTGCGGTTAGGTTTTCGGGCTCTTTGAAATGTATGTGAAAGTACTCTGAAATGAGCCTTTTTGCGCTGTAATCAGATAGAGATTACTGTGCAATTTGATAGTTATAGCAGTGCAATCAGATAGAGATTGCACTCTAAACACTATCATATTGTTTGCAGACGGGCGTGATTTGGCTGCAAGAGGGATATAAAACGTGTCTCACGCGCTCTAAAACGTGCGCTGAGGCCGACACTTTCAGGTTAGGAAAGTACATATAAAAAGTGTTTGAGAGAAGAATGAGGAAAGTTTACTGGTTATCAGTTACTTTCCTCATTTTGGTTAAAAGTGGCGAGGACAGACGAAGACGGGAATACGACAAGATGAGACAGAGGAACGTTACCTATCCGTAACCTATACCCCAAATGGGGAATGTTGAGGTTCGGAAGAATGAGGAAGGTTACGAATTGAATTTGAACGCTCTGATTTATAGTGAGTTACTGATGAGTAACGTAAGATTTTTGGTTACGAACCAAATTTGCCGTGTTCTGCCGTGAAATGCGTAGCAAGAAAAGACTCTTCATGTATTAATTTTGAACGCAAAAAAGAATGACGTTATGAAGAGTACATTTTCAATTATCTTCTACCTCAAAAGACAGGTAGTAAAGAAAGATGGTACAGTTCCTGTTATGGGACGTATCACTGTGGACGGAACACAGGCGCAGTTCAGTTGCAAGATGACTGCGAATCCCAATTTGTGGGACACCAAGGGCGGACGCATGACTGGAAAAAGTATGCAAGCCTTGGAGGTGAACCGCAAACTGGACAAAATGCGTGTGAGTATCAGCAAGCATTATCAGGAGATTATGGACAGAGACAACTTCGTCACTGCCGACAAGGTTAAGAACGCCTTTCTTGGATTGGAGTATCGCTGCCATACCTTGATGAAAGTCTATGAGCAAAGCAGGGATGAAATGGAAAAACAATACAAGGCTGGCATGAAATCTTTGAGCACATTCACAAAATATAGAATCGGTTGTGCTTACGTGGGCGAGTTTTTGCAGTCGCATTATCGTGTAAAGGACATTGCCTTGAAAGAATTGTCCCTGCCGTTTATTACGAACTATGAGACATTCCTTAGAATAGACAAGCAACTGAAGATAAATTCCGCAATGGTGTTTGTCCGTAATCTCCGTGCCATGATTTTTCGGGCGATTGATAACGAGTGGCTCGTCAAAGACCCTTTCAGACGATACGAGTACAAGAACGAGGAAACAAAAAGGGAGATTCTGACAAAAGAAGAAATTCACCTGTTGATGGAAACTCCTATCACCAGAAAACATATGGGGTTGGTGCGTGACTTATATCTATTCTGCTGTTTCACAGGTCTCGCATTCATTGACCTGTACAACTTGAAGGAAGAGAACATCAAGACATTTTTTGACGATGGCGAGTGGATTGTTATCCACCGACAGAAGACAGGAACGGAAGCCGACATCAAGTTGCTTGACTATCCCAAGCAGATAATGGAGAAATATCGTGGATTGTGCAAGGATGGCAGAGTCTTTCCTGTACCACCTTATAGAAGTTGTCTGCGTTCGCTCAAAAGATTGGGAAAGAAATGCGGTATCACCAAGCCACTTTCCTGGCATGTCTCAAGGCACTCGTTCGCAACCTCGGTTTGCCTCTCCAATGGTGTACCAATAGAAACAGTAAGTTCCATGCTTGGTCACAAAGACATCAAGACCACGCAAGTGTACGCCAAGATTACCAAGGAAAAGTTGAGCAAGGATGTAGAAAAGTTGTCCCAACAACTCAATCACATTGAGGAATTCACATTCGGGAATGTTTGCAGCGATAATACGAACACAAAAAAGGCATAGTATGAAACGACAAGTGATAACAATACAAGAAGATATGGTCATCTACGCCCCACATCATGGTGAGGTGTGGATGACAGTTTGGGAGATTGCCGAACTGTTGAATGTAACAGGGACAGCAGTGAAGAATACCATCAAGCGCATTTGGAAACAAAGTGTGCTGAAAGATTTCCAGCATTCTCAATACATCAAACTTGAAAATGGATATTCTGCGCATGTCTATGATATGGAAGTGATTATCGCCATAGCACTTCAAATGGATACATACCAAGCCTTGTTGTTCAGACAATGGTTTATCAGTAAGGTTGTGAACCGCAAGGATTGCCAAGCAGAGCAAGTAAAACACGAGTATCCGATGATTATCGTGATGAATGGAACGATGCCGAGAGGTATCAGTTAAGCATTACACCTTAATTATATAATAGCGTACAGAGAAGAAATACCAAATGGTTGTATCACTCTGTGCGCTTTTTGCTTTCTATTTGTAGCGCAGTTTGCATATTTTAGAATGTTTGTCATCTATTACGGTGCGCTTTCTTACACAAAATAATCGAGATATTCAAGCATATTGGCTTAAATAGTCTTAAATTCACGTCAAATAATAGATTTTCTCAATTATTATTGCTGCTTTCTCGATTAATTTCCGTACTTTTGCACTCGGACTGTATATGCTCGACCTTTTTTGTCACAGTTAGACGTGTTCTTACAAGATAATCGAGTCGGCAGCCTACGCCGTGCTGAGTGTAGTGAAGTCACTTATCTGACATATCTATACAAAAGCGGGTGTTGGGTGGGAAAAGCAGTCCAGACATATAAGGCGTTTATCGACGCTGTGTTTAAGACTTCCTGTAATCTAGCAAATTAACAGTTAATCATAGTCTTGAATATGGTCAACGGTAGATGTCCCGGGTGTGATTATTTCAATCCCGTGGAGACCTTGTAAGCATAGATTGTACCCTTTCGGGCGCAATCCAATGTATTATATAGGTCTCTTTACACGGACATGATTTTCATATCGGCGTGGGCTCTGACGTTGTCTGTTCAACTATGATAGGCAATTGCTAGAGCCTCAGAGGGTGGAATGGACAACAGGACGATTCCACGCTCTTTTTTGTCGCAATTTAACGGATTTCTGTCTAGAAAAAAGTTAGCACCGATATGAAAGTTGATGAATGGACATCAGAAGATGTACACACCCCAGGAGGTGGTGAATTCCCTCCTTGCGCTGGACTTACCTCCAACGCCCTCCCCGAAGCTCAAAGCACTGTTTCCGCTGAGAGTTCACAAACTGGGGTGTCCACCAGAAATGCCCATATAGCAAGTAAGCCTAAAGCGCAAAAAGAGGAAGACTTTCCTCATTGGTATGCCTTACGTACTACTTATGGTAGAGAGGGAAAGGCATACGACTATATGACAGCCAAAGGCATCACTGCTTTCTATCCTACTACAGACACTGTAAAACTTATAAAAGGTAAGCGCAAAGTTGTTACCGAGTCTCGTTTACCAAATATCTTCTTCGCCTACGGTACAGAAGAACAACTCAAATCTTTTGTTTACGACAACGTAAACCTCCCATTCCTTCGTTTTTATTATCGACACGTCCACGTTGGTCGCAGAATAGAGAAGATTCCTATGATAGTTCCTGACTATCAGATGGATAGTTTAAAAATCATCTGTGCTGCCGATGCGGATGAAATTATCATATCTACAGATAGGATAGATAAGTTTCAAAAGGGACAAGTGGTAAGGATTATCGAAGGAAAGTTCAAAGGAGTAACTGGAACCGTCGCTCGTTACCAAGGACAACAGAGAGTGGGAATTGTGATAGATGGTTTACTGACTGTGGCAACGGCATATGTTCCGAGTGTTTTTTTGGAAAAATCGACTTTACTTGAATAATATTTAGCGAAGAATTGATAGAAGAATTCTCACTATCGTTTCCTTATATTAAACAGATTAAAAATAACAATATGAATTTTGAACTATCATATATATTAGCTCCTGCCTTAGGAGGTATTATAGGCTATATCACAAATGATATTGCAATTAGGATGCTATTCCGGCCTCGTCAGGCAAAATACATTTGTGGTATTCACATCCCTTTTACACCTGGCATTATTCCAAAGGAGAAAGGTCGAAGTTGTCTTTATCATAAACGATCAATAACCGACGCGAAAACAGCATGAAACACACGGCAAGCAAAACGTGGCTGATACACGGTCAAGAAGTAACCGAGCAACAGATTGTCTCGGCTATTCTTAGGAGAGACTCCTATACAACTAAGGAGTTCCTCTACCGTCAGTGTTACCCCCTCTTCTCTGCCATATACAACAAGTACTACACAGATTGCGACAACGTATTTGAGTTCATTAACGAGATTTATGTATATATCCTTTTTCCACACAAAGAAACAGGACATTGCAAGTTGCAAGACTTTGGTTATCGTTGTTCACTCACTATGTGGTTAAAGATAGTTGCAGAAAACTTCTGCCACCAACTTTTCACGAAGAAGAGGGACTTATCAGAAGATAATATCACCCCAAGTGATAGATTCGCTTTCGAGTGCGACTCTTTACAGTCAGAAGTAAAAGCTCTGAATATGCAAGATTTGCACAAGATACTCTCAATGATGCCATGTGAGCGATATTGCCGTCTCATACAGTTACGCTACGTTGAGGAAAAGACAAACGAAGAAGTTGCAGCACTGCTCGCCATAACTATGGCCGTTTACTACAACGTCCATAAGCGGGCGAAAGCGCAGTTTTGTGAAATGCTGAGAAAGGAGGGCTTGATATGATTGACTACAGCGAACTGATAAACCATATAAGCGACATGCAAGACCTTCCCGTATCGGAAGAGATGCTGGGAGCATATTGCGAAGGAACACTTGGCTCTGCGGATGCAGCAGTTATGGATAGTTGCATTGCAAATAATGCAGAGATTGGTGAATTGGTGGATAGTGTAGATAATATACACGCCTCCGATGATACGTTTTCACTCGACTTCTGCACTAATGGTATAGATGATATTGACTTGCCTAATGTTCCATTGGCAGGTGTATTTAATCCGTTAAATATTGACATCACGCCCAACATAGATGACTTCGGAATGGTTGCAGCGGTGGCATCCCCCGCTTTTTGTGGCATTACAGACGATTTCGTATCAGGAAGTGATGTTTTTTTCTCAGACAATGATGATAGTTTTCTGAATGATGACGACTCTATAGATACAGATGACGACATCAATAGTGATGGCTCGTTCGATGGTTTTAATCCTGATGATTTATGACAACAGAAAATGCAACAACACTCTTTGGACTGCCAACGGAGAACCTGTTTTCCGAGAATGTGCAGCAGCAATACGATGATACTTGCGCCATCAAGTCGCAAGAACTCATCCTAAATTCGGCAGGTTTGAACTTGACGGAAGATGAGTTACGTAACGAAGCGTATCAAAATGGTTGGTATAAGCCTGGACAAGGCACACCGATGGAAGATGTAGGTAAGCTATTAGAAAACCACGGTATGGATGTTACGCAAATCGAGCATGGCTCAATGTACAACCTCGTAAGTGAGTTGAGCAAAGGGCATCCCGTCATTGTTGGTGTTGACTCTGGTGAGCTATGGAATCCTGGCCCAGATGAGACCTTTGAGGATCTTCTCCGCGGACAACAAGCAGACCATGCTTTAATTGTCGGTGGAATGGACTTCAACGAGGATTTCACAGACGGCATAGTGAACATCATAGACCCTGGCACTGGTGATTATTGTGCAGGTTATCCCATCAATCAATTTGAGGATGCTTGGGATGATTCAGGTAATTTCATGGTAAGCATTAATTAAAAACATTAGGAATATGTATATAGACAGAGAAGAAATACTCGAATCTGGAAACAATACAAAAGGCAGAAAAGACGTTAAACCGTCAAATCAAACGTCATCCTTTATACCTCTGTTGTCTCAGTTTCTTTCCGGGTTCATATTAGGAATGATAATGGGAAAGGGAAATAGGAAGAATAATAAAGAATTCTCAAATCTGTCCTCCCCAACTTCCAAGAAGCAATAAAATCTAATCGTTAAATAAGAAAGTATATGTTTGATGGAATTTTTGGAAATTTAGATACATTCGATGGTATAGATACTTCGGATTCCAACGTGATTGAAGATGTCGATGTATCCAATGACGATAGTGTAGACGTGGATTCTCAAGATGAATTGCACGAAGATACAGGCAATTTCTACGATACGTTTACCAATGACGAAGAGGTGGGTATTGACAGTGACAACGATTTTGAAGGATTTGTTGATTCTTCTTCAGACGATGCCAATGCGGTAGAAGATGTTGAACAACAGCATACACAATATCGTCCTACAAGAAGCTCTCAAATTTCATTTGGACTGGGCTGCCATTGCACAGAATATCATTGTGGCTGTCGCTCATTTGAAGGTACTTTTGGTATGGTTTGCACGAACTGTGGCCATGGATATGATAAACATTTCTAATCTCATAATATTACAAACATGATTGACCCTCTAACTTTATGGGCTGGTGTGATGATTTCTCGCCTATTAGCTCCTGTCGTAAAGGATGGCTGGAAAAAAATCACCAATGCCGATGCGAAAGCGGAAGAAAAGCGCATCAAAGAAAAGCAAGAAGAGTTCCAAAACAAATTGGAACTCCAAAGAATGAGTCACGAGCAGAGGCTTGTCGAAGCACAAAAGGCACACGAATATGCTTTAGATTTGTGGCAGCAGAAGACGTACTATGAAAGATGTTGGCCTTTACGCAATCCATTTGAGATGCAGATTTGCGAGCCTATATCTAACGACAAGTCCTATTTCGACAATAATATTATAGTGCCATGTCGTCTGATTTCTTCACTGAAAGACAAAGATCATCCTTTTGCTCGGACAATCAATGGCAACTTATCTTCATTCATTGTTAATTTTTATCCCACGAACAGCGTTCATGCGGTCGTATCGGAAATAGGCGCATGGAAAGACGATGTGCCGTCTAACGATGCTTCAGTGAACTATCTGTATGCAGGACTGAAAAAACAGCCCGTAATGGTGCTGTCGCCCACACTTATCAACGATGGTAAGACTTTTATCTTCAAGGTGTGGTCGTGGGGTCTGGGCGAGGAACTTAACTATCCTGCTGGATTTGAGTTCGGCAGACTGGAACTCAAACCGCTTTACATAAAGGCTGTATATGAGGAAACATTGTCTATGGTTAAGTTGGCGCAAGACATGAACTATGCCACTAATCTCTACTCGAAGAAGTTGTTGCACAATATTTCCATTATCAAGGAAATACAAGACAAAGGCGTAACAGGAGAGGAAAAGGCAAAGATGCTTTCGTTCTTGGACGAAGCCCCTGAAATCAACGAAGCCGTCAAGGTGAAGATGGAATCTACAATTTCTGGAATTTTCTGTTGTATGGCGGGAATGTATGCCGATGCCTATCATCTGTTGGAATACAAAACGCTGCCAAAGTTACCGAGCATACTACACACATTGCCTGGTATAGAGTTCATGATGCCGTCTTTGAAGGACTATTACTATACGCTTCTCAACAGTCTTGAAATAATAGAGAGCGACAAGACGTTGCTTTCGCAGATGTACCTTGATGTTGCATGTGCATTTTCAAGATTGAAGTTCTCTTTCGTCAATCGTGAGAACATAATTGAGCCTTTTGCAACTAAGGCTTTGGGCTTATTTATAAAAAATTGGGATCAAACAATAGACGATGAAAACTTGAAAGACCTCGATGTTATCGATGTTATAGTGAAGTCTAATCCCGACTTGCAAGACGAGGAATTCATCCAAGAAGCAAACGAGATACTTGAACGTTCAAGATTAAAAAGATTATGCTGAACAATCAACAACCATTGGATGCGGCATTGTCTCGTGTGAATGAAGTCGGCAGCATTGCACACGAGTTGTTCAATATGAACGAAGCCGCTTTTAAGGGCAACAGAATGCTCTTAAAAAGTTTTGCCGATTTCTTTTCTGCACAAGAGAAGGCAAGACAAGGGTTGGAAAATCCTGTCCTGTCTATTGCGATGGTGGGAACAACTTCTGCTGGCAAATCTACTATTGTCAATGCGTTGTCAGGGAGAAAAGTTGCTCCTATGGAAAGGAAAGAAACGAGTGCAGGCGTGTTAAGGTTGTATCATAACACTTCTCGGTCGATAAAAATAAAGAGGACACAAGGAGCGAGATGGAATGTTGGCACAACCAACAACATTAGCGATGCAGAAATCTATCGCATGATTGTGGATGTGTATGACAAATATAAAACGTTTGTTAAGACAGCGGCTGCCCCCGAAATTACGGTATCGGGTCCATTATTGTGGCAAACAAATAAAGAATTGCTCAATCTTCCAGAGAATCTTTCTGTAGAGTTCGTAGATTTGCCTGGACTGAAGACATTGACCGATTATAAGAACCTTGAAGTCATTCAGAGCGCATTGGACAAGTCGTTTCGTGTGATTGCGATAGATTTTAATTCTGTAAGCAATGATAGACTTGAACTATTATTAGACGAACTGAAAATTATCATCAAAGCGATGCACGGGAATACAGAATCTTTGCTATTCATCTTGAACAAGGTGGATTCTGTAACCAGTGTCGATGTTCCTGTTGAAACCGTCATAAATGGAGGTGTACATGATGGGGTTAAAGTAATAGGACTAACCGATATAATCCGTCAACGTTTGTCTTTAGGTAATGAAACTGACATAAAGATAATTCCATTTGTAGGTATGCTATTATACCATATAGAACAGTCTTTGAAGAAGGATGACAAGGGAACTATAATTGGATATGATGCAGAAAAACTTAAAGAGCTATTTAATGATTGTGCAAATGTTTTTGCTAGATACGAAGAGACGTTAACAGATGAAGAGGAAGATGCCTTGGGTATCATACGCAAAGGTATAAAAAGAGGTATAGAGATACCTCTTAAAGAACTGTGCATATTTGATAAACTATGTCACCGTCTTAGTCACGCTACAGAGTTCTATGAAGAATTGAATAACCGCATTTGCAATTCTTTTACGGAAGTAATTATACGCCCCGTTATGTATGACTTGAACAACAACTTAAAGAAGTTAGTTGCCGATGTTACATCATATATCAACATAAACAAGAAATCATCGAAGCTCGATTTGTGCAGTGAGCGTTTAGGCGTTCTCAAGATGAAGATGTTTCTATTGGGAACAAACAAACAAGAATCATTTGATGCCATCGGCAAAGAACTTGATGCTATCGCAGCTGATGTGAATACGATAAAAACTGCTGCCGCATTAAATTACATAAATAGTACTATTGCAAAATTGCGACAGGACATAGGAACTCGCTCATTGGGCTATGTTGATGCCCAAATAGAGGACATAAATAACTCTATAGGGGAAATTACAACGAATCTTCAAAGTTTGCAAGGAGCGGATAAGGTAATCAAATATCTTAATTCTATTAAAGACGATAACCGTTCAGTCGGAGTGTTCAATGGAATTTCGAGTATTCCTGATAACATCAAAAAAAGATTGTTAGCAGAGGTCATCACGCCATTCCGTACATCTATTGATAACAAAAAGACAAGGGGAGAGTTTATTGAATTGGCGAGCAAGACCATGCCAACTGTGTTGGCAGAAAGTTTGGGCAGTCAATATTCAGCACTGTTTGCTTTGTTTTATGAAAGATTTTCGACTTTTGAAGAACACAAGCAAGATATGTGTTGGTACAAGAAAGCTTCGGAGAGTTACACAAAAGAATGGGAAGACCAGACAAAAGCGACATATGACGCTGTTGATGTTAGAATGCGTGATGTGCTGTCAAAGAAAACTAATCTTTATTTTCAGCTTGACACAGATACTTTTATAAAAGTACTGAACAAATATCTGCGACTTGAGCTCAACAAAATACTAAAAGAACTAAAGACGAAATTGAGAGCTGGTGATACTGATCTTTCTGTTCTCATCAACAACCTAATGAATGTGAAGCAGCATAAAATTGTAATGCCAGATACTCTATTTATGTTTACTACGCCACAAGGGACTGCTGGTGATGAGATAAGTGAAGGACGTTCCGTCCTTGACCATTACAAAACTCACAGCTGCAGCTCTAATGATGCTGTATACAAGACTGTTTATGACACATATTACATCTACAAATACGAGAACTCAAAAGCCGTATATTTGAGATGGGAAGCTGGAATAGACAGTTCTTTTGCTCCATTTTGGACCATCATCATGGACTGGATTAAGAAGAGTGTCGCATCGTATATGGAGAACATTAGAGAATCTGCTCGGCAGGTAGCAGAAATGACATCATCCATTTTGGATGACAAGATAAATAGTGTTAACGCAAATGCTGCCATAGATATGAATGCATTCGACACAATGGGTGATAAAGTGCAAAGTATGTCAAATTTTAACTTGATGGAATTATGACTAAAGAAGACATTTTAGATATACTGAAAGCAGAATATCTTGATACTATGGGTTTGACAGAAGAAAAATTTGGAGAAAAACTAATATGCATAGGTGAGTATCTTATAAAAAAAGGTAAGCGCATTCAGAAATCTGGACAAGACAAAAGAGACAAGAGCCAAAAACTGAAACAGCATTGTAAACAGAGTAATGACAATGTTTCAACTCATGATAGAGAACGCAAAGAAGCTACAGTTGTTCAAAAAGTAAAGCCGACAGTATTAGTTCTGTTTATGAAGGCTGATGATGCCAATGCGCTAATTGAGACAATAAAGCAAAAAAAAGCGTTGTATGCTGGTATCGAGGAAGACCTTTTCGTGAATGCCATGAAAATGTGGGTAGGTACGGACTCTCAATACAATAATTCCAACGTAAAGATGGAGTTCAACA
Source organism: Prevotellaceae bacterium (assembly GCA_030531085.1). Lineage (GTDB taxonomy): Bacteria > Bacteroidota > Bacteroidia > Bacteroidales > Bacteroidaceae > Prevotella. The sequence goes on along the minus strand of JAUNOM010000016.1, from coordinate 1,005 downwards.
GAACGACAAACATGGATAGTTTCGTAAAAGAGTTCGACTATGTAGCCATGAGATTCAAACTGGATAAAGAATATACTGGGTATGAGGCACGTGCAGATTCTTACGACCGAAACCAATTCTTCACAAATGTCTGCAAAGACAGTGTTCAGCTTGTTGAGTCTAGTGGACGTTTGTCATTCAATGACAAAATTACGACGGATGCTTATGATGTTTTCTAACTGATAGGAATAAGGACACATCATGCTCTATATAAGCGATGGGGTAATCTCCATCGCTTATGCCTTTTTAGGCATAAGCAAATTTATCGGACTTAAAATTAGACATTATGGCATCTATAACATCATATAAGAGAGAGTATCGTACTCATTCGTTCTTCAATGAAACTATTGCGGAATGGCCAAATATTGACAAGACCTGTAACGATTGTGTGAGTGTTGAGGTGGAGATGGTTTATGTCCGTTTCCACAGAGTGCAATTTTGCAAAAACATAAGTGGGCATGATTTGGAGGAAGAGTATGGAGACGATGACTTGGAATACTTTCTCACGATAGAAGGCGATGCAGTACAGAAACTTGCTTGCAAGTTCTCAGCCCGTGATGGTAAGACGCTGGTAAAACGCATTGCAGAGCGATTCGCACCTTATGGGCAGTCGTCTTTTGATGAGATAAAGAAGTTCCTTGATAAGAAAGGCATAGAATATTGTCAGTCAATGTATTGAGTTTCCAATGGAACAATAAATTTCTTGTGTTGGTGATATAAATTCCTAATAACCACGCTCTATATCCATGTAAAACATAAATCGGAAATTATGAGTAAGATAATCAACTTCGACACAGAAGCACTTTGGGCAAAGATAACTGAATGGAGTCGCAAGGCTGGTCGCGCAGCCACACGCCCCGTGATACTGCTATGGTATGTAATGGTCAGCAAGGAAACGCCACGGTCGGATAGTTTGCCGCCATATCACGCCAGAAATGGAGCGCAAAGCGGACTCGCTGCTTGACA
>JAUNOM010000015.1 GCA_030531085.1 Prevotellaceae bacterium | reverse complement strand
CCTGTAACCTTCTGATCCGTAGTCAGATGCTCTATTCAGTTGAGCTACGGAGCCAACATTTGAAATGCTATCTTTATGGGTTAGATATGTATTTCTGTTTTGCGAGTGCAAAGTTAGTCATTTTTTTGCATTCTACCAAATTTTTTTAACCGTTTTTTGCCTAAACTTATGCGTTTATATCGTTTCCTGTTATGTTGTTATTCTTATCTGAATTATGGTGCCGCTTATTAATGGCGTTCATATATGATATGTAGCAATGATAGTCCTGTCGCTGCTGCTGTCAAAAGAAATAAAAAGTCAGCATCTGTTCACTTTTATCCTTAAAAAGAATTGTAGTGACAGATGCTGACTTCATTTATTTAATGCTCCTCCACATTATTTTATGTGGTATGGGCATTTATATGCATTATTAGTCAAGCCACTTGATGTAGCAGAAGTCCTGACGGTGAGGCAGCAGCGCGTTCTTTGGGTACATACGTACACAAGTCTTGTATGCGCCTGCCTGATTTGCCTCGATTATGCACTCGAAGGTGTAGATGTTACCCTCCTGCTTAACCAGATTGAATGGTGCAACCTTATGTATCTGACGGTCTGAACCTGCCTGGTCATTGTTCAGGACAACAAGCTCAAGGCCTACAGCGTCATTGAGACCCTGCTCGTCGATGGCGTAGCGTATGGTGTACGCCTTACCTGTCTCCGCGCCAGTGTTGAGGACTGTGGTGTCGGAAGAGACAACCTTGATGCTGTCCCAGCGCTCTGCCACGCTTTCCTTCCAGCTTGCTATCTCCTTCGCCATTCTGTAGCCGTCAGCGTTTATCTTTGCAGAACGCTCTGCCAACTTGCCATAGAACTTAGAATAATAGTCGTCAAGCTGACGCTTCATGGTGTAGTGAGGGGCTATCGTTGCAATTGAGTTCTTTATAACCTTAACCCAGTCCTTAGATATGCCCTTCTTGTCCTTGTTGTAATACATTGGCACAATCTCATTCTCGAGCATATTGTATATTGTTGCAGCGTCGAGCCTGTCCTGATAGTCCTGGTTCTGGTATGTGCGCTCCTGCTTGAGTGCCCAACCGGCGCCCTGACGGTATCCTTCAACCCACCAGCCGTCAAGAACGGAGAGGTTCACGACACCGTTCATCTCTGCCTTCTCGCCAGATGTACCGGAAGCCTCCAGAGGACGTGTCGGAGTGTTCATCCAGATGTCGACACCGGAAACGAGGCGGCGTGCAAGCTGGAAGTCATAGTCCTCAAGGAAGATAATCTTGCCGAGGAACTCCGGACGCTGTGAAATCTCGAATATGCGCTTGATAAGTCCCTGACCCGCACCGTCAGCAGGGTGAGCCTTACCAGAGAAGAAGAAGAGTACAGGGTGCTCAGGATTGTTTACAATCTTGGAGAGGCGGTCAAGGTCAGTGAACAGCAGGTGTGCACGCTTGTAGGTGGCGAAGCGGCGGCAGAAGCCTATCATCAGTGCGTTAGGATTGATGCGCTCAAGGAGAGACACCACGCGTGCTGGGTCACCCTGGTTCTTGAGCCAAGACTCTGTGAACTTGTCACGTATGTACTTCACGAGTTTCTGCTTCAGGGCCATACGTGTCTCCCAGATTTCTGTGTCCGGACAGTCATATATGCCGTGCCACAGCTCCTCGTTGGACTGATCGTTGTAGAAACCCTTGCCGAGATACTTGTCATATATCTTACGCCACTCCGTAGCGCACCATGATGGGAAGTGCACACCGTTCGTAACGTATCCCACATGGTTCTCTTCCGGATAGTATCCGTTCCATATTGATGAGAACATCTTCTGCGATACCCATCCGTGGAGCATAGACACGCCGTTAACCTCCTGACAAGTGTTGCAGGCGAAAGTAGACATACAGAAGCGCTCGTTGTCATCGTCCGGATTTATGCGGCCCATGCCGATGAACTCGTTCCATGTTATGCCGAGCATCTGCGGATATCCGCCCATGTACTTGCCGAAAAGATCCTTGTCGAAGTAGTCGTGGCCTGCAGGCACCGGTGTATGCACTGTGTAGAGTGAGGATGCACGTACTATCTCCATTGCCTGGTTGAATGTGAAGCCCTGCTTTACATAGTCAACAAGGCGCTGGAGGTTGCAGAGTGCGGCATGACCCTCGTTGCAGTGGTATACCTGCTTCTGTATGCCGAGCTTCTGGAGCATGAGGATACCACCGATACCAAGCAGAATCTCCTGCTTCAGGCGGTTCTCCCAGTCGCCGCCATAGAGAGCGTGCGTTATAGGACGGTCAAACTCTGAGTTCATCTCGTTGTCCGTGTCAAGCAGATAGAGAGTTACGCGGCCTACATTTGCCTGCCATACCAGAGCGTGCACCATATAGTTCATATACGGAACGTCAACCACTACCTGATTGCCGTTCTCGTCCAGTGTGCGGGTGATAGGGAGGGATGTGAAGTTCTGTGCGTCATAGTTCGCTATCTGCTGGCCGTCCATTGAGAGGCTCTGCTTGAAGTATCCGTAACGATAGAGGAAGCCGATACCGCACATATCAACGTTTGAGTCTGAAGCCTCCTTGATATAGTCGCCGGCAAGCATACCGAGACCGCCAGAGTATATCTTCAGGGAGTTGTGGATACCGAACTCCATAGAGAAGTAAGCCACAGAAGGACGGGAAGCGTCAGGCTTCACGCTCATGTATTCCTGGAAATGCTTGTAAACGGCCTTGACATTCTTCATGATCTCCGCGTTCTTCACAATCTCCTCCTTGCGCTCGTAGCTGAGAAGCTCCAGAAGCTGTACCGGATTGTGCGCCACCTTCTCGTAAAGCTCCTCGTCAAGGCTGCGGAACATCTCGCGTGCGTCATAGTTCCACACCCACCAGAGGTTGTGCGCTATCTCATCAAGGCACTCCAGCTCCTTTGGAAGAGTGGACTTGATGTTAAACTCCTTCCATATCGGAGTATTTACATAATCAGATTTAATTTTCATAATATTATAATGTGTTTTTAATTATAAAATAACTCTTATCCTGTATTCTGTATCCTATTTGTTCTTCAGGGCAAAGTCGTAAGCCTGCCAATAATACTTTATGAACTCCTTCCAGAGCGCCTTCTTTGACAGTTTGTCGGCTGCCGTGCGCGCCTTCTTCACCTCTGCGTCAGAGAAGTTGGAGAATTGCGCTACCGTGTCCTTTATCGAGTCTGCCACCTCTGAATAATTATAGTCTGTGCGGTGCACCGTCTTCACTCCGTCCGCTATCTCGCTGTACGCTCCCTTGACGCTGTTGGCCCAGAGACCGAAGCCGGCGAGGTCGGTGGTGATACATGGAACCTTGAACGCCACTGCCTCGAGCGGAGTGTAGCCCCATGGCTCATAATATGACGGGTATACATTCAGGTCATTGCCGATGATGCAGTCGTAATACGGTATGTTCAGGATGCCGTCATCGCCTGTGAGGTAGCATGGCACGAAGATAACCTTCACCTTGTTCTCCCTCTGGTTCCACATATCCAGCGATTTCATCATGTTGAGCACCTTGTCCTCATCCATGTTGTTAAGCCAGTGCGTCAGCATCGGGGTTTCAAGCGCCGTGTCGTATGTCTTGCCGCTTGCCATGCGCTCCTGCAGGTCCGCGCGCGGACATCCCACCCATGCGGGCACCTCTATGAGTGCCAGAACCTGCTTGTTCAGGCGCGCGTCGCCGTTCAGGCGGTTCATGGCCTCGATGAACACGTCTATGCCCTTGTTGCGGAACTCATAGCGTCCGCTGGTTGCAACGATAAGTGTGTCAGCTGGATACTCGCATCCCGTCAGGCAGTTGGCCATCTGCAGGATACGCTTGCGCGCCGCATTGCGCTTTGAGGTGAATTTGGCCGCCTTGGGCACGAAATCGTTCTCAAAACCATTAGGAAGCACTACATCCACTGGCTCCAGAAGCTCCTTGCACTCGGTGGCGGTTATGTCGCTGACCGTAGTGAAGCAGTCCACATAATGGGCCGTCTGCTTCTCGATGGAGTGCTTGGACTGCATATTCAGCTCCTCTGCCATCTGGTCTCCGTTGTACGCCCAGAGATATTCGTACAGCGGCTTGTTGTTGCCGGCTATGGAGCGGCCTATTGAAGTTGCGTGGGTTGTGAAAATAGTGCCGATTGCTGGGATATTCTTGTGTATGTACAGCGCTCCCAGACCGCACATCCACTCGTTAGCATGATATATAACCTTCTTGTCCTGAAGTCCGAGGAAGTTGTAAAGGCTCTCCGTTACAAGCGCGGCGGCGTAGGAGAACATACTGGCCTCGTCATAGTCGCCGTAGGCGTGCAGCGAATCCACCTGGAAATCCTGCCACATCTGGCCGTATATCTCATCCTTCTTGGCGAAATATGGCTGAAAGTCAACGATTATGGATATAGGCTGTCCCGGTATGTCCCAGCGTCCAACCTTTACGTTCAGTCCCTCTTTGACAGCCTGCGCGCGCCATTCGGCCAGCAGTGCGTCATCCTGAATAAAATAAGGATTTATCTTTTCGCCCCAGCAGTCCGGACCAATAAAGAAGACGTGGTCGCGCAGGGCGTTCTGCAGTGTGTTTGCACGAGTGGACAATACAGCATAAATTCCGCCCACCTTGTTGCAAACCTCCCAACTTGATTCAAATATATAGTCGGGCTTTATTAATGTTTTATTCATAGTCTTTTATAAATTATTGTTGCAAAAGTAGTAAAAAATATTAAAAAACAGATAGATTGTTACATTTTCTTGTCTAAAAGTACGAATTTATTGATTTATATTGTGTACTTTTGTGGCTGAAAAAAATGTTTTCTCTCAAATTAAGGCTATCCGCAAATGAAAAAGACACTCTTCATATTATTATTCTGCATGATTCAAAGCATTGTGGGCATGGCGCAGGACGGTATGTTCAAGGCTCGCGTATATAATAAGGACTATGACGTTTTTCTCGATGTCAATCTATATGAGGAGAGCATAACAATTCCCGGCCAGGAGCTGTTGGGAAAAGTCTATGGGTACATAAAAAAGGCGACGGACTCACGCGTATGGATAATTATGGAGGCTACGCTGGACGAGAAGGCAAGGAGTGCACGCCTCGTCATCGTGAATGATTATGGCTCCGAGGACCTTGTGGCCGAGTTGACGGCCGATGCCGATGGCGGATACACCCTGAAACAATTGGAAGGCAGCGTAATAAAGATGGCGGGTAAGGGAAAATGGATAAAGCTGCCCAAGATAATGAATTTTAAAAGGAAGTGATGAACTTTTCTGACTTGTTTATTTGTATCGCCTAAATCTTTTTACTACTTATTCTTAATCTTTTTATTGTATGCTGTATGGTATGGAGTTTCTTACCATATAGCTGGAAATTTTTGGGCGGCCTTTTTGAAAAAATCCACGGTCCACAGGAAAAAATCTATGGTCCGCAGCGAAAAATCCGCAGCCTTTAGAGATTTTTAGACGGCCTTCAGAATTTTTTGCGCCATCCGTATGAGAAAATCTATCGTTCTGTGGGAGTGATTTTGTATCGTTTATGTAAAATTATATATTTTTCGCAGGGAAATGCAGGCTTTTTGCCGGATATCGGGACTATGAAAAACAAAAAAACTACGCAGTATGGATGAAATACTACGTAGTTTTGGGATATTTGTACAGTTCCCCGTCTTGCGTGAATGTTATCTGTAGAACTCTTTCTTGCCTGCTGACAGTGTGTTCTTCATCAGTGAGCAGATAGTCATCGGGCCCACGCCACCGGGAACGGGCGTTATGAATGAGCACTTGGGCGCCACGTTCTCAAAGTCTACATCGCCTGACAGGCGGAAGCCGCTTTTACGTGTGGCGTCGGGAACGCGTGTCGTGCCTACGTCAACTATGACCGCACCGTCCTTGACCATGTCCGCCGTCACGAAGCCTGGACGGCCTATAGCCGCAATGATAATGTCGGCCTCGCGGCATTCCTCCTTCAGATTGGCAGAGTGTGAATGACAAACGGTGACGGTGGCGTCGCCATACTCCTTCTGCATCATCAGCTGTGCCATAGGCTTGCCCACGATGTTGGAGCGTCCAAGCACGACGCACTTCTTGCCGGATGTCTCGATGTTGTATCTCTTCAGCAATGTGATGATGCCGAGCGGCGTGGCGGATATGAAGCAGGGCAGACCGATAGCCATCCGTCCTACGTTTATGGGATGGAAGCCGTCAACGTCCTTGCGGTAGTCTATGGCCTCGATGATTTTCTGTTCGTTGATGTGTTTTGGCAGTGGCAGCTGCACTATGAACCCGTCAATGTCCGGGTCATTGTTCAGCTTGTCGACGCATCCGAGCAGCTCCTCCTCGGTGATGTCCGCCTCGTAGCGTATCAGTGTGCTCTTGAAGCCGCACGCCTCGCACGCCAGCACTTTGTTTTTCACATAAGTCTCGGAGCCTCCGTCGTGGCCCACGAGCACTGCCGCGAGGTGGGGCTGCTTTCCACCTGCCGCCATTATCTCCTTCACTTCCGCCGCTATCTCTTCCTTGATGGCCGCCGCGGTTGCCTTTCCGTCAATTAACTGCATACTCTTTATATGAACTGTTTGTTAGTCTGTGGTTTGAAATGTTTTTAGAAGCGTGGCATCCCCGGCATTCCCTTCATCTTGCCCATCATGCCGGCCATCTTCGCCATGTTTGCCATGTTGTTGCCGGAGAGCATTTTCATCATCTTGCGCATCTGGTCGAACTGCTTGATGAGTCTGTTCACCTCCTGTATGTTCGTGCCGGAGCCCTTGGCTATGCGCTGCTTGCGTGACATATTCAGTATCTCTGGGTTTGTGCGCTCTTTGGGGGTCATGGAATATATTATGGCCTCTATCCCCTTGAAGGCGTCATCGTCTATGTCCACGTCCTTTATGGCCTTGCCTACGCCGGGAATCATGCCGGCGAGCTCCTTGATGTTGCCCATCTTCTTTATCTGCTGTATCTGGCCGAGGAAGTCGTTGAAGTCGAACTTGTTCTTCGCTATCTTCTTTTGCAGACGCTTGGCCTCCTCGAGGTCAAACTGTTCCTGCGCCCTCTCCACGAGTGACACGACATCGCCCATACCGAGTATTCTGTCGGCCATGCGCTCTGGGTGGAACACGTCAAGCGCTTCCATCTTCTCGCCCGTGCCTATGAACTTGATAGGCTTGCTGACGACGGTGCGTATTGACAGCGCCGCGCCGCCGCGGGTGTCGCCGTCCAGCTTGGTGAGTATCACGCCGTCTATCTCCAGGCGCTCGTTGAAGGTCTTGGCAGTGTTCACCGCGTCCTGACCGGTCATGGAGTCAACGACAAGCAGCGTCTCGTTTGGACAGATCGCCTTCTTGATGTTCTCAGCCTGCTGCATCAGCTCCTCGTCTATGGACTGTCGTCCGGCGGTGTCCACGATGACGACGTCATAGCCCTTGGCCTTCGCCTCGGCGATGGCGTTATTTGCTACGCTGACAGGGTCTGTGGCTCCTTCCTCAAGGTATATTGGAACGTTGACGGACTCTGCGAGTACACGCAGCTGCTCCATGGCCGCAGGTCTGAAGGTGTCGCACGCGGCGAGCAGCGGTTTCTTGTTGCGCTTCTCCTTCAGCAGTTTCGCGAGCTTTCCGCACATGGTTGTCTTACCTGCACCGTTCAGTCCGGCCATCATTATCACAGACGGACGCCCGTTCAGGTTCAGCTCCTTGGCCTCTCCGCCCATCAGTTCCGCAAGCTCGTCGTGCACGAGTTTCACCATCAGCTGTCCAGGCTTGATGGCTGTGAGAACGTTCATGCCGAGGGCCTTTTTCTTTACTGTGTCAGTGAAAGTCTTGGCTACCTTATAGTTTACATCGGCGTCAAGAAGTGCGCGGCGGACGTCCTTCAGTGTCTCTGCAACGTTTATCTCCGTGATTTTCCCTTCGCCTTTCAGAATTTTGAATGAGCGTTCTAATCTGTCGCTAAGATTTTCAAACATTTTTTACTGTATGCTTTTTTGTAATTATTTGTGATGTGTGCAGATAAAGCCTGTATTATATTATCTGCCTTTGTACATATTTTCGTAATACTTCTCGTAGTCGCCGGATGTAACGTTGTCCATCCACTCCTGGTTGTCGAGATACCAGCGTACGGTCTTCTCTATTCCTTCCTCAAACTGGAGGGATGGCTCCCAGCCAAGCTCCTTCTGCAGTTTTGTGGAGTCTATGGCGTAGCGTGCGTCGTGCCCGAGGCGGTCTGTGACGTATGTTATCAGGTCCAGGTCCTCGTTCTCGCCGCGTCCTAACAGCCTGTCGACGGTCTTGATTACCACCTTGATGATGTCGATGTTCTTCCACTCGTTAAATCCGCCGATGTTGTAGGTCTCTGCAATCTTTCCGTTGTGGAATATCGTGTCTATGGCCCTTGCGTGGTCTTCCACAAACAGCCAGTCGCGCACATTCTCGCCCTTGCCGTATACAGGCAGCGGCTTTCTGTTGCGTATGTTGTTTATGAATAGCGGTATGAGCTTTTCCGGGAACTGGTATGGCCCGTAGTTGTTGGAGCAGTTTGTCACAATGGTGGGCATACCGTATGTGTCGTGGTACGCTCTGACAAAATGGTCCGAGCTGGCCTTGGATGCGCTGTACGGGCTGTGCGGATTGTACTTTGTCGTTTCATAGAAGAAGTCATCGCCGTATGCCAGATGATGCTCTGAGGAGGAGGCGGTGGTGGAGAACGGTGGCTTTACGCCCTCTGGCTTGTTCATGGCGAGGGCTCCGTACACCTCATCGGTGGAGATATGGTAGAAACGCTTGCCCTCGTACTTCTCTGGCAGTGATTCCCAGTAGAGCTTTGCGGCCTGGAGCAGGGACAGGGTGCCCATTACATTGGTGCGTGCGAAGGTGAACGGGTCCTTTATGCTGCGGTCCACATGGCTTTCTGCCGCAAGATGGATTATTCCGTCGACCTTCTCGTCCTGCATCAACTGGTAGAAGGCGTCAAAGTCGCAGATGTCCATCCTTACGAACTTGTAGTTTTGCTTGTCCTCAATGTCCTTGAGATTGGCGAGATTGCCCGCGTATGTGAGTTTGTCCAGGTTTATGATGTTATACTCTGGATATTTGTTTACGAAGAGCCTTACGACATGGCTTCCTATGAAGCCGGCTCCGCCCGTGATTACTATATTTCGTTTGGCCATTGTGTTATTCTTTATAGTTGTGTGTCAGGATATAGGTTCTGCTCTATATCGAAAGGGGAAATGAAGTCTGATAGTGTGGCATGGAAGGTGTCTTTCTCGGACAGGATGGCCTTATCCGTTGGGATGCGCCAGTCAATGCCGAGCGAGGGGTCTGTTATGCTGATGCCTCCGTCCGCTTCGGGATGATAGAATTCGTCGCATTTGTATTGGAAGACCGCAATGTCCGACAGTACGGCAAAGCCATGCGCGAAACCTCTCGGCACAAAGAATTGTCTGTGGTTATCCTCTGTCAGCTCAACAGCCACGTGGCGGCCGTATGTCGGCGAGCCTTTGCGTATGTCAACGGCAACGTCAAGAACAGAGCCTTTCACGCAGCGCACCAGCTTGGACTGTGTGAATGGCGGACGCTGGAAATGTAGTCCGCGCATGACGCCATAGCTTGACATGGACTCGTTGTCCTGTACAAAGCGTACGGTGTGACCAAGTATGGGTGCGGCCTTCTCGTCAAATTCACGCTGGGAGAAACTTTCAAAGAAATATCCTCTGCTGTCTTTGAACACGCGTGGTTCTATTATCAATACTCCTTTTATATCTGTCTGTATGATTTCCATGTGACTTGTATGATATGTGATTGGCGAATTATAGTCCCGGTCCGAAGCGTTTCACCTCATCGATTACCTTGAGCAGGTACTGTCCGTACTGATTCTTCAGCATAGGACGTGCCAGCTCACGCATCCGCTCCTCTGTTATCCATCCTTTACGGTAGGCAATACCCTCCAGGCACGCCACTTTGAGTCCCTGGCGCTTCTCCAGAACCTCAATGTATGTGGATGCCTCGGAAAGGCTGTCGTGTGTGCCTGTGTCAAGCCATGCAAAGCCGCGGCCAAGTGTCTGTACTTTCAGTTCACCGTCTTCAAGGAAACGCTGGTTTACTGTTGTTATCTCGTATTCACCACGCGCGGACGGCTGAATATTGGCCGCAATGTCCACGACCTTGTTTGGATAGAAGTAAAGACCCACAACGGCATAGTTGCTTTTGGGAACCTCCGGCTTCTCCTCAATGGACAGGCAGTTGCCGTTCGCGTCAAATTCCGCTACGCCGTATCTTTCAGGGTCATTAACCCAATAACCGAATATCGTGGCCTTTTGCTCTGTTTCAGCAGTAATTACAGCCTCCTTTAGCATATCATGGAAACCTACGCCTTGGAAGATGTTGTCACCCAATACCAGACATACGGAGTCGTCACCGATGAAGTCAGCTCCGATTGTGAAGGCCTGTGCCAAGCCGTCTGGCGAAGGTTGCTCCGCATATTCAAAGTGCACTCCATAGTCAGAGCCGTCACCAAGCAGCCGTTTGAAACCGGGCAGGTCAAAGGGAGTGGATATTATGAGTATATCGCGTATGTCAGCCTGCATCAATACGGATATCGGATAGTATATCATCGGTTTGTCATAGATGGGCATAAGTTGTTTTGACAAGCCTTTGGTGATAGGGTAGAGGCGTGTGCCGCTGCCACCTGCAAGGACTATTCCTTTCATTGCTGTATTATTTTAGTGGGTTATTATTTCATATTAGAAATGCACTTCCTTAAGGAAGTCGTCCAATAGGGAATTGTCACATCGAATGTGGTCTTGGCCTTTGTCTTGTCAAGCACACTGAAAGCGGGGCGCTTGACAGGTGATGGAAACTCGTCGCTGTGACATGGTTGTATGTCGCAGTCTTTGTTCCCTGCCAGCTCCGCTATCTTTATTGTAAAGTCATACCATGAGCATACACCCTCGTTGCTGTAATGGTATATGCCGTTGTTTCCTTTATATTTGCGGTTAGTGATGATGTCGTATATGAATTCAGCAAGGTCACCTGCGTATGTCGGTGTGCCAACCTGGTCAAAGACTACGTTGAGATTGGGCTTGGTGGCCGTGAGGCTCATCATTGTCTTTACAAAGTTACGGCCGAACTCGGAATACAGCCATGCTGTGCGTATGATAATATGGTTGACGCCTGTCCCGATGATGTTGTTCTCCCCCTCAAGCTTTGTCATGCCATACACACCGGTAGGAGTTCCCTTCTGATCTTCTTTGCATGGGGTGTTGTATGGGTCTCCGCCAAAAACATAGTCTGTACTTATATGTATCAGCAGGCCGTCAACCTCTTTCATGACTTGTGCCAGCAGCTTCGGCGCAGTAGCGTTAAGTTTCCTGCATAGCTCCTCGTCTGTTTCCGCCTTGTCTACATTAGTGTAAGCGGCACAGTTGACAATACACTGAACATTTTCTTTTCTGACAATATCACGCAATGCGTTTATATCTGTCATGTCAAGAAACGTCGTGCTTACGCCCTGCTGTTCCGTTACGTCTGAAAAGATATACTCGTCAGAAGAGTTCTCTGCTACGATCCTTATCTCATTGCCTAATTGGCCGTTGGCGCCAGTTACTAATATCTTCATTTTTATAAAGAACTTGTCCTTTAATGTTATACGGCTTTGAAACTCATGTCAAGACCTTTTACGCTATGGGTCAATGCGCCAAATGAGATAAAATCAACTCCAGCCTTGGCGTATGGTATCATCGTGTCAAATGTGATGCCGCCGCTTGACTCTGTCTCGCACTGGTTGTTTACTATTTTCACAGCCTTGACAGTCTCTTCCGGTGTGAAGTTATCGAACATAATGCGGTCTGGACACTCTGCCAATGCTTCTTCTAACTCCTTGAAATTGCGGACTTCTATCTCTATCTTCAGGTCTTTGTTGTTTTCCTTGCAGTAGTTCTTGGCTCTTGTCATGGCATTGTGTATGCCGCCTGCAAAGTCAATATGGTTATCCTTGAGGAGAATCATGTCGAAAAGCCCTATGCGGTGGTTCATGCCACCACCTATCTTGACAGCTTCCTTCTCCAGCATACGCATACCCGGCGTTGTCTTTCTTGTGTCAAGCACACGGGTTTTTGTGCCTGCATCAATAAGTGCCTGCTGGTATTTGTTTGTCATGGTTGCAATGCCGCTCATCCTCTGCATGATGTTAAGCATGAGACGTTCGGTTTGTAGCAGACTCTGCGTCTTGCCTGTCACAACCATGGCGATGTCACCTTTCTTTACTTTTGTACCATCATTAATAAGTACTTCGACCTGCATTTCTGGGTCAAAACGTCTGAAAACCTCTTTGGCAACCTCTATTCCTGCAATGATACCGTCTTCCTTTATTATAAGACGGCTTTTTCCCATCGCGTCTGCTGGAATGCAACATAAAGTGGTATGATCACCATCACCAATATCTTCTGCGAAACTCAAATCTATGAGTTTGTCTGTAAGTTCTTCTACGCTGAGCATTTGTATCCTAATTAATTAATGCACTATTTCCTGTTCTGTGAAGTTTAAACATTTGTTGTCTTAGAAATATAGTCCAACTCCAACCTTTAAGCCTACGGTAGAGTAGTCAGAGTGACTCTTCAGGCTTTGGTCATAATAGACAGCTGGCTCTATTGTCACTTTGTCATTTAGGAAGAAGGCATAGCCCAATTCTATTCCCGGCATAATATCGTTATAACCACTACTCAATACGGCTTTTGCATTCACTCCGGCATACAGTCCATTCTGTAAGATATAGTATCTGCCACCTACGCCAGCTTGGAATACACCCTTTATGCCTTTGCCCGGCTTGTCATATCCTACCATGGCGTTTATCTGCCAGCAATCGTCAACGAAGTATCCACCTTTAGCTTGAATGCCTATTGATGTTTCCTTTGCTCCGTTATATGATAGGTTGATACCTGTTAGGGAAGCTCCCACATATTTAGTGCCCGACTCAAATTGCGCGTTCGCTGCCAGCGTCATTGTCAGCATGGCAAGCATGGACATAATCTTTTTCATTTGCTATAAATTTATTGTTATTAAACTTTATACCTATCATTCGGCCTTACCGTAGGCATAGGTTAGTCTGAATTTTCTATGATGCCACCAGAAGAAGTATATAATACATATAAGAGTGACAGTTATACTTATTGTATATCCTATAGATGTAGGTAATCCAAGAGTTGTCTTACTTATAAGGAGGAATGTTGTACATACAAATGTCATGAATATTGCAGGTATGAGCATTATTATATACAGCTTTTTCTTCAGTGCAAGATAGACCGTGATGGTCCAAAGGGTGAACACGGAAAGTGTCTGGTTTGCCCATCCGAAATATTTCCATATAGTGTTAAAACTGTCTGGATTTCCCATCTGCCATACCAGCAACGCTATACATAATATAAATAAAGGAGCGCATACCATCAGGCGTTTTATTATTGAGCGCTGGTTGATGTTAAAGGTGTCAGCAATAATCAGACGTGCAGAGCGTAGTGCGGTGTCACCGCTTGTGATAGGTGCTGCAACAACTCCAAGTACTGCTAAAATTCCTCCTGCAACTCCTAACCATCCTTCACAAACTGTCATCACAACCTGGGGCGCTGTGAAGAATTGGGTTAGAGTCTTTTCATTCTGGGCGAGGAACGCATCAGGACATAGCTCATGCCAGCCGGAGTCATAGAAGAACCAGCTGCTTATGGTTGCCCAGATGAGAGCAACTATGCCCTCTGTTATCATGGAACCATAGAAAACAGGTCTGCCTAATTTCTCCTCGCGTATGCAGCGTGCCATGAGTGGACTTTGAGTGGCATGGAAACCACTGATAGCGCCGCAGGCAATGGTTATGAACAGGGCAGGGAATATAGGTTCAGAGTCCTTGATGCCTAATTTCTCCGTTCCTAAATTGCCTAAGCCATCCCATAGCTCCGGTAGAGTAGGCCATTTGATGAATAGTGTAACCATCAGGGCTAAGGCCATGAATATAAGGGCAAAAGCGAACAATGGATAAATCTTTCCGATAATCTTGTCTACAGGCATCATTGTCGCTATGATATAATAGGCAAAGATTACAATTATCCATATAAGCAGATTGTCCAGACCACTGTCCTTTGGCATCATGTTGGCAAGAAGTGTTGCAGGACTAAGTACGAAGACAGCTCCGACAAGTACTAACAACAGAAGAGAGAATACCAGCATAACCTTGCGGAAATTGGGACCAAGGTACTGTCCTACCATATCCGGAAGTGAAATGCCGCCCTTGCGAGTGCTAATCATACCAGAAAGGTAATCATGCGTAGCTCCTGCGAATATACATCCAAATACAATCCACAGGTAAGAGGACACACCGAACCACATACCCATTATCGCACCGAAAATAGGGCCTGTGCCGGCAATGTTCAGAAACTGTATCATGAAAACTTTCCACGAGGGGAGTACAAGATAGTCAACCCCGTCAAACTTCCTTATGCCAGGTGTCTTGCGTTTTTTGTTTGGACCAAAAACGTTCTCTACAAACTTTCCGTAAATGAAATAGCCTAAAATTAAGGCTATGAGACTTAATGTGAATGATACCATCCTTTAATTTCAAAATAAGTACATAATTTTTGCAAAATTACAAAAAATATTTGTTATTGCAAAATAATAACAATAACTTTGCAGATAAAATGAAGAAAATAGCATCTTTAATCATTATAGCTTTGTGTCTTGCAGTTAAAATGTCTGCAAGCAGTGCTGTATTATATAGTCAGTCTCCTGTGACAGAGCCATTGCACGAGATGCGTGCAGTATGGCTTACAACAATAGGAGGAATAGATTGGCCGCATTCCTATGCCAATACACAGCGGTCTGCTGCGGTCCAGCGTCGTGAGCTGTGTGACATCCTTGACAAACTTGTTGCCGCTGGCATTAATACCGTCCTTTTACAGACACGCATACGTGCAACAACTATATTCCCGTCAGATATGGAACCATGGGACGGATGTCTTTCTGGTGTTCCTGCACGGTCGCCTGGGTATGACGCATTGGCTTTTGCCATAGAGGAATGTCATAAACGTGGAATAGCATTGCATTCATGGATAGTTGCCATTCCTATCGGAAAATGGGATGGTGCAGGATGTCGCTCGTTAATGAAGAAGTCTCCTAAATTAGTAAAAAGAATAGGTAAAGAGGCTTATATGAATCCTGAAGTGCCGGAAACTGCAGAGTATTTAGCATGCTTCTGCCGTGATATTGTCAGACGTTATGATGTTGACGGTATCCATCTTGATTATATCCGATACCCGGAACAATGGAGAGCCATCGCAAATCGTGACCATGCGCGTTCTAATATCACACGCATAGTCCGTAAAGTATATTCTGCTGTTAAGGCAGAGAAGCCATGGGTGATGCTGTCATGCTCGCCTATAGGTAAGTATGCGGATACGGAACGGCAGTGCAGTAATGGATGGAATGCCCGAGACATAGTGTGCCAGGATGCGTCCCAATGGCTTGAAGAGGGAATAATGGACGCCTTGTTTCCAATGATGTATTTCCGTGGTAGTAATTTCTATCCTTTTTTAATGGATTGGATGGAGCGTTCTTCGGGGCGCATTGTTACTCCCGGCCTTGGCGTATATTTTCTTGACAAACACCAGAAAGACTGGCCCTTGCGGGATATTACGCAAGAAATGTATGTTTCACGTCAATATGGTATGGGAGTGTGTATGTTTCGTTCAAAGTTCTTTACTGATGACACGAAGGGATTGTATGAGTACACTCGCGGAAGCTTCTCACGCATTCCGGCTTTGCAGCCAGTCATGACATGGTATGAGACAGAGCCTCCAACACCTCCTTCTGTGTTAAATGTAGAGAAAAGGAAAGATGCCACACTGCTCCTGTCATGGCCAGGTGATACAACACGTAATATATTATATAATGTTTATGGTTCAGATAAAGCGCCTGTTGATACAAGACAAGCGTCGAACCTATTGATGGCATCGTATAGAGATACTTCTATTGTTGTGCCCCAAAGTCCTCGCATAAAATATTTTGCCATAACGGCTGTTGACCGCTATGGCAATGAGTCCCTTTTGTCAACTCAGTCATTTGATGGAGAAAGTACGAGGGAAGCCTATGTCGCTTCACAGGTTTTGAGGGAAAAATTGCTGAGCTATGATGGAAAGCGTGTGCATCTGGACGGTTGCGACGTTACAGAGGGACAACTGTTGGATGTGCGTACGGTTATTGGTACTGCATATACGTCACGCCTTGTTAAGGTGAAAGATGGACATTTATATTTTGACGCTTCAGGAATTGCTTCAGGACATTATATAGTATATATAATAAATAAAAAGGGGTATCAGCACCGTCTGGGTGTCTTTTCCATAGAGCCATAACACCGTTTTATCATACGTACATTCAAGAGAATGTTTCCTCTATCCATTTTTTTGCTTCGCTCATAGATGAAACAATGAGGTCTGCTCCCTCTTCTTGAAGAGACTGATAGGGTAGGGGACCTGTATTTACAGCTATGGTAAAGCATTTAGCCGCTACTGCTGCCCTTACTCCTAATGGAGCATTTTCCACAACTATGGTCTGCCATGGCTCGCTGTTTGCTTTCTGCATACCTTTTATATATGGGTCTGGTGCAGGCTTTCCATGCGACACGTCTTTTGCACTTACAATGATATTCGGATTGACAAGGCCATGAAAGTCTTCCAGTATCCTGTTTATGAGTTTCGTTTGTCCGCTACCAGTCACAACACCTATATTCCAACCTCGGTGTACTATGTGTTCTTGTAGTTCATAGACTCCGTCTATCTGCTGTGCCATTGGAAAACTGTTGTACAGCTCGCATTTCTTTTTGTATATCTCGGTGGCTTTCTCTTCACTGATGCTCCTATTCCATTGCTGCCTTGCTATGAGCTGTATTGTTTCCACTCCGCGCATACCCTCATAACGGTAAGCATCTGTTTTAGACATCTTCAGACCGGCATCTTTCATGCATTCACACCATGCTATGGCATGATGTGGCATGGAGTTGTATAGTACTCCATCCATGTCAAACAGAACTGTAGTAGGTGAGAGTTGCTCAAAGCCGTTCTTTTCTATGTAATTTTGTATGATTCTGTTCATTTTACTATATTATTAGTGTTGATAATAAAAGAGAGATACACCTTTATGGCGCATCTCTCTTCTATATTTCAAATAATGTGATCAATTTGTTTTAGAAGAACATATATCTGTTATCTGTGATATTAGCGTTAATGTAAAGCTCCTGCATGAAGTTGCCAGCAGCCTGCATGGCACGCTGTGTCATACGCTGCTCATATTGTTTCTGGTCATATTTCTGACCACGGCTCTTCTTAGAGTTCACCTTAAAGAGGTAAACACCACCGTTGCCCTTGACAGCATGAGATGAGAACATTCCAGCCTTTGTACCAGATACTGCGCCGCTGAGTGCTGGCTCTGATGAACCTACGACACTTACGAATGTAGGAGCTGCAAAAGTAATCTGCTTTACAGGTACTATCTGCGCGCCCTTTGCCTTGGCAGCGTTTATGTCCTTTACGCCATTCAGTTTAGCTAATATGACTTCGGCCTTCTTGTCATTCATGACTTCAGCCTTTACCAGTTCCTTTACCATTGGATCATCGAGTGAGCGATAACCCTTCTCATGTATTTTTGTTACAACAAGTACAAGGAAGCTGTCGTTATTGCCACATTCATACAGTGGAGAAACCTCCCCTGCTTTTGCCTCGTATGCCCATTTCAAAGCCTCATGAGTGCCAGGTATGTTGGCAATTACATGCTGTGCACTTCTTACATCGTTCTGTTCCAATACAGTATAGCCATATTTCTTGGCGGCTTTTTCAAGTCCTTCGAGTGACTGGTTCTCTGATACGTATTGTGAGAACTTATTGTATGCCTGGTTCTGAGTATCATCAGAGAATGCTATCTTTGTCTTTATGACAGCTGCAATATACTTTGTCTGGAAATTCCTGCGGTCTGTTACTTTGACAATGATATTGCCGGAAGCCGTGCTGATGTTACGCATCTCACCGGTAGACATAGTGTTAAGGGCGTTAAGGAATGTCCTGTTTTCAGAGCTGATGCTTGTGGAATATTGATACTGTTGTGTAGTCATCCACTGCTTTTCTCCTGTCTGGCCATATTTCTTTGCTAAAGCATCCCATTGTGTGGCATCGGCGTTCAGCGCCTTGACAATGGAATCTGCACGGTTCTTTGCATCCTCTATGTCATTGCCACCAACCTGTATGGCCTGAAATTCAACAGAATCCGGTAACTCCTGCTTGGAAATGAGCTTGATTACATTAAGAGTGTTGTCTTGCTTGTTTTCCTTTACTGCTGTTGTCGCACCTACGGAGATAGAGTCTATTTGCTGTGCTATATCCATAGGGAATGCAGATTTTAATACTGGAAGTCCAAGATATGCTACTGTGCTATTTGCCTTACGTATCACTTCTGCAGGCTCTGCTGCTTCTGCCAGTTGCTTTGCGTAGTCGTTAACCTGTGCGTTTAGCTTGGTACGGTCAGCTGCTGATGCTGTGACCTGTACAGCTACATACTTAATGTCACGAGTCTCCTCATATTGCTTAAAGCGTGGCTTTATTTCGTCATACTTCGCCTTAAGGTCTGAGTCTGTTATCTTTATATCCTTATCTGCTACTGATGCGTATGTGAATGCGGCGAGCTGTATGTCAGCCTCGTTGTTCTCCTCCTCGAATGCCTGCTTTGCCTCTACCGGATTGGATAGGAAACATGAAGCCAGAAGATTCTGGTATTTCTGTGCCAGTGTCTGCTGGCGAAGTGTCTTCTCTATGAATTTCCAGTAATTGTATATAGTGCGATACTGCTCTGCAGCCTGAGGATTAGAGGTTTGTGCCTTCTTGTACTCATTAATGAACTGCTTTAGGGCATTGGCATCAAATCTTCCAGTCTGCTGGTTCATGAACGGGGTCTGCATCAGCATAGGATTTGTGCCTTGGTTGAGGATGTCACGCATCTCATCGTCTGTAACAGTAAGTCCAAGTTCCTTAGCTTCTTTGGCTACAAGTGCATTCTGCACATACGTATTCCATACCATGTCGCGCACCTGATTGAGTTCCTCCTCATTAAGGTTGTCTTTGTTTTGCGTCATCTTGATAACGTCAATGTATTCGTCAACAAGTGCCTGAAATTCCTGAAAACTGATTTTCTCGCCGAGGATTTTTGCAATCTGCTGCCGTTCATTGTTTTTTGTAGAGTCACAGGAACGTACTGCTTCTTCGGCAATGAAAGCAAAGAGGCCAAGGCCTATTATGCCAACGAGCAAGGCTCCCCTGCTTCTGATTTTTCCTAATACTGCCATTTTGTGAATTGTATGTTTTAATTTTTATTATTTTATTTGTGGTATGGTGTTTTGAGTACACCAAAAGCGCCACAAAGTTAATGCTTTTTTCTTTAATATACAAATTTTAGACCTAAAATTATTTATATCTTATTAAATTGTGAGGCTTTGTAAAGTTAAATGTGATGATAATGTACGATTAATGTTATAGTGAAGTGCAAATATATAATGTCTATAAGTTGCATGGCTTACTGTACGGCGTCGCCTGCTTGAATAAATATTCATACTATGACAATTTTTTGAATATTTGATGTGTAAAATATGAAGTAAGGTATTTGTCCGTCTTTAGTGGCTGAATTTGTGAAAATCTGAAGTTTTATTACTTTTAATCTGCTGATAACCAGTCTGATATCTCTGCTGCTGTAATCTCTATCAAATTACATTGTAATCTCTATCAAATTGGAGTGTAATCTCTATCTGTTTACTGTGTAATCTCTATCCTTTTACAGTGGACTTTGATAGATATAGGAAATGATATATAACAGAGTAAGTAAAAAGGCTTTTTACTTACTCTGAAATTGTGGATATATGGAAATTTATTCTTTGTCTTAAAAGGGCAACCACGCTATTGTTCTTGTCCACGTTTTGTAAATTTGACAAGTTCAATTTTTGTCTGTGTGGTCTTTAATATCTTGCATTTCCAATCATCAATGACTATAACTTCATTCAGTTTTGGGAAACTTTGGTACCTGTCTAAAATGAATCCGCTAATAGTCTTGTAATCATCACTTTCCGGAAGATTGATATTCAGAATGTCATTAACCCTTTCTATTTCCATTCTTGCGGAGATAAGGTATCCTCCATCGCTTGTTCTGCGGCATTCATAATTGGTTGTGTCATGCTCGTCTTCTATCTCGCCGATGATTTCTTCAACAATATCCTCCAATGCAACAATACCGCTGGTGCCACCAAACTCGTCTACCACCACGGCAAGGTTTGTTTTCTGCATAAGCATATTTTGCATCAGTTTGCGTGCGGCCATAGTTTCCGGAACGAACTGCATCTGTCGGATATGTGACTGCCATTCGCTTTTTATGCTGAACATCTCTGACGAGTGTATGTAGCCTATGATGTGGTCTATGTCATCGTTGTAGACTATGATTTTAGAACGTCCGCTTTCGATAAACCTTTGTCTTAGATCATCTAATGGAGTGTTACGGTCTACTGCGTTGATTTCAGTGCGTGGAATCATGCAGTCGCGTACCTTGGTGTCTGATAGGTCAAGGGCATTTTGAAATATACGAACCTCTTCTTGTATGTCCTCCTCGTTGTCTGCCTTGTCTATGCTTTGCTGCACAAGGAAATCAAGGTCAACCTTGGAGAATTCCTCTTTTGGTTCTTCCTTGCTTACGTCCACTCCGAGGGATTTGAGCATTATCTTTGAAATTGATGTGCATAGGCGTGATATCGGGAAGAGGATGAAGTAGCATATACTTGCAGGTAAGGCAAAAAGACTTAACAGTGTGTTGGCATTGTTCTTGAAAATGGTCTTCGGGAGAAATTCACCTGTGAAGAGTACTATTATTGTTGAGATAATGGTGTCTGCTGTGACAGTGAAGGCTTCGGACATTCCGTAGAATATTGTAGAGTCGAATAGCTTGGCAATAAGAATGCCGTAGATTACGAGTGCAATATTGTTGCCTACGAGCATGGTGCTGACAAATGTGTTGGGGTGTTTGTAGAAAAAAGAGACGATACGGTGGCTGAGACTGTTATTGTCACCGGTCATTTCTGCCAGCATACGGTTACTTGACACGTATGCTATCTCCATGCCAGAGAAGAAGGCGGAGAACAGCATAGTGATGACTATTGATGTTATAAGATGTAAGTCCAATTTTACTGTCGGGGTGGGGCTATGTTGTTTTATTATTAATGTATACTGCTGTTAATAACAATATTATTTGTGTCTTGGCGTTATAGGCTCTCGTTTTGGCGCGAGACTGTCTTTGTGTGTAGTGTCTGCTTTGTTGGGGGCGCTGTTGTCCTTCTTGTTCTCATCGCGTATGAAAGAGCCTACAGAATTGGAGACCGTGTAATGCTGCATACGTTCGTCACTGGTGAAATATGTGCCTTGCAGTTCACGTTCTGGTGATATTACTTTGGAGAACTTGTAGGAGTATAGCTCATGGCGGTTTTGATCCCAAAACAACTCTTCACTGTTGAAGCGTAACCCGTCAATAGTCTTTACTTTGACATTACCAATAAGATGCCATAGCTTCTTTGTTGTGAAATAGTATGCTGTGTCGGCCTGCACGTATGCTTCTGGATGGAAATTTTGGTCGAACTGTTCCATGAAGATGCCTCGTTTAAAGGTCCATCTTGGAGGGGTGCGTACCTCGTTAACTTCCCACTGTTCTGCCACTATGCGGTACTTCATGACACCGGAGTCGCTTATAAGTGTATTGATGCCATAAGAACGCATCATGGACACAGAGTCACGAGGGTTGACAGCTGGGGCTGTATGTTCTTTGGGCTTGCTGCACGAAGTTATGCCAATAAGACATATTATATATAGGATTTTGGTGATTTGCATTCTATAGTATAGGATTCTTAATCAAATTTCCACTTTGCGAACCAGCGTTCATTGAATGTCATGCCAATGTTTATTAAGAAAGTGTTTTCTGTGAGTAGTCCTTTGCCTGCAAGGTTCTGCCATTGGAAGCTGACGTTGAGGATAGAGCGGTTGTTATAAGAGTTCATGATAGGTATGCCAACACCCGCGCTTACTGAAAATTCCTTTGGACCATCTGAACCGTTTACCTTCAGATAAGAGGATGTGTAGCCCATACCGAAACGGTATCTTAGACGGTCGCTGAAATCGCGGCTGTTCTCATTACGACAGTATTCTCCACCAACGTTGATACGGTGCCTGTCGGTGAATACGTTTGTCTGGGTTGTATAATCTGTGCGGTCTCCCAACTCTCCGTATACAGGGAATTTTGTTGAGGACCACTTTTGTAATGTATAGTCCAAGCCTATGAGCCACTGTGTGGCGTGTCTGTATGAAACACCCAATCCGAATTGTGTGGGAATGCCGCAACCACCATCTGCTGTAAGTCTTGTAGTGTCATTGACAGCACTCTGTGAGTTGGAGGCCAGAAGTAGGCATTCCGGAGTGGCGGACAGACTGTGTCCTGGTGATAAAGTTAGGCCTATTGTGGCAATGTCCTTATTTGCCAGTTGGTGACTGTATTGTAATCCGAGATCAAGTTTATAGCTGCGTACTGTCGTGGTGTATTGTTTGGCGAGAGATTTTACATAAGTGTCACTATATGTGCTGGTGACATAATTAGCTACGTCACCCCATAGGTAATTGATGTTTGCACCTATGGATAGTCCTTTGAGCGGTGTCTTCCATCCTGCACCTATAAAGAACTGGTGTAGACCGCCAGAGCCGGAATAGTTTAATGTATTTGTTGTTGTGTTGCCCGCTCCTGGAGTGACACTGTAGTTTGGCACATTTGTGCTGCTTGAGAAATTGTATCCTACGTTGGAATAAGGTATGAAACCAAAACTCATGCCTATGTTCTTTACAAGCCTGAATGAGCCTACGGCATATTCGAAGTCTGCATTGTTCGCATTTTTGCTTTTGCCATTTTCCTTAAAGTTTGTCATTTGTAATGACATTCCTATGTCAAAGATGAATGTTATGGAATCTATGGCGGAGTATGATGCAGGGTTAAGGTAGTTTACTTGATTGTGTTCTCTGAAAGCCAGGCCAACGCCGTTCATGCCGCGGTTAAATCCTTGCGACTGTTCAGACAGTTTTCCATAGCCGAATTGAGAGTAGGGAGAGTTTGTACCGCTTTGTGCCATAACATTTAAAGATATGGCAAAGAGAGCGGCAGTGAAAATGGTTTTCTTCATTATAATTTATAGTATTAATGCTTGATTATGCCTTTTTTGAGGCATTTTTTCGCTATTTGGTGCAAAATTATTGAAAAAAAATGAAATAGCCGAAGGTTTTCTCGGAAATATGAGTTATTTTTGCATCGTGAAACGAAATATTTGTCTTTTTAAGAGTTTTTTTGTATGTCTGATGACACTTTTGACTCATGTTGGAAGTGTTTCAGCTCAGCAGTCTTTGTCGGCTGTGAATAATTCCTCTCTGGATAGTATAGATATATCCTTGCTGACATGCCAGCCTCATGACGAAGTGTACAGCCTTTATGGACATACTTCTATAAGGGTTCAGGATTTTAGGAACGGTACAGATATAGCAGTTAATTTTGGTGTGTTTGATTCATCAGCGGACTATTTTGTGTGGCGCTTTGTTTTTGGACAGACAGACTATATGATGGCGGTGTATGATTTCAGTCGTTTTATAGAAGAATACAGACACTATGGAAGTGGCGTATATCAGCAGTGCATAAATATGGACCGTGAAGAGAAACGCGTATTCTTGCAGGCACTTTATGAAAACTCAAGACCCGAGAATGTTGTTTATCGTTATAATTTCCTATATAATAATTGTACGACAAAAGCACGGGATATTATATTAGAGTCCATTAATGGAAATGTGGTATACGAGTCAACATGGTTGCAAAAGGATGATTTGTCGATACGGGATTTACTTCATTTTAAGACAAAGGATTATCCATGGGAGCGTGTGGGAGTGGACTTGTTGGTAGGAGTGAAGGCCGATGACCTGGCCAGTCATTCTGAAAGACAGTTCTTGCCAGAGGTGTTGATGAACGATTTTGACAGTGCTACGGTGGTTAGACCTGATGGAAGTAGAAAAGCGTTGGTTGATTCTGCCATGTGGGTGCTATTGCCGGGAACTCCGTATCATGCCGAAGGAGGATGGTGGTGTCCTTTAAAACCAAGACAAATGGCAGTTCTTTTCTTCTGTGCCATTCTGTCATTATGCTTGTATGAGCTTCTTTTACTGAAGAGAATACTACTTTGGGTGGATTACTGTGTGGTGTTGATTTATGGGTTGGCAGGTGTCATTCTTGGCGCAATGCTGTTCAGTGCACATCCTACTGTGAATCAGAATTTTCAGATATTTCTTTTAAATCCTTTGTATCTGTTTATTACTTTGCCTGTGTTGCATATAAAATGGCGTTGGCACTTCATGCTAATAATGTTGCTGCTGTTCTTTGCTGGCAATGCCATTCAGTCATACGCGGATGGCATGAACATTATGGCATTGGCTTTGCTCTTAATTGTTTCGAACAATATGTATCTTGGCCGTTCCGCGAATGGACTGCGTAAAAAATGAAGTTTTTTTGCGTTATGTTTGGCCGAACCGAAAAAATGTGCTATATTTGCAAAACTTTTTGTATATAGATACATTAAGGACATTAAATAAACTGAATTAATAAAATAAAAAACACAATATGAATTTTACTTCTATACTTTCTGCATTATTTGGCAATAAGGCCACACGTGATAGAAAGATGATCCAACCATTGGTAGAAAAGGTGAAGGAAACATATCCTACCATTAAAGCCTTGACAAACGATGAACTCCGAGCCAAGACCAAGGAGATTCAGTCGTACGTACAGAATTCTATTAGCGACTACAAGAAGCAGATTGCTGAACTGAAAGAGCAGATAGAGAAGACACCGATAGATGAGCGTGAGCCCATTTTCAATCAGATAGATAAGATAGAGAAAGAGTCTCTGGAAGTGCTTGAAAAGGCATTGGATGAGGTTTACCCGGTTGCGTTTTCCATCGTAAAGGATACAGCACGCCGTTTTACAGAGAATGAAGAGACGGTTGTGACTGCTACAGATTTTGACCGTGAACTGGCAGCTGATCCTACGCATGATTTTATCACTATAGATGGTGATAAGGCTATATACCATAATCATTGGACTGCGGGCGGCAACGACTTGAAGTGGGAGATGGTACATTATGATGTGCAGCTCTTTGGTGGTACAGTATTGCATCAGGGGAAGATTGCGGAGATGGCAACAGGTGAGGGTAAGACTCTTGTAGCAACTTGCCCGGTATTTTTGAATGCTCTTACCGGTAATGGTGTCCATGTTGTCACGGTTAACGATTATCTGGCTAAGCGTGACTCTGAGTGGATGGGACCTCTTTATATGTTCCATGGTCTTTCCGTGGATTGCATT
Organism: Prevotellaceae bacterium; assembly: GCA_030531085.1. Taxonomy (GTDB): domain Bacteria; phylum Bacteroidota; class Bacteroidia; order Bacteroidales; family Bacteroidaceae; genus Prevotella. The sequence continues at coordinate 31,216 of JAUNOM010000015.1, read as the reverse complement.
GATAAGCATCGCCCCAATTCTGAGGAAAGACGCAAGGCGTATCAGGCAGACATAACGTTCGGTACAAATAACGAGTTCGGATTTGATTACCTGCGTGACAATATGGCTATGCAACCAGAGGACTTGGTACAGCGCAAGCATAATTATGCTATAGTGGACGAGGTGGATTCTGTGCTTATTGATGATGCTCGTACACCTCTTATTATAAGTGGTCCTGTACCACAGGGTGATGTTCAGATGTTTGAAGAATATCAGCCGCTTGTAGAGAAAATTGTTGGTGTGCAGCGTAAATTGGCAACTCAATTGCTGGCTGATGCAAAGCAGTTGATAGTAAAAGGTAACCAGACTGGTGACAAGCAGATGTTGGCAGATGGTTTCCTTGCTTTGTATCGTTCCTATAAGGCTTTGCCAAAGAATACACCTCTTGTAAAATTCCTTTCTGAAGAGGGTATAAAGGCAGGAATGCTTTCTACAGAGGAAATATATATGGAAAACAATAACCGTAAAATGCCGGAGGCTATTGAGCCATTGTATTTCGTGGTTGATGAGAAACTGCATTCTGCCGACCTTACGGATAAGGGAGTGGAGTGGTTGTCTGCGCAGGTTGATGACAAGCAGCTGTTTGTATTACCTGATATAACATCGGAATTGTCAGCTTTGGAATCAGAGAAAAATCTGACAGATGAGGAACGTTTGGAAAGGAAAGACCAGTTGATGAATCATTACTCCGTACAGTCAGAGCGTGTCCATACGTTACAGCAGTTATTAAAGGCTTATAGTCTGTATAACCGAGATGATGAATATGTTGTGATGAACGGTGAGGTCAAGATTGTGGACGAGCAGACTGGACGTATAATGGATGGTCGTCGTTGGAGTGATGGTCTTCATCAGGCTGTTGAGGCAAAGGAACACGTTAAGGTTGAAGCCGCAACACAGACTTATGCAACAATTACATTGCAGAACTACTTCCGTATGTATCATAAGCTGTCCGGCATGACTGGTACGGCTTCAACAGAGGCCGGAGAGTTCTGGGATATATATAAGCTGGATGTGGTCGAGATACCTACTAACCGCCCTGTCCTTCGTAAGGATATGGATGATCGTGTGTATAAGACTGCGCGTGAGAAGTACAAAGCTGTTATAGAAGAGGTGGAGGAGATGCGTAATGTTGGTCGTCCTGTGCTTGTTGGTACTACTTCTGTGGAAATCTCTGAGCTTATCTCACGAATGCTGAAGATGCGTAATATACCGCATAATGTGTTGAATGCAAAGGAACACGCACGCGAATCCTTGATTGTTGCGGAGGCAGGACGTAGTGTTGACGGAAAAGGTGCTGTAACTATAGCAACTAATATGGCAGGTCGTGGTACTGATATTAAGTTGACACCAGAAGTGAAGGAGGCTGGTGGTCTTGCTATCATAGGTACAGAACGCCATGAGAGTCGACGTGTTGACAGACAGTTACGTGGACGTGCGGGACGTCAGGGCGACCCTGGTTCTTCTGTTTTCTATGTTTCACTTGAGGACAAACTGATGAGACTCTTTGCTTCTGAACGTATTGCCAAGGTAATGGACAGGCTTGGATTTGAAGAAGGGGAGCGTATTGAGAGCCCAATGATTTCAAAAAGCATTGAGCGTGCGCAGAAGAAGGTGGAGGAAAACAATTTCGGTATTCGTAAACGTCTGCTTGAATATGACGATGTAATGAACAAGCAACGTACAGTTATATATGGCAAACGTCATCATGCTCTTATGGGTGAGCGTATTGGCATGGATATAACTAATACTGTATGGGATCGTGTTCTGTCAATATTGAATAATAATGATTATGCAGGATGTAAGGAACGTTTCTTGAAGGTGTTCTTCATGGAGTGTCCATTTACAGAAGAGGAGTTTGCAACAGTGCAGCGGGAGAAGCTGGAGGAAGAGACTTTCCAAAAGGTTATGACGCTGTTCAAACAACGTATGGATGCCATTGCTGAGGAAGCATACCCGGTAGTGAAAGACATATATGAGAACCCTGATGCAAACTTTGAGCGTATTCTTATTCCGCTGACAGATATGCACATGATATATCGTATGTCATTTGATTTGAAGGAATGCTATGAGACTAATTGTCAGAATGTGATGAAGCAGTTCCAGAAGATGATACTGTTACATACCATTGATGATAATTGGAAGGAGAACCTTAGACAGCTTGACGAATTGCGTCATTCAGTACAGAATTCAAGTTATGAGCAGAAAGATCCTTTGTTGATTTTCAAACTTGAAAGTGTTAAGTTGTGGGATTCTATGATTAATCAGATGAATGATTCTGTATGCACGACCCTTTCTCGAATACGTATATTCAAGGATAATATGCCTACGGATATGCCAAAGCAGGAACAGCAGGAGGAACAGAAACAGCCAGAGTACGAGACGCATAAGCAGGAATTGAATGCAGACGGTAGTGCGGCATCTGATATGCCCGATGGTATGGATCGCCCAAAGTATAATGATCCTACTGTAGTGCGTAACAAGCCTATCATTAATGCAAAGACTCCAAGGCCAAATGATCCGTGTCCATGTGGCTCTGGCTTGAAGTATAAAAATTGCTGTGGTAAGTGATAAGATGGGATAGCTTAATTGAACGGCCAACAATTTAATACTACTTGTGTGTTATTTTATGTGATAAAAATTTGTGGATGTCATTTTTTTTTAGTAATTTTGCATCCGCTAAAATAGCACAGAAGTTGGTTCCGTAGCTCAGCTGGATAGAGCAACAGCCTTCTAAGCTGTGGGTCCGGGGTTCGAATCCCCGCGGAATCACTTAAAAGGGAGCTTTTAAAGTTCCCTTCTTTGTTTGTAGTTAAGCAGTTATGCGTGCTTTTCCTATAAATGCCGTGCAATACTGAATATTGAAAATAAAGGTTAAAATGCCTATGTTTTTAACCTTTTCTCATATTTTTGCAATACCTTATGCAATACTTGAAACTCCTTGCAGTACCTTTAACGCATTGGTACTACTGAATTTACCAGATTTTCGTATGATTCCGCAAATTACTTTATGTGCATAAAATATGAAGGTACTACAAATAAAAGACAGGTATTGCAGTGGTATTGCAAATGATTATGACCGTAGATAAAAGTACGTACCTACAGGTATTAATCTATTTTTTTGACGGTACGTATGTGAAGAAGGCGTATGTAGCCGCATGGATGCATTTTATTATGATTTTTGCTTTTGTGTGAAAATTATTGTTATCTTTGTAGTGTCGAATTACAATACGGGTACGAATAAAACTTCTCCCCGACCTTGCTTTGTTTGTTTTTGCGATGCAAAGATAGCAATAAAATGGTAATTTTACTCTGACGGCACATATATACAGGTTCGAGAGCATTGGGGAACGGCAGTGGGACATACACGGCTGCAGGAAACACCATCGTAACTTATGTAAACGGTAAAGAGTGCATACGTTATGTAGTCTCATATATTAGTAGTGACGGGATAGAGATGCAAGGCACAGTGTCAGACATATCAAGTTCCATGGAATTTAAGGCGAAGAAGAAAATCTATTTATTAACAAAGAGTGTGGTGGCGTATCCTAACATACCACCACACTCTTAATATAGCCAGAGAAACACTTTCTTAGCTTCACTCTTATTTTATAAAATTAGTCATGATTGGTGTTTCGTCAAATGTGGGAGCGCCAAATGATTCCTTTCCTAATTGTATGCTTTTTATAAGGAAAGCCATATTCTTGCCAAGACGTCGCATTGTTTGTAGACCTTCCAAGTCATTGACGGCTTCACCAGGATAGCGGCCGTATACCATGTTCCAGTATTGAGAACTTACTACAGGCATACCGCAAATTGTGAAGTATTTGTTTAATACATCAAATGTTGACGACATACCGCCACGGCGCGCTACTGTCACTGCTGCTCCGACTTTCATTGTCTTGTCGAACTTTGAAGACAGGAAGAGCCTGTCAAGGAATGCCATTAATGTTCCTGCCGGTGAGGCATAATATACCGGTGAACCAATTATTAAGCCGTCAGCCTCTTGAAATTTCTTTGACACATCATTGACAATGTCGTTGAATACGCAGCGTTTTAATTCTCCGCATTTGTAACAAGTTACACAACCATGAATGTCTTTATGGCCAATGTGTATGATTTCGGTCTCTATACCTTCTGAATTAAGAACTTTCTCTATTTCGCTTAAAGCGATGAATGTGTTACCCTCTTTCTTTGGGCTTCCGTTTATTAATAGGACTTTTGCCATAGTATTGTTTGTTTGAATTGTTAGTTATGATCTCGTATTTGTGAAAATGGGCTTGGCATACTTCTCGTCAGGCCAGTAAGGCAGGTACAGTAATGGATAATGGCTGCCTTCTAATCCTGTCCAGTCTATTTTACGCACATATTCAAAGTCTGGTGGTCCAAAATCAAAAGAACGACCATATAACAGAATGACTTTGCGATTTTCATCGACTTTCCATAATCCTCCACCATATACGCAACGCTCTCCTGGTGAGAGCATATCGCGATGAAGGTATGTGTGGCCGAATTTTAATACTCCGTCTTGGTTTATGATGAATTTCTGATACATTATATATAAAGGTGATTTGTTTGCGTGAGAAATCTATATGACGTTAGTGTATTGTGAAAAACTAATGTTTGTCTAATGTCGGTCAGGGAAAATAAATCCCTAACCTTTTTCATGTAAGGTTAGGGAAAATGTGCGCCTGACAGGACTCGAACCTGCACATCGCAAGACACTAGATCCTAAGTCTAGCGCGTCTACCAATTTCGCCACAGGCGCATCGCTTTATAAATCGGGTGCAAAATTACAAAAAAAAAATGATAAAATGAAGGGAATGGAGTTTTTTTTGTTTTTTTTCAAGAAAAGTTTGTGTTATTCAGAAAAAAGTTGTACCTTTGCATCGCATTTGGAAAACAAGTGCTTTCGTTCATCATTTAGTACGGAAGATATAGATGGTGCGTTGGATGAACGGTTTAGTCTCTGGTCTGCAAAACCAGCCAAGGCGGTTCGACTCCGCCACGCACCTCTAAATAAAGAGTCCTGTTTGGAAAGTTTCAAACAGGACTCTTTGCTTTAATACAGTGTGAATTCAGTGAACTACGATTGGCTTCTGTCTTGTACATTCTGTAATATTTTTTAGGATTATTTTGTCAGGTGGATTTTTTTTAGTACTTTTGCACGCAAAGAATATAAACACATTTACAAAACAAGCAACTTAAAACTATGGCAATAGTAAAACCTTTTAAGGGAGTTCGCCCACCAAAAAAACTGGTGGAGTATGTAGAGAGCCGTCCGTATGATGTTCTTGATTCTGAAGAGGCACGTGCGGAAGCTGGAGATAACGAAAAGTCATTGTATCATATAATAAAGCCTGAAATAGATTTTCCTGTAGGTACGAGTGAGTATGATGCCCGTGTATATGAGAAGGCTGCAGAGAACTTTAAAAAGTTTCAGGATAATGGCTGGCTTGTGCAAGATTCTAAAGAACAATATTACATATACGCTCAGACTTCTTGCTTGCCTGCCAATGGCAATAAGGAAAAGACACAGTATGGTCTTGTGGTTGGTGCTTATTCCGGTGACTATCAAACAGGAGTTATAAAGAAACACGAACTGACTCGCCGTGACAAGGAAGAGGACCGCATGAAGCACGTGCGTGTAAACGATGCGAATATAGAGCCGGTATTTTTTGCATACCCCGATAATGCAGTTCTTGATGCGTTGATAAAGAAGTATGCTGGTATGGAGCCTGAATATGATTTCGTGGCGCCAATTGATGGCTTCCGTCATCAGTTCTGGGTGGTGAGTGATGATGCAGATATAAAGGTAATAACAGATGAATTTGCCAAGATGCCTTCACTCTATATTGCTGACGGTCATCACCGTTCAGCGGCAGCTGCACTTGTTGGAACCGAGAAGGCGGCACAGAATCCGAATCATAAAGGGGATGAGGAGTATAACTATTTCATGGCCGTGTGCTTCCAAGCCAGCCAACTGACCGTGCTTGATTATAACAGGGTGTTTAAAGACCTTAACGGTAATACTTCTGAACAGTTCCTTGAGAAATTGTCAGAGAATTTTGTTGTAGAGAACAAAGGTGCGGAAGAATACCGTCCACAGCGTGCGCATGAGTTTTCTTTGTATCTTGACGGCGAGTGGTATTCGTTGAGTGCCAAGCCTGGCACTTATGATGACTCAGACCCTATAGGAGTGCTTGATGTGGACATTTCTTCACGACTTATTTTGCAGGATATTTTAGAATTAGGAGATTTGCGCTCCAGTCAAAGAGTGGATTTTGTTGGAGGCCTTCGTGGGCTTGCAGAGTTAAAGCGTCGAGTTGATTCTGGTGAGATGCGTGCAGCCCTTGCTTTGTATCCTGTGTCAATGAAACAGATAATGGATATTGCGGATTCTGGTAACATAATGCCTCCAAAGGCTACATGGTTTGAACCCAAACTGCGTTCTGGACTTGTGATACATAAGTTAAGTTAAGAAAGTATATAAATATAAGGTGTATGATGGCAAAAGGTCAGTTTTTATGGTTTAAAGAAGCCTTTTTTATTCTTTTCTTGAAAAAAGATTATATAAAATTTGGCAGTATTAAAAATAATTGCTACCTTTGCACTCGCAATTCGGAAACGGCTGTAAAACAATCGCGATAGTCGGATTGCTGAAGCATTTAAATAATGCACGCCTAAAGAGTTAAGGTGTTATACATACTTAATGTAAAAAGGAAGGTTGGGTGAGTGGCTGAAACCACCAGTTTGCTAAACTGACGTACGGGTTTACCGTACCGGGGGTTCGAATCCCCCACCTTCCGCACTTTCTCTTTAGTTGCCAAATGCCTACGGTGGATTCATCTAAGGGTTAGGATTCAAGATTCTCAATCTTGCCATAGGGGTTCGAATCCCCTATCCACTACAAAAGGCAACATACATAATCTGACGGTGGATTCATCTAAGGGTTAGGATTCAAGATTCTCAATCTTGCCATAGGGGTTCGAATCCCCTATCCACTACAAAAAGCGATGTTCTATTTTATGAGCATCGCTTTAATTGTTTTAATATAACTATGATTACTATATGATGCGTCTATGTCACATAATGTTATTGGCGGTCTTTTATGTTGTGCAAACGTTTGCACAACTAAGACAGAATTCGGCCTATCAAGAGTATATATCAAAGTATAAGGATATAGCAGTGGAGCAGATGTTGAAGCATGATATTCCCGCTTCCATAACGCTTGCACAAGGATTGCTTGAGAGTGGGGCAGGGCGTAGTTCTCTTGCAACACGGGGTAATAATCATTTTGGTATAAAGTGCCACGATTGGACTGGGGCTACTATTTATAAGGATGATGATGAGCATAATGAGTGTTTTCGGGTATATAAGAATGTGAGGGATAGTTACGAAGATCATAGCCTCTTTTTGAAAAGGAAGCGTTATTCACAGTTGTTCTCTTTGAGGCGCACGGACTATAAAGGTTGGGCCAAAGGGTTGAAGAGCTGTGGATATGCAACGAACCCACAATATGCTACAAGACTTATTGACATTATTGAGACGTATAATCTTGACAAGTATGACAAGGCCAGATCGTATGATAAATATCTTGCAAAGCATGAGGGGGCAGGATCTAATGGATATAGCGGATATATTATAAACTATAATAATAAGAACTATTACGTCGTGGCAAAGGGTGGAGAGACGTTCATGTCTATAGCGAAGAAACTTGACATGGGTTCACGGAAACTTGCCAGATATAATGAGCGTAATAGGAAAGATGTGCTAAATAAAGGAGACCTTGTATATCTAAAGAAAAAGCGTACGAAGGCAGATAAGACATATAAGCGTAAACCGCATATAGTGAAGGTTGGCGAAAGTCTTTATGATATATCGCAGAAGTACGGTATAAGGCTGAAGTCATTGTATAAAAAAAACCATCTTTCTCCAGATTATGCTCCCGTGGTTGGCGACAGACTCAAGGTGTATTGATGTTGCCAATCTTTTCAGACGTGAAAATTTGCGAGAGAAAAAAAAAAGTGTTAACTTTGCCAATCAAAAAATAATATAAATAACCTTATATATATAATGGAACTTGCAAGTAAGTATTCTCCACAGAATGTGGAGGCTAAATGGTATCAGTATTGGACTGACAACAATCTTTTTTCAAGTAAGCCTGACGGACGTGAGCCGTACACACTGGTTATACCTCCGCCGAATGTTACAGGAGTGCTTCACATGGGGCACATGCTTAATGAGACTATACAGGATATATTGGTCCGCAAGGCAAGACTTGATGGAAAGAATGCGTGCTGGGTGCCAGGTACGGATCACGCTTCTATTGCTACCGAGGCAAAGGTTGTGAAGCGTCTTGCAGATAAAGGAATACGTAAATTAGACCTTACCCGTGAAGAGTTTCTTGAGCACGCGTGGGATTGGACTCATGAGCATGGCGGAATAATCCTAAAGCAGCTTAGGCGTCTGGGAGCTTCATGTGATTGGGATCGCACGGCATTCACCATGGACGAGAAGCGTTCAGAGTCTGTATTAAAAGTATTTGTGGACCTTTACGATAAGGGACTTATTTATCGTGGCCTGCGTATGATAAACTGGGATCCGAAAGCCCAGACGGCATTGTCTACGGAAGAGGTCGTATATCGTGAGGAGAAGTCTAAGCTCTATAATCTTAAATATTATGTGGTAGATCAGTCGGCCGTGAAGTCAACAGGCGCAGAGGGCGAGATTATCCATAAGGATGAAAAAGGATATTATGCTGTTGTGGCGACTACACGTCCAGAGACAATTATGGGTGATACGGCCATGTGCATAAATCCTAATGACGCAAAGAATAAATGGCTAAAGGGTCACAAAGTTATTGTGCCACTTGTCAACAGAGAGATACCTGTGATAGAGGACAGGTATGTGGACATGGAATTCGGTACAGGATGTTTGAAGGTGACTCCGGCACACGATGTTAATGACTATAACCTCGGCAAGACGCATAATCTGGAGACCATAGACATATTCAATGCTGACGGAACAATTTCCGAGGCTGCTGGTATGTATGTTGGCATGGATCGTATGGATGTGCGTAAGCAGATAGCTGTAGACCTTGCCAATGCAGGATTGTTGGAGAAGATTGAGGATTACGACAATAAGGTCGGTTATTCAGAGCGTAACCCTGACACTGCTGTGGAGCCAAGATTGTGTAAGCAGTGGTTCCTGTCTATGCAGCATTTTGCGGATATCGCATTGCCACCAGTACTCAATGGAGACATAAAGTTCTATCCAGCAAAGTATGTCACCACATATAAGAACTGGCTGGAGAACATTCAGGACTGGTGTATCTCTCGACAGTTATGGTGGGGACACCGTATTCCTGCTTACTATCTGCCAGTAGGCGATGATGGTGAGGAACGTTTTGTCGTAGCGTTGACGAAAGAGGAGGCTCTTGAGAAGGCGAAGGAAAAATATGATATGCCGGAGCTTACTATGGATGACCTCCGACATGATGAGGACGCACTGGATACATGGTTCTCGTCATGGTTGTGGCCTGTATCATTGTTTGATGGTATAAACAATCCGGGAAATGAGGAGATAAAGTACTATTATCCTACCTGCGACCTCGTTACAGGACCAGATATTATCTTCTTCTGGGTTGCGCGTATGATTATGGCCGGTGAGGAGTATATGAAAGACGTGCCTTTCCGTAATGTCTATTTTACAGGAATTGTGCGTGACAACCTTGGACGTAAGATGTCCAAGCAGTTGGGCAACTCTCCTGACCCTATCGGACTCATAGACAAATATGGCGCTGATGGAGTGCGTATGGGAATGCTGCTTGCTGCGCCTGCTGGTAATGACATCCTTTTCGACGAGTCACTTTGTCAGCAGGGTATGGCGTTCAGTAATAAGATTTGGAATGCCTTCAGACTGGTGCAAGGATGGCAGGTAGCTGATATAGAGCAGCCCGAAGCTAATAAGAAGGTCGTTGCATGGATGAACGCAAAGATAAAGTCCGCATACGAGGAGATAAATGACGATTATTCTAAGTACCGTCTTAACGAGGCTCTCATGGCTACGTATAAACTCTTTACCGATGAGTTCTCCGGATGGTACCTTGAAATGATAAAACCCGCATATCAGGCACCGATTGATAAGGAAACTCTGGGGGCAACACTTGAGATTTTCGACAAACTCATGCATATCATCCATCCGTTTATGCCATTTATCACAGAGGAACTCTGGCAGCATATCGTGGAAAGAAACCCCGGTGAGTCACTGATGGTGTCCGTATTTACTTGTGATGCTCCATCCGATGAGGAAAAGGCTTTGTTAGAGCAGGTAGAGGAGGCCAAGCAGGTAGTGTCAGGAGTGCGCGGAGTACGCCAGACTAAGAATATAGCACCTCGCGAACCGTTGCAGTTAGAGGTCGTTGTGGCGGATGATAAGGATGCTGTGGTGACCCAATGCCCGTCTTTGAACTATATAATCAAGAAGATGGCGGGACTGTCTGATATCGTTTATGTTCTAAAGAAAGACGATGGTTGCAGCATCTTCATGATTGGAACACGCGAGTACGCAGTGCCTTTGGGAGACCTTATTGACGTTGAGGCGGAGTTGGCGAAGGCCGAGGCGGAGTTGAAGCATCTGAAAGGTTTCCTTGTTGGAGTGCGGAAGAAACTGGCAAATGAACGGTTTGTCGCCAATGCGCCAGAGGCTGTGGTCGCACTGGAGCGCAAGAAGGAGCAGGACTCCTGCGAGAAGATTGCGGCGCTTGAGCAGACAATCGCAGAATTGAAGAAACGCTAACTATACATTAGGATACCATGTATAATAGTTTATGGACTTTCCATAGATTATCTTATATGGTATCCTTTTATCTTTTACCTTAATATATATTCAATGGATAAGAAATCACTGTTTTCGAGTCATTCATTAACATCGTGCATCAATGAGGGCTGTATGTTCCTTGTTCGGCAGCTGCCAATGGTGTCAAAAGTCCTGATGCCATATTTCACCGTAGCCTCCTTTCTTAGTGTTCTTTCCATTGCTTATAATATAAAGCTAAATGTTGCAGTGCAGGCGTATAGCGGTGTGACACTTAACGAAGTTATACAGGCAATGGCTCTTTATACTCTATCATGGTTGGCAACGGTGCTGGCCATGTCGAGGATGTTCCTTATGTTCAGGCGTCTTATGGCCCTTGAAATACCTTTGCCTGAAGACGCCACGGCCACAAAATGGATGATGTTCAGGAGAACAATGGTACGTACAGTGCAGTTGGCGTGGCGCAGTCTTCCATATACAATATGGGTGCTGGTTATCAATATGCCCGGTTTCCCGATAATCAACACATATATGAACTATGTTGATGCTTTGTCGTGGGAGAAGAGGGCCTTGATAATAGGTGCGACGTTTATATTGTCTGTACTTCTCGCTATTGTCCTTGCTCCTATGATATATACGTTCTTTTGTCGCATGATGAAGCCCAACAGAGAGGTGAGCGGTGTGCCAGACATGAAGCAATTTGACTTCCTTGTGGCCTATCGCAAGGGATTTCGCAATGTTGTGAAAATCTTGTCGCTTGCCGTATGGGGCTCTTTCCTTCTATTTATAGCCTGCGCTGTCATTTTGATGCCAGGCATTGTGGCTACGGAGGCATATTTGAGCAGTGTCGAGGGAAGTGTAAACTATGGCGACACGGCGCTTATCCCTGCTTATGGATACACGTTGATGTATATTATAGGAACCATTGCCGTGACATTGTGTGGCATCTTCGGAGTGGCATACGCCATATCTCTGCTGCATTTGTTCGGTGACATATATTCTAAGAATAAATAATTAATTTACAGTGAAAAAGATTCTCTTTATAGATCGTGACGGTACTCTTATAAAAGAGCCGGAAGACGAGCAGATTGACGCATTTGAGAAACTTGTATTTGTTGATGGAGTATTCCGCAACCTCTCATTTATATGCAAGAACCTTGATTTTCAAATTGTGATGGTGTCAAATCAGGATGGCTTGGGCACGGAGTCCTTTCCCGAAGACACTTTCTGGCCTGTGCACAACTTTATCTTGCAGACTTTAAAGGGCGAGGGGATAGAGTTCGACGATATTCTGATTGACAGGCATTTCCCTGAGGACAATCATCCGTGCCGCAAGCCGGGAACGGGTCTGCTGACCTCTTATATTAACAATCCCGAGTACGATATCCCCGGCTCATACGTCATCGGTGACCGCGAGACAGACGCGCAGCTTGCCGAGAACCTGGGCTGCAAGGCACTCATCCTTGGCAAGGACGGCATGACATGGGACAAGATTGCGGAGCTGCTGTTCGCCGGTGAGCGCACAGTGGAGATTACCCGCACCACAAAGGAGACGGATATCTGTGTCCGCATGAATCTTGACGGCACAGGAAAGTGTGACATCGCCACGGGGCTGGGTTTCTTCGACCATATGCTGGAGCAGATAGGCCGTCACGGCATGATGGATCTGTATGTCCGCTGTAATGGCGACCTTAACGTCGATGAGCATCATACAATCGAGGACACGGGCATCGTTATTGGCGAGTGTATAGCGAAGGCGCTTGGCGACAAGCGTGGCATAGAACGCTACGGATACTCCCTGCCGATGGACGACTGCCTCGCACAGGTCTGTCTTGACTTCGGCGGCAGGCCATGGCTGGTTTGGGATGCAGAATTTCATCGTGAAAAGATAGGGGAGATGCCGACAGAGATGTTCAAGCACTTCTTCAAGAGTGTCAGTGACGCCTCAAAGATGAACCTGAACATAAAAGCGGAAGGCGAGAACGAGCACCACAAGATAGAGGGCATCTTCAAGGCCTTCGCAAGAAGCGTCCGCATGGCGGTGAAAAGGGATATTTACCATTACCAGCTGCCTTCGACAAAAGGAGCGCTTTAGTTCCGGGACAAATCAAGCATAAAAAAGAATGAGACTGGTACTATCTTTTGATAATATCAGTCTCATTTCCTTTTGCGCTATATATTATTTACGAGTCATACTCCTGCCAGCTCTTTATCTGAATGTCGTTCAGCGACAGATGGCAGAACGCCTCGATGAATGCACTTGCAAGGCGCGCGTTGGTGAACAACGGAATGTTGTGGTCTATCGCGGCGCGTCGTATGCGGTATCCGTTTGTCAGCTCACGGCGTGAGTTGTTCTTCGGGATATTGATGATGAGGTCAAACTTGTGGCTTGCAATCATGTCCATGATGTTCGGGATATCCTTGTGCGCCTCGTCCGGCCAGCCTACAGGTGTAGCCGGTGCGTTGTTCTCGCTCAGGAATTTCGCCGTGCCCTCTGTGGCGTAAATCTTGTAGCCGGCCTTTACCAGTGCGTGTGCGGAGTCAAGCAATGAGGCCTTCTCCTTTGCACCGCCTGATGACAGCATTATTCCCTTCTCGCGTGACGGAATTTTGTAACCTGTGGCGATCATCGCGTTGAGCAGAGCCTCCTCGTAAGTGTCGCCCATGCAGCCTACCTCGCCGGTAGAGCTCATGTCCACGCCGAGCACAGGGTCTGCGTTCTGCAGACGCGCGAAAGAGAACTGTGAAGCCTTCACGCCCATGCGGTCTATGTCGAATGCGGACTTGTCGGCCTTCTGGTATGGCGCGTTGAGCATTATTTTCGTGGCCGTCTCAATGAAGTTGCGCTTCAGAACCTTGCTGACAAACGGGAATGAGCGTGACGCGCGCAGGTTACACTCTATGACTTTGACGTCACGTCCCTTTGCCAGATACTGGATGTTGAAAGGTCCGGAGATATTCAGCTCTTTCGCAATTGCGCGTGAAATCTTCTTTATCTGACGGGCCGTGGCGAAGGAAATCTGCTGGGCGGGGAAGACCATCGTTGCATCGCCGGAGTGCACGCCTGCGTACTCCACGTGCTCTGATATGCCGTACTCCACAACCTCACCGTTCTGTGCAACGCCGTCAAACTCTATCTCGTTGGTCTCAGTCATGAACTGTGAGATCACAACGGGGAACTCCTTGGACACCTCGGACGCGGCGGCGAGGAAGCGTGTCAGCTCCTCATCGTTGTGGCACACATTCATGGCCGCTCCGGACAGCACATACGACGGACGTACGAGTACCGGGTACCCCACCTCGTCGATGAATGCCTTCACATCGTCCATGGATGTCAGCGCGCTCCACTTAGGCTGGTCTATGCCAAGCTGGTCGAGCATGGCGCTGAACTTGCTGCGGTTCTCCGCGCGGTCGATGCTGACAGGCGATGTGCCAAGCACAGGAACTCCCTGACGGTGCAGCTTCATGGCAAGGTTGTTAGGAATCTGTCCGCCGACGCTGACAATGACGCCGCAAGGGCACTCAAGGTCTATGACGTCAAGCACGCGCTCAAATGACAGCTCGTCAAAATACAGGTGGTCGCACATATCATAGTCTGTGGACACGGTCTCGGGGTTGTAGTTTATCATGATACTCTTATACCCCAGCTTGCGCGCTGTCTCGATGGCGTTCACAGAGCACCAGTCGAACTCTACGGAAGAGCCGATGCGGTATGCGCCGGAGCCAAGCACGATGACGGACTTGTCGTTCTTGTAATAGTTTATGTCGTGCCCCTCTGCGGAGTATGTCATGTAGAGATAGTTCGTCAGGTCCGGGTGCTCGCTGGCCACGGTCGGTATGCGCTTCACTGCCGGCAGTATTCCGAGTTTCTTGCGCTGCGCGCGCACCGCGAGGTTCTCCTTCTCCATGTTGCCCTCGTGCCTGTCGAGGACGAATCTTGCTATCTGGAAGTCAGAGAAGCCCATGATCTTGGCCTGGCGCATGATGTCGGCAGGTATCTCCTCGATGCTGCTGTATCCCTTGAGCACCTTCTCGAAGTCCACGATGTTCTTCAGCTTCTGTATGAACCACGGGTCAATCTTTGTCAGCTCATAAATCTTCTCTATTGAGTAGTCCTCCTCCAGCGCCTGTGCGATTGCGAATATTCTGAGGTCGGTCGGGTTGGCGAGTTCATCGTCGAGGTTGTCGAAATGTATATGGTCGTTGCCCACGAAGCCGTGCATACCCTGGCCAATCATCCTCAATCCCTTCTGTATCAGCTCCTCGAAGGTGCGGCCTATTGACATAATCTCTCCCACGGACTTCATGCTTGAGCCGATCTTGCGGCTTACGCCGGAGAACTTGGTGAGATCCCAGCGCGGTATCTTGCATATCAGGTAGTCCAGTGACGGCGCCACGTATGCGGAGTTCGTCGTTCCCATCTCGCCTATCTGGTCGAGGGTGTATCCCAATGCTATCTTTGCTGCCACGAACGCCAGAGGATATCCTGTGGCCTTTGAGGCGAGGGCGGATGAGCGTGACAGACGCGCGTTAATCTCGATGATGCGGTAGTCGTTGGTCTCCGCGTTGAAGGCGTACTGTATGTTACACTCGCCGACGATGTTGAGGTGGCGCACACACTTTATCGCCAGCTCCTGCAGCATCGTGACCTGCTCCTCGGTCAGCGAGCAGGTTGGAGCCACCACGATGGACTCGCCTGTGTGTATGCCGAGCGGATCAAAATTCTCCATTGACGCAACGGTGAAGCAGCGGTCGTTGCTGTCACGTATCACCTCGAACTCAATTTCCTTCCAGCCTTTCAGGCTCTCCTCCACGAGTACCTGTGGCGCGAAGGTGAATGCGGACTCGGCTATCTCTCTGAAAGTCTTCTCGTCGGGACATACGCCGGAGCCTAAGCCGCCGAGGGCGTAGGCGGAGCGTATCATGATCGGGAAGCCTATGCGGCGTGCCGCAGCCACGGCCTCGTCCATGCTCTCGCAGGCCTGTGACACGGGAGTCTTCAGGTCCACCTTGTTCAGCTCCTTTACAAAAAGGTCACGGTCCTCCGTGTTCATTATGGCCTCGACGCTTGTGCCAAGAACCTCCACGCCATATTCCTTCAGAACACCGGTCTGGTAAAGTTCTGTGCCGCAGTTCAGCGCGGTCTGTCCGCCAAATGCCAGCAGGATGCCGTCCGGACGCTCCTTCTTGATAATCTCTGTTACGAAATGCGTGTTGACTGGCAGAAAGTATACCTTGTCGGCAATGCCCTCGCTCGTCTGGATAGTGGCAACATTGGGGTTGATGAGCACTGAACGGATGCCTTCTTCACGCAGAGCCTTCAGGGCCTGCGAACCGGAGTAGTCAAACTCTCCTGCCTGTCCTATCTTTAGGGCGCCTGAGCCAAGGACCAGGACTTTCTTAAGTTGTTTGTTCATTTAAGGTTGTTAAGTTTGAGTTTGTATTCTCTATTTATTGTCTTGCTGTGTCAGCACAAAGTATGCTACAAAGTTAGCGCTTTTTTATGGTTTATTCAAATTCTTTCCCATTTTTTTTATTAATTAGGGTAATAAAGGACGCTTTTTCACTGTTTTATATATAATAAGGTGTGTCCGTGGGCGTTCCGCTTTTCTCCGTGGGCGCACCAGAATACTCTGTGAATGCTCCCAAATTGGCTGTCGATGGGCGATGCCTCTCAAAACGACGTTAGATTTTTTTCTGCGGACGTTAGATTTTTCTCCATGCGCCATCCACACGACCGCAAAGGCTGTTCAAGGGCGGAAAAGGGCCGTCTTTTTCACCATCCCATCCGCTTCCATCCCACGTCGTTGCACCATTGCAGCTTGAACATACTGGTGTTTATGTCGTTGCCGTACAGGGTGTAGTCGTCATCGGGCACCAGCATACTCACGCCGCCGTAGTATTCGTCAGTGAGGAACTCCTGGAACAGGCTGAAGTTTATGCCGAGACTGGTGTCCCACCTGTTTGCCACGTTCTTGTGCACCACCGCCTTCTCTAACTCCGCGAGCCATTCCCTGTATACGCTGTCCTCAAGGTTTGTCCGCATGACGTGCTTCATGTCGTGCAGCGAAGCCTGCCTCTGATAGCCCGTCTCGTTGCCCCTGTAATAGTATATGCAGCGCGCGTGGTTGAGGGTCAGCTTCTCTTTTCCGTCATATATGGTGCCCAAAGCCCGTCTTGTCGCGGCGCACAGGCCGTCGAGCATATCCGTCCGGATGGCGGATATGCAGATGGAGGTGTTGGCGGAGTATGTGTCAACGATTGTCCTGACCGCATCCTCGCCGCTGAGTGACAGGGCCGCAGTCATTTTCTCATAGTCCGCACCTGCCGCCGGTGTCTCCGATACCGGTGCCACGATAAAGTCTGCGGCGTGGCGGAACTCGTATGCTGCTTCCACGGTCTGGAAGCAGCAGCAGTCAAGGAAGATGTAGTCGAAGTGCAGCCTGCCGCCGTCATAATCCCTCAGACTGCCGAACACCGCGGCCATGGATGGCACGTTCATCCACGTGCTGGTGCTTGTGGCCGACACCTCGCCCGCTCCGTCATAGCCGTAGGCGTTCAGTTTCAGCAGATTGGTGCTGATGGTGTCGCTGCTGATTATCGCTCCGCTTCCGTGTCCGCTAAGCACGGTGGAGTATTCCCTTGCCGGGTAATGGTCTATGATCCATTGGTACACGCTCCTCATGCTGTCGGGCGAGGTGGAGTAGAACTCGTTCCCGTATTCCCTGACTTTCTCCAGAGCGCCGTCCTTCAGGTGGGCGATGTATGGCTTCTCGCCCCTGAAGTCGGCGAATACCACCAGATGGCAGTCGGCCGGAAGTTGCGCGGAGCCGGTTGTCATCTCCCGCAGGTCGTTTGACAGGCTGGAGGACAGGTTGTTGTCACCCGTAATGTAGGCTATGATGGTCTTGCGGACGGGTTTCAGCTCCTCGGAAGGGTCGGTGGACCCATTGCCGCCGTCTGTAAAGTCGTCGTCAGAGGCGCATGACACTGCCAGTATGGCGGACAGGAGGAACATGATATGGGTGAAGAGTCTTTTCATGCGGTTTGGTCTTTATTCGTTGATGGCGTTGCAGTGCGGGCACCTTCCTTTTTTCCTGATGCGCTTGCCGCAGTTGCCGCAGATGTAGCGCTGGCTGAATTTGCGCATATAGTTGGAGATGGCGTACCAGCAGTAGAGTATAAGTAGCGGATAGCCAATGTAATAAAGCGTGCTGATGGAGAAAATTATATATATGATGGCGCACACGCCTACGAGTCCCGAGAGGTATAGTATGGTGTCCTCAAGATTGAGGTGGTGCCTGATGTCCTCGACAGCGGCGATGCCGATTATCAGCATGGCCCAGACGCTCGAGATGAATATGCACAGTATTGGCGGCATGGCGAACGGATTGAGAGATGGGTGATAATAGAAGTGACGCCAGATGTCTGGGCCGAACATCTGCAGCGACGCGTAGAAGGTTGCGGAGGCTGCCACCGTGACGCACAGCAGGGTGGGGTAGAAGCTCGGTATGTCGCGGAAATGCACGATGTGGGCCTGCCTGCGCTGTATTATCCTTATTATATATGCGGCGCTGATGAGCACGAGGATGATGAGTGCCAGCAGGACGTGGGTGTTGCTGAACAGCATGATGAACTGTGAGATGGGGTCCGTGGGCACCACGTTGCGCAGCATCTCCGTCTCGTGAACCCAGCCCGTGCTCCCCTGCTCGTCGACCAGCTGCACCCACACGGAGTCGATGCTGTCCTGCGGCAGGATACGGATGTCGGCCACGGCGATGTGGGTGTCGTATGGAATGTATATGGTATCGGTCACCAGAAGGGAGATATGCTCCTCGGGCTGCTGTTGAATGAGCAGGAGTGAGTCGCTGTTTACGAGGAAGTTATACCCTATGCCGTAATGGTGCGTGGCGTGGAATGGCATGGAGTCGGTCATTTCAAGACTGTCCGGCACGGTGAGGGCGTCGTGCTTGTTCGGCGTCCTCTCGTGATAGCACGATGTGATGCAGACGCACAGCTGTATGATGACAAGTATGTACAATAATCTTCTCATGCCAGTATATTCATTTCGCATCGTTTGCAGTTAAAGGTTACGGTGAACTCGCGCCCGCCATCAAGCACCAGCTTCAGGGGTTCGCGCCATGGAGTCTTCTTTCCGTATTTGGTGCAATATCCTAATTCTGCCTTTATGCAGTATCTGCATTGCATGATTGTGATGCCGTGGGCTGCGATGCCGCTGTGTGTCTCCAGAGCGTCGGCTTCGATACCCGCCTCGTTGTAGAACTCTATGGCCTCGGCGTTGGCCGCATTGTACAGGTATGGCGCGGCATATTCCCGTGGACACAGTTCTTCTGACACCTTATTTATATATATAGGGGCTGTGCCGGTGCGGTGGATGGCCTTCTCGGTGACCTCGCGCCGTATCGCTGACAGCAGGCTGCTTGGTATGAACGGCCGTTCCATGCCGTCTGCCGTGTCAATCTCTATGCTGTCACACTGGTATATGGTGTTCCCGAGTTTCAGCAGCTGCCGCTTTATGTTGTCCTCCTGTGGCTTCAGGGCGGTCTGCGGCTCGTACGCCATGCTGGCCGTTGTGCTGCCGCCTCTCTCGTCGATCATGGTGAGCGTCAGCGCGTGCGGCGTGATGCGCAGCGACATGGTTACGGAGATTTTGCGTGAGGCGGAGGGTTTGGAGAGAAGGGCCTGGAAGGCCTGGTCGTGGTTGCGGTACAGCTGTGTGCCGGCCTTGATGTCGCGCGGCATGGCGAGAGGGTAGAGTCTGTTGCCCTCTGCCTTGTTGACGCGGAAGCCGACGAGTTCGTGGCGTGAGTTGAAGAAGCACAGGCCGTCGCCGTTGCTGAAAGTCGCCGTCGATGACACGTTGAAGCTGTTGCCCCGTATTTCCTTTACCTTGCCCACGGGCTCGCCCAACGCCTTTGGCGTGTTCAGCGACGCCATGGAGGCCTGCCGGCCATCAGCGAAATATGTGGTGAAGCCGCGGTTGAAGCTCTTCTGTATGTCTGGCTTGAACGTGTAGGTGCATTTGCCCATTGAGGCCCTGCGGTATTTCTCGGGATAGCGCCTGCACAGGGCGTTCAGCCTCTCGCTGTAGGCGGCGGTGACGTTCTTCACGTAGTCTGCGTCCTTCAGCCGTCCCTCAATCTTGAAGGATACGGCGCCGGATGCGGCCAGACGCTCGAGATTGTCTATCTGCGCCATGTCCTTCAGCGACAGAAGGTGGCGTGATTTCTCGATGATATTGTTTTCAGAATCGGTAAGGCTGAAGGCCATGCGGCAGAACTGGGCGCATTCTCCGCGGTTGGCGGAGCGTGTGAAGCAGTGCTGCGAGGCGTAGCATTGTCCGCTGTAGCTGACGCATAGGGCACCGTGCACGAAAACCTCAAGCTCTACGTCGGGTACTGCGTTGTGGATGTCGGCAATCTCGGCGATGCTTAGCTCGCGCGCCAGTACGACTCTCCTTATCCCCATGGAGCGTAACCATTTCACCTTCTGCACGGTACGGTTGTTCGTTTGTGTGGAGGCGTGAACCCTTATGTCGATGCCCTGTTTGCGTATAAGGCTCAGCAGCCCCATGTCCTGCAGCAGAATGGCGTCGGCTCCGGCATCCTTCAGCGCCTTGACCATGGTTAGAGTCTCCTCAATCTCATCGTCGTATATGATAGTGTTGACGGTGACGTACACCTTTGCGTCAAACCGATGGGCGTATGAGCATAATGCCGCTATGTCTTCGATGCTGTTGCCAGCAGCGGCTCTTGCCCCGAACTTGGGCGCGCCGATGTACACGGCATCCGCGCCGTGGTCTATGGCGTTGATGCCGCATTCAAGGTTGCGGGCGGGAGAGAGTAGTTCGAGTGGGGTAGTCATGGATGGTAGAACGGTTACAGCATTACAGACTCTTGATTTTCTTGCGTATCGTGACGATGTTTATCGTTGTGACTATCATGAAAAGTATGCCTCCCAATGCAATGGAATACAACAATGTTCCGTTGCTCGTGTCAGGATACAGGCTGTTGATGATGTTCATGTAATAACTGCGTGACAGCGCAACCATGGTAATGGCCATGATGAGTACGAGGAAGTTGAGGATGCAGGTGAGGGACTGGTATGGCAGGGCCACACGTGAGGTTGGGTAGCCTATGAGCAGCAGATTCTGGAGCTTCTTCGTGTTCTTCTCGACAAGCAGGTAGATGCTTAGCATGAGAATGTAGAAGCTGAGGGTGCTGATGATGATGCCTATAGTCATGACAAGGCTTACGGTGATGCGCAGGAAGTACGCTGTCTTCTCCATGTCAAGCTGGTCCTTGTCTATCTCCAGTCCGTTCTCGTCCAGATACTCTGTTATCTTCTCGTCGGCGGGGTTTGTCACCTCGATAAGCAGTCGTGTGGATGTCGGCTCTTCGTTAGGCGCAAACTCGTGGTTGCTCCATTCCATGAAAGACTGCGGCGCAAGTATGGTGGAGATGGAGTTGGAGAAGGCTACAATACGGCCTTTGAACTCCTGTTGTCTGCTGTTGCCGCGCAGGAGGAGCCTTAAATCAATCATTCCCATCACGCCCTCGGATATCTGGGGCAGGGAATGGGTCTGCGCAAAACCGAAATTATACATATTGATGTATGTTCTGGGAAGGATGATGGGCACTGTCGTGTCTCCGGGCGTGTAATGCCAGTCGCGTGTGTTCACATCAATGAACTCGTCAGGGACACTTTCGAAGAAAATCTCGGAGTTAAGGATATTCTTCCCCTCTATGCTCATTAAACCGTTGATCTTATAGTTCGTTGAAGTGAAGGCTCCTAATTTCTTTACAAAGGGTTGCTCCTGAATGCTTTGAATGTCTTTTGCGTTAAAGGTGTTGGAGCGTCCGGACAACGTGGTGGCGGTTCCAATCTGCTTTGTCACCACAAGGTAGTCTGACTTCATGAATGAATCTTCGGATGTGAATATAGGCAGTACGTCATTATAGAACTGGTATCCGGCGAGTACTATCGTCATGCCTATGAGATTTGCCAGGAAGAATCCGCAAAACTGACTTATACTGATATGTTGTCTGAGTAATTTCCAAAGAAGATACATCGGTCTATATGTGGATTATGTTATAGTTGTAGTGTACAGGAATTTTTTACAGTTGCAGGAGCTTGTCATATTTTAACTGCATGTGCTTGCCAATGCTTGTCACAATGATGCAGGCGTTCTTCGCTTGTGCCTCCTCCAACATTATTTCCGCCATTATCTGCGAGTTGCGGTCGTCGAGATGGCTGGTGGGCTCGTCGGCCAGTAGTATGTCGAAGGGCTGTGACAGTGCGCGCATCATGGCAACGCGCTGCTGTTGGCCGAATGACATCAGGCCGATTTTTGTATTTATCTTTTCCGGGATGCCAAACCTGTCAAACCATTTCATGATTTTGTTCTCGTCAACGTGCTGCGTCAGCTGGTTCTTGATGAGGATGTTCTCGAGTGCGGTCAGTTCAGGGAAGAGACGTAACTCCTGAAATACATGGCTGATGTTGCATTGTCTTATTTGCGTCCATCTGGCAGCGTTGAACTGTGTTATGTCTTCATTGTCAAATAACACGCTGCCGGAATAGTCATGACGGTATCCCATAATGTAACTGCAGAATGTGCTTTTCCCTTTTCCTGATTCTGCAGCGACCAGATAGGTCTTTCCTTTCTCGAACACGGCTTTAGTCTGCCAGATGTCAGAGTTAAGGTTGCTTACAGCCTTGAATACATTAGGGGTTACATTGTCGAATATAATCTTATTCATACTCTTCGCTGTTCATGTTGTATACAATTCTTTTCACTTTCCCTAAAAATGGCAACAGAGCCTGTAGAGTCTGTCCCTTGATGGCGTCTATATTGATTGCTACTATCAGCTTGTCATTACTTTTTACATTCCCTGCAGGCAAACTGGTCACCTCTGTACAGAATAAAGTGCCGTCCTTGACCTTGTTTGGCGTTAGCATTACGGCCATGTCGCCCTTGTTCCTGTATATCTGGTCGTATGCGTCTGTTCCGATAAGCATTGTGTTCAGGACAGTGTTCTTCGCGATGTATGGTGTAAGTTCTTTACCGTCTATGTTCATGAAGAAGCCGATGAATGCCGAGTCGTTCATGTTCTTTTCCCAGTCAATGGTGATAGGCTTGTAAAGTGTTTCCATCCGTTTTAAGGCCTGCTTGACATTAAGATTATAGGAACACGTATGTCCGTTGATGGTTAATGTCCCTTTGCTGTATGTCATATTCGCCTCTATTAACACGTCTGATGTTGACGTTCCCCGTGGTGCGCCGAGAGACACTGATGCTGCAATTTGTTCGGGCAGCACATCTGCCTGTGCTACCATTCTGATGTTTCCCTGCTGTTCGTCAAGGTGTTCCCATAGAGTTGGACGTGTTACGTTCTGGTCCTCGCTTTTCTCAATCAGCTTTGCCATTCTCCTTTTGAGACGTGCCTCAGCGTCAGCTCCGATAACGGGTCCTGCTACAAGCAATGTGTTGTCGTCATGTCCTACCACCCATTGTTTGTTGAAAGAATAGAAGTCCTTGTCTCCGTTCTTAGTGTGACAGCTGGCAATGTCAAGGGTAACAAGACGTTGCATGAAGTCGTCAAACTCTTCTGCATCGGCCAGAGGAGCGCAGAGACCAAGATTTCCATCACCGGAGATGAACAGATATATCTCCTTTGTTAAGTCTACGCCTTTGATTCTCTTGTTCTTTTCGTCAACAAAAGGTGTGAGCAAGGAAGCGAAAGGGGATTGCTTTCCGACAAATTCAGTAGGATTGATAGCTATTAGGGCTGTACTGTTTGAAGGAATGCTGTTTCTATAGTCATTACCGGTACATGATGTGAGGACAGCTATTATAATAGCCAGTAATGTCACAATGCTGTAGCTCTTTCTCATAGTTTATTCTTGTCTTGTTAGTTGTGCCATCATGACAGCACTTAGTGCGGCGGTCTCTGTGCGCAGTCTTGATGTGCCTAATGATACAGATTGAAAACCATACTGCAAGGCCTGTTTCACCTCTTCCATGGAGAAGTCACCTTCAGGACCTATAAGTATTGTTATATCCTCATCTTTGTCACTTTGTGTTTGCAATATATTGAAGAGATTCTTTTTCTCGATTTCATTATAGCAATGGCAGATGAACTTGCTGCCATCGCGCTTTTGTTTCACAAACTCCTCGAAAGGACATAATTCGTTTACGGCAGGCTTCCATGCCTTGTGGCTTTGCTTCATAGCCGCAATGACTATTTTCTCTATTCTGTCTGTCCTTAATTGTCTCCTTTCGGAAAAACGGCATTCTATAAACGAAAGTTCGTTTATCCCTATCTCTGTTGCTTTCTCAGCCATCCATTCTACACGCTCCATCATTTTTGTTGGCGCCATCACGATGTGTATGTGCCCATGCCATGGATGCTGTTGCGGCAGCTCTTCCTCTATGCTGTATGTACAACGTTTCCCGCTTGTCATGGTTACAACTGCCTTGTAGAAGGTCCCCTTGCCATCCATAAGGAATATGTTGTCTCCCTCATGCAGTCTTAGAACCCTCGTTGCGTGTATGGCCTCATCTTGCGGCAGCTCCTTTTTGCAAGCGGCGTCGGGTACATAGAAAAAACGTTCCTCTTTCATTTCTGCCTCCTGTCAATCTCTTCCTTTAGAAGTTTAGCCAATTCGTATTTTTCCTCATCAATGCTTTTTTGCAGGGCTTGTTTCAGCATCTCAACGTTCAATGTGTTTAGAGGCATTGCAACTCCCTGTGCCTGATCTCCCATATATGGTACGCTTTGTCTTAACCATAATGACTCCTCAATGAACAACGGTATGCTTTGATCTGCGTAACATAATAGCACACCTTCGCTTATGCGTATCGGAAAAGCCTGGCCTGTGATCTGGTCTTCGATAAGCGCCTGATACTGTCCGTCATAAATGCTTAGTATTACAACAGCCAACTTTATGTTGGTTATTTGCTTTATAATGGCAGAGAAAGTTTCTGGTAATGCCATGGCAAGCGTTTCTGTCACTTTGGCGGCGTGTTCCTTGTTGTCCGTATATTTTCCTCTTCTTATAATGTGTGCAGATGAAAAACAGGGGAATGCGCCTTTGGCTTAGCGCCTGTGCACATCCCCCTGTGTAGGTTTGGATTACTTTTTCTATCCCCTTGAAGACTTACGCCTCCTCAGTGGCGCTCTCTTCTGCGCTTGCCTCTTCTGTTGCGGCTTCTGCTGCAGCAGCTGCGGCCTTTTTCTCGGCAATCTTCTTGGCGATAGCCTCGTTTACTTTCTTTTCTGCCTCAAGAGCCTCTGCGGCAGCCTTGGCCTTAGCCTTGGCATCATTAGCCTTGATAGCCTCGAAACCTTCAGCTTTAGCTTTCTTCCAAGCCTCAAACTTGGCCTGTGCTGCAGCCTCGTCGAAAGCACCCTTCTTTACGCCACCATTGAGGTGCTTCATGAGAAGGACACCTTCTTTAGAAAGAATGTTGCGAACGGTGTCTGTTGGCTGTGCACCGCACTCCAGCCAATAAAGTGCACGCTCAAAATTCAGATCTACTGTGGCAGGATTGGTGTTAGGGTTGTAAGTGCCAATCTTCTCAGTAAACTTACCATCACGTGGAGCTCTTACGTCAGCGATTACGATACTGTAAAAGGCGTAGCTTTTACGGCCGCCACGCTGCAAACGGATTTTTGTTGCCATTTTTCTTTGTTTCTTTTTGTTTTTTATAGATTTGAATTATCTGTTAACTCGTAACATTGATGCAAAGTTACAACATTTTCTTAAAATAGCAAAATCTTTTGGCTTTTTGTGCTTATTTTTGCTGTTTAATTTGCTTTATGTTATTAAATCTATAGTTTTTTTGTTATCTTTGCACCAGATTATGGTAAAAAATAACAAATAAATAAGATGAAAAATGTAATAGTGTGGGTGCTGGCACTTGTTGTCGGCGCTGTATTGGGATGCCTTGAAATAGAATGGCTCAATGGCTTGTTTAATTTTATTGCTGCTGTCTATACCCGCTTGTTCCAGTTTGTCGCTGTTCCTACTATCGCCTTGGCTGTTATTACCACTTTGGCAATGTTGGCGAAGAATAATGATACAGGAAAGATTTTTCTGCGTACAATAAGTTATACGATGCTTACAACAGTGGCGGCTGCGGCTGTTGGGTTACTCCTATTTATATTAGTGGCTCCAGAAACACTGCCGCAGGAAGTGGTAAATATGGGTAATGCCAATGTTGATCAGAATTTAGAGCAACTGTCATATTATGATCATATACTTGGAGTGATACCAAACAATATCATTGTTCCATTTACAACAGGAAATGTGTTGAGTGTGCTTATCATATCCGCTGCGGTTGGCCTTGCTTTGGCTTTCATGCCGGCAACGGAGAATAGGGATATTGTCATTAAATTTATAAAAGGATTGCAGGAACTGCTGTACACTCTAATCCGTGCACTTATTTGGGCATTGCCTGTTGGCATAGTGGCATTTGCCGCGCAACTTGCCGCACAGGTTACTGCAGGTGTTATTGTCGGGTCTTTGGGAAAATATGTTGCTGTGATACTTGGTGGCAATCTTATACAGTTCTTTGTCGTGCTGCCTTTATTCCTTGTGGCTCGTGGACTAAATCCGTTAAAAGTATTCCGTGCCATGTCGCCGGCAGTGCTGATGGCTTTATTTACCAAAAGTTCAGCGGCCACATTGCCTGTCACAATGAGTTCGGCAGAGAATAATCTTAAAGTGCGTCCTGCAGTTTCACGATTTGTATTGCCAATATGCACAACTATAAATATGAATGGCTGTGCGGCTTTTATACTTGTCACTTCTCTTTTTGTCATGCAGCATATTGCACCCATTACCGTACCGGAGATGATACTGTGGTTGGTCATAGCGGTAATATCTGCAATAGGTAACGCCGGCGTGCCTATGGGGTGTTATTTCCTCACATTGTCACTCATGACTGGTCAGGGCGCTCCTATGGGCATTATGGGAATAATTTTGCCGATTTTCACTATTATAGATATGATAGAGACCGCGGAGAATGTGTGGTCAGACTCATGCGTATGCGCCATGATAGATAATGATATGCCTAAAAACTGATGGATTATTTATTAACTAAACTATAAGTCTATGAAAAAACTACTTACAATCCTCTGCTTGATGCTTACCTTTGCTGCACTTCCGGCAATGTCGGCAACAAAGGGAGGAACATTCGAGGCAGGCAAAGGTACATTCCTGCTTAATGGCAAGCCTTTTGTCGTAAAGGCTGCGGAAATCCATTATCCGCGAATACCACGTCCTTACTGGGAGCACCGCATCAAGATGTGCAAGGCTCTTGGTATGAACACTATCTGTATCTATATTTTCTGGAATATCCATGAGCAGAAAGAGGGACAGTTTGACTGGACAGGTAACAATGATGTGGCTGCCTTCTGTAAACTTGCACAGAAGCATGGCATGTATGTTATTGTACGTCCCGGACCATACGTGTGTGCGGAATGGGAGATGGGCGGACTGCCATGGTGGCTGCTGAAGAAGAAGGACGTGAAACTCCGCACGCAGGATCCTTTCTTCATGAAACACGTCAGGGCCTTTGAGACGGAGGTCGGCAAACAGCTGGCTCCACTCACCATCCAGAATGGCGGACCTATTATCATGGTGCAGGTGGAGAATGAGTATGGATCATACGACGCAAACAAACCGTATGTTAGTGAGATCCGCGACTGTCTGCGTTCCGTTGGCTTTGACAAAGTGACACTGTTCCAGTGTGACTGGTCAAGCAATTTCGAGATGAATGCTCTGCCAGACATGATATGGACGATGAATTTCGGCACAGGAGCTAATGTCCTGGATCAGTTCAAGCGTGTGAAGCAGTTGAGGCCGGACACCCCACTGATGTGCTCAGAGTATTGGAGCGGATGGTTTGACGGTTGGGGCACGGCCCACCAGACCCGTTCGAGTGACGCCATGGTTAACGGCATCAGGACCATGCTTGACAACAACATCTCCTTCTCCCTTTACATGACCCACGGCGGCACGTCCTTCGGGCACTGGGCCGGAGCCAACAATACAGGTTTCGCCCCGGACTGTACCAGCTATGACTATGACGCTCCCATCAATGAGCAGGGAGTAGCGACCGAGAAATACTATCAGTTGAGGGAGCTGCTCCAGAAGTATTCAGACAAGAAACTTCCCGCTGTGCCCAAGGCCCTGCCAGTCATCTCAATTCCAGAGGTGAAGTTCACGGAGAAGGCGGCGCTTCTTGCCAAAGATAATCTTCCGAAGCCGGTACGCAGCCATAGTATAGAGCCGATGGAACAGTTCAATCAGGGCTATGGAAGTATCATGTACTCCACTACAATGCCGGCTGTCGGCGCAGGTACGCTTTTGCAGATAACGGATATGTGTGACTATGCCATAGTGTTCATAGACGGTAAGAAGGTGGGCGAGCTGTATCGTGGAAACGGTTATGAGACCACCCTCGCCCTGAAGGAGGATGTCAGGGAGGGCGCACAGCTTGACATATTCATAGAGGCGATGGGCCGAATAAACTACAGCAAGCTCATCCATGATCCAAAGGGCATAACAAAAAGTGTGGAGCTGCTCTCCACCAAAGGCTCTCATGAGGTAACATACAATCTGAAGGACTGGCAGGTGAGGCTGTTCCCAGTAGAGAATAAGGGAGAGAGTCTCACTTATACTTCTGCGGATGCGTCCCCTTCTGACACTCCCGCCTTTTACCGTTCCTCGTTTAATCTGACAAAGGTCGGAGACACCTATCTGGACATGAGCACATGGGGCAAGGGTCTTGTATGGATAAACGGTTACTGCCTTGGCCGTTTCTGGGAGGTAGGTCCGCAGCAGACCCTTTATGTTCCTGGTTGCTGGTTAAAGAAAGGTAAGAATGAGATTGTAGTGCTGGATATAACAGGTCCACGCAGTGCAGTGGTGAGGGGACTGTCCAAGCCTAATGTCTCAGAGTTGCACCGTGAGTATCTTCCCTCTGACGCAGTGAAGGGGGAAGCCCTGAAGAAGGCTCTTTCCGGTAGAGGCAAGGTGTCAGTCTCAAAGGTGACAGACGGAGGTGCGGGTAATGACGCTGCTCCTGGAGCAAAAGACTGATTATACACCTTATATATAATGTGTGATGGCCGTTGATGGAGAGATTTATATAATAGCCTCCATCAACGGCTATTAATTATATTGTCGGATTGTAAAAGACATGATTAACTTGCTGGTTGACTCTACAATGATTAGTAAATTGAACACACAAGTTAAAATACTATGCGGAATGTTTTGTAAAACAAAATATTTTTCGTAACTTTGCATCCGTTTTAAGAAGATCACCTTTTAAACAATCAAGGAGAGATGGTAGAGTGGTCGATTACAGCGGTCTTGAAAACCGCCGTGCTGAGAGGCACCGGGGGTTCGAATCCCTCTCTCTCCGCTAATAAAACTTTGATGGAAAATAAAATGAATAAATAATTTTATTTTCCATTTTTGTTTATAGACGTGTATATAGTATAATAAATCAGTATTCCACATTTGGGAACGAATAATTAGCCTTGTTTGATATGGATATAAGATCAATGAAAAGACAAATGTTATTAATGGCTGTTCTACTAATCACCAATTTTATGGCGGTAGCTCAAACTGCACCCGATATAACAGATATGTCGGTTAAACCACGTATTATTGTCACTACTGATGGTGAAGCGGATGACAGGGCTTCAATGGTAAGATTCTTACTTTCCTCAAATGAATTTGATATTGAGGGTATAATCAACAGCAGTTCTCAGTTCCACTGGGTAGGTGGAACAGGATGGAACGCATTTCATCCTGTTGACTGGGTAAAGGAGTATATCGGATATTATAGCAAAATATATCCAAATCTTCTGCTGCATGATAATAGTTATCCGTCCCCAGAGTATTTATTAAGTAAATGGAAAGTAGGTAATATTGATGGGGGAGGAAATTATGATGAGCGAACTGAAGGTGCGCGCTTCATTGCAGACGTACTTTTGAAAGAAGGCGATTCTCGTCCTATATGGATTCAGGCATGGGGAGGTTGCAACACATTGGCTGCTGCATTGAAGATTATACAAGAAGGCCATCCAGATAAAATGCTGGAAGTGGCACGAAAGATGCGTCTGTTTTTAATATGGGAACAAGATGAGGCATACCAAAAATATATTCGTCCGAATTGGGAACATTTCAATATCCCAACGATTATTTCCGACCAGTTTGATTGCATGGCATATATATGGGATAAGGTTCTTCCACAACATGTGCAATTATATTTCGGTAAAAATTGGATGACAGAAAATATTATCCAAAGACATGGTGTCCTTTGTGGTGCATATCCGAATAAGAACGGTGCTTTCAATGGAGAGGGTGACACCCCAGCCTTTTTACACACTATTGACACAGGATTACGCAATATGGAGAATCCAGGTTATGGCGGTTGGGGAGGACGTTATGTCAAGATAAGGAATAATGTATGGTTGGATCCAGCTCCGTCTTCGGATTTTGCTTATCCTAATGGCCAGTGGGGATTTAGCAATAGTTGGTCTAAGAAAATGGAGCACTATACAGATTCTGTTAATGTTACAATCCGGACAAACTATTTCAAACCTATATGGAGATGGTTGATTGATGTGCAAAATGATTTTGCCGCCAGAGCTGACTGGTGTGTTAAAGACTATGCTTCAGCCAATCATCATCCTATAATACGTTTAAAAAACTCTTCATTGGACATAAAAGCAAAAATTGGAGAAAAAATTGTGCTTGACGCATCAAACAGCGAAGACCCTGACGGAGATAAACTCACTTTCCATTGGTGGACTTATTTAGAACCAAGTACTTATAAGGGGACATTTTCTATTGATTCTAATAAAAGGAAAGTGAGCTTAAAAATACCTAAAGACGCTCATGTAGGAGATACAATACATATTGTTTGTCAAGTTTCAGATGATGGGATTCCAATACTTACTAAATATAAACGCTTTATAATAGAGATTATATAATAAGCCGTTTTCCTTTATTTATATTAAAAATCCTCATGATTCAGAAACGTATATAGGTTGCCAAGTTTTGTTGCATTATTTCGCTATAATTCCATACCTTTATTGCTGAAATTTTAGCTTATAACAAATGCACCCAAAATGTTAAAATTGTTCTCTGTGAAATGTTAAAGTTTCCTTAATGCCGTATATACTATCCCTTAAATCTGAATATGTGGTGTGAAATCGGAGTTTTTTGCCTCTATTGGTGTTGTAATTAGATACAGTTTACCTCGCAATTAGATAGATATTACCAACCAATATCTATCTAATTGCGAGGTAAAAGC
>JAUNOM010000014.1 GCA_030531085.1 Prevotellaceae bacterium | reverse complement strand
GTCTATCTTTTAAAAGTACAATGATATTTATCTTATCAACAGCTATAATCACTATAGCAATTAATAATCTTTTTTATCTTGCTGTTGATACATTGAATGGGTATGATTCGTATATGGAAAGTGAGGTGTCTTCTGATGGAAATTATAAAATGGCATTAATCTATCTATTATATTTTGTGGTGTATGCCTTTCTTGCTGCCAAAAATAGAGACGAGACTCTAATTGAGAATTTCTTTTTCAAAGTGTTAGGTATAGCATTTATTTTGCAATTTGCAGGTAGCAATTTTGTTTTGATGCAAAGGCTGAACTTATATTTTTCTTTCTCTCTGATGATTATTATACCTTATATTGTAAAAATGATAAAATATAATGAATTTAGAGTGTTTTTTGTTATTTTTACAGTGATACTATATTCTTATATCATGTTTTTGGATTTTGAAAAAGATAGATATTCTGTAACACCTTATAACTCATTGTTGTTTTAACACTTTTCTATGTTATATAATTATCTTTTCTTCAATATTTACAACTACAATATTAAAAGGCTGGCGCTTCTGTTCAATCGGCAGGAGTTTTTATTCATACAGAATAATTTTTGTTGCTCTTTATATACCAAGTTTTATAGTACAAAGAATCAGAAAATAATATATTTTTTATGATTATAATTTTTGTTGTTTTTTCCTTTTTTGCTTTGATATTTTATGACAATCATATCAATGATAATCAGGGGTCTCTTTTTACAAGAGACAAAACTGTTATATTGAAATCTGTACTTCCCTTTATGATAATCATTCATCATACGTGGATATTTGAAGATTTTAAGTGTGTTGGAGTCTTTGTTGTAAGCCTGTTCTTTTTTATCTCAGGATATGGACAAGAATGTAAGAGAGAAATAAAAGAATATTTTTCACTAAGAGAAATACTGCCAATGGTAAGGAAACAGGCCATCCCTTTGGTAATTCCTTCTATCATCTATATTTTCTTGCTATTTGCTTGTCAAAGATTGTCTATAGATGAGGTGATAGGGGAAATAAGCGGATATGGATTAATATTACCCTACACTTGGTTTATTGTCTCATTATGGCTGTTGTATTTTGTATTCTATAGTGCAAGCTCGTTAACTATACGTTTTAAATATGTAGTAATATTAACTGCGATAGGAATAGCTGTTTCTACTGTACTTATGGCATTAGGACAGATACAAAGTACCTACCATATGTGTAACGTTATTGCTATTTTCAGGAGTTACATCCTTAGTTTACATCAGACAACCTCTGTGGAACAGCCTTTGTATTAGGTTGTTTTCATTTGCCATACCAATGGTGACCACTATACTTATTTCCAATATGAAAACCTCTGAAACCAGACTGGCAAAGTTCTTAAGCGAAATCAGTTATGAAGTGTATGTCTGTCAAGGAATAACCTTCTTGCTTGTTCCCAAAAGCATGAAAGAAAACATTGGATTATACATCGCTGTTGTGTTCATATTAACCATTATGATTGCCTATCTCTGTAAATCCATAACTAACAAAGTGTTTATAACCCAAAAACGATGAAACGGATATATTTATTCATGGATTCTCTTGGTCCGGGAGGTGCTCAACGGCAGTTTGTAGGATTGGCGTGTCTGCTCAAACAGCATGGCTATGAAGTGATGACAGCTACATATTATGATCATCCTTTTTATAGACCGTTGCTGGAGGATGGAGATGTACCGTACGAGTGTTTTCATGTAGATTCGAAACTGTCTTTACCAAAATTGATAAACGGAATCAGGAGATTTAAGGCGGATATTCTAATATCGTTTCAAACAGACCCTAATTCCATTGCTTGTATTGCTGCAAAGATATGTGGGGTGAGACTAATAGTATCTGAAAGGAATACACATCAGTCGGTATCCTTAAAAGATAGAATTATATTCAACTTGTATCGTTTTGCAGATTACATTGTGCCAAATTCATTTTCAGAAGAAAGGTTCATTTATGAGGCATTTCCATTTCTAAAAAAAAAGACGGTGGTGATAACCAATTTCGTTGATTTATACAAGTTCCATTCAGATTGCATTATAAAGGCAAATGAAAGAACCGTCATCATGACTGCAGCTTCAATTAAGGCATCAAAGAATACAAAACGCTATATTGAAGCTTGTATTAAGGCACTTAAAATGGGGTGTGACATTGATGTTGTCTGGTATGGGGTCAATGACAGAAATACAGATATTCCAGAATATGTAAAATACACAGATGAGTGCTTAAGAATGGTAGAGGAGAGCGGTTTTAGCAATAGAATAAAGTTGCTTTCCAAACGCAAGGATATAGATAGGGCATATAGGGAGGCTGATGTGTTTTGTCTGCCATCTATGTTTGAAGGAACTCCTAATGTAATATGTGAGGCTATGGCCTCTGGGCTTCCTGTAATGGCAGGCAATGTTTGTGACAATTCTATTTTTGTGCAGCCTAATAGAAATGGTTGGCTGTTCAATCAAATGGATGTTGATGATATGGTTAATAAATTACTTGAAGTTTCTCGTATTGATTCTGATATTCTCAGTGTTTATGGCAAGGAAAGTCGAAAGATTGTTGAAGAGAAATGCTCAGAAGTAGTATTTGTTGATAAATATATAAAACTGATAGAGTCGTTATGATTACATCAAGAAAGCAAATGAGAGAATGGCTTCGTATAGAAGCTGATAAACTCAATATTCGTCATTTCTGGATACAATATTTCACAGGTAGCGAATTCGCCATGATATATTCTTACATGTGGATTCTAAGGCATTTGGAATATTATGGTTATAAGAAGACCAAGAATTTTTTTTTTATCATACCATGGGGTATATTTTATATTTTGCATCGTCGATGGAGAATCAAGACCCAACTGCATTTAGGACCTGGTGATGCTGACAAAGGATTTCATATCGTGCATCTTGGTTTTTTTCGAAGTTATGGTATAACTCATTTTGGAGAGAATTGTACTGTACTTCCTATGACGCTATTCGGTAAACGAACACCCGACGTGCCTGATTTCAATCAGATTATAGTCGGTGATAATTGCTATTTTGGTACAGGTGTTACTGTTCTTGCTCCATGTAGGATTGGTAACAATGTTACAGTAGCGGCTGGGGCTGTTGTAAATATGAAAGAGATTCCTGACGATTGTGTAGTTGCTGGTATTCCTGCAAAAATAGTGAAACGTAAAAATAAAGACTGAAATGAAGAACATATTATTATTAACTCCACTTACGGGTAATGGCGGAATTGCTTCTTGGAGTCATAAGTTTATCAAGACTTTTGGCAAAGATAACTATCGTATAATTCCTGTTGACAGAGCTGTAAGGGGGAGAAGTTTTGATGATAATTCTTTGTGGAGCCGTCTGACGGCAGGAATCAAGGAGATGAAGGTTATCAAGCGTAAGGTTAAAGAGGTAATACAAAATCGAAATGTTGATATTATTCATACAACAACAAGTGGAAGCTTTGGGACTTTTCGTGATTATATGATTGCAAAAATCGCACAACGTTCTAATATTCATTCAGTTATGCATTGCCGCTATGGCTGTATCACCGAAGATGTACACAAATGTATATATGGATGGTTTCTTCGATATACAATGAGACAGTTTAGCCAAGTATGGGTACTTGATAGCCGGTCATTAAAAACTCTAAGACAGATTAAAGGATTGGAAGATAAGGTATATCTTACGCCTAATTCTATAGCAGTTGAGGAAGGTTTGGAAATAACTCATAAGAACTATCAGCATATAGCTTTTATAGGAAATTTGATACCGACTAAAGGACTTTATGAATTGGTGCAGGCTGTTTGTAAATTGCCAGATAATAGAGTTAGGTTGTCGATTGTGGGCAGTGGCGATGATGATACGGTTAATCATATAAAGGCTATTGTAGGCGATAAAATAGATAAACAAATATTTATATTGGGGAGACTACCAAATGTCGAGGCTGTAGAATTTATGAATACTGTTGACATAGTGGCACTTCCTACATATTATCCTTGGGAGGCTTTCCCAATATCCATATTGGAAGCCATGAGTCTTGGCAAGCTTGTTATCTCTACTCCAAGAGCAGCCATTAAGGATATGCTTACTGCATTGGATGGTAGCGAATGTGGTATTTTAGTAAAAGAACATTCCATTGATGACATTGCAAAAGCCATTAGATGGTGTATGGATAATCCATTGAAAGCAGATGAATTATGTTATAAAGCGTATCAGAAGGTTTATAATGCTTATCGTATGGAAATAGTATATGGGCTTTATGACAGTCTGTATCATAAATTGTCAGAACAATGAATGAAGTGAATTTAGCCGCATTTGATGGCTCTGATTTCAACAAAGGTGCTGGATTCTTAAGAATTATCTTATGGTATTTCGTGAATGCGCTGATTGTCCGTGCATCGTGGAATCCATTTATGAGTATTAAGATTGCTTTGTTACGCATCTTTGGGGCAAAGATAGGGAAAAGAATTTGTATAAAGAATAATGTGATTATAAAATCTCCATGGAATTTGATTGTAGGTGACGACTGCTGGATTGGTGAAAACTGTTGGATAGACAATCTCGACAAGGTGACAATCGGCAGCAACGTCTGCATATCGCAGGGAGCAATGCTCTTGACTGGAAATCATGACTACACAGTTTCCTCGATGCCTTACCGTAATGCCCCGATTGTGATAGAGGACGGGGTATGGATAGGTGCACAGACTACGGTGTGTCCAGGAGTGACTGTACACACAAATGCCATACTTACTGTGGGTAGTATAGCCACAAAAGATATGGAGGAGAATGGTATCTATCAGGGGATTCCTGCAATAAAAATAAGAGAAAGAAAAATAGAATGATGATGACACAGAAGAAAAAGCTATTAATGTATACCAACTATTTCTATCCAGAAGTAGCTACGACAGGACAGATATTAACAGAATTGGCTGAAGGACTATCTGAAACATTTGACGTAACTGTAATCTGTGAGGTTCCGAGTTATGCCATGAAACTGGAAGAACGGTATAAAACACAGAGATATTACTTTGAAAATTACAAAGGAATTAGAGTTATCCGAGTCAGGGTTCCAGAAGTAAACAAACAGAGTAAAATGTCAAGGATAAAATATATTTTATCGTATTTTTTTAACTGTATAGGAGCTACCATGAAAGCAGGAAAGTTTGATCTTGTATTTACGGTTACTCAACCTCCTATTTTAGGTGGATTACTTGGTGTTATCGGTAAATTGGTTACTAAAGGTAAACTGATGTAT
The DNA here is from genome assembly GCA_030531085.1 of Prevotellaceae bacterium. Classification (GTDB taxonomy): domain Bacteria; phylum Bacteroidota; class Bacteroidia; order Bacteroidales; family Bacteroidaceae; genus Prevotella. The sequence continues at coordinate 51,808 of JAUNOM010000014.1, read as the reverse complement.
CAGATTATGGATTTCAATCCTGAGCAGACCATGGCTGTAAATTATGCCAGCAATAAACTTGTTCTTGGCGCGATGATGTGGTTTGACAAACTAAGTTGCCGGCTTTCTGATGTGGTAGTGACATTAGGAAGGGATATGCAAGAAACCTTGGTCAAAAGATTTAAAGGTAAAAATGTACCAAATAATATTGCTATAAATAATTGGATAGATGAAGAAAAAATATATCCTTTAGAGCAAGATAATCTCCAAGTCATGGCATTTAGAAAACAATATGGTTTGGAAGGCAAATTCGTCATTATGACTTCTGGAAATATTGGGTTATATTACGACTTTGAGAATCTACTAAAAATAATGGAAAAATTTCAATCTTATAAAGATGTAATTTTTGCTTTTGTAGGTGATGGGTTGGTAAAGCCCATATTAGAGTCATACGTTAAGGAGAAAAAAATAACAAATGTGATATTTGCTCCTTTTCAGAAAAAGAAAAATTTGATTTATAGCCTAAATGCTGCAGATGTTCATATCGTAACAAATGCTATTGGGGTAAAGGGGGTGTCTGTACCTAGTAAAATTTATGGAATTCTTGCTGTTAATAAACCTATTTGGGGTATTCTCGAAAAAGGCAGTGAAGCATGGAGAATTATTGAAGAAAGTCAATGTGGCATATTGGCAGAGGCTGCTAACTATGAGCAAATAGAAAACACTTTAGCCAAGATTATAGAGGAGAGATTATATTTTGTGGCAAATCACAGTACTGGAAGAACTTATTTAGAGAATAATCTTACCAAAGGACAATCAATTAATGCATACAAAGACGCATTATTAGATTTACTTAAATAATGGATTACAAGTATATAAATGATTTTATATATTAACTAAATTATGTATCACTCGTAATGTATTATGTACGCTTCAAACTGGGCATATAGTACATATAAGGTAACAAATAACCGTTTATTAATATTTGACATAATAGTATATAAATTATTAAATATTGTAACTTATGAATTATATAATAACTGGCGGTACAGGGTTCATCGGTACCCATCTCACGAATTTAATAAAAGAACATTGCCCAGATGCTCAAGTTTGGAATATAGACATAGTGAAACCGGGCACTCCCAATCCTGTAGTAAGGGACTATAAGCCTGCTTTACGTCATGGGCAGACGTTGCAATCCACATACGTGGAGTGTGACATCAGAAAGCCTATAGAGGATTTACCTTTCACTCCAACAGAAGATGATATCATCTTCAATTTTGCTGCAGTGCATCGCACACCTGGACATGAGGACCATGAGTATTTTGAGACTAACATACGTGGTGCGGAGAACGTGTGTGAATTTGCAGAAAAATGGGGAATAAAGAGGATGGTGTTCACTTCGTCTATTGCACCTTACGGTGCTGCAGAGGAGCTGAAGGAGGAAACGACACTGCCTACTCCGAACACTCCATACGGAATATCAAAGCTGGTAGCAGAGAAAATTCATCAGGCATGGCAGAATGGCGGAAAGGACAGGCATCTGACAATCGTCCGTCCTGGCGTGGTGTTTGGAAAGGGAGAGAATGGAAACTTCACCCGTCTCTATTGGGCTATACGTGGTCATAAATTTGCTTATCCTGGACGTAAAGACACTATCAAGGCTTGTGTCTATGTTAAGGAATTGGTGAGATTTATTCTTTGGAATGTGATGGAACGTAAATCACCGTTTGATATATATAATTGTTGTTTTGAGCCTGCATATACGATAGAGCATATAGTACAGGTGATGAAGAAAATAACAGGATTGACACAGTTCGTACCGGATATTCCCAATTGGATAATTATGCCGACGTCGACGATCGTTGGTGCGCTAGGTGCTCCCATGGGCATTTGTCCAGCAAGAGTGAAGAAGCTGCAGATTTCAACAAATATCTGCGGAAAGAAGTTGACAGAATGTGGATATAAGTTCAGGTGGTCGTTTGAGGAGGCGATTGAGGACTGGTATAATGATAATGAACGAAAATATTTACTTTGAATTCCTGCAAGTTGCAATCGGTAAAATTGGATGAGAGTCTCGTGATAAACAAAAAAACTGCTGATTAATTTTGTTGGTTAACTTAAATAATCATTTGTTGCCATATTTTCTAATCTAATACTTTATATTTTTATAAACATAGTTATTCCAGCATATCAATTAAGTATGGCTGTGTTTACAGAGTTATATACTTTATGCTAATGGGAGTAATGTTTTTTATAATATAATTTGGCATTGTTGAAAAAACTTTGTAACTTTGCAGGCATTATCTATAAAGCAATTACAATACCCCCTCAAAGCTAATGCCTGCTGTCAGTGACTATGTCCGGCCAGGTGGGGCATCTGACTTATGGTATACAAATATGATTTCCTAATCATCGGCTCAGGAGTTGCCGGTATGAGTTATGCCCTAAAGGTGGCTCGCGCTAACAAGGGCAGGATTTGTCTTATATGCAAGACTACTCTTGCAGAGGCTAATACGAATTTTGCACAAGGTGGTGTGGCGTCTGTTACCAACGTTATCGTGGATGACTTTGAGAAGCACATAAAAGACACAATGATTGCAGGAGACTATATCTCTGACCACGCCGCTGTGGAACAGGTAGTGCGTATGGCCCCATCGCAAATCAAGGAACTGGTGAAATGGGGCGTGAAATTCGACAGGAAGGATGATGGAGAGTTTGATCTGCACAGGGAGGGGGGACACTCTGAATTCCGCATTCTGCACCATGCAGATGATACGGGTGCAGAGATACAGCGTGGCCTTATAGAGGCAGTGCGCAGTAATCCAAATATCGAAGTGAAGGAGAACCATTTTGCAGTGGAGATTATAACGCAGCATCATCTTGGTATAGAGGTGACAAGAAGGACTCCTGATATAGAGTGTTATGGCGCATACGTCATCAATCCTGAGACGCAAAAGGTGGACACATATCTTAGCAAGGTCACTCTGATGTGTACAGGAGGATGTGGGGCGGTCTATCAGACTACAACCAATCCTGTCATAGCTACTGGTGACGGTGAGGCGATGGTGTACCGTGCCAAGGGTACGGTGGCAGATATGGAATTTGTGCAGTTCCATCCAACGGCATTGTATCATCCAGGAGAGACGCATCCCGCTTATCTGATAACGGAGGCCATGCGTGGCTATGGTGGTATCTTGCGTCTGCCTAATGGGGAGACGTTCATGGAGAAGTATGATGAACGCCTTTCACTTGCTCCGCGAGATATTGTGGCCCGTGCCATAGATAAGGAGATGAAAATACATGGTCTGGATCATGTGTGTCTGGATGTAACGCATAAGGATTCAGAGGAAACGCGTCATCACTTCCCTAATATTTATCAGAAATGTCTGTCCATAGGTATAGATATCACTAAGCAATATATACCTGTACGTCCTGCTGCCCACTATATGTGTGGTGGCATAAAGGTAGACCTCAACGGCTGCTCAAGTATCAAGCGGCTGTATGCTATAGGAGAGTGTGCTTGCACAGGACTGCATGGCGGTAACCGACTTGCTTCCAATTCGCTTATAGAGGCTGTGGTATACGCAGAGACAGCATCACGCCATTCGCTGGAACACGTGGACGAGTACGACTTTAACACAATGGTACCGGAATGGAATGACGAGGGCACACTGTCAAATGAGGAACGTGTGCTTATAACTCAAAGTGTGCAGGAAGTCGGGCAGATAATGGCTCATTATGTGGGAATAGTACGTTCGGACCTGCGTCTGAAGCGTGCATGGCGTAGGCTTGATGTCCTGTATGAGGAGACCGAGGAATTGTTCAAGCACGTTTATGCCAGTCGTGATATATGTGAGTTGCGTAATATGATAAATGTCGGTTATCTCATTACGCGATGGGCTATTGAGCGTAAGGAATGCCGCGGACTTCATTTTACAACGGATTATCCTCATCATGCGTATGACAACAAATGATGAGAGAGTATTGTTTAATATAACTTTCAAATTTTTATAGATACGATTAGGTTTATAATAGTTACGTCACTGCTGAGTGTGGTGACACTGTTGGCAGGGGCGTCGGAATTGAATACCGACACCCTTGCCACATATACGATAGAGGAGTATGCTGATACTGTTTGCGATGACACCGTCTGTCAGGATACAGTGCCGTCAGTTCTTCCGTGGCCCCAGTCGTTGCAGATGCGTCTTGACAGTATTATAGGTAAGAGCGCATTTTTAAAGACTTCGCAGCTTGGGCTGATGGTATATGACCTCACTGTTGATTCTGTCCTGTATGCTTATGGAGAGAAACAGGCACTACGGCCGGCATCAACAATGAAGTTACTGACGGCCGTAACGGCGTTGGATAATCTTGGAGGAGCATATCTCTATAAGACACGTCTGTGTTATACTGGTAGTGTTGTTGACAGTGTAAGGACGCTTCAGGGGAATATTTATATAATAGGTGGAATGGACCCGCGTCTGGGCCATGATGATATACGTTCGTTTGCCTTGGCGGTAAAAGAGCTTGGTGTGGACACCATAAGGGGAAATCTGTATGCAGACCGTTCCATGAAGGATGCAGACCTGTTAGGCGAGGGATGGTGCTGGGATGATGACAATCCGGTATTATCCCCATTAGTGTATGCCCGTAAGGACAACCTGTTGCAGGTTCTTGTCAAGGAACTGTGTGATGTCGGAGTATATCTTGATGGAGAACTGCAGGTAAGTAAATGTCCGGCAGGAGCTACGGAACTGTGTGTGAGGACACATACAATAGAACAGGTGCTGCACCGCATGATGAAGGACAGTGACAATCTTTACGCAGAGACAATGTTCTATCAGTTGGGACTGTCAAAAGGACGTCCTTCTACTGCACGTAAGTCGCGTAGTGCTATTGAGGCAATGTTGCGTAAGATGAAGTTGCATGGTACCCCACACCGTCTGGCTGACGGCTCAGGGCTGTCGCTTTATAACTATGTATCTGCTGAGATTGAGGTGGCCTTCTTGAGATATGCTTATAATAATTCCGACATATATACGAACCTGTTATATTCTCTGCCGATAGCGGCTGTTGACGGAACGTTGGAAAAACGTATGAGAGGCACAAGGGCGGCTAAGAATGTGCGTGCCAAAACAGGTACCCTTGCTGGAATTAACAGTCTGGCAGGATATTGTACTGCAGGTAATGGACACGAATTATGCTTTGCAATCCTGAATCAGGGAGTAATGCGTGCGGCCCCTGCAAAGGCATTCCAGGACAGAGTTTGCGTAGAATTATGTAGATAAAGTTAATAGAAAGACATGAACCAGAGAATAATAATATCCAGTAATCTTGAGGCTGATTTGTCAGCCGCTGTCAATGAGTGTGAGCATGACCGTATCTTTGTGCTTACTGATACTACAACCAACAGGCTCTGCCTGCCTTTGGTAAAGGATTTCCCCTGCCTTCGTGAGGCTACGGTAATAACCATTAATGCAACGGATGTTGAGAAAACTATAGAGAGTACGGCACACGTGTGGCGCAGTCTGCAACAGGGTGGGGCCACGCGTCATTCGCTTATGATAAATCTTGGAGGTGGAATGGTTACAGACCTTGGTGGGTTTGCCGCCAGCACATTCAAGCGTGGCATTAACTTCATAAATATCCCTACAACCCTTTTGGCTATGGTTGATGCGAGTGTTGGAGGTAAGACAGGTGTGAACTTCGGAGGATTGAAGAATGAGATAGGAGTTTTTAATGACTCGCGTTATGTCATTCTGTGTATGGACTTCTTGAAGACACTTGATGATGAGAATATACGTTCTGGTTATGCTGAGATGCTGAAGCATGGACTGATATCCACACCGGATATGTGGCATGAACTTGTCTCTTTCGATATGGCGTATCCTGATTTACAGAAACTTGGACGCATGGTAGCGGATTCTGTGGCAGTTAAGGAACACGTTGTAGAGGAAGACCCACATGAGAAAGGCATACGTAAGGCTCTTAACCTTGGACATACTATGGGGCATGCCTTTGAGTCATGGGCCATGAGGAGACAGAAACCTATATTGCATGGTTACGCTGTGGCTTATGGATTGATACCGGAACTTTATCTTGCAGTGATGAAGTCCGGATTCCCTGTAGACGTAATGCGTCAGGCAGTACATTTTGTACGTGATGTGTATGGTGTGTTACCCATAACTTGTGATGACTATCCTGAACTGATAGAGTTGATGACCCATGACAAGAAGAATACCGCAGGTATTATCAATTTCACATTGCTTGGAGGTATTGGTGATATACGCATCAACCAGACGGCTACTTGTAAGGAGATAGAAGAGGCACTTGATTTTATGAGGGACGGGATGTAGATTGTTTGAATGTTGACGTATTGAAAGTCTGGTGCTAAAATAGATGTCAAAAAGTCAAAAAAAACGTCCTTAAACTTACATTTTGTAAAATAATTCCCTGTTTGTGTTTGCAAATTAATAAAAAAGTAGTAACTTTGCAACCATTAAAAAGAATACAGACACAACGACATGAGTAAATTAATCAAACCAAAAGCTTATAAAGCCTTACTGGATTTGAAACAAACCGAGCAAGGTATTAAACTCATAAAGGAGTTCTTCCAACAGAATCTTTCCACAGAATTAAGGCTGCGCCGCGTCACCGCACCACTTTTTGTATTACAGGGGCTTGGCATCAATGATGATCTTAACGGCGTAGAGCGCGCTGTTACATTCCCTATAAAGGACCTTGGAGACCAGAAGGCGGAAGTAGTACACTCACTTGCCAAATGGAAAAGGCTGACACTGGCGGAATATGGTATAGAGCCAGGGTATGGCATATATACCGACATGAATGCCATACGTGCCGATGAGGAACTGGATAATCTTCATTCGCTGTATGTGGATCAGTGGGATTGGGAAGCCTCCATGAGCAGGGATGACCGTAATTTGGATTTCCTTAAAGATGTGGTGAAACGTATATATTCTGCAATCCTGCGTACAGAGTATCTTACATGTGAGACATATCCGCAGATAAAGCCTTTCCTGCCGCGTGAGATACATTTCGTACACAGTGAGGAATTGTTGCAGATGTATCCAGATCTGTCACCAAAGGAGCGTGAGGACGAGATATGCAAGAAGTATGGTGCGGTGTTCGTTATAGGTATTGGCGGTAAGTTGAGTAATGGAGAGAAGCATGATGGCCGCGCTCCTGATTATGATGACTGGACAACACCTAACAGTGATGGCTTTATGGGGCTCAATGGCGACATCCTTATATGGTATCCAGTGTTGGAACGTTCATTTGAATTGTCCTCTATGGGTATACGTGTTGATAAGGAAAGTCTGTTGAGGCAGTTGGAGATAGAAGGGAAGATGGACCGTAAGGAACTTTTCTTCCATAAACAGCTGCTTGGTGATAAACTGCCGTTGTCTATAGGTGGTGGCATTGGCCAGAGCCGTTTGTGCATGGTGTTGCTTCATAAGGGACATATAGGCGAGATACAGTCAAGTATATGGCCGGAGGAACAGCGCAGCGAATGCAAGCAAATGGGCATGAACCTTATTTAGGCTTTAATCCTGTTTTTATCATCCGGATATGTAGAAGCATTAGGATATCCAATGCCTATATATCGGGTGATTTGCATTAAGTCAAGGTTAAACAGCCAATAAGGCCACTGAACAACAATATTCAGTGGCCTTATTGTTTTTCATTTGGTAAGATAAACTCTATCTTTTTGTATATTGTTTTATTTAGTCTGCATTCTTTTGATGATTATTGCCATATTTTTGCCGAGATTAAGCATATTATCCATTCCCTCTTCGTCACTGAGAACATCACCGATGTTTTTGCCATAAACCATATTCCAATAAGTAGAACCGACTACAATCATCTCTTTGTTAAGCATAAAGTGATTCATTGTGTCGACAGTTGTCATACCGCCACCACGACGAACAGCAGCAACAGATGCTCCTACTTTGTGTCTCAACAATCCCTGATTTGTGCTGACAACCACACCGCTACGCTCCAGAAATGCTTTCATTTTAGCAGATACATCAGCAGAATACACCGGCGAACCGAGTATGATGCCGTCAGCTTCCATCATACGGCTGAATGTCTCTGTAAAATTATCGTTATGGAACACGCAGTTACCTCTGCCTTTACACGCGAAGCAGCCACGGCAAGGTTGAATGTCAAGGTCTGCCAATTGTATCAGTTCGGTTTCTATGCCATCTTTGTTGAGTTCATCGAAGACTTTATTGATAATGATAGCCGTATTGCCATTGTTGCGAGCACTGCCGTTAATTCCTATTACTTTCATTACTCTTTTCCCAAGGTCAAAATATTGGTTCTTCAGTCTTTATCATTTAATGCCTGTTCCAGACTTTTGTCTTTGAACATTGTCGGAGTAAATTCGACAATCTGATAGTCAGCGATACCATTTATATTGAATGGATCTTGCGAAATGATAAAGTCCACGGTATTACGATTCTCCGCTTTCATCATTATCACTCCGCCGATGCGTGGCGTTTGCGGACCTGAAGCGATAAAATTTCCGGCAGAATAATATTTTGCGAGATATTCACGATGCGCAGCAAGATATTTGTCAACCTCGCTTAGCGGCTTTTTGTATGTGAGAATTGCGATAAACATATCTTACGTCATTTTATACTTTTCATGTTCTTTCTATGTGCCTTCAGTTTCTTCAGTGCCCAGTCATAGTGTGCGCTTGTTGTACTGATGAAATATGAGCCAAGTGAGGTCGTTCCTGTCCAATTGTAATGGGCTTTGCCAAACAATTCCTTGTCGGTAAAACGCTCTGCCAGATTCATTATCTGTCTGTGGCTGTCACTTAGTCTCTTCATAGCATCATCGGTGGGTATATTCTGACATTCTTTCCAAAACAGAATGTTCATGTCACCGTATGTCTTCCATGTATAACCGGGAAGGAGAAACTGTACAGTCAAGCCTTTCATGTTGTTTGCCACCCATATTTGCAATAGTTCTTGCCATCGCACAAGGTGCATTATGACATCACGCAGATTCTTGTCACGTCTCCAGTGTGCTTCCTTTTTCTTTTCGTCAGCAGAGAAGTCGAATGGTGTGTTCAGCTCTTCTTCGTTCATGGACGCAATGAATGCTGTCAGCTTATCGTAGTTGTCCGCTGCTGCTGATATCAGTTGTTGTTTGTTTGCAGGTCTTGCCATTATGCTATTCTTTTATGAATGAATGTGTCTCTATCAGAGTGCCCTCAGGATCGGTGATGTGGCAGGTGCATTGTCCCCAAGGCATTGCTTTTTGCCTTATTGCTGTCCCTTTCGTACGTGCAAAGGTACAATGAATATCCCAATTATGCAAGATGACAGTATCAAATTGAATGTTAAATACATTGTTTGGCTGTGACAATATGTTAAAAAAGGTAACAGGAAAGAATCTTTCTGTTACTTTACTTTGCCATATCGTTAATTATTAGTAACTTTGCAAACGCAATTTTTATTAAACATTAATTATAAACCGGAAATGAAAAAGAATCTTCATCCAGAAAACTATCGCCCCGTCGTATTCAAGGATATGTCCAACGGCGATATGTTCCTTACAAAGTCTACATGCAAGACTAATGACACTGTAGAGTTTGAAGGTGAGACTTACCCAGTGGTTAAGGTCGAAATCTCAAGCAGCTCACACCCATTCTATACAGGTAAGAGCAAACTTGTTGACACAGCAGGTCGCGTTGACCGCTTCATGAACCGCTACGGTAACCTGAAGAAGTAATAAAATATCTTCAAATAAGGTCTCCCCGTTAAGGAGAGTGGCAGATAGCGCAAACACTTGTAGTTGCATATGCAGGTGTTTGCGCTATTCTTTTTTGTGTTTTTATGTCTGTACATGACATTTTTCGCCTTTCATGTTTGGAGTTATGAAATAATATTTGTACCTTTGAGCCCTGAAAGAGGTTGCGGAGAGTATGCGTTATCCGCATTTTGCAATAAATATATATAATCTTTACATAAATCACAACATTTAATTATGAAAAGCATTTCATTAGACATTAGAAAGGCACAGCAGTTTCTTCCTGCTGGTGCAGTGATGGCACTGAAGGAGCAGACTGACGCGGCCCGTAAAGGCCTTGAGGAAGGTACTGTTCCAGGTAACGACTTCCTTGGCTGGCTTCATCTGCCTTCAAGCATCACGCCAGAGTTTGTAAGCGAGATAAAGGCTGTGGCCGCAGACCTGCGTTCCAAGGCAGAGGTTATTGTCGTAGCCGGTATCGGTGGCTCATATCTTGGCGCGAAGGCAGTGATAGAGGGGTTGCAGAACTCTTTTGCATGGCTCGTTAAGGATGCTAAGACACCGGCGGTAGTGTTCGCCGGCAACAATATCGGTGAGGACTATCTCTCTGAACTCACTGCATATCTTAGTGGAAAGACATTCGCCATAATCAATATATCAAAGTCCGGCACAACAACAGAGACAGCCCTGACATTCCGTCTGTTGAAGACTCAGCTTGAGTCACAGGTCGGTAAGGCTGCCGCCAAGGACCTGATAGTTGCTGTTACCGATGCCAAGAAGGGTGCGGCACGTACCTGTGCTGACAAGGAGGGATACCGTTCATTCATCATTCCTGACAATGTGGGCGGACGTTTCTCTGTCCTGACCCCTGTAGGCTTGTTGCCAATAGCGTGCGCTGGCATAGATATAGAGCAGCTTGTGGCAGGCGCACAGGCTATGGAGAAGCAGTGTGCCATTGACGTTCCGTTTGAGGAGAATCCTGCCGCAATATATGCTGCTACACGAAATGCGCTTTATCAGAACGGCAAGAAGATAGAGATACTCATCAACTATCAGCCTAAACTGCATTATTACGCAGAGTGGTGGAAGCAGCTTTACGGTGAGTCAGAGGGTAAGGATGGTAAGGGTATCTTCCCCGCATCATGCGACTTCACCACTGACCTGCACTCAATGGGACAGTGGATACAGGACGGTGAGCGTACAATCTTTGAGACTTGCATCTCTGTTGAGACACCGGAGCACAGCCTTCTGTTCCCATCTGACGAGGAGAACCTTGACGGTCTGAACTTCCTTGCAGGCAAGCGCATTGATGAGGTCAACAAGAATGCGGAGCTTGGCACACGTCTGGCACACGTGGACGGTGGAGTTCCCAATATCCTTATATCCATAGAGCGTCTTGACGCATATAACTATGGTCAGCTTATCTATTTCTTTGAGATTGCCTGTGGCATTTCCGGCCAGCTGCTTGGTGTTAACGCCTTTAACCAGCCTGGTGTGGAGGCGTATAAGAAGAATATGTTCGCACTGCTTGAGAAGCCTGGATACGAGGAGGAGACAAAGGCCATAAGGGCAAAGCTCGCCGCTGAGGATTAATCTATAAACATAAGTTGCCGGACACAAACACAGACATTATATATATGAAGGATGTCCTGTGTATGCGTCCGGCATACACATACAGGCATTTTAGCCCAACCCTTTTATCGTGTTATATACCTAAATAGCATGATGATAGGGTGGGGCTTTGTGTGGTTGTGCACATATACAGATGAATACAGATACACGTTCTATTTTTCTTCATGGTGTACGCGATGGCATCCCTATAGCCTTGGGGTATTATGCCGTGGCCTTCTCGTTGGGCATCATTGCCAGTAATGCAGGTATTGGTGCCATATTGGGTTTTGCCAGCAGCTTTCTGACAAGGGCATCAGCGGGAGAGTATGGTGTCTACACCCTTGTGGCGGCCTCTACCACATACGTTGAGGTGGTAGGCATGAGTCTCGTCGCCAATTTGCGCTATCTGCTGATGAGTACAGCCCTGTCACAGAAGTTCAGTGAGAGAACCTCATTGTGCAAGCGCATTCTTGTATCGCTGTGCATAACGGATGAGGTGTTCGGCATATCCATAGCATATCCCGGCAGTCTTGCTCCTACCTATACTTTTGGAGCATCCATAATCTCCACCGTGTTCTGGGCTTCCGGCACCGCTTCCGGTATCATAGCGGGCGATGTGCTGCCATCAAATATTGTCTCAGCCCTTAGCGTTGCGCTTTATGGTATGTTCATAGCCATCATAATCCCTCCCTCCAAACGTGACAGAGCTGTAGCCTGCGCCGTTGTGGCGAGCTTTGTTCTTAGTGGCGTATGCTCCATATTGCCGCTTCTGTCGGAAATGTCCGGTGGTACAAGGACCATCCTTCTTACAGTGATAATATCCTCTGCTGCGGCATTGCTGAAGCCAGTGGACGATAATGCTGAAATATAAAGACTATGGATATGCGTATTTGGGTGTACATATTGATAATGGTTCTTGTCACCAACCTGCTCCGTGTGGTCGGTGTGCTGCTTATCCGAGGCAGAATCCGTAACCGCTTCATGCGTAGCTTCTTATATTACGTGCCATACGTCACGCTGGCCGTGATGACTTTCCCTGCCATAGTCGGGACAACTGCCTCCCCCTTGGCCGGAGGCGCGGCCCTTGTTCTGGGCGTTGTTGCGGCGATGTTTGGCCTTGGCCTGTTTCCTGTATCAGTTATATGCTGTGTGATAGTGTTTGTCATAGAGGGGCTGTTATGAGGGGACTGTATGTCAATGTGTTGTAATGACATGATAACAGGGCGGCACGTCTGGACATTTTCCAGTCTGCCGCCCTGCGTTTTTTACAATCTTTGCACGTTTTTGATAATCTACAGTATATTATGTTGAATTAACATGGTATGTTCTCTTTACTGTGCTAACATTTCCTTGCACGCTCTGAAATCACATTCCAGTTTATGATTTCCCAAATGTTCCTGACGTGTTCAGCCCTTCTGTTCTGGTAATCCAGGTAGTATGCGTGCTCCCATACGTCTATGGTCATCAGCGGATACAGACCGTGGCGCAGTGGGTTGTCAGCGTTTGGCATTTGGTGTATCTCAATGTTTCCGTTGTCGTTTATAGTCAGCCATGCCCATCCAGAACCGAAAAGTCCTATGGCCGCCTCGCTTAGCTTGCTGCACATTTCGTCCATGTTGCTGAACGACATCTCTATCCTTCTTCTAAGGCAGTCGGATGGTCTTGTCGTATTGCCGCCATTGGGGCAGAATTGCGCAAAGTACAGGGAGTGGTTCAATACTTGTCCCGCATTGTTACCAAGAGGACCATCGGCCTTTGCGGCAATCTCCTCGAGAGGTTTGTTCTCAAATCCACTGCCTGGAAGCAGCCTGTTCAGGTTGTCGATGTATGTCTGCAGGTGCTTGCCATAATGCAGGTCGATGGTCTCCTCGCTGATAACTGGTGCAAGAGCGTCTGTCTCATAGCACAATTCTGGCATCGTAAACTTATTGTTATCCATAGTACAATCCTTTCTTCTTTTTGTGTTATCCTTAATAGTTGTCTTTCATGACCTCGAAGTACGCCTGTGCGTGCAGACAAGCAGGGCACTCCTTTGGCGCGGCTTCCGCTTCGATTATAAATCCGCAGTTGCGGCATTGCCAGTATACTTTGCCGTCCTTCTTGAAGACTGTGTCCTCCTCAATGTTCTTTAGCAACGCCTTGTAGCGCTTTTCGTGTCCATGCTCGGCGATGGCAATGTTGCGGTACATGGTTGCTATCTCCTTAAAACCTTCCTGATCTGCCACATCTGCAAACATAGGATAGTCATTTTCCGCCTCGCTGTGCTCACCCATTATGGCGGCCTGCAGATTTTCTGCGGTAGTACCGATTACTCCGGCAGGGAATGTTGCGGTGATCTCGCACGTGCCACCTTCCAGATACTTGAACATACGCTTGGCGTGTTCCTTCTCCTGGTTGGCTGTCTCTTCAAAAATGGCGGCCACTTGCTCATAGCCTTCCTTCTTTGCCTTGGAGGCAAAATAGGTGTAACGCATTCTGGCTTGGCTCTCACCGGCAAACGACATCATGAGATTTCTTTCTGTCTGAGTCCCTTTAATGCTTTTGTTCATAATCGTTTTGTTTTTTGAAAGGTTAAACTTAAAAGTGAAATTTTCTGTGACAAAAGTACAAATAAAATCTGATGCAGCAATACCTTTTTGCGTTTTTTTGAACTTATAATTATTCTTTTGCAACATTATAAATATATTTTTACTAAAAAGTTGCAGCCTTAACAGAGAGAAATCCTTTTACACAATATTTTAACACACATTGCCTGTAGCCGTTGCAGGGTACTTTAAGGGTGTGTCAATCATTGACCACAGGATGTGGTTTTAAAAGCATACAACTTACAATCCGTAAGTAAAACGGCTGTTTTAATAACAGTCAATGTTTTTAGAAGTGTCGTCCTCACCATGCGTTTTAGAGAGAAAACTGTTCATTTTCTGCTTCCTGTAAGATGAAAAACATGGGTTTGGGCACAATCTCTATCCTTTTACCCTGTGATTTGATAGCTTTTGCGGTGTAATCTCTATCATTTTGCAGAGTAATCTCTATCAGATTGCAGCGCAAAAACGTCCTTTCTCATGCGTTTTTGCATACCTTTTCGGGGAGAACTTTACGCAACTGCAAGACTGTCAGAGAATTAATGGAAATTGCGAGAATGCGCTGTACGCGTCCGTAGGGAAATAATTTTCAAATACGCCATTCTCTGAGGGGCATGGAAATGCGGACTGTAAGCAAAAAGGCCTTTTTTCTTACAGATTGTAAGTTGGGCCTTTTTTCACTTTTGGCCTGTTGTCATCATATTGAGGGATATTTCCTATCAAAGTCCATGATATGTGAAGTTTTTCAGGCAAAAGAGAAAAAAAGTGTCCATGAATGTCTTTATGTGCGGAAAAATTATTATATTTGCAACCAAAAGGTTTTTAATATGTGTTATAAATGAATGTTCCTATAATTATAATCACAGTATGTATTTTTGCATATCTGTTGTATCGTGTCTGTATGGAAAAGGGCAAATGGGTACGCAAGGAGTATAAGAATGCTAAGAAGAAAAGAAAATGAACTGCAACGATTTGCATTACCCAATATGACAATAATCCATATACCATATATATAAACAAGAGACTTAATATATTATATCGTTAAATTACAAATAATAAAAGTAGATGAAACAATTATTACTTTCAAGACGTACGGGCCTGCTGTTGGCGCTATTCCTGTCTTCAAGTGTTGTTACAGTCGCTGCTCCACGCAGTTTGGAGCAGGCACGCCGTGAGGCTGTGCAGGTGATGCGTGGCAGTGAAGTGGGGAATGGACACAAGGGTACCGTGACAACTATGGCGGATGCCACTCCGCAGTTGGTGTATGTAAAGGAGAAGCGCGGCAATGACGAGGCTTATTATTACGTGTTCTCTCCCAAAAGGGGCAAAGGCTATGCCATAGTGTCCGGTGATGACCGTATGCCGGCCATTGTTGGCTACTCCACTAACGGTACATACGATGCCGACAATCTGCCTCCTAATATGGTCAGCTTCATGCAGGCGTACGAGGAGTTTATGGACTCTGCCACTGACGAGCAGTTACAGCAGGTCACAGAAGAAAGGGAACGGGTTGCGGCAGAACGCACATCGGTTGAGCCGTTCATAAAGACAGAATGGGATCAGGGAATGCCTTATAATGGTAAGTGTCCGGAATATGTACAAGGAATAAAATCTGTTACGGGATGTGTTGCCACTGCTGTTGCGCAGATATTAGGCAAATACCGTTATCCATCCGCATTGCTGGCGGATATACCTGCGTATACTACAGCGTATGGTATAAAGATGGATGAGGTCAAAGCCGGTGATATATATGACTGGGATAATATGCTTGATACATATAATGGTTCCGAGACCGAGACACAGAAGGAAGCTGTGGCAAAGCTGATGCTGCACATTGGCTGTGCTGTAAAGATGAACTATGGACCTTCTTCTTCTGCTGCTGTAACGGCAGAACTGTTTACCAAGTACTTCGGTATGGATAAGGAACTTACCAGACAGGTGACTCGTTCATCGTATGATTTTGCAACATGGGATGCCATTCTTTACAAAGAGATGCACGAAGAGCGTCCTGTACTGTATGACGGACAGTCCGCTGGCGGTGGGCACGCTTTCGTTGTCAACGGTTATAAGGATGGCCTGTACTATGTAAACTGGGGATGGAGTGGCTACTGTGATGGTTATTTTGACATTACTGTGCTGAATCCGCATAATAATTCTGGAATAGGAGCCAGCTCAACAGAGGATGGTTATAGTTCTGTCAATACAATGATTATAGGCATTGCCCCTGACAATGGTGTGGAGGACAAGCGTGAATGGGCTTCCATCTTGTCTTATGAGCCATTAACTATGAATGGTAAAGTGGATAAGGGTGTTATTACCGGTACTGTAAATATAACTCCATTAAATAGCTGTCTTAATGGCAAGACCTATGTGGGTGTAGGTTATAGGGACAAGGATGGTAACATTGTTAATGTCACATCCAATCCTATATCGTTTGATTCTGAAAATTATGGGCATAATTCTGGTAGAATAGCGTATTTACCAGTGACTCTTCTTATCAGCAGACAGAAACAGGAACTGTTCCTGATAGAGAGTGATGACCAGACAGTATGGACTCCATGTCTCAACGCTGTCAATACATCCCTACTGGTATGGGTGGAAAATGGCAAGCTGCAAACATCCAATAAGGTAAGCTCTCTCTCTGCGACTGTAGGACTTGCTTCAGAGAATACGGAGGGAACATCAGGTACGAATAATAGTATAAGTGTCGCTGTCAGCAACAATTCTGACAAGGAATTTTACAATAAAGTATATGTTTGGGTCACAGATGATGCTACGGCAACACCGGATAATGTGACGGAGTTTGATTATTCATCAGGCATGACGGTGTTGGAAGGTGAGACAAAGGCTCTGACCTTTAACTATGCTCCGAACAAGGCCGGTACATATTATTTCTGGGTTCTTGCCAATATGGAGTCTAATTCATCAAAATTAACGCCTATTGGCTCTAACTCCATAACCTTCGCCACATCAGAGGCCCCAATCCTCTCAATCGAGTCTATAAAGTGTGTCAATGCATCTGGCGATAAGGTCTACGCAAATTATAGATCAAGTCTGTTTGAAATGGATATTATCAAGAGCCTAAAGGCGGAGTATGTCATAAATATTAAGAATGCAGGCGGTGCATATTCTGGTGAGTTTGTCGTTTACAAGGATAACTATACACAATTGTCCAGACTTGTAGAAAAGCGTACATTGGACATAGCTGCTAATGCAACTTCTTCATTTACATATACTCTTGACGGTAGTATAGGAGATGTTTATGCTATAAGTATCCAAAGTACAGGCGCTAATCTTGCAGGTATGACTGACAACCTTTATAATATAATGGATGTTAATGGCAATAGTTCTGTTGTATGTTTACCCAATTTTGCCCTATGTTATTTTGCCGGTGACCCGGACAATGTTAACAGTGTAGCGGTTGATGGTGATGTTCTCACAGCGACAGGTGGTGCAGGCTGCATAACTCTTAAAGCCAATGCGGACACCAAGGTGTACATTGCCACTGCTGGAGGTGCCTTTGTCAGAACTGTCACGATGTCGGCTGGAGAGCAGACTACTGTCAATCTCCCTGCAGGTATGTATATTGTGAACAAGAATAAGGTGGTGGTAAGGTGATGAACCTGTACGCCTGATACAGATAATAAAAGTAACAAAGAGCGTTACCGTGTCATGGTACGCTCTTTGTTGTATATGTATTATATCAGAAAGAACAATAATTTTAAGTATAAGTAGAAATGGTAAAGCACATTATTCTCTGGACATTGAATCCGGAACTCTCCGAGGAGGAGAAGCAGAATGTTAAGGCTAATATCAAGAAAGGCCTTGAAGGCCTGGTGGGTAAGGTTCCCGGCCTGCTGTCAGTAAAGGTGAATGTGGATGGCAGGCTTGACACATCAAACTGTGATGTGATGCTGGACAGTACCCTTGAGTCATTCGATGCTTTAAAGGCATACGCTGTTCATCCCGCCCATGTGGCTGTGGCTGACAGTGCAGTAAGGCCATATACGGTACAGCGTACGTGTCTCGACTACGAGGAATAGGCTGCGTTCTGTAGCACAAGACCTGCGAGAGTGAAGCCGAATATGGCCGTGATATGCGCCATGGTTCCATTGACCTGTGCCTTGATGCCGCTGCCGGTGTTCAGCGCTTCAGGTCCTTCGTTGTCGCAGCCTTTATTCTCTAATAGCTCTTCAGAGTACACACACATTACGGGCTTGGCTGGTTTCAGCCCGGCCCTTTTCATTTTCTTGCGCAAAGCAGCCCCTAACGGACACCCACGCACCTTCCAGTATTCCGCCACCTTAATCTGTGTAGGATCCATCTTCAGCGCTGCTCCCATTGAGGAGAATACTGTGGCGCGTGTCTTTGTGGCGTTCAGAAGCAGTGCCATCTTGTCCTTTAGAGAGTCGATGCAGTCGATTATATAGTCAAAGCTGTCGAGGTTGAACAGCGCATTACGCTCCTCGCTGTATATTTCGCATATAGCTGTGATGTCAGCCGTGGGGTTTATCTCCAACAGCCTTTCCTTTAGAGCTTCCACCTTGGGCCTGCCTATTGTCCGCATTGTGGCCATGAGCTGACGGTTTACATTGCTTTCGCATACGCAGTCACTGTCAACGATGGTGAGACTCTGTATTCCTGAGCGCACAAGACTTTCTGCGCACCATGAGCCAACACCGCCTACTCCTATTATAAGTACTCGCTTGGCTGCGATGCGCTGCATGGTTTCTGTGCCAAGCAGACGTTCCGCTCTGTTGAATATATTCTGCATAAGAGTATGATTAATGGCTGGCAAATATGTCAAGCACCTGCTCTATTACTGGTGCCATATCGTAATACCTGTATTGTGCCAACCGTCCGCCGAATGTCACGTTATCTTCTTTTGCCGCCATCATGCGGTATTCGTTGGCGATACTGTTGTTCCTTTCATTGTTCACTGGATAGTATGGCTCCATGCCAGTGCTGTATTCAGTGGAGTATTCCTCACTCACCACGGTCTTAGGTATTTGATATACCTCATCACCGAACATCTCAAAGTGCTTGTGTTCGATGATGCGTGTGTATGGAACGTCATGGCTTGTGTAGTTAACCACGGCGTTACCCTGGTAGTTGGGAGTGTCTTCCACGCGTGTCTTGAATGACACCGTGCGCCAGTCCAGCCTGCCCAGACAGTAATCGAAGTACTCGTCAAGTGGTCCGCAGTACACAAGACGCTCGGAAATGCTGCGCCAGTCCCTGTATTCAGAATGGAAGAAGTCGGTGTTGGTCTTGCATTCCACACCTTCAAGCAGACCTTCTATGAGCCTGTTATATCCTCCTATTGGAATCCCCTGATATTTATCGTTGAAGTAATTGTTGTCAAATACCAGTCTGACAGGCAGTCTTTTGATGATGAACGCAGGCAGTTCGGTGCATTTCCTTCCCCATTGCTTCTCTGTATATTCCTTAATCAGGGTCTCGAAAATATCCTTTCCCACCAGTGTCAGAGCCTGTTCCTCCAAGTTTTGTGGTTCACGCCCACCGAGAGTCTTTATAGCTTCAGCCTTTTGAGCCTCTAATACGGCCTGAGCCTGCTGTGGTGTGCTTACTCCCCACATCTGTTGGAAGGTGTTCATGTTAAATGGCAGGTTGTAAAGTCGGCCATTATAGTTTGCGATAGGGCTGTTTGTGTATCTGTTGAACTTGACTATGCTGTTGACAAACTCCCATACTCGTTCATTGGAAGTATGGAAAATGTGCGCTCCATACTTGTGTACGTTGATACCTTCCACATTCTCACAATACACATTGCCGCCCAATTGCGGCCTTTTGTCTATGACAAGGCATCTGGAACCCTGTCTGGTGGCGCAATGGGCAAATGTGGCGCCGAACAGTCCGGAGCCAACAATGAGATAGTCGTACTTCATTGTAGAATGGTTTTGTTAAGGGATATTATCGCAATATTAGTGTTCCTGTCGCGTGAATGCCTTATTATTTCTGTGTCTTAATGGCTCTTGCTTTCAGTTCCATTACCGTTTTTCCATCGGCACTGTTCAGCATCAGTGCACCATCCTTGCCAAAACTGTATTTGCTTATCCGTCCCATAGCCTCTGTAACGCGGCTTTCTGTATCCATATCAGGACACATCATGCGTGTCATTCCAGTCTTGCTGAGGTCTATAGTGCCTGCTTTGGCGTCTGTTGTCAGCGAACCCGTGATGAGGTTGCATCCTGCATTGCCGTATATGCGGTTCTCCTTAGTGTCAAAACCGAGGAAAGGAGTATTCTCACTGTTGCCATTAAGAGCCTTTCCATCAATCTTTACGATGTCCCACTCGCCTGTTATGCTGTTTGAGGACGTAATCTTGCTGCCTGTACCGCAGGCTGTAAGCATTGCGGTGGCAATGGTTGTAAGGAAAAATCTTTTCATGTTGACTGTAATATGTTTGTATATTATGTAATCTGAATACAAAATTACATAATATCTTCTATATGAAAAAATATTTTAATGTTTTTTGGAGTAGTTTGGTCTTTTTGCACACTGGAGCCTTATGATTAATGTATTAGTGGCGAGAAAAGGTTTTAGTCATTTGGTGATTAGTATTCTGGTATGAACTCCAGCATCAGTTGTTCTACCTTTGTTGACTGCTCATTCAGCCTGTACCATCCTCTTGTGTCAGTCTTTCTGACCGTTCCTCCGCTCTTCTGGCTTTCTGATCGCAGCCATTCCGCCACGTCTGCATACACCTTTTCCAAACAAAGTGGAGCGAAGAGCGAATTGGTGATGTTATAAACATTAAGGGCTATACGCCGTACAGGCATGCCTACAGGGCCTGCCTCTGCAAGAATCATTAGTATATAGCGCTCGTACTGCATATATAACAAATAAAGAGTGAGCAGACCTTTCTATGGGTTACGCTCACTCTTCATCTATTTTGTACTTTATAGTAGTTGTCTTTCTAATTAGCGAAGATTATGATATGTCTTATGCCAGAACAATCTTGTTATCTTCTGTAGAGGCAATCTTACCCTCTTTCAGCAACCATCCAAGTCCGAGATAAACGTCCTCAACGGCTACTTTAGCAGCTTTTGCAATCTCTGCCACAGAAAGAGCGCTCTCAGATGCGGCAAGCACCTGATAAACATCACCTGCGCGGAAGCCTGCATTCTCTGCATTTACATAAATAACAGCGGCCTTCTTGCTGGTAGTCTTGGTCGTGCAGGTCTTAGTTGTGCAAGACTTTGCCGTCTTCTTCTCTGTGGCTGCCTTTGTTGCGGCTGCCTTCTTTGTTGTCTTTTCTGCCATTATCTTTTAGTTAAGTTTATGCTATGCTCTCTCTTTTATTAATATCCAAGGGAGGTCTTCGCATCAATTTTACGCTGCAAAGGTAACGATTTTCAGTGAGAAAAATACTTGTAGCATTAAAAATCGCCTGTTTTTATGCAAAGTTTTGACTTGCGTCAACATAATAGGGGGGGTAAACGGCAATGGCCTGATATAATTAAATAGTTTCATTGATACCAGACCATTGCCGTATAACTGTTATTCTTCCTTACACAGTTGCAGTTTTAACTCGTCAAGCTGCTTTTGATCTATGGCTGACGGGGCATCAAGCATCACGTCACGTCCGCTGTTATTCTTCGGGAATGCAATGCAGTCGCGGATGCTGTCCAGTCCTGCCATGATGCTAACAAAGCGATCTAGACCAAAGGCAAGACCTGCGTGTGGTGGCGCACCGTATTTGAACGCATTGATAAGGAAACCGAACTGTGCCATGGCGCGTTCCTCTGTGAAGCCAAGCACTTCAAACATCTTGGCCTGAAGTTTACCGTCGTGGATACGCAGTGAGCCACCGCCCACCTCAACACCGTTGCATACAAAGTCGTATGCCTTAGCACGAACCTTTGCAGGATCACTGTCCAGCAATGGAATGTCATCCGGATTAGGCATGGTGAACGGATGATGCGTTGACATAAGGCGCTGCTCCTCGTCGCTCCATTCAAACAATGGGAAGTCAATTATCCACAGACACTCAAACTTGTTCTTATCCATCAAGCCCAGACGCTTGCCCATTTCAAGGCGTAAAGAACAGAGCTGCACACGCGTCTTGTTTGCATTGTCACCGGAAAGTATAAGTATAAGGTCGCCTTTCTTGGCATTTGCCTTGTCCGCAACGGCCTGCAGCTGTTCTGTTGTATAGAATTTGTCCACACTTGACTTTATGCTGCCATCCTCATTCAGCTTTATGTAGACAAGTCCTTTGGCGCCTACCTGCTGTGACTTCACAAAGTCTGTAAGCTGGTCCAGCTGTTTGCGGGTGTAAGATGCGCAGCCTTCGGCCACGATACCACCTATATACTCCGCATTGTCAAACACTTGGAATGTGCCTAACTTCAAAACGTCCATCATTTCAACGAACTCCATGCCGAAACGGAGGTCCGGCTTGTCGGAACCATATTTCGCCATGGCCTCATGCCATGTCATCTGGCGCAGTTTTGCAGGCAGTTCCACTCCACGTACCTCCTTGAACAGATGGCGGGCCATATCCTCAAAGATGTTTATCACATCGTCCTGGTCCACAAATGACATCTCGCAGTCAATCTGAGTGAACTCCGGTTGACGGTCAGCACGCAGATCCTCGTCACGGAAACATTTCGCTATCTGGAAGTAACGGTCGAAACCGGACACCATTAACAGCTGCTTCAGAGTCTGCGGACTTTGTGGTAGAGCGTAGAACTGTCCCGGATTCATGCGTGAAGGAACCACAAAGTCGCGCGCTCCCTCTGGAGTAGAGCCAATAAGAATAGGTGTCTCCACCTCAATAAACTGTCGTGAGTCCAGGAAATTGCGTATAAGTATAGTCATCCTGTGGCGCAGTTCAAGGTTCTTCCTTACACAATTACGGCGTAAGTCAAGGTAACGGTATTTCATTCTTAGCTCATCTCCGCCGTCAGTATTATCCTCAATGGTGAATGGAGGGGTTGCGCTCTCGCTTATAACCTTCAGGTCTGTCACGAAGATCTCAATGTCTCCAGTGGCGAGTTTCTTATTCTTTGAATATCGTTCAGCTACTGTTCCCGTAGCCTGTATAACAAATTCACGTCCCAGTCGTCCTGCAAGCTCCTTCAGTTCTTGCGGTGCATCCTCATTAAATGCCAGCTGCGTTATGCCATAACGGTCGCGCAGGTCAACGAAAGTGAGTGCACCAAGGTTATGCACTCCCTGTACCCAGCCGGCAAGTGTCACGGTCTGGCCGACATTCTCAATGCGGAGTTCTCCGCAGGTATTTGTTCTGTACATTGTATATAATGTTTTATTGTTTATAATCATTCATCATCTCTGCTGTGATACCCTTATTCCCAGCGTATGGTTGTGAAGCGGAACTCGTTCTGTCCAACGCTTTTTATAAGGAAACCGTTCTTCTTCAGCTTCTTCATCTGTTTCGCATACTCCTTGTCAAGCTCCTTGACAGTACTGGCGAATGTTACGGAACATATTCTGTCACGTTCTCCTTTCTGGGCTAAGTGGGTCTTCAGCTGTTTGGAAAGCTCCTCCCTGCCATAGAGAAACTTGGACTTTCTGTATGTCTGTGCGTCTTTAAGCATTAACTCATCAGTGACATACACCATGGAGTCCATAGGAGAATAGGCTATACCATATATATATATAGTACCGGCTTCAATGACCTCCTTTTGTGTATCATTCTCCTCCTTGTTCTTTTTTTTCTTCTCTGCCTTGGCCTTTTTCTTCTCTGCCTTGGTAGTCACGTCTTTGGAAGTGTTGTCTGTCAATGGCTCTGCAATGGCAGTAGTGCCCACCATCAGTGCTACTATTATATTCAGTACCCTATTCATAAATACTTTTGTTATATCAATGTCTAATATTCTAATTCAATATGGATGTAAGCCTTGGGTCTTTCTCTATCAGTTTCATCACTCTGCGCATCTTTCTCTCTGCTGTTTTGCGTATCTGTCTGACGCGTTCACGCTTCAATCCCCTTTCTTCCGCTATCTCCGCCATCGTCATCTGTGCGGTTTCGCCTATGCCATAGAACGCCTTTATCACCGCCTGTTCCCTTTCGTTAAGGACTTTGAGTGCCTGTAGCAGCGCATAGCTTATCTCATTGTTCTCCGTAGCGTCATCAGTCATAGGCTTGCCGGCCTTCAGCATATCTCCAAGAGTATTGACCTGTCCCGGGTGTAATGGTGCGTCCGTTGACAGACGGCGCACTTTCGACTCTTCCACCTGTCTGTTTTTCGGCAAAGTTATCATTGCTCCCTGTTCCGGCAGCGCCTGCTGCATGGCCTTTCTTACATCCCATACCGCAAAGTTCACGAAGCGTTCATCCTCTTTGGGCTTCCATTTCCTTGCGCACATCATCAGGGCAATGTTCCCCTCACTGATAAGGTCGTCCATACTCACTCCCTTATCAGCATACTGCCGCGCTATGCTTACCACAAACTTTAGGTTTGATGTGACAAGTTTATCTATCGCCGCACTGTCTCCTTGCTGTATTCTCTCGGCCAACTGTAGCTCTTCCTCATCGCTAAGCTGTGGTATATTGTGTATTTCCTGCCAATAGGCATCAAGTGTATCGAATGATTGCATAGTTTAAAATGGTTTATGAGGTTAAGAAATTACAGCCAGAATTCAAATAGGCGTGACAGCCATCCCTTTGTCTTCTGCCATCTTGTACGCCATGAGTCCCATTTCTCGGGCGTGAGTAAGAAGCTCTTCTTCTTGTCCGCATCAAAGAGTCGTGACAGTTCCGCCGTGGTGTTCTTGTCCAGTATCACTGCATTGGCCTCATAGTCCCAACGTAGTGAGCGTGAGTCAAGGTTGCAACTGCCCACTGTACATACCCTTCCGTCAACCATTATCACCTTTGTGTGATGAAAGCCGCCCTGATATATGTACACGTTCGCACCGCGTTTCATCATCCAGTGCATGTGATAGAAAGAGCAGTCCGGTGACATTGGTATGTCACTCTTCTCTGAAATCATCACGTCCATCTTCACTCCCCGCTTCAAAGCCCTCTTGATAGCCTTCTTGACAGGGCGCACCAGCGTCATATATGGGTTGAGAATCTTTATGCTATCCTTGGCATTGTCCAGTGCGGAGATGTAGAACTGCCTCATTATCTTATTAGTGATATTCGGCTCACGGTTTATTATGCCCACCATCTTATGGTATGCTGTGGCCGTGGTGTCAGGTTTCAGCCCCTGAAAATATTCCGCCGGTCTCCATCCTCTGTAGTATTTCGCCCCATGCACATTCTGTTTCGCGGTCTTGTTCCATATTCTCAGGAATATCTTTTGCAGTGTATTCACCTCCTCTCCGTCTATACGGCAGTGCATATCGTGCCATTCACCCACCACTTCCGTACCGTGTATGTAGTAGTCCGCCACGTTCATTCCACCGGTATAGGCTATCTGTCCGTCAATGACTACTATCTTTCGGTGGTCTCTATGGAACACATGGTTTATCCAAGGGAAATTTAACGGGTCAAATTCATATATCTCTATTCCGCATTCACGTATCTTACGGAGGTGCTTCTTGCGCAACGGCCGGTTGTTTGATGCGTTTCCAAATGCGTCAAACAGCGCGCGCACCTCCACACCTTCCTTTACTTTCTGCGCAAGTATAGCAATCAGCTCGCTTGTAATGG
The DNA here is from genome assembly GCA_030531085.1 of Prevotellaceae bacterium. GTDB lineage: Bacteria > Bacteroidota > Bacteroidia > Bacteroidales > Bacteroidaceae > Prevotella. The sequence goes on along the minus strand of JAUNOM010000014.1, from coordinate 26,200 downwards.
AGTCATTCCGGAAGTTGAAGTACTCCAGATGCACGCTACTCTTGGCCTGTCTTATGGCCTTGAACATATCATCATATTTCTCCTGACCGTTAGTTAGCAGCGTCACACTGTTGTCATGCGAGAAAGTTATGCCATGGCTGCGCAGGTCACGTGCCACAAGCGAGTCTGCTGTCTCGCGGCTATCAGCGGCACAAGAGGTGTCGTCTGCCGCCCGTGCCATAAGGACGGTGGGCAAGAATACAGCGAATGTTACTATTATATGCTTCATCTTCTAATCTTTATTCGGCAGACAGAGACACCATTTCGTTCTTTATGTGTACGTCTGTCTGTGGGAATGGTATTTCAATGCCATTGTCATTGAGAGTGTTGTATATACATTCAAGTATCACCCCGTCGTCAGAGTACTGCGTGAACACATCCACCCATACTATTACTTTCAGCAACAGTGCGGAGTCTCCAAGCTCTTTCAGAACTACTTTGCAGCCCTTTTTCCTGTCAATGCAGTCAAGGGCGCCCACGGCATTTATGATAAGCTCCTTCGCCTTTGCCACATTTGTGCCGTATGCCACACCCACATCCAGCGCGTGCAGCTCGTAACCATGGTTACGGGTCATGTTCTTGTAGTTCTTAGTGAACAGCTGTGAGTTCTGGAATGCTATCACAGAACCGTCCGTTGTGTCTATCATCGTTGACGTGTATGATATGCTTGAGACAGTGCCTCGTATGCCGTCACATACTATAAGGTCACCAATCTTTATGCGTCCCATCATCAGTGATATTCCATAATATATGTTCTCCAGAATATCCTTTGATGCAAAGCCGATGCCCGTTGACAGACCTCCTGATATTATTACTATCCACTGGCTTGAGATGTTGAATATAGCCAGTGACACAAGGAACCATATTCCCCATACCACGACCTGCATCACGTTCTTTACCATCATGAACCTCTGTGCCGCATTGACCGAGTCACGCTGTTCCAGATAGTACTTTACAAAGGCCTTCGCCGTCCTGTTTATATAGTTGAATACAAACCACAGCGTCACCACCATCGCTATGCCGAAGATACTGGCCTTGAAGTTTGGCGTATCAATGAAGGCCCGTGTGAAAAGGGTCAGTGTAAGGTCTGTAAGGTTAAACACATCAGCCGCCCAGTACAGGCTCAGCACAACGGAGAATACCCCGGCCGTAGGCAGGCCCACACTGTATATCACGCCGTGATACCATGTCTCTGTTATGGGCTTCTCGTCCAAATGCCTGCTGTCAGCATAGCCGCGGTACCAGTCCCGCATACAGGTGATGGTGAGAATGCACGTCAGCTGCATTATCCACCATATCAGTATCTGTACAGACAGCAGCGTGTAGCCAAACATGGAGCTGCATAATGACACTATGAATATGAACTGCGAGAATGACGCATAGCCCCTGTCGCTGCGGTCCACGTCCTTCTTCAGACGGCTAAGCATACGCCACTGCCACAGGCAGCATATCAGCAGTATCGGTGGAAACACCAGATTTACAAGGGCGTTAGGTATAAGTACGACACGGAAACTTATCACTATGAAGCCGTTGACAAGCAGCGGCATATACAGGTACAGCGTCTTCAGAGTCTTGTCCGCGTCCACACGCAGCAGTGTGGAGATTATTATGACACTCATAAGCCATGCAAACTGTACCAACAGCGATGATGCCATGACGATGAAGTCCTGTTTTGCTAGTGCCAGCACCACTCCTAATATGATGGCAAACGTCACGGCTGTGGATGCAAGGACTATGCAGGTGCGCTTGGCCATGAACCATTCTCCGACCCTGCTTAGCATACCCCGCTCTATGAGCTTTGTCCCAAGCCACCTTACAATGAGCAGGTTTAGCGCCACGGCAATGAGTCCGTAGAAGGCAATGATGACAAAGATGCCGAACATCCACCTCGCATCCCACTGCGAGCCTATATTGTTGTAGCTCCTGTACTTTTCGCCTATGCTCTCACGGGTCTCCATGATGTATTCGCCGAAACGTGATATTATGGTCCAGTAGTTCTCACTGCCATTCATGAAAATGCTGTTCTGCAGTTCCGCATACTTTCCGTTGGCATAGTCGTTAAGGTACTTCAGACGGCTCTCCGTCATCTTGTAGTAGGCTATGTACTCGTTCATCTGTGCCATATCCTCTGCTACCATCCTCCTTGTGTTGACAGCTAAGGCCAGACATACATCACGGTCAATCTTGGCCTGCTTGTCAAGCACCATCACAGGCATTGCCTTCAGGCACTGTATCAGACTGTCCATCCTCACCACCTCGCCGCGGTTCTTCTCCACCAATGATGTGAATGGCACAAGATGTCTCTCAAACTCCTTGTACTCCCTTATGGCTTCATGGCAGGCATACGACAGGTCAAAGACGTAACCGTCCTTCTGTGAGTACAGCATCAGCGCGTTCTGGTTACTGTTCTGCATTGCCTGCATCAGAGTCTTGAATACCCTCTGCTCCGCTTTCCGCATCAGGACCTGCTTCTGTCCGTATTCGTCATGATACTTAGTCAGTTCCTGTCTTAATATTCCCAGCGTGTTGCCGAGGCTGTCCTCCTTCAATACCGCATTGGCAGGTATTACTGTTATCAGTGCAAACAGCAGGAGTATGTACAATCTTATTTTTGTCATTAAATTTGCAAATTTGATGCAAAGTTACACTTTTATTTCCAATTTGCAAAATAAATTACTGTAAAGCTATCCTTTGACAATATAAAAATGTGACGAGAACACGGAGCCTACCAGTCTTCCGTCATGACGGATTCTGCGGCCATCCCCATGCTGTCCTCCTCCACGGGCGCATAACAGCGTGGACGGCGGTCCTCAAGATATAGCCTGTTCAGTGTGTAGACCAGTGCCTCGAGCGTTGTCTGGCGTACGGAAGGCTTTAGCTGGCACTCCCATACTGTTATGCAGTGCCATCCCATTTTTGCCAGTTTCTGCTGCTCCTCCTTGTCACGGCGTATGTTTCTTGTAATCTTGTCGCGCCAGAAATCTACATTGGTCTGTGGCAGACGGTAAAGCCTGCACCCGTCATGTCCATGCCAGAAGCATCCGTTAACGAAGATGACAGTGCGGTATTTACGCAGTACTATGTCTGGATGGCCTGGCAATCGGGGATGGTTCAGCCTGTATCGGAACCCTTTACTGAAGAGATAGTGCCGTACTATTATCTCCGGTTTGGTGTTGCGGCTCCGTATATTAGCCATGCAGAGGTGTCGCTGTTCCGGTGTTAGCTTGTCCATAGTTACTACAGTAATGTTGTATTGAATTTACATCCTTCCGTTTCTCTGCGGATAATTGTATTCTGCCGCGGTAGGGCAGGGATGGGTTTCCGCGGAGATGCTGTCGGTATTTTTCTGCAAAGTTAAACAATAGTTTTCAGAAAAACATATCGCTATGCAATTTTTTTTGAATGTCCGGACTCTGTATTGATGTAATGAAAAGTGATGGCGTGATGAAAACGGGATTTGAGATGCTTTAGTTTGGCGGAAAAACACTAAAATTTAGAAAACTCATTCTGCCGTGTTAAAATGGTGTTGGCGGACACTTGTGCCATAAAGGACATGGCTCTCTCAAAACGCCTGTAAAGTGGCAAAAACGCGATGTGCATTTTCTGCATTTTCTGTTTGTGCCAGTTCCTGCTGTAATGTCTATCAAATTGCACGGTAATCAGATAGATATTGCGGTGTGATTTGATAGAGATTGCATTGTAATAACTATCTGATAGCAGTGGGAAATCGTGCAAATAAGACCTTACTGTGGTATAAAATGCTGTTTTGGAAACCTGTACCTCCATCATTAAGGAAACTTTGACATTTGGAGACAGGTGAAATTAACACTTGGCCTTCAATGAAAAAGGTCCGCTAAATTCATGTTTAACGGACCTTTGACTAATCATTTCTGGGGAGAGATAAGCGCGTCCCCATATATGTTTATTTCGTTTTATTGTTTCATCTTCGGGTATTTCCTGGTCCATCCGTCCAGTCTCAGCCTCATGACTCCAAAGAAAGCCTCACCGAATATGCCTCCGTTCATCTTGCTGACACCTTCCTGTCTGTTGACAAAGATTACGGGAACCTCTTTTATCCGGAAGCCTATCTTGTATGCGGTGAACTTCATCTCTATCTGGAAGGCATATCCCTTGAAGCGTATCTTGTCCAGCTCTATGGTCTCGAGCACCCTGCGCCTGTAGCATTTGAAGCCCGCTGTGGTGTCGTGTACCTTGAACCCCGTAACCAGACGGACGTATTTGGATGCAAAATACGACATCAGCACTCTGCCAATGGGCCAGTTCACCACGTTGACTCCGCTGACATACCGTGAGCCGATGGCCACATCATATCCCTCATCAGCGCACGCGCTGTACAGTCTTGGCAGGTCTTTCGGGTCATGACTAAAGTCTGCGTCCATCTCGAACACATACTGATAGTCATGCTCCAAAGCCCACTTGAAGCCCTTTATGTATGCGGTGCCGAGCCCTAACTTTCCTGAACGCTCCTCTATGAACAGCTGTCCCTGAAACTCTTCTGCCATCATCCGCTTCACAATGTCTGCGGTATGGTCAGGTGAGCCATCGTCAATGACAAGGATGTGAAACTGTTTTTCCAGTGAGAAAATGGCGCGTATGATTTTCTCTATGTTCTCCTTCTCGTTGTATGTGGGAATTATGATAATGCTATCACTGGGGCGCATGGTTGTATTTTTTGTGTTCATTATAAAAGAGTGGCGGTAGGTGCCTTGCCTTTTTGTATGTGTAAAGCGTGCTATCCCGCTGTTTTTCGCTGATTTTCCATGCAAAAGTACGAAATAATATTAAAATACCAAAGCTATTAAAGATTTTTTTCGTACTTTTGCAGTGATTTATGTTACTGAGCGATTTTTTAACGTTATATGGCAGGATGCCGCAGACTAAGGCATTGGTACGGCAGCTTGGTAAGGGTGGGGAACGTAGGATTACGGTCGGTGGTCTTACGCAGTCCGCCGTTGCCATGTGTTTTTCGGCTGTTCAACGTCAGCTGCCGCGTTTGTTGCTCTTTGTCATGCGTGACGCAGATGAGGCTGGTTATCTGTATCAGGACTTTGCAAACATATTGGGAAAGGATGATGCAATGCTGTTCCCCTCATCATATAAGAGGGCGGTGAAGTTCGGACAGCGTGATGCGGCTAATGGTATAATGCGCACGGAGGTGCTCACCGCATTGTCCAGACCTGCGTCATTGCAGTCCGCCGGACATTGTCCTGTGGTGGTGACTTATCCTGCCGCAATAGCGGAACTCGTGATATCCCAGCAGAATCTGGATGACAGCAGCCTGTCACTGCAAAAGGGACAGCATATAGACATAACACAGTTGGTCAGGAAACTGCGTGAGCTTGAGTTCCACGAGGTGGACTATGTCTATGAGCCGGGACAGTTTGCCGTGAGGGGAAGCATAGTGGATGTGTACTCGTTCAGTTCAGAACAGCCTTTCCGTATAGACTTCTTTGATGACGAAATCGACTCCATGCGCACGTTCAATGTAGAGGATCAGCTGTCACTTGACAAGCTTGACAAGTTGGATATAGTGCCGGAGATAGTATGTACAAAGACAGAGAAGATACCGTTCCTTGACTTCCTGCCGGACGATACCGTTGTGGTGACGCACGGAGAGCGTTACATCGTGGATGCTGTGGACTATATATATAAGGAGGGTTTCTCGCAGCAGGCGCTGTCAGACCGCCTTGCTGTGGCTACAGAAGTGGAGAAGGCGGACATCACGCGCGAGCTGACTGCGACGCTGAACCTGTGCACCGCCACGTGTCTTGAACAGGCTTTGACGAGTTTCAAGGCTGTGGAACTGACAGAACGTGGGGATGATTTCTCCACATCACCGCAGCCTCTGCTGCACAAGAATTTTGAGCTTCTGGCGCAAACGCTGGAGGATTATTCCCTGAAGGGGTACGCTCTGTACGTGCTTTCAGAGAGTGAGAAGCAGCATGAACGCCTGAAGGAGATAATGCGGAATGTAAGACCGCAGGCAGATGGGGGCCATCAGCTGGCGTGGCAGTCTGTTAAGGGCGTTATACATGAGGGCTATGTGGACAATATCATGCGTGCGGTGCTGTTCACGGACCATCAGATCTTCGAGCGCTTTCATAAGTATCAGCTGAAGGCGCAGGCTGCAAAGAAGGGAAAGATGGCCCTGACGATGAAGGAACTGCAGGAGATGGAGCCCGGGGACTTCATTGTCCATGTGGATTTCGGTATAGGTAAGTTTGCAGGACTGGTGCGTGTGCCCACAATCACAAAGAACGCGGACGGTACTCAGACGTCCGGCTATCAGGAAGTGATACGCATAGTGTACCAGAAGAATGACAAGGTGGATGTAAGCATCCATGCTCTGTATAAGATAAGCAAGTACCGGCGTGCGGACAGCGGCGAGCCTCCGAGGCTGTCAACGCTGGGTACCGGTGCCTGGGAGCGCATAAAGGATAAGGCAAAGAAGCGGATAAAGGACATAGCGCGTGACCTTATAAAGCTATATGCCAAGCGCCGCCATGAGAAAGGCTTCGCTTTCTCGCCGGATTCGTATTTGCAGCATGAGCTGGAAGGGTCGTTCCTGTATGAGGACACACCCGATCAGCTGAAGGCTACGCAGGAGGTTAAGCATGATATGGAGGCACAACGGCCTATGGACAGGCTGGTATGCGGAGATGTAGGCTTTGGAAAGACGGAGGTGGCAGTGCGTGCCGCCTTTAAGGCTGCGTGCGATTCGAAGCAGGTGGCGGTACTTGTGCCAACGACAGTGCTTGCATTTCAACACTTCAAGACTTTCAGCAAGAGGCTGGGAGGATTGCCTGTGTCGGTTGATTACTTGTCAAGGGCAAGGACACCGAAACAGACTAAGGACGTATTGCAACGGCTTGAGGATGGAAAGGTGGACATACTGGTCGGTACTCACCGTATGTTGTCCAAGACTGTGAAGTGGCATGACCTCGGACTGCTCATTATTGACGAGGAACAGAAGTTCGGTGTCTCCACAAAGGAGAAGCTAAGGCAGCTGAAGACGAATGTGGACACACTCACAATGTCCGCTACTCCTATACCAAGGACATTGCAGTTCTCTCTGATGGGGGCGCGTGACATGAGCATAATGCGCACACCGCCGCCCAATCGCCATCCTATAGACACGCAGGTGGCTACGTTCTCGGTGGAATTGATAGCGGAGGCGATTAACTTTGAGTTGAGTAGGGATGGTCAGGTGTATTTTGTATGCAACCGCATCGCTACGCTTGACAGTATGAAACGCATCATAGAACGCCATGTTCCGGACTGTCGTGTGGCCATAGGACATGGCCAAATGAAGCCGGAGGAACTGGAAAAGATTGTGATGGGGTTCATAAACCACGACTATGACCTGCTGCTGTCTACCACAATAGTGGAGAATGGCATTGACATACCTAACGCCAACACCATTATTATCAATGATGCCAACCACTTCGGACTGTCTGATCTGCACCAGATGCGTGGACGTGTGGGACGTAGTAACCGCAAGGCCTTCTGTTATCTGCTTGCTCCTCCGCTGACGTGTCTGCCTGTTGACAGCAGACGTAGGCTGGAAGCTCTGGAGACTTTCTCTGACCTTGGGGCGGGATTTAGCCTCGCCATGCAGGATCTTGATATACGCGGAGCGGGTAATCTGCTTGGGGCGGAGCAGTCAGGTTTCATGGAAGACCTTGGATATGAGACATATCAGAAGATTCTTTCGCAAGCGGTTAACGAGCTGAAGAATGATGAATTTCAGGATCTTTATGCGGAACAGATGGCTGATGGAGAGGTTCTGACAGGCGAGGACTTTGTGGATGACTGTAATGTTGAGAGTGATTTGCAGATGTATTTCCCTGACAATTATGTTCCGGGAAGCAGTGAGAGGATGAGCCTTTATCGTGAATTGGACAGCATAGAGACAGACAGCGACCTGAAAGAGTACCGCAAGCGTATGGAGGATCGTTTCGGACCCGTGCCCAAAGAGGGTGAGGAACTGATGCAGGTTGTTATGCTTAGAAGGCTTGGACGGCGTCTCGGATGCGAGAAACTCATCCTTAAACAGCACCAGATGCAGATGCAGTTCGTGTCAAATCAAAGCAGTGTCTTTTACCAGAGCAAGCATTTTGGGGCTATTCTCAACTATGTTGCCGCGCATCCTAAGTATTGTGACTTCAAGGTTGTGGGCGGTCATAACAGACTTGTAGTGAAGAATGTCGCCACTGTGACCGATGCTGTGGCGTGTTTGAGGAAGATGGAACCGGAGAAGAAAGGCTGATTACATATTATATTACTAACAACAGAACTATATGAAGAAGTTTTTAACAACACTATGTCTGGCAGCTGCCGCCTATGGAGCGCAGGCTGTCAACCCCCAGAAGGGTGAGTACTACCTGTATTGTCACATGAGTGACAAGGGACAGTGGACGGCCTTTGCCGTGAGTAAGGACGGATTAAATTATGAAGACATTATAGGTGGCGACTCAATATTCTCAAGTTATGAGCTGGCAAGAATAGAAGGCGGCACGCGAGATGCCTATATCTGCCGCTCACATGATATGAAACGTTATATAATGGTAACGACTGACATGAAGAACTCTATGACAAAGAAACTCGGTAAGGTATCGGACTGGGACAATTATGGCATAGATCTGCTTACATCTGACAATCTTGTGGACTGGAAGTCGACCACATTCGACTATCGTAAGGGGCTTGACATCTTCTGTGACGGTGATGATAAGAGCATAACACCGGTCTATAAGGACTGGAGTAAGGTCAACAGAGTGTGGGCACCACAGATATTCTGGGACGAGACATACGTGTGGAAGGATGGAACTAAGGGCGGATACTTCATCTATTACTCCATGTGGAACCGCTCAGAGGAGAAGTATGACCGTATGTATTACTCCTATGCGGACAAGTCTTTCACTAAATTGACACAGCCGCAGCCGCTCTTTGATTGGGGATATGCCACCATTGACGCTGATATAAATTATGTTCCGGCCGACGGTCTGTTTCACATGATGATAAAGAAGGAGGGAGGAAAGCCGGGATTGTTTACCGCAACATCCAAGAGTCTGCGAGGGCCTTGGGGCGAACCTGTGGAGGATGACTACGTGAACTTTGAGGGAAACAAGAAGTGCGAGGGCGTGTCTGCGTTCCAGATAGATGGTGAGGACGGTTGGAGAGTGGCTTATATAGAGTACTCCTCACGCCCAAAGCACTATCGAATATGTAAGGCTGACAAGTATATGCGTAACTTCTCCGACCCACATGACATTGTGGGCGTGACGGCTCCACAGCATGGTTCTTTCATGCGTATAACCAAAAAGGAATACAATAGGTTAAAGAAGTGGAGTGAAAAGCATTCACAAAACAGGAAGTGATGTTCGTTATTGTAATAGTATTATATTTCTTATTGCTCCTTGGTGTCAGTAAACTTACGGCGCGAAGGAGCAATAATAGTGTTTTTTTTCGTGGTGCAAGGCAGTCGCCATGGTATCTTGTTGCGTTCGGAATGATTGGTGCCAGCATCTCAGGTATCAGTTTTGTCAGTGTGCCGGGAATGGTGTTACACTCCGGAATGGCCTATCTGTATACCTGTCTGGGCTTCATTGTGGGATATTTTGCTGTAGCCTTCATCCTGTTGCCGATATATTACAACCTCAATCTTACCACCATCTACAGCCTGTTGCGTCCGCTTGGGAATAAGTCTTATAAGACAGGAGCCGCCTTTTTCATTCTTTCCAAGATGACAGGGGCCGCTGCCCGTTTCTATGTTCCGTGCTTTATCATCAGCCAAAGCCTTACGGGAATGGCTGGAGAGGGAGCAAATCAGACGCAGACCTTATCCTATGTATTCCCTATAACGGTAGTGGTGATGGTGTCGATGATATGGATATACACTCGCCGTGGTGGCATACGCACTCTTGTTTGGACTGACACATTGCAGACATTGTGTATGTTTACCGCCCTGTGCCTTATTATATATAAGGTGGCTGAGGCTCTGTATCCGCAGTTATCGGCAGCAGATGCACTTCATGAGGCGTTCTCTTCTATCTATGAACAGCGTGCTGTGTTGCTGGGCGGAGCGTGGAGTGCGCATTTCATCTCATTCCTTTCCGGCATCTTTATTGTCATAGTTATGACGGGACTGGATCAGGATATGATGCAGAAAAACCTCACTTGCCGTACTCTTCGTGATGCCCAGAAGGATATGTGCACATACGGTTTCGCCTTCATACCTGCCAATCTGCTGTTCCTTAGCCTTGGAGTGATGCTTAGTATGCTGTGTGCTGCCAGTGGGATGTCGCTGCCGGAGAATCCCGATCAGCTGCTGACAATGTTTGCCGCAACGGGTAATCTCGGTAATACAGTACTTGTATTGTTCGCCCTTGGCATAGTGGCTGCCGCTTTCAGCAGTGCCGACAGCGCCCTGACTGCACTCACTACCTGTTTCTGTGTGGACTTCTTAGGAATGAAACCGGACGATGATTCTGGTGCAGAACGTATGGAACGCACTCGCCTTGTGGTGCATATAGGTATGGCGTTGGTGTTCATCGTGTGCATAATGCTGTTCCATATATTCAACAATACCTCGCTGATTGATGCCATTTACCGTCTGTGCAGCTATACGTATGGGCCGCTTCTCGGTCTGTTTTCCTTTGCTATTCTACAGAGAAGAAACCATACCGCACCGCAAATGATTACAGGTTGGGCACCGGTGATAATCTGTATAGCCTCACCTTTAGTGTGTATGGCGCTTGATGACATTGTTCCCATGCTTACGGGTTATCATTTTGGCTATGAGCTGCTGATGATAAACGGGTTGATAACATTCTGCGCCCTGAAGGCGGTGGTGGCAATACGGCATTAATAAGTCTGGACAGACATAATGAAGACAGCGTAAAACCAATGTGAAAATTATGGTTTTACGCTGTCTTTGTATCAATAAATAATGCGGCCACGCTTCTGTTCGCTTGCTGGTTTAGCCTTGCGCAGTTTGTCAATGTTAATGACATCCGTGCGTTTTGGATTAGAACTGAACCCTGTTCTGCCTGGTCCGCCGGGATTGAACAGCTGAATACGCTTCACCTTGTCAGGTAAAGGAGGGTAGACAAATATGAAACGCACCCATTTGTTGCGCATATTGTGAATCCAGATGCATTGGTTCAGTGGAAAGTATTCCAGTTTGCGCAGTTGATACTCATCGCCTGTATCCGCGTCTATGATACATCTGCCCTCGTAGAAGCATAGGTGATGCCATATATTTGGTATGAATATGTCCATGGCAATATATGTGGCATCCTTGCAACGGTATAGTGAATAGCGCTCTCCAGAGCGGTATTCCGTATTCATCCTCAGGCTCATGCCGAGAGCTTTGCTGTTGGTTATGGTCAGTATATTGCTGAATATGGCGAATGAGTTATCGTTGTTTATATTATAGTTAGGCCATGCCGGGCGTTCCAGTGTTGGCTTTTCGTTGTATGGACGCTCATCATACTTGGGGGCAGCGGACATGGTTGCCAGGTTCTGAAGGTCTGCCAGCAGCATGATTGCTGTCAGGACTATGACTGTTTTTAATGTTCTCATAATGTGGAAAGGTTTACTTGATGATACGTTTCGGATTGCGCAGCACGTTCTTTAGTTTGTATGTGGGTACGTAACCGTTGTTTTTTGAAGGCAGGTGGAAACTTATTTGCCGCACACTCTTAGCCAATGGAGGAAATACGAGAGTGAACTGCAATATGCTGTTTCTCGTCTTTTTGCCTTCAAATGTTATGTTTGGTGAGTCGAAACCCTCCACACGGCGCAGCATATAACGGTCTCCGGTCTTTGGATCCAATATGTATGCCCGGCTGAAGTCCATGGAAATGTTGCTGTTTCCGGATGAGGGATAGAGTAAGACGAGGTGTGTCTCATCTGGATGCTGCTCTATATAGAAGTTACACTTCATCTCTGCCAGCTCCTCTTTTGTCACAGTTGCCTGTCTGAGGCGTGTGTCCCCCAGCATCTGTCCGTTGTTCACATCGTGGAAATCTGCTCCTTTTGTGGTGCTGCTGTATGTCATCTGGCTTATGTGATAGCCGCGTCCATACTGCCTTTGGGAAGATGTCAGGGCGGTAAGTCGTATGTCGTAACAATCAGACACATTGTTTCTGTGCAGCAGTTCCTCCTTGAACTGGGTGTTATTAGAGTCGCATAGCTTGATACTCCTTACCCGTATGGTGTCGCTTGTGAAGTTAGGCTTGAACTTACCCACGTACACTCCCTCTGCTATACGGCGTGCTCCAATGGCGTGCATGGTGCTGTCCAGGATGGAAAGTGGTGTGCGCTCCGTGGTAACGGTATTCCTTTTCACCGCAGGTTGTGGCTTTGCAGGCTCCGTGGCACTGTTCATCGCAAGGTCATTCACTGTGGCTTCTGTCACTATCGCTTCCTGTTCAACGGCTTTCTTCTCCTCGTTTGTGGTTGATATGGTCCGTTTGATGATGGTGCCAGCCTGTTTTATGTTCTCCTCCACATTGCCAATCAAATGGGGAATCTCCTCATTTATATGCGGACGTGCGAATGCGCAGATGGCAATAGCGGCCAGTGGCACCACATAGACTGCCTTTAAGGCGGCGCGTCTGTTGCTTGGTTTCTTGTACATCATTTTGAATCTCTTTTTTATTGAACTTTGATTAAAGGCGTTAACTACAGGCTGCAGTCCTGTAGCTGTTACCTTTTCTACTAACAGTTGCTGATATTCGTCCTTGCTGTAACCCTGTTTCAGCACTTGCCTGTCGGCCTGATATTCGTGGACATCGCGCAGGTCACGCTTCAGCATCCATGCAAATGGTATGGGCCATAGCATACAGGCCGTTGCTTCTGCAAGCAGAATGTCCATGGAATGCAGCATCCTTACATGGGCTTTCTCATGTGCCAGTGTGCTGCGGCAGTCCTGTGCCGCGTCGGCTTCGCTGATAACAATCCAGTTGAAGAAACTGAATGGAGTGGTTACCTTGTCTGATACCCTCACAGTCGTGTTGTATATGGTGCGCCGTTTGCTGCGGTATATAAGCCATGCGAGTGAGATAATACTATGGATAAGACGATACCATACCACAACAAGCCCCAATGAATAGATGGCGAAGGGTATGAGTGCGAACAGTACAGTGTATGATTCTGTAGCGTCAACTGATGTTCCGGACACAGCATCGCCGCTTATGGGCATGGCGGTGGCCGTTACGGCCTGCTCTATCTTTCCCATCTCCTCCGCTACCAGTAGTGGGTGGGATGTCTCCACGGTGCATAATGGCAATGTCATTGATGCGATGAGGATGAAAAGCAGTATGCCGCGGTTTATGAAATGTAGTGTTTCACGCCGCAAGAGCAGTCCGTAGAGTGAGTAGAGCAGTGTGAGAGTGACCGCCCACCTTATTATATATATGAAGAATGCTGTCATAAATGCTTATTCAGATTTTAGTTTGTTGATGAACTCAAGTAGCTCCTCACGGCTCACTTCCTCTTCTGATACGAGGGTTGACACCACATTCATGTAGGAATTGCCGAAATATTTGTTTACGAACAGCTTCAGCTTGCCGCGTCCGTAGTCCTCTTTCTTTATCTTAGGTTCATAGATATATCCGCGTCCGGCAGTGCGGTGGGTCAGAAAACTCTTGCGTTCCAGAGACTGGAACATGGTAGCTATGGTGTTGATGTGTGGTGTAGGGGTGGGGTATAGGGCCTGTATCTCTTTAGGTGTGCACGGACCTGCCTGCCATATCAGTTCCATAACCTCTTCCTCTTTTGCTGTAAGTCTGTTCATATCTTTCAACTATATTTTTAGTTAGATGGTGCAAATGTACAACATTTATGTATAACAAGCAAGAGAAACAGTGAAAAATTAAACTATTTTAATAGTTGAAAAGGGACGCATTGTTTGTCAGATACGAAAAAAGGTGTTACCTTTGCACCGTTTTAACAGGTGACACTGTGGAACTTAAGTCAAAGATAATGTTTTAGAAATATATAATTTTAATCAATAAAAGACAATGACAGTTGTAATGAGATATTTAGTGTTGGCGCTCCTCTCTGTGATTATGCCATCAGCAGTTTGTGCGGAAATGAACTGGGGGGACAGTACGATGTGGTATCAGTCATCAGCAAAATGCAAGTCAGTGAAGGATTACGATGTGTTCTATCTGTTGCCTACCTGCGTGTTTGCATGGGATGATGAACAGGGCGTAAGGCATTATAACGCTGACCCCATGAGGAAAGAGCACCGTAAGGCGTGGCGTTTGTCGGCGGAATTGGCCGATACTATTTTTGCAACAGAGGCGCGTTTGTACCTGCCATATTATCGTCAGGGCACGTTCGGCACTCCTGATGAGGCGGTGTACAGGGCCGCTGCGGACACCGCGAGGGCTGATGTCGTCAGTGCATTCAAGTATTATCTTACACATTTTAATAATGGAAGGCCTTTCGTGCTGGCCGGTTTCAGTCAGGGAGCAAGAATGGTTACGGAGCTGCTCAAGGCGATGGATGACGAGACTTACAGTAGGATGATAGCGGCATACGTGGTGGGTTACGGCATTACAGCTGCCGATACTATGCCACATCCGGAGCTTTATATGCCCGGACAGCACCGTGTTCAGCACATACGTCTGGCTACAGACGCTGCATCACGTGGTGTTACAGTCTGCTTTAACAGTGTGGCATCGTTGAATGCCGTCAATAAGGAGCTGTGCGGAGGTAACATTGCCTGCATAAACCCTGTGTCATGGACAACCACCAGTGCCCCTGCAACGCTCCTGAATGCCGGCGCTGTGCCGCAGAAGGATGATAAACGTTTCCCGTATGGTACAGCTGTTGTAGCCAAATCACAGGATGTGCCCGTTACTGTCAGTGTGAATCAGGAATATAATGTGCTGGTGGTTGAGGGGCTTGATGTGCCGCGTTACTGTCTGCCTTCACTTAAAGAGATGTTCCCGGAAGGCAACCTGCATCTGCAGGAGCTGTTTTTCTATGCGGATTATCTTAGGGAGAATGTAAAGTTAAGGAGTCGACGCTAATGGCGTCAGGTATTGTTTGGAGTGGTTTATTTGCAAAATAATATAGGTACGCGATAATGTCCGAGTCATATTTGAATGTACAGGCCGTGGCACGTAATACTGAAAGTGCCGCGGCTGATGGAGATTGCTGTGTGGAGTATCATCCGCTGATACCCTTTTTGCCAGAGAATGCCAAGGTACTGTTCCTTGGCAGCTTTCCTCCGCAGCGTAAAAAATGGTGCTGTGACTTCTATTATCCGAATTTCATCAATGACCATTGGCGCATTGAGGGGCAGGTGTTTTATGGTGATAAGGAGTATTTTGTGGAGAAGGACCGCAGATGTTTTCGGTTGGATGCGATAATAGAGCATTGTAAGGGTAGGGGAATAGCGTTCTATGATACTGCAACTGTGGTGCGTAGACTAAAGGGAAATGCCTCCGATAAGTTCCTGGAAGTGGTGGAGGCTACGGATATAAGGAACCTGATAAAGCCGCTGGAAGGGTTGCGGGCCGTGATAACGACAGGCGAGAAGGCCACAGAGACGATATGTGGTTATTATGGTATAGATGCTATTCCTAAGGTGAACGGGGCTTGTATGCTCGATGGTAATGTAGAATTGTACAGACTTCCAAGCTCGTCACGGGCGTATCCGTTGGCTTTTGAGAAAAAGGTTGACGCTTATAGGGCGATGTTTGATAAGTATGGAGTGTAGAAATTCAGCCTCATGCTCTTTGTGAATGTGAGTGGCGGAATTGTTAAAATGACAGTTGCTCAAATGTTAAAGTTTCCTTAGTTTGGGATATTCACGCATTGAAAAGTGTGATATTGGTACGAAACGGGCATATATTCCCCTCTAATCAGATAGCTTTTACTCTGCAATAACTATCAGATTGCAGGGTAAAAGCTATCTGATCGGACAGTAAAAGCTATCAAATTGCCGCGTGTTCTGATATAAATGGCAATGTGAAAAATCATGACTCGTTTTTTGCCCCATTACAGCCTCTCTGACGAGGTCGCAGCCTTTGTGGCGTATTGTCCCACAGACCTCGTTTTAACACGTTAGAATGAGTTTTCTTGTTTGTGGGGAGTTTTAGTGCTTTTAAAATGTGATTCGTGGCGTAGAGGTTTCTATTTCCTCTGTATTGAGGCTGGCTCATTATATAAACATCGGGCATTTCGCACACCATGAGAGTGCGAAACGCCCGATGGGTTTGTATTTCTGTGGGTAGAAGGCTTTTTCTATTTGTCTTTCTTGGGTACAAATGACTCCCATGTCTGGTCGTCATAGAAAACTCTTATTTCGGTAATCTTTCTGGTGACCTGTACAACTTTCTGTTCTGTATCGAAGTGAAAGCCTTGAGGAGAGTTGCGGTTTGCATTGTTAGGAGAGCCGTTATTCTGATACCTTGCATTCTGATAGTTTGCCGAAGTGTTTGCTTCTGCCATATTGGCAGTGCCGAATAATGTTCCTTCTGTACCGGTTTGCGGGGCGCTTGGGGTGGCGAGGACGGTCTGTGGACTGTCGTCTTGTGTGGCATTGTCATCGGAGGTCAGCAGCATACCTCCGACTCCTTTTAACAGCCATATAGGATTTACGTTGGGGAACTTCTCTAAAATCGCATCGACATGATTTAGGGTGGGGCGGGTGCGTCCTGTGAAGATGCTGCTAAGGGATGCAGTTCCTATTCCAGTGAAGGTGGCGAAGGTTTGCTGGTTCATGTGCTGCGCCTCCATGAGCTGTTTGATTCTGTCTTTCATTATTTATATATAGCTTTTATTTTGTGTCGGACTTCGTTTTGTTTGTGATCCCTTTCTGGTGGGATTGTATGGTGAGCGCCCTGCGGTTTGCCCTGCATCGTTCTCTTGATACCTTGCCGTTGGGATCGGAATTGTGAAAGGCAAGGGATGATGTCAGTGTGAATGCTGTCCGTTGTGCGCCTTTGCGTTTTCCGTTGTCATTGATGTGTGCCTCAGGTAGGGTGCAGGATGGTTTGGGACTTCGCATCACTTTGTTCTGTCGGGGTACTTTTTCGCGCTCCTGTTTTGCACCCTTCTTTACGAGTAAGAGGCGTGTTCGTGATAGAAGATACGCCAAATTACACTCAAAACAAAACTTTTTACAAAATTAATCAATTTATCCCAATTATGCAACAAATCTATAATCTTTTTCAAATATAAATCAACAATCTGTATTTGTAGATGTTTGTAAAGTCTTAATCATATAGAGATTTAAATTTGTATAATTATAAATTGTTGACAGATGTGAACAAAAGTCATTTTATATTTATATTAAACAAAAACGGGCAAAGAATTGGGTTGTAATTAGATAGTTAGCAGTATTTATGTCTGTTTTGATATGAATATTCACTAAAAGGGCATAAATAGTGGATGTGGAAGACCTTATTTCCTTCGCAAAATAATGCAAGTAGTTGATAATTAGTGTAAATAGTGATTAAAATCCTATCAAATAAAAATTCAACTCAGCCACATTTGTATTTTGAAATGTAAATACAAATACAAATATTGATATGTGTATTTACACTAAACGCTTTACGTTTTACAATTCTTGATTTTAAAAATCAACACAGACCAAGTATTTTTATTTGTAGAATTTAAAAATTTAAATGCAATAAAATGTTAACAAGTGTTTTGCAAGGTGTATTTATTGCAAATAAATCGAATACTAAACTTCTGCATGAAAGGGTGTCTGCGCGTGGGAAAAACGGCTGTTCTACGGGACGAAAAATGTATTGAAGTGGCTGAAAATGAGTGTGTAAATGCTAAAAAAATGATGTTCTGAAAAGTTGAAAATAGAGAGAATTTAGCGATAAAAAGACTAGTTTTCGCCATTTTACACGATGAAAAATGGAGGAAAAGGCCTCGAAAAATTCATCGCGGAATGCGTTTCTGAGGCTGATTTACATTTTCAGAGCATTCTTATCGGATATGTAAAAGAGCCCAATATGATTGCTACTTCATATGGGGCTCGATGTGTAGATGATGTGTTATGATGTCTTTCAGATTACGTGGATGCAGCGTTGTGATATGTCTTGCAATGTTGCTTGTTTGTATATCCAGCGTGGTGGTTTTATGGTTCCTGTTATGCCGTGGCTATTGTTTGCGCTGTTGTATTTTTGTTCCTAAGCTGTTGCGATCCGATGCTTCTGTATGTGTAGGACAGGTGCTCTGGAGTTCCTCCGTAATGCTACAATAGTATGAAGGTGATCAGTTCCTTGAGCAGTTCACCCGGGGGCGTGTTTGCGTTGTCAAGGCCCTTGGAGCGTGCGTCTATCTCGCGTATTTTAGATATTACCTGCAATGTTTTACGTGCCGGAAAATTGCGCATGGCCGTTATGTAGTCACGTGTTGCCCACGGGGATTTTAATCCTAATTGTGACATAATGGCAGTCTCGTTGATGGGCTTTGGGGTGTAGTATGCAAGCATTAGGTTCTGAAAGAAACTGAATACTTGTGGAAGTATGGCGAACAGTCCTCCAGATTTTGGGTTGTCATCAAAGTATTTTGCTATTCTGTGGGCTTTTAGTGCGTCCCTGTTTATCAGTGCGTCGCGCAGTTCAAATACGTTGTAGCTTTTGCTTATGCCTATCTTGGCCTCTATCAGTTCTGACGTTATCTTACGTGGAGCGCCCGGACTGAAGGCCAGAAGCAGTTTGTCCAGTTCGGAGGAGAGGCGTTTCAGGTCGCCGCCTATATGTGCTGCCATCACTTGTGCTGCCCTCGGGTCTATTTTCGCATTGTAATCAGGCTGCTTGATGTAGTCGTTTATAAAGGTTATAATATCCTTGTCGTAGCGTGGAGCCTCGCTTACGAACACAGTACCGCATTGTGCCGCCTTCGCTACTATCTTTTTCTTGCCGTCTATGGTTCCTCCCTTGTAGCAGATGACGAGAACAGTGGTGCTGACGGGCTTGTCCATGTATTTCTCAAGCGCGTCAACGTCTTTCATTCCCTGTGCCTCCTTTACTATAAGCACTTGCCTGTCGGCCATAATGGGATAGCGGCGCGCCTCTTCCATGACCTGTTTCGACGTTACATCCGCTCCGTATAGGATGTTCAGGTTAAAGTCGCGCTCTTCCGCTTTCAGCAGGTTTGAGGCCATCCAGTCGCATATCTTGTCTATATAATAGCTCTCATTGCCCATCAGCAGGTATACAGGCGCTGTCTGTCCCTGTTTGAGCTTTGTCATGATCTGCTTGAATGTGTCAAGGGAGTTAGGTTTCTTTTCTGCCATAAATGATGAAAT
This sequence comes from Prevotellaceae bacterium, assembly GCA_030531085.1. Taxonomy (GTDB): domain Bacteria; phylum Bacteroidota; class Bacteroidia; order Bacteroidales; family Bacteroidaceae; genus Prevotella. Next base: position 6,849 of record JAUNOM010000014.1, on the reverse strand, counting down.
GATAAGTCCCTCTTCCCCTCTCTGCATTGAGGGAAAGAGGGACATTAGGGTGTTATAGGTCTGAATTTCTATATGTCCTTTAATAAGGACGGTTGCGGATGTACATGAGTCTTTATTCTGAACAGGATCTATTTCCTGAACCTTTTCAGAATGTCTGCATAGTCGTCTATTCGTCTGTCGCGTAGGAACGGCCACCATCTCCTTACATCCTCGCTGTGGTCGAGGTCGATGTTTACGATAACGCTCTCCTCCTCATTGTCTGATGCTCTGTAATATAGTTCCCCTTGTGGTCCGGCCACGAATGATGAGCCCCAGAACTGTATTCCTGCTGTCTGGCCGCTTGGGTCATGTTCAAAGCCTACACGGTTTACAGCTACCACGGGGAGGCCGTTGGCTACAGCATGACCACGCTGTACTGTGGTCCATGCCTCTCTCTGTCGCTGTTGCTCCTGTGGTGTGTCGCTTGCCGCATATCCTATGGCTGTCGGGTATATCAGTATCTCCGCGCCGGTCAGTGCCATCAGACGTGCTGCCTCGGGATACCACTGGTCCCAGCAGACCATGACCCCTAACTTTCCTACTGATGTCTCTATAGGTTCAAATCCAAGGTCGCCTGGGGTGAAATAGAACTTCTCGTAATATGCAGGGTCATCAGGAATGTGCATCTTGCGGTATTTCCCGGCAATGGAACCGTCACGCTCTATCACAACGGCAGTGTTGTGGTAGAGTCCCGGTGCGCGCTTCTCAAAAAGCGATGTCACTATCACTATCCCCAATGCCTTTGCGAGGTCGCCGAAAAAGTGAGTGGACGGGCCGGGGATAGGTTCTGCAAGGTTGAAGAGGTCCACGTCTTCTGTCTGGCAGAAGTAAAGGCTGTTATGCAGTTCCTGTAATACTACAAGCTCTGCTCCGCGCCTTGCAAGGTCGACAATGCCTTCTGCAAGGCGTGTCATGTTCTTTTCTCTGCTTGCAACGTTATGCTGTTGCAGTATTCCTATCTTCAGTTCTCTCATAGTAGTGCGTGATTGTGGTTTATTGCGGCACCTGCATGGTGCAGCAGTGTATGGAGCCATGCTGTCGGATGATGGTGCGTGAGTCGATGGGGATTATCTCCCTGTTAGGGAAAGCCTTGGATATCGCCTCGCAGGCTTCCTTGTCTCTGTCGGGCTGTGCATACGTTGGCACTATTACCGCATTGTTGATGATGAGGAAGTTGGCGTATGTTGCAGGCAAACGCTCCGCTCCGTCCTCCATACTGCTTAATAGCTGTTCGCCATTGTCGTATATGGCTTTAGGCTGTGGCAGGGGGATTAGCCTGTATGGTTGTCCGTCAATGGTGCGCAGGGCCTTCAACTCTTCTTCGAGTGCTATGAAATCCTCATACTGTTCGTCACTCTCGTCATAACATCTGTTGTAGAGTATGGTGTTGTCTGGGGCCAGACGCACTGTCGTGTCTATGTGTCCGTCTGTATCATCTCCGATAAGTCGGCCGTGGTGCAGCCATACTATACGCTTTGCCTTCAGTCTGAAGCGCAGTTCCTGCTCTATCTCCTCTGTGGTGAGTGGCTGGTTCCTGTTGGGAGCGGTGAGACAGAATTCTGTTGTGAATATGGTTCCGTTGCCATCACTCTCAATAGCCCCTCCCTCAAGTACGAAGTCGTTGTTGTCTGCCAGTCGTGGCCTTCCGTTTTCCTCTGTGTCAAAAGCGCCGTCAGCGTGCAGACACTGCGTTATCTTGTTGTCTAAATCAGCCTCAAACTTCTCTCCCCATCCGTTAAAGCAGAAGTCCAGCATCGTTAATGCCGTGGCTTTATGGCCGTCTTTATTGTCACCTGACGACTTTTCTTTAAGTGTTATGGGGCCATGGTCGCGTGCCCATGTGTCATTGGTCTTGCAGTGGCATATATATACCTTTGCCATTTGGACCTTGTCAATTCTGCTGCTTAACAGTGCTCCTACCTGTATAGGATGTGGAGTGGCTATGACAACGGACTCATATTTTGTGATGGCATCCACCATCTCGACGTAAGTTTCTGTGATGTCCTTCAGAAAAGGCTTCCAGTCAGTAGCCTGATGAGGCCATGTAAGCATCACCAGGCTCTGAGGTTCCCATTCCGCCGGCAGGCAGATGTTGCGTATCATCATTACTCTTCAGCTTTTTTGCGTATCACACGCTTGCGCTTTGGCTTGTCTATGACAGCTGCCTCCACCTTTACGCCTGCGAGTTCCGGATCAATGAGGATACGTCCGCAGTGCTCGCATACGATTATCTTCTTGTGCATCTTTACGTCCAGCTGTCTCTGAGGTGGAATCTTGTTAAAGCATCCGCCACAGGCGTCACGCTGTACGTATACTATGCCGAGACCGTTGCGTGCATTCTTGCGTATACGCTTGAAGCTTTGCAGCAGTCGTGTCTCTATCTTCAGCTCCAGATCCTTGGCCTTTGCCTTCAGAATATCCTCTTCCTCGCGTGTCTCCTGCATGATCTCGTCAAGCTCTCCGCGCTTGTCCTCCAGGTCGTGCTCACGGTCATTGATTTGCTCCTCTACGCGTTCCTTGTCGCGTTCGCGTTCGATGATACGCTGTTCAGCCTCACGTATCTTCTTGGTGCAAAGCTCAATTTCAAGTGACTGGAACTCAATCTCTTTTGTGAGGGTGTCAAACTCACGGTTGTTCTTTACGTCATTCAGTTGCTTGTTGTATCGCTCTACGCTGGCCTTGGCCTCCTCTATGTCGATAGAACGCTTCTGTACAGCGTCGTGAAGGTCCTTTATCTCCTGCGTGATTTTGTTCAGTCTCACGCTGAGTCCTTCCACCTCGTTCTCAAGGTCTTCCACCTCTAAGGGCAGTTCTCCGCGCAGTGCACGCTTCTCATCTATCTGTGAGAGGGTGGTTTGCAACTTGAAGAGAGCTTCGAGCTTCTCCTCCACGGTAAGGTCTTTAGGGTCTTTTCTTGCCATAGTACTTGTATATAATGGAATTAAAATCTTTTCTGTTTATTAATGGTAGATGATAGGATTGGTACACTTTTCTGTCACCACTGTTCTTACTCCGCTGCATCTGTCTTTTATAATCTCCTCCAGCAGGTTTATGGTGAACTGTTCGCTCTCATAGTGTCCCATTACGGCTATCTGTATCTTCTGTTCCTGTCCGAAGAACTCGTGATAGTGCATTTCACCGGTTATGAATGCGTCCGCCCCGGCTGCAATAGCCTTTGGTAAGACAAAGGCTCCAGAGCCTCCACAGATGGCAATCTTGCTGATGGGGCGTTCCAAAAGTTGGTTTGTCATGACGCACGCAGCGTTGAATGTTCCTTTTAGTGTGGTGATGAACTCCTCTGCCGTTATTGGGCTTGGCAACAAACCTATCACTCCACATCCCGCCTCTGTGCTGCAAACAGTGTGTGGCTCTATTTGTTCCACACTATGTAGTCCCAGTTTTCTGGCTATCATATAGTTCACGCCACCATTGACGCTGTCAAGATTAGTGTGCATCGCCACTATGGTTATATCATTCTTGATAGCCTTCATTACGCATCGCTGCACATAGTCATCATTGCTTATGCGCTTTAGGCGGCGGAATATCAGAGGGTGATGCGCAACAATCATGTTGCACCCCTTGTCTATTGCTTCCTGGAGCGTATCCTCTGTAACGTCCAAACACAATAAGACCCCTGAAACTTCCGCCTCTGTCAATCCTACTTGCAGGCCGGCATTGTCATAGTCTTCTTGCAAGGGCAAAGGCGCGAAACACTCAAGGGCACTTGTTACATCCTTTATTTTCACGCTATGTGATATGTTTTGTTAGTTCTTATTTTGCTGCAAAGTTACAAATTCTTTTTTGTTCTGCAAAATATTTCAATGTAAAATGTATGATTAAAGATATTATTTTGTACTTGAGTAAATGGGGGCATCTATGGACTTGTAATCAGGAATGTCTTCAAGAAATTCCCATTTGCCGCGTTCGTGGCTGTAGTGTAGGCACAGATGGGTTATACCATTGCTGATGAACAGGTAGTCAACGTGTAGCAGCATATTGTATGTTGCAATCTGTGTGAGTACCTTGTTGGTTATTGGTACGCTCTCTGCTTTGTACTCCATAATGATGCGTGGACGTTTATATCTGTCGAACATTACGGAATCGCAGCGCAGTTTCTTCTCGCCGACAGTCAATTCCACCTCGTTTGCCATCAGTGCAACGGGGTATCCTTTGTAGTTTACGAGGTAGTTTACAAAGTGCTGGCGCACCCATTCTTCTGGTGTCAGTGCCACAAAACGGTGGCGCAGAATGTCGAGCACTTCGTGTCGCCCATTCTGCGCCAGTCGTATTCTGATGTTCTTGTATTCGGGCAAATTCATCAGTGTTCTTTCTTTTGTCAGTTTATGGCTTTAAGGTTTCGTTCCATCTGTTCCACCTTGCTCACTCCGACAAGTACAGATGTGATGCCTCTTTGCTGTAGTACCCATTCCAAAGCCTTGTCTGACAATGTCTTTCCTTCTTCTTTTGCCTCGTTGGACATTCTGCGCAGGCGTTCTACAAGTTCTGGAGTCAGACAGTCCGGCTTGAGGTATGCGCTGTGTGTCATACGTGAATCAGCCGGAATGCCATTTAGGTATTTCTCCGTCAGAAGTCCTTGTGCCAATGGAGAGAACGAGATGAAGCCAATGCCGTTATCTGCACAGTAGTCAAGTATTCCTTCTTCTTGCGGTTGGCGGTCAATGAGGTTCAACCGTCCCTGGTATATCAGTAATGGGACATCGTGTGCTTCAAGGTATGTCTTAGCCGTCTTTAAGGCTTCTAACGGCCATCGTGATATTCCGACATATAGTGCCTTACCTTGTCTTACAATGTCTACCAAGGCCTGTAGAGTCTCCTCAAGAGGTGTTTCAGGATCATAACGGTGACTGTAGAATAGGTCTACGTAGTCCAGTCTCATACGTTTCAGACTTTGGTTAAGACTGGAGAACATATATTTCCGTGAGCCCCAGTTTCCGTATGGTCCGGGCCACATGTCATATCCCGCCTTTGTCGCAATGAATAACTCGTCTCGATATGATCTGAAATCTTCGTCCATGAGACGGCCGAACGTTTCCTCTCCTGCGCCATACGGTGGGCCATAATTATTGGCAAGGTCAAAATGAGTTATACCATGATCAAAGGCATAGTGGGTAATGGCGCGGCAACGGGTGTATGGATCATCATATCCGAAGTTATGCCAAAAGCCAAGGCTGATTTTTGGTAGCATCACACCAGATCGTCCGCATCTGCGGTACATCTTTTCCTCGTTGTCGTATCTATGATCTGAGGCTATGTATGGTTCGCGTAGATTCATATATAATATAAGGTGTATTAATATTAGACATCATAAATGCCGTTTGTATATCATCAGCATCTTTTTTGTTAATGCCATAATGCAAATGTACAAAAATCAAATGATATGACAAAATATTGCATAAAAGATTTTATAAAAATGAAGAAAAATTTGTAAGTATGAAAAAATATTATTACCTTTGCAACCGCATTACCTCAAAGTATAGTCGTTTGCAGTAAAAGAAGCAACGATAGAGTGCAAGGAGAGGTGCTCGAGTGGCTTAAGAGGCACGCCTGGAAAGCGTGTAGACCTCAAAAAGGTCACGGGGGTTCGAATCCCCCTCTCTCCGCAGACAAGTCTTAATAAACCTACAAGGTTCACAACTTAACAAAATAGTTGTGAACCTTATTCTTTTATATCATTTTTTATCATTTAAACTTCGCCATAATGAACTGTGGTATCTTCCAAAGCATCTTCTCCAGTTTGGTGATAATGGGGTTCATACCGTGCGAGTGATACATCCGTATGTCCTCTTTCCACATTTGTCTGCGTTTGGCGCTGTCTGTGCTAAGACCTCCCATGCGCATCCTAATGATATACTCATTAAGATAAGTGACAGACAATTCTCCTCCGAGAAGATAACGGAATAACAGGTCAGAGTCCGCAGCAATCTTGTAGGTCTCGTTGTAATATCCCCGCTTCTCAATGACATCCCTACGGATATAGCAGGTTGGATGCAGAGGAAGCCAGCCGTGCTTTACTTTCCATAAACGGTAGTTTCCGCCTATCCAATTGCGCACAACCTTGTCGGTCCTATCCGCATTGACAAATAAGCCATCACCGTATAAGAAGTCAGCTCCTGTCTGTTTGAATCTTTCTACAATATGGCTTATAGTGTGTGGAGAATACAGGAAGTCGTCAGAATGTACCAGTCCTACTATGTCACCAGTAGCGGCGCGAAGTCCTTTATTTATGGCCTCATACATACCCTTGTCCGGTTCGGATATGATTTTTGTTATCCTGTCTCTGTACTCATTTATTACAGCCAACGATTCGTCCGTTGATGCGCCGTCTATCACAATATACTCTATGTCAGGATAATCTTGTACCAATACACTCTCTATGCATCCACGTATTGTGCTTTCACGGTTGTAGCATGATGTTATTATTGTTACTTTCATATTTTGCTAAAATGTTTGTTTCATCTTCCTGTCCCTAATCCGTACAGCCGGATTTCCCTGATATATGCCATTCTCGTCCATATCCTTTGTTGCCACGCTACCCACTGTAAGGATAGCATTCCTGTGTACAGTCACTCCTGGACATACAGTAGCCTGTGCTCCTATCCAAGCACCATCCTCTATCTGTATAGGGGCATTCCTGTAAGGCATATTATATATGGTGTAGTCATGATTTCCCGTCAGCAGCATTGCTCCTTGTGATATGCAGACATTGCTGCCAATCACGACCTTGTCAAGATTATCTATCCAGCAGCCCTCGCCAAGCCAGCAGTCGTCTCCTATTGTCAGATACCATGG
>JAUNOM010000054.1 GCA_030531085.1 Prevotellaceae bacterium | reverse complement strand
ATCAGGATGAGCTTGACAAATGGCTGGAGTGCAACCGCAAGAATCCTGTACCGCTTACAGATGAGGAACAGAACGCAGCCATTCTTGCTGCAAACAAACGTAAACCAAACAAAGCGGACTGGAAGTGAGTATGGAGAACTGTTACAATTTCTCGTTTTTCCGTGCTCCGGTCCAGAACACGGTTCCTGATGTAGCCTTCAGCATACTTGATGCCTACCGCTACATTTCGGAACCGATAGCCAAAGAGCGCACGGAACAGTTGCGTGCCATGGCCTCACATGATGAAGCCAGACAATTCAAGGCACGGCACTTTGACTACTGCACTTTCTCTGGACTGTTCAAATCCCGCTCCTCTTCACTGCTTATACAACATTCAGGATTGGTTTGCGTGGACTTTGACCATGTGGAGGATATTCCTGCACTAAAACAGCAGCTGCTGGAGCATGAGTATTTCGATACAATCCTGATGTTCACCTCACCTTCGGGAAACGGAGTGAAATGGATTGTTGAGGTTGACCTGCAAGATTGGGAGCACTCCCGTTTCTTCAAGTCCATGATAAACTGCCTGAAAGCGACAGGACTTCCTCCTGTTGATATTTCGGGCAGTGATGTAGCCAGAGCCTGTTTCCTCCCATACGACCCAAATGTTTATATCCATCCAAAATTTCAAGACTATGCCAAAGAAACATTTTATACCCCAGCAGTGGGAAGCATGCTCAGATGAGAATTGTATTCCTATATGTAATAAGGTGTATTCTGACGATTGTGGCAACGATAGAGTCAATGATGTGGAACGGATTGTTTCCTTGTGCGAACAACATGGCACAGACATCGCACCATCCTATGAGGAATGGGTAAGACTTGGCTTTGCACTGGTGGATAGATATGGAGAGAACGGACGTGACTACTTCATGCGCCTAAGTTCTTTGCATACAGGATGTACCCTAGAAGTGGCAGAATCCCAATATGACAAATGCCTCCGCTCTGATAATTCAGGCATCACCATATCTACTTTCTTCCATCTGGCAAAACAGGCTGGAATATCCATTTCCATACCGAATGGTAAAATGGCAATTTGGCAAAATGGTAATTTGGAAGGCCGTGTGGATAAACAAAATAACGCTGAAATATCCAAAAGTCCAAATTGCCAAGATGGTAATATGGAAATATCGGAGGAAAAAGAAGCTGTAAATATCCAAAAAGCCAAATATCCATATTACCAAAATGAAAAAACGGACATTTCGGATAAATGGATATTTGAGGAAGATGAGCTGCCGCTTTTCCCAGAAGAGGTATATTCCCATCTCCCTCCTTTTCTTGACAGCGTAATGAAGAGTGCCATATCACCGTCGGACAGGGACATGTTGTTGATTGGGGCAATTGCAGTCCTCTCTTCCACACTGGATAAGGTGAGCGGAGTCTATGACGAGCGCATTGTCTATCCCAACCTGTATCTGTTTGTTTCCGCAGATGCGGGCATGGGCAAGGGAGCGTTGACCCTGTGCCGTGAGCTGGTTGCGCCCATCAATGCAGAATTGCGTGCCGCTGCCAGACTGCAATTGGCAGACTCGGACAACAGCAAAGATAAGGACACGCCCATGCTTGCCCTTATCATTCCGGCCAACAGCAGTGCCAGCGCGTTCATCAAGACATTGGCGGACAACAATGGCACAGGGCTGATGTTCGAGACGGAAGGTGACACGCTCAGCCAGACACTGAAGTCCGACTATGGGAACTATTCCGATACGTTGCGCAAGGCATTCCACCATGAGCCTGTGTCACTGTGCCGCCGTAAGGACAGGGAGTTCCTTGAAGTGGACTGTCCCAAGCTGAGTGTCGTGCTTGCCGGGACACCGGGACAGGTCCGTAACCTCATACAGGATTCCGAGAACGGACTATTCAGTCGTTTCATGTTCTTCAATGTAAAGTTCGAGAGGAACATCCGCAACGTGTTTGTCGTAACTGATTCCAAGAAGTCCAAAACGGAGGTGTTTCGCCAGTTGGGTGAGCAATATAAGGAACTGTTAGGAAAGATTCAACGGGAGGCATCGGCATACGAAGTGAGTATCCCGCCGTTCCTGCACACTCATTTCATGGACCACTACAATCAGCTGAACAACGAATGCTGTGAAGCCATCGGCAACAGGATGCAGGGTGTGGTGAGAAGAAACGGACTGATGGCATTCCGCATCATTATGGTGCTGACGATTGTCCGGCATCTGACGGATGAGTGTTACCATCATATGCCTGAAGGACAACCTTTGAGACTGGAATGTTCTGATGAGGATTACCACACGTCGCTCACTATTGCCGAGACCATGCTGTATCATTCCGCATATATGTTCCGTCAGTTGGAGAAGCCTTCCACTCCGGCATCAGCATCCAACAGGAATGGCAGAAGAGAAATCCTGTACAAAATGTTACCGGACAGTTTTACCAAACAGGAGTACCTGACTGTTGTCAGACGATTGGAGTACAGCGAGAGTACCTGCAATAAATGGATTGACCGGTATATAGCGGAAAACCTACTCCGGCATTGCGGACACTCCAAGTATGAGAAGGTGCGGAAAGATTCACCTGAAACTCCTTCTTCAACAGCTCCGCCATAACGGAACTATTCACTCCGTGAGCTTGCTCTTATACAGACTTCGCAAAAGTCCTAAACTCAATAAGGACTTTTTGCCAGAGAGCAAGAAAGTCCCATGAGGCAGGGAGCGTCCATGCCGCACATTGTCCCTGCACCCTAACAGCGAGCAAGCTCTTTTCACCCCCTTTTATAAAAATGTTGAAACTTAAAAAATACAGAAAAATATGATACAAGAACAGAAACAAGCCCTGCATATAGAGAACGGAAAATCATTCAGCCGAGGTGAGGCCAACGAGAATGAAAGACGTTGGGATGACCGTAAGATAGACAAGCTCAACAGAGACCCTGCCAACAATTATGACAGGACACGGATGCATCTGAACTTCGAGATTGGCAGTGACGGAAAGATTCATCCGTTAGGCTATATGGACAAGCGGTTGGATGAGAGAATACAGGAACGGCTGGACGAACTGGAATATCACCCATTCAAGGCTAACAGCAAGATTCAGCCGAACATCTGCGCCAAGCTCATCATCGGAGGAAACCATGAGCGGACGCTTGAAATGGCGTTCGGGAACCAGACCGTGAACCTGAACAAGGGAGCGGACAACAGCCACCTGCGCCGCTGCCGAGAAGTGGAGGACTGGGCTATGGATTCATACCGATGGTGTTGTGAGCAGTTCGGCAAGGAGAATGTTATCGGCTTTCAGGTGCATCTGGACGAGAAATCGCCACATTGCCATGCGCTTGTCATCCCCGTTGGAAGAAAAGGCAAGGAGAAGAAGGAACGGGTGATGTGGTCTGCCAAGTTCGGGAAGAACGGGAATGAATACAA
>JAUNOM010000053.1 GCA_030531085.1 Prevotellaceae bacterium | reverse complement strand
TCCCCGGAGTCAGAGACAGTCCCGACTCCGGGGATGCTTCGTTTAGGGGGGAGGCTTCGTTTAGGGGAAAAACTCCTTTAGAGGGATTTTAGGGGACTTCGTTTAGTGTAAGCCCGTTTGGAAGGGTTTGGAGGAATATGAGACTCCCTTGCTTTACCGGTCTGTTTATTACATATTATTATAAATACTAACATAGACAACAGTATGAGGAGACTTGTGACATTTATGCTATTGCTTGGATTGTCATTGACGGTTCTTGCAAAGAAGGAGAAGGCGAACAGTAACTTTGCCGGTTATCTGTTTGCTTATTTTGAGGGTGGCGGTGACGGAAAACTACAGGAACAGTTGCGTTTCGCCGTGAGTGAGGATGCCAAGAACTGGTATGCCCTGAATGGTAACCGTCCCATCGTGGCGAGTGACAGCATCAGTAACAGCGGCGGCATCCGCGATCCCCACATCCTGCGCGGAGAGGATGGCTGTTACTATATAGTGGCTACGGACATGATGGTGGCGAAGAATGGATGGAATGAGAATCCAGGCATTGTGCTGCTCAAGTCTGCTGACCTTGTGAACTGGACGCATTCTAAAATCAACCTTTCCAAGGACTGGCCGGCCTTCAGTGACGCTTATTGGGTATGGGCCCCTCAGACCATCTATGACCGTAAGGCAAAGAAGTATATGATATACTTCACTCTGCAGCGTACAGGTGACGGCCGCAAGAGCCTCATTACCTATTATGCGTACGCTGACAAGGACTTCACAAGGTTTGAGAGTGAGCCAAGGCAGTTATTTGCCGCAAAATACGGCTCTATTGACAATGATATCATTGAGCGTAACGGGCAGTACCATCTGTTCTATAAAGGGAACACCAAGGACGCGAATGGCAAGGAGGTGAAGAATGGCATACAGCAGGCCACCTCAAAGCGTCTGACGGGGCCGTGGAAGGAGAACTTTGAATATCTCGACGCCTATGCCGGAACAAAGACCCACGTGGAGGGCAGCAGTGTCTTCAAGCTGAACAACAGTGAGGAGTATGTGCTGATGTACGACCTTTACGGCTCAGGGCGCTATGAGTACCAGACATCAAGAGACCTCAAGACCTTCACCAAGTCTCCGCAGTCGTTCCGCAAGGACTTCTTTCCACGTCATGGCTCGGTGATACCGCTTACAGCCGATGAGCTGGACCGTGTGCAGCGCAGATGGGGCTATGTGCTGCGGCATGACTTCGAGAGCACGGGTAATCCCATAATCCGCGACAAGCATACCGCCGACCCTGCCGTGCTTGTGGAGAATGACACCCTATGGCTCTTTGCCGGCCATGACATGGAGGGCAATCAGAAAGGATATGTGATGCGTGATTGGCTGCTGTACAGCACTACGGATATGAAGCACTGGACGGAATACCCCTCACCCCTGCATATAGACGAGTTCAAATGGGCCAGGAGCAAGCAGGCATACGCGGGTCATGTGGTGAAGCGTAATGGCAAGTACTATTGGTATGTGTCCACCAACTGGTGCGGTATCGGTGTTGCAGTGAGCGACAAGATAACGGGTCCCTACCATGACGCCATAGGCAAGCCGCTGCTCACCAACGAGGCCTGCTTCGCCTCCAGACACAGCTGGGCGTGCATAGACCCTGCCATACTGATAGATGATGACGGCACACCTTATATAATATGGGGCAACCAGCAGTGCTACTATGCCAAGCTGAAGGACAATATGACGGAGATAGACGGCGAGGTGCACCAGATAGATGTGCCAAACTTCACGGAGGCCCCATGGCTGCATAAGTATCAGGGCAAGTACTATCTGACGTATGCCTCGGAATGGCCGGAGAAGATAGCATACGCGGTATCCGACCATATCGGAGGGCCGTATAAGGCGATGGGCATAATCAGTGAGATAGCCGGTAACTCGAATACCACACACCCCGCCATTGTCAACCACCGCGGCCAGTGGCTGTTCTTCTCGCACAACGGCGGACTGCCCGATGGCACCAGCTACAGCCGCAGTGTCATAGCGGAACCGATGAGGTATGACAAGGAAGGGCGTATACTTCCTATCCCACCAACAGCCCAGGGCGCGTCACAGCTATGGGCAAAGTAATGAAACAACAGCAGAAAGCATATCAAGAGGGCAGGCTCTATCCTTCAGAGCCTGCCCTCTTTTTTATGTATGCCAGTGCGGAAAGGCTGTAAAAGGATATAGAATACACATTAATGAGTATTGTGTGCCTCACGAAAACTATGTACCTTTGCACTGTGAATTCTTGCATAATGTATTTTTGGATGTTAATAAGATATAGTTAATTATGTTTCTAAGCGCTATCCGCCGGCTGTGAAGCCAGCGGATAGTGTCGTTATATGCGGCAATGAGTGGGCTGTTCCATTCATTGCCGCAAAGCCTTGATGATAATTCTTTTCAGATTTATGGCTGTAATATTGTTTATGTGTCGAATATTTTTATTACCTTTGTGCCATAACATATACAACAATTAAAAAGTACCCGGATGGGCTACGCAGGTTATACATCAACTGTCAATAGATTTGTCCCGCAGTATTCCCGATGACTGCGGATGTTCGGAAAGAAATCTAAGAAACATGAAGCAAGTATTTACAATAATCGCATTGTTTATTTGCGCACAGATATATGCTGGCGTGAATATTTTCACCTTGGATAAAGGCAAGGTAATGGCAAAATCACAATATGTAAACAAATTATATGTTGACAAATATTACAAACATGACAACGCCTCATACAAACTGACAGATTCTGTTATCGTTAATACTAACAATGACTACTGGTATGAAGTTAAGAGCTATATGTTTGTTGATGATGAATATGATTATATGGCGGACACCACATTCTGCAGGCTTGATATTGTGTGTCATGCGAAACGGAATACGAAAGGTTCGGACACATCTTACGTGTTTATAAATGATAACCGCTGGCTAAGATTTAACCATGGCGGCTTCGGTTTCTTCACCAAATATTGGGAAGACAGCGCAAACATCATGTTCAAGCAGATTAACGTATCTAAGGACATCGTGGCATTAGCGTTTCGTGGTTTCAGAGACAGTGCAGGTTTACCCGAATTATCCGTATTTATTCTAAAAGGCAGAGACATCACGCTGGTATACAACAAGGAGGTTGATGTGTCAGAGATAATAGAGAACAATGGTATGACGACATATATCCTACAGGATAACTGGTTTAGGGACGATGAGGAGGAGTTTATTCCCCACCTTGTCAAAATGGTGTTCGGCAATGGCACTATCACGATAGAATAGTCGCTTTGGTAATGTTCTGAAAAGAATGAGTCTGCTCTTTCTTTTACAAATCTGCATGACGGCGTTCATGCAGGCGCAGGACAGTGGAGTGCCACCAGCTCAACGACAGAGTGTTTTTGCCTGTGTAACAACCTTATATTCAGGGCTTTGTAAAAGCTATCAAATTACCTTGTAATCTCTATGCTTTTACTGGGTAATTTGATAGAGATTACCGGGTAAAAGCATAGAGATTGCGGCG
>JAUNOM010000013.1 GCA_030531085.1 Prevotellaceae bacterium | reverse complement strand
ACAAAATAGTATTTTTATTGTACTACGATATCCACACACTTTTTCCAGTGGTCCACATTTGGAATACATTTGCAGCTCAAGTAAAAAAAGGCTGCAAGAACATAAATGGAGAATTGACATACACTTCTGAATTTATTAGCACGCTTGAAAATTTGAATCATAAAGATTTATCTGATAATTTCCGAAATTATTGGAAATATATAGATAATAATAATTCCTCAAATTGTCACTCTACCTATTATAAAAATCACAATCCAAAATATAATTGGAACTGGAGAGATATATTAAATTTCATAGGTTTCAAAGAAAAAAATAAATAATAGAACAATGAAAAAAACAATCTATTTACAGACAGTCGTAAAGACTTTTAACTCTAATCTTTCTGTTAACAAACATCTTTTTCATTATTTGTGCGTAGGACTATTCCTTGTTTATTCTCTGTGTTGTTTCGCAGATGAAGAACGGAAGGAAACTGTGGGGAATAGGACTGTTACGGAGCGCAATATATCGGAATATAGTTTTTATGTATATACAATAGATGTTTATGAGAATAAGGCTAAAAATATAAAAGCAATAAAAAAGGCTTATGATGAAGTGGGCCTTGCAACTACTCCTGCTTGGACAAATGAACCTTTACGCAAACAAGAGGCAAAAAAGATGGCCCAATTCTGTGAGAATTTGTTTGTAAATAACAAAAAAGGACTGACAGTCAAAGATATGGGCATATACATCAGAACAATAATTGTAGATAATGGCAGTGTCATCTGTACACGTATTAAATCGGATGTATGCCTATTCGATTTATACACTCCTAAAGAGATATCGGATATGTTTGATAAGATAAGCACTTTCAAATATTCCACCCCACTCGTTCTTAATCCGAAAGAAGGATATTATGAAGCGGATATGTGTATATGGAGGTAGTTTTTTAAATGAAATAGCAACTATAATTATGAAACACTTTATTATTTTACTTCTTGCCTGCACACTATTCCCATTGACAATACAGGCGCAGGACATCACAGGCAAGTGGAAATGCCGCAAGGGTGCACTTGAACAGCTGGGGAGTCACTATAAATACCTTAAAGGTAATTGTCGATTTAAAGATGATGGTACGTTTGAGGTAAGGCTGAACAGTACAATGGAGGTGCCGAGCCAATACTCCGTTTATATCCGGTTGAAAGGAACATACACTATGGCAAACGGTCTTATCTCTACCCATATAGATATAGACGGTGTTTATTGCAATGTTCCCAATGACACCCATAACCCATACATTAAACCAAAACAGCGATTGAATGAAGGGCATAACTGGGCAGAGAACTGGGACGAACGGAAATATGATGTTTCTAATAGTGTGAAAGACCTGCAAGAGGATTCCCGTGAGGCAGAGTTGGTTCGTGAGTGGAATTGGAAGAATGAGCAGGTGACTCTATCAGGCAAGACGTTGTCCATAGGAAACAAGGCAAAACTTAGGAAATGATATAGAACCTAAAACCCAAAACCTAAAACCATCCTCTTAGAGGTTTGGTGGTTCTGTTTTTTGAGATTAAATTATTAATAAAAAGGGGCTTATGGCTATAAATCAACAGGAGGAGAATCTTGGTCCGATGAAGCTGATATTCAACTATAACAATGTTTTCTACAGCTTCTTCTATGATGATGTGAGCGGCTGCATACACCGTTCCCGTGAGTACGCGCTCAATTACGTCTATTCCGGAGAGATGATACTGGACAATGGCACGGAGGAGATCCATGTGCGTAAGGGTGAGTGCGTATTCATTCCGAGGGACCATCATATCACCATGTATAAGAAGACCTGTGACGGCGAGCGCTACTGCGGTATATTCCTTATGTTCACGCGCGGCTTTCTCAGGGATATGTACAGCAGGCTGTCACTTGACAGGGTTCAGGCCAGGAAGCTGGAGAAGGGAGTTGTCAAACTGCCCAGGACGGTGGAGCTGGCCAGTCTCTTTGCCTCTATGACACCGTACTTTGACCCAGACGTGAAACCTAAGGACAACTTCATGGAACTGAAGCTGCAGGAGGGGCTGATGGCACTGCTGTCGATAGACGAGAGATTTGTACCCACGATGTTTGACTTCAACGAACCGTGGAAAATTGACATCCTCGGCTTTATGGAAGAGAACTTCATGTGCGACCTTAGCATTGAGGAGATTGCGCATTATACTGGGCGCAGCCTTGCCACATTCAAGCGTGACTTCAAGAAGGTCAGCGACCTCACGCCTGAAAAGTGGCTTATCAAGAAGAGACTTGAAAGGGCGTACGAGCTGATGAAAAGCGGCAGGAGAAAGGTTGTGGATGTATACGCCGAGGTAGGTTTCCGTAACCCTTCACATTTCTCCACGGCTTTCAAGAGGGAGTTCGGCATGACGCCGACCGCTGTCTTTAAAAAGAAAGGCTGACTGAACTTTTCAGTAACGATGATTGAGCCTCACAGTAACTGCACTGTGGGGCTTTTTGCGTAATTTTGCAGCAGAAAAGTATAATGAACATTACGAACCTAAAATAAACAGAAGTATGAAGAAAGTGAAAATCACAGTGTTAAGGAAAGATTTTAACGAGGAGCTGGCAAAGGAGTATGGTGTGGATGGGATATCACCCTGCCCGTGCATGAATGTCGGCGACGTCTTTTATGCAGGAGCATCAAGGCCCGAGGGACTGTGCGACGGCGCATGGCGCTCCATCCACCAGTATGTGTTCGCACTGGCAAATGGCTCAAGACAGTTCTGGTTCAACGACTGGATACGTAAGCCGGGAACTGCCATAAGCTGCTGCAACGATGGCCTGCGCCCGGTGTTTTTCCTTCTTGAGGCTACTGACGAGGAGGTTGAATCACCATTCAAGAAACAATAAGGTTGTTTGGTGGTTCAGTGTTTTGGTCGTCTGGTTAAAACTAATAACTTAACCTACAACCATCATTTTAGTGATTTGGTGGTTTTGTTGTTTCGTTGTTTTGTTAAAACAGAAAGCTCATCATTCATAACCCAAAACAAAAGCTATCAAATTACCTTGTAATCAGATAGCTTTTACTGGGTAATTTGATAGATATTACAAGGTAATCTCTATGCTTTTACCGAGTGATTTGATAGCTTTTGTTTGGGTTATGAGTTGTGAGTGATGAGTTATTAGTTGTAACATGAACACAACACTATCCAACCAAACAACTAAACCACCAAACGACCAAACAACTAAACAACCAAATGACAAAACGACTAAACAACAAAACGACTAAATATTTGGCCGTATTCATTCTCTCCATGCTCACAGGCCTTTCGGGGATGAATGCAGCCGGTAACAAACATAACGATAACATCATGGAAGATTTGACTCTTACAAAGGAATGGGACAAGACTTTCCCGAAAAGTGACAAGGTAGACCACAGCAAGGTCACATTCGTTAACCGGTACGGCATCACTCTCGCCGCCGATATGTACAGACCGAAGGGGACGGACGGCAAACTGCCGGCGATAGCCGTCTGCGGTCCCTTCGGAGCAGTGAAGGAACAGGCCGCCGGACTGTATGCGCAGGAAATGGCGGAACGGGGCTTCCTTACATTGGCCTTTGACCCGTCGTTCACCGGCGAGAGCGGCGGCACGCCGCGCTACATGACTTCTCCCGATATCAATACGGAGGACTTCAGTGCGGCGGTTGACTTCCTTGTCACCAGTCCGTACGCGGACCCTGCGAGGGTGGGCATTATCGGCATCTGCGGATGGGGCGGCATAGCTATCAATGCCGCGGCATCCGACACGCGCATCAAAGCCACGCTCGCCTCAACCATGTATGATATGAGCCGTGTCAATGCCAACGGATACTTTGACGCTGACGACAGTGCCGAGGCGCGCAATGCCATTCGTGAGAGACTGTCGGCCCAGCGCACCGAGGATTACCGTAATGGCACCCCGAAACTTGGAGGGGGCGTACCGGATGTGCTGCCGGCAGATGCGCCGAAGTTCCTGCGTGACTACTATGACTATTACAAGACCAAGCGTGGGTACCACGCGCGTTCGCTCAACTCTAACGGAGGACGTAACGCCACATCACCTATTCCGTGGATAAACTTCCCGCTGATGAGCCGGGCCGGAGAGATAGAGAGCGCGGTGATGATACTGCATGGCGAGAAAGCACACTCATTCTACTTCGGCAGTGATGCCTACAAGAGACTGACCGTCACTCCGGGAAAGGAGAACAACAAGCTCTTCATGGTGATTCCCGGTGCAAGCCACACTGACCTTTACGACCGCAAGGACGTGATACCCTTTGCCGCTATTGAGAAGTACTTCTGTGAGTATCTCGGCAGATAAGCATCATCCCCCGCACCTAATAGCCCAACAGCGGCAGGATGAACGGTGAGAGCAGGGCGGTGAACAGGCCGTTGAGCGTCAGTCCTAATGAGGAGTATGCGCCATAGCGCATTCCCCTGCGCTCGAAGGCCGCCGCTGTGCCTACCGCGTGTGACGCTGTTCCTATAGACAGGCTGCCGGCAATGGGGCTCTTGATGCGGCTGGTGCGCACCATTGAGAACCCGGCCATGCTGCCGAAGATGCCCGTGCACACCACTACGGCGGCTGTCAGGGCCGGAATGCCGCCTATGGTCTGCGACACCTCCATCGCTATCGGAGTGGTGACGGCCTTGGGGGCCAGTGAGAGCACCACCTCCGGAGTGGCCTGCAGCAGCCGCGCAACCACCACAACAGATACCAGACCGGCCACGCAGCCGGCCAGTTCGGCCAGAAGCAGGGGCAGAAGCTGTCTGCGTATGGACTCAAGCTGGCGGTAGAGAGGCACGCCCAGAGCCACGACGGCAGGCTTAAGCCAGAAGTCTATGTATGAGCCGCCTGCGGCATAGCAGTCATAGTCCACACCGGCAAGGAGCAGGCAGGACACAATGATAAGGATGGAGACGAGTATGGGATTGAGAAGAGCCAGTCCCGTGCGCCGCCTTATCCACTGCGCGCCGATGAACGCCGCGAAGGTCAGCGCTATAAGGAAGTATTTATTTTGCAGAAACTCCATGACTGTGAATGTTAAGACGTGAGAGATAGCGCCGTGTGAGCTGGTGAGCCCAGCCTGTCACGGCTATGATGACAAACGTGCTGGCCACCGTGGCACCCACAATGGGGAGCCACTGGTCGCGGATGATGCCCATGCAGCGCATGACACCCACGCCGGCCGGGACGAAGAAGAAGCCGAGGTTGCGTACAAGAAAGTCTGCCACTCCCTCCACATGGCGTGGCCTTACAAGCCTGTAGCGTAGCGCCGCGGCCAGAAGCAGCATGCCAATGATGGAGGAGGGCACCGGAATGCCGGTGGCCCATACAATCAGTTCGCCCATGGCAAGGAAGGCGAACAGTACCGCACATTGTGTAATCATTGCTTATTTATATGTTTTTTAAATCGGGGTGCAAAGTTAGTAAAATCCCTGCACACGGCATAATTTATGGAAACATTTAACACTCATGGCCGCCTGCCCGTAAAAAAACTGTGAAAACGCTTGCCCTGTTCGGCGGAAAAGGCTACCTTTGCATGGAGGCAGTAAACTTCATGACTATGAAAAGGATTCTAAACCTTATAACATTCCTGCTGCTGTCCATTGCAGGCGGCGCACAGCCGGAGGCTCCGGCTCTGGAATATGTGTGTGAGCTGAAGGTGACCTGCGGCAAGGCATTCTCTGTCGGCGCCACGGCTCACGGTGAACGCGTCGTGATACCCATCACCGGCGGCACATTCTCCGGCCCGATGCTTAGCGGCACGGTGCTTGGCGGCGGCGCGGACTACCAGTTAGTGGACAGGGACAGGCACCGTACAGAGCTGGAGGCCATATACAACATCATGACCTCTGACAGCGTATTCATACACGTGCGCAACACCGACATACTGTACGACGGGCCTGAAGGCTTCTATTTCCGCACCTCACCAAAGTTCGAGGCACCGTTTGACAGCCGCTACGGATGGCTCAACAACGCCGTCTTTGTATGTGAGCCGCAGGCAAGAAGGGATTACATTTCATTGAAGGTGTGGCGGGTAAGGTGAATGTGGAGAGGATGTTTCCATTGTAATCCTGATATGTGAAATAATATGAAAAATGGAGGCTGCTTAATAACAATCTCAATTTTTTATGTTATCTTTGTAAATTCTTGCAAGAAAAACAGGACAATGAATATACAAGCAAAACCATTCATCAAATGGGTAGGAGGCAAAGGGCAGCTCATTGAACAACTGGAGGGCCTGCTTCCGGCCGGCTTCCATACATGGAAAGATGTGACCTACATAGAGCCGTTTGTGGGAGGAGGCGCCATGATGTTCTATATGCTGCAGCGTTACCGCAACATAAGGCGTGCTGTGATTAACGATGTCAATTCAGATTTGATTACCTGTTACATGACAGTGCGTGACAATGTGGAGGCGCTGATACGTGAACTGCTTGCCATACAGTCCAGATATCTGGCACTGACGGATGTGGAGGCGAAGCGTGAGATGTTCCTTGCTGTCCGCCAGCGGTACAATGAGAAGGGGCTTGACCCTGTAGAGAACACTGTCTGTTTCATGTTCCTTAACCGTACCTGCTTTAACGGCCTGTACCGTGTGAACAGGAAGGGACTGTTCAATGTGCCTTTTGGTAAGTATATGCGTCCCATGATTTGTGATGCGGACACGCTCAGGGTTGACAGCGAGCTGCTGGGAAGGGTTGAAATAATCAACGGTGACTTTGAAATGACCATGGATCATGCGTCTGGCAATACTCTGTTTTATTTTGATCCTCCATACCGTCCGTTGAGTAACACCTCCAACTTTAACGACTACACCAAGGAGGCATTTAATGACGAGTCCCAGATACGGCTGAAGAAATTCTGTGACAGGGTGTCTGCAAGGGGGTATAGTTTTATGCTTAGCAATTCGGACTGTAGGAGTCTGAATGAGTCTGACGATTTCTTTGACTCCCTATATGCAAACTACCATATAGAGAGAATCATGGCATCGCGCAACATCAATGCCAACGGTGCAGGACGGGGAAAGGTGTCAGAACTGTTGATACATAATTATATCAGGACAAACAGCAGGCAACAGAGTAGAGTGTCACATAATATCAATTTAGGAAAACTGATTTATGCTTGAGGATTTCAATAAATTCATGTCCCAACTGAAGGAGACTAACCAGACGCTGGACTTCTTTTGTGACTTTGACAAGATATCCAGAAATGTCGATGACATTAAGCTGAGCCTATATATGCTCAACAGTCTTGTTGGCGCAACAGACCTGCGCCAGAGTGTGGAGACAATATGGAGGAGGGACAGGAGTGCCTTTTCCGTCATGAACATTCTTGTGGCAGTGCGTGCTCACGACAGGAAACTGATACTGGATGCCGCCGGCAACTGTGTCCCCTTGGACAGTATGTTTGGCTCTGTCGACTCTGTAATGTCGTTTCTTGAGGCTACCGGACTTGGAGATGTGCTGCAGAGGCGGAAGATAACCAATCTTGTAGATTACGTATTCGGCATAGAGACCGGTCTGGACACTAATGCAAGAAAGAACAGAAGCGGGCATATCATGGAGAATACAGTCTCGTCCATACTGTCTGATGCGGGCATTGCATTCAGGAGGGAGGTCTATTCCAGAGAGTGGCCTGCCATTGCCGCTGCGCTTGGAGACGATGAGAAACGTTTTGACTTTGTAGTGAATACATCATCAAAGGTCTATCTTATTGAGGTAAACTTCTATACAGGAGGCGGTTCAAAGCTAAACGAGGTGGCACGTTCTTATTCTGACATTGCTCCAAAGATAAATTCAGTTGAAGGCTTTGAGTTTGTATGGATAACGGACGGTGTTGGCTGGAGGTCGGCAAGGAACAAGCTACAGGAGGCCTGTTCCATTATACAGAGCGTCTATAACCTTACATCCATCGGGGAATTCATTAAAAGGATAAAGGCAAACGAGGGATAATGATACAGTCATATTACAGATCACCTGATAATGATTATATAATAGCGCATGGTGACAGTCTCAGACTCCTGAAGGAATTTGACTTCAAGTTCGACATGATATTTGCCGATCCTCCATACTTTCTGTCCAATGGCGGCATATCGTTGCAGAGTGGAAAGGTAGTCTGTGTGGATAAGGGGGAATGGGACAAAGGCCTGTCACAGGAGGATATGGCCACGTTCAACATGGAATGGCTGCGTCTGTGCCGCGACAAGCTGAAGGACAATGGCACAATATGGATAAGCGGGACTTACCACAACATATTTTCAGTGGCCAACAGCCTCACTTCGCTTGGCTATAAGATACTGAATGTCATAACATGGCAGAAGACCAATCCGCCGGCTAATATCTCATGCCGTTTCTTTACATATTCTACCGAGTTCATAATTTGGGCAAGGAAGATGCAGAAGGTGCCGCATAAGTTCAACTATGGGCTTATGAAGGAGATAAATGAAGGCCGCCAGATGACTGATGTATGGCGTATGCCAGCCATTGGCAGATGGGAAAAGACGTGCGGTAAACATCCTACACAGAAACCATTAAGACTGCTTGTGCGTACCATTCTTGCCTCAACCAGCCAGGGAGACTGGATTTTTGATCCCTTCTGTGGCAGTTCCACAACAGGCATAGCGGCCAATTTGTGCGGACGCAGGTTTGCAGGGATAGAACAGGAGGAGGAATATTGCAGGTTAAGCAGGGACAGACGCGAGGAAATAAATGATGCTGAGGCGCTGAAATGCTTAAAGGAACATATAAACGATTTACAGGTATTGAGAGACTCGGACATTGCAATGGCGCATGAGTGTGATGCGTGCGGCTATGATGCCCTGCCGTTCTCATGAGCGTAATTCAGTCAAAGATATGCAGGCTGAACTTCAGGCCGGTCTTGAATGTCCCGCCCTTTATGCATCCACCGAAGACGCTTATGTCGAACATCTCGTTGCTTATGCCGTAGCCAAACTCTATGTATGGCACCAGTCCCTCCGTCAGCAGGGCGTTGACATACAGTCGCTCGGCGCGCAGCAGATGGGTGTTGAAGTTGCCGAGTATCAGTATCGGACTCTCCATCACCACATGGCCGCGCAGGTAGTGGTAGCTGTTGTGGTAGTACTTCTGGTCCAGCAGCTGGAATACGCCGCTGCGGTCATCGTCCCAGTTGTAGGCTGTTATGCCGTTGTTGAAGTACTCGTACTGCAGAAAGTCCCTGTTCTCCTTGTCCGTGAACATTCCTCCTCCCAGTTTCCATATCAGTCTGTGCAGTGGTGTCAGCTGCCTGCTCTGTGTCACCATCGTCTCCCACTTCTCGAAGTTGTTGCTGCTGCCAAGCACTCCCTTTATTCCCCGCTCGTAGCTTACGGTGAATGTGGGCATGGAGCTTTCCACCCGCACCTTTCGTGTGCCCACCATGTAATAGTCCTGACGCGGTGTGTAGCTTGCGGTCAGCCTTGTGGCGAACTCACGGTAGCGTTCGCGCAGTCCCAGCTCTGCGCTGTGCGTCCTGGCATAGCGTCTCGGACGGTAGTGGTGCATCACTATTCCAGTGGAGAGGTCCAGTCCGTTGGCCACCTCCCGTTTGATGTCGGCGTGCCAGTAGAAGTCCGTGAAGTCCAATGCCTCCACGTTCTCCTTGCCGTCAGGCCCCACCTCGCTTACAAAGTACAGTGTATTGCTGTTGGCTGTAATCTGTTGCATACCGGCCTCGAATGCTGCGCTGCCCAGATGCTTGGGGTTGAAGAGCAGCTCGCTGCGCACGCGTCCTGTCAGCTCACTGTCCTTGAAGTAGTATGTGGCTCTGGGCACTATGCTCCACCGCCTTCCGTTGCCCATCTGGTATGCGTACTCTATATCCTGTCTCCACGACACTCCGCGGCTGCCGGAGTATCCAAGGTTTGGCGACAGCACCTTCAGTGAGCTGTAGGCCGTCGTCATCAGGTCGTGGTCGTTAAAGAAGAACTCCCCGACGTGTCCTATGCTCTTTATCCATTTCGGCGTTCCGCCACTGCGCTGCTGCGGTGTCGCAGCGTGCAGGGAGTCAGTTCCGCCGCCCGTCCCTTCCGCCTCCTTGTACAGGCGCAGCTCTTCTGCCGACAAGGGTATCGGGCGCAGACTGTCCATGAAGGCTCTGTCATGCCTTATGGCAGCGGTGTCCAGAGCCAGAGCATAGCGTGACGTTATGTCATGAGGGTTCTTTGTGTCCAGCGGTGGTGTGTAGTCCGGCGTCAGTCCCGAGTATGTCTGCGCATAGACGGCGCTGCCCTTGAACACATTGCCGTAGTACCAGTATCTGAAGTCCAGCGATGTACGTTGCGGCCAATAGCGTTCCAGCCCCCGGGTGCCCATGTCCACGGTCATGGTGAAGTCCACAAAGTTGTACATTCCGCTCACTTTCACACTGCTGATGTGGCCCTGTTCCATATTATATATAATGTAGGCGTCCACCAGCTGCATATTCCGCCGCCTCCGTTTACAGGCAATGTAGGCGCGGCCGCATGATATGGAGTCGAGAGAATAGCGGTAACTGTGCCTGTTCTCGCGTCTCAGCGGCGACAGTATGTGGTCTCCTAACAGATACACACTGTGCAGGCTGACGTTGAAGAAGTCCATGATGTATCCATGAGCCGCCGCATAGCGTGCCGTGGAGTTGCTGCGCCGCCTCACCTTTCGCGTGAATATGCCCGGCATGGTGTATTCCACCTCGCCCCAATCCTCCGTCAGCAGCTCCCTTCCGCCCTTCATATAGAAGCGCCTGTTGGGCACGGAGGCCACGATGAAGTTCTTGCGCTGCAGGTCGAGCACGCCGCGGTAGTAGTAGTGTCCCGTGTAGTGCCACCTCTCATTGCCCACCCTTGCCGACAGGGAGAACACGCTGTCCAGCACCGCGGCAACGTTCCTGCGCCCATCCTCCGCCCCTCTTGCGGCCGCGCACGCCGTGGCGGACAGGCACAGCAGTGTCAGGAGCAGCGCTGTCACACGCTTTTCCAACACGGAGCGGATGTAGGTTGTAAAGCTCATGGTCTCTTGTTCTGTCGTGCTGTTACAGCACTTGGGGGTTTGCATTATCCACTGCAAAGCTACAATAATATCTTGGAATATTATAATAAAAACGTTCTTTTTCTGTATAAAATCGTGTTTTAACCGTTATTTCTAACCTTTGTTTACAAAACATTTAGTAAATTTGCACTGGGCAAGTTCTGTCATTGCACGGACCAGTGTTATAAAGAATATATCAAATAGTTCTTCAATTATAACAAAAAGGCCAAATAATTACAGAATAAGGCTTGTATGACAGATTTTTTTCGTAACTTTGTCAGCGACACTTGAATTTTCTAACCAAAACCTTTATATATTATGAAGATCTTAAAGTCATCACTGCCGCTTATGCTTGCGGCATCGTCATTCACCGTACAGGCTGCCAAGCCGTTGACACCTCCTGCCGGCGGCAAGGCCATCAGCAGCGAGCTGATAGGCATTTTCTTTGAGGACATAAGCCATGCCGCTGACGGCGGACTGTATGCCGAGCTGCTTCAGAACGGATCTTTCGAGTTCAACGCCAACGAGCGTGACGGATGGGGACCCGCAACGGCATGGCGCGTGATACGCCCCGGGCACTCTCTGGGCCAGATACAGACGCTGCAGGCCGACCCTCTGCACAGGAACAACCCCAACTACATGAGGCTGACGACAGAAAGGGTGGGCCATTACTATGACTTTAACGGCTGGACAGGCTACGGTCTGGAGAACCGCGGCTTCGACGGCATCACTGTCAAGGGCGGCGCAAAGTATGACTTCTCCGTCTTCACACGCTGTCCGGACGGCAAGGAGAAGCAGGTGCGCGTGGTTCTGGTGGCTCCGGGCAAGGAACAGACCGTGATAGCGGACACCACACTGACCGTCGGCGGCACCACATGGAGCAAGAACGTGTGCACCCTGACCGCAAACGCGGACTGTAAGGACGCCATGCTGCGCTTCCTCGTCATGACTCCTGGCACCATGGATGTGGATATGCTGTCGCTGATGCCGCAGGACACATACAAGGGACACGGTATGCGCCGCGACCTGGCCGAGGCCTTGGAGGCGCTTAACCCCAAGTTCATGCGCTTTCCAGGCGGATGCGTGGTGCACGGCGGTGGCGATGGCTTCTGGAACACATACCACTGGAAGAACACCATAGGCCCGAAGGAGCAGAGAGTGCAGATGAAGAACACATGGGGATACCACCAGTCCATGGGATTGGGATACTACGAGTACTTCCAGTTGTGTGAGGACATGAACATGGAGCCGCTGCCCATACTGCCATGCGGTGTGAGCTGTCAGGGCGCCAACGGCGGTTGGGGAATGAAAGGACAGGCTCAGGACGCCTGCCCCATGAGCGATATGGACCGCTGGACGCAGGATGCTCTGGACCTGATAGAGTGGGCTAACGGCAGCGTTGACACAAAGTGGGGCCGCATACGCGCGGAACAGGGACACCCCAAGCCGTTCGGGCTGAAGTATCTCGGCATCGGCAACGAGGAGAAGATATCTCCAGAGTTCGCCGAGAGGTTCAAGTATATGTACGAGCGCATCACCAAGGCGCATCCCGAGATAGTGATTGTGGGAACGGCAGGCCCCGGCTCACACCCCGGCAACCCCGACTTTGACAACGGATGGAAGATAGCCGAGGAGTTAGGAATGCCTATTCTCGATGAGCACTACTACGAGCAGAGGGGATATTTCGAGACAAGCCGACAGTATGACGCCTATCCGCGCGACCGTAAGACAAAGGTATACCTGGGCGAGTACGCCGCCAAGGACAAGAAGATGGCCGACGCACTGGCCGAGGCGCTGTACCTGTGCCATGTGGAACGCAACGGTGACGTGGTGGCCATGACAAGCTATGCGCCGCTATTTGCGCGCAAGGGGGCCACAAACTGGAACCCGGACCTGATCTATTTCGACAATGAGAGGCCGTACCTGACGTGCAGTTACTATGTGCAGCAGATGTTCGGACAGTCCGCCGGTGACTACTTCTACGGCGACTGCGTCAAATTTGACGGCGAGAAGACCAACATGCAGGAGCAGTCCGTGGTGCTCAACACCAAGACCCGCCAGCTGTTTGTCAAGATATGCAACGCATCGGGCGACGCGCGCAAGGTCACCGTGGACCTGTCACGCTTCAAGGGAATGAAGTCCGTGGGCAAGCTCACCACCCTGGCAGGCAGTCCCGACGCGGAGAACAACTATGAGGCGCAGCCCATAGCGCCCGTTACAGAGACGGTGAAGGTGAAGCGGAAGATGAGTGTTGACCTGAAGCCTCATTCATTCGTGATGTATACCATAAACCTGTAAGGCATAATGAGAGGCATTATAGCATCAGTACTGCTGGCGGCGCTCACCGTGCCGTCAGCAGTAAGCGCGCAGTCGCAGATCTATCCGCAGCACTTCGACCTCAAGGAGGTACGTCTACTGGACGGTCCCTTCCTGAACGCGCTGAACATCAACAACAGGCTGCTGCTGGAGTATGACGCTGACAGGCTCATGACTCCGCTGATACGCCAGGCCGGCCTTGACTCCAAGCCCGGCTCACGCTATCACGGATGGGTGGAGAAGCACCCGTCGTTCAAGAACTGGGGACTGAAGGACTGGTCCCTTGAGGGCCATGTGGGCGGACATTACCTCACCGCGCTCGCCCTTGCATGGGCCGCCACGGAGGATGTCGATGTGCGCCGGCAGCTGAAGGAGCGCCTTGACTACTGCATTGGGATAGTGAAGGACTGCCAGGACGCGTACATTGACGACAACACGGGCCTGAAGGGCTTCGTGGGCGGACAGCCCATCAACCAGATATGGACGGGACTGTACGCCAACGACATGACAGAGTTCCGCAAGTACGGCTACTGGGTGCCCTTCTACTGTGAGCACAAGATACTGGCGGGGCTGCGCGACGCATGGCTTTACACGGGAAACCGCACCGCACGTGACTGTTTCCGCGCCATCTGCGACTGGTCCGTCAGCGTGGTCAGCCACCTTAGCGACAAGGATATGCAGCGAGTACTCGACTTTGAGCACGGAGGCATGAACGAGACACTGGCCGACGCCTACCGTATCTTCGGCGACAAGCGCTATCTCGACGCCGCAAAGCGCTACAGCCACAAGGTGATGGTGGACGGAATGCAGGGCGACGACGGCAAGTTCAGCGCCATATTCCTCAACGGACGCCATGCCAACACGCAGGTGCCCAAGTACATCGGCTTCCAGCGCATAGCACAGGAGGACGCCACGGCAAGGGAATACGCCACGGCGGCAAGCAACTTCTGGACAGATGTGGCACGGAACCGCACCGTGTGCATAGGCGGCAACAGCATCAACGAGCACTTCCTCAGCCAGGACAACTGCGAGAAGTACATCAAGGAGGCCGACGGACCGGAGAGCTGCAACACCAACAACATGATGAAACTGTCGGAAATGCTCTTCGACAGCACACACGACGCACAGTATACCGACTTCTACGAGTACGCCATGTGGAACCATATACTCTCCACACAGGACCCGCGGACAGGCGGATACGTGTATTTCACCTCACTGCGTCCGCAGGCCTACCGCATATACTCACAGGTAAACCAGGGCATGTGGTGCTGCGTGGGCACGGGAATGGAGAACCACAGCAAGTACGGACACTTCATATACTCGCACGATGGCAGGAAGACCCTCTACGTGAACCTGTTCACGGCCAGCACACTGCGCAGCAAGGACTTCTCGATAACGCAGCAGACCACCTTCCCCTACGAGCCATCCACAAGGCTGACGGTACAGAAAGGCGGCAAATACACCATCGCCATCCGCCATCCGCACTGGACAACGGACGGCTATGCCATAGACATCAACGGCGCGCGGCAGAACGTCATCGTGGACAAGGGCACCGCATCCTACGTCTACATCACAAGGACATGGCGCAAGGGAGACGTGATAACAGTGTCACTGCCCATGGAGCTGCGCTACGATGTATGCCCCAACTACACGGACTACGTGTCATTCGGCTACGGACCGATACTCCTTGGAGCGCAAACCACCGCCACCGACAAGGATGACGAGGCCGCCACAGGCCTGACATACGAGGCACTGCAGAACGAATATGGTGACGAAAGCCGCATGGGCCACTCACTCGGAGCGCGCGGCAAGGTACTTACACTGTCGTCAGCACCGCTGTTGCTGTGCGGCCGCGACGCGCTGATGCGGCGCATAGAGCCTGCCGACATCAGCCGGCTGCGCTTCAACATCAAGGCAGACTCGTACAACGCCGGCCCCGGACAGGTCAGACAGTGGGACAGGCTGACACTGAGACCATTCTATGAGATACAGCACGCACGCTATATGTGCTACTGGTACCAGCAGCCAAGGGAAGTGTTCAACATGAGCGACATGACACGTGCAGACCGTGAGGCAAAGGCCCTGGCCGACCGCACCGTGGACTTCGTGGCGACAGGAGAACAGCAGAGCGAGGCAGGACATGAGGCGAGCTACTCGCCCGACAGCCGTTACGGCGCATACCGCGACGAGTTCTACCGCGATGCGCAGAAGGGAGGATACATACAGTACACCCTTGCCAACACCACAGGTACGGAAAAGGGCCTGTCACTGATGATGCGCTACACCACGGCAGACCGTAACCGCACCGCCACAGTGTACATTGACGACAAGCCGCTGCAGCAGTTCACCATACCGGCAAAGGCGGAGAACGCCGACGACAAGGGCTTCTTCAACATGGAGCTGCTCATACTGCCCGACATGATGCTGATGCCCGACGGCAAGACTCCCAAGAGTTCCGTGCGGGTAAGGATTGCCGCCACAGGCGACACACCGCTGCCGGGATGCTACTACATCAGGCTGCTGAAGTAGGGTTGTCGGTTTTAGGTTTTGGGTTGTGGGTCTTTGGTGGCTATTGGTTATATAAATCGCCATAAAAACAAAAGACCCACAACCTAAGAATCATCAAACCACCAAACATCAATACAACCAAACATCAAAACCCCTAAACAACAAAACAACTAAAATGACGCACCGCAAAAGCTATCAAATCACCCGGTAATCAGATAGCTTTTACGGTGTAATCTCTATGCTTTTACCTTGTAATTTGATAGAGATTACTGAGTGATTTGATAGCTTTACTGATGAGTTGTGAGTAATGAATTATGAGTGATGAGTTATTAGTTGTGAGTTTTTCATAACTGACAATTAATAACCAAACAACCAAAAGGCCAAACCACTCATCATTCATCACTCATAATTCACAACTGACAACTAATACCCTACACCCCAAAACACAAAAAAATTTTAAAAAAACATCTATAATATTTGTATATAAAGAAAAATATTTGTACATTTGCGCACAATAAGACATAATGCCGTGACAAGAACGCGGTATATGTTTTGTTAAGTCTCAGCACACGCCGTGCTCCAAGGTACATCACGTACCTTAACAGGAGAGAAACGGGTGGGTAGTGACACGACATAATGGAAAAGGCGTTTACTCTGCGCTCTGTTTTCTGACCCTTGGAAACTTCGCAAGTCTAAATAAATATTTTGCAAACACCTTATAATCACCTATTTCTGTTTGTATTCAACTTTTTAAGAAACAAAACAGAAACAAAAGTGACGAGAACCACGATATTGTTCTTTTACCTGTTTCTCTTGGCTTCTTTCCTATCAGATGCCTTCATTTTTATAGATGGATGAAAAAACAAATATTCGCATTGCGGCTTTGATATGGATTTTGCGGACTACTTGACTCGGTGTTTCTTTTCCCTATTATCAATTTGGTTGTTAAAATCCAAATGTGAAATTGGAGATTGCTTTATCGTATGTGCGAAGAATATTTTGCAGTCAAAGGAAGAAAGACTTCCTGTACCTCTTTTACGATTCTCGATCTTTGGTTCTGGCACAGGCAGCTCCATGTGATTTTCGACTTTTATACGGACATATATACAGTTTACTTTAGGTTAGCATATATATAAGAGCTAACCAAGATAAACTAAAGTATTTTGCATTCTACTGTTTTATTCCTTTTCCTGCATGGTGAACTGCTGGTATTTCAGCCTGCCAATATATAGTTTACTTTAGGTTAGCATATATATAAAAGCTAACCATGGTAAACTAAAGCGTTTTTTGCAGAACAGAGCCAATGTCCGTGTGTATCTTTTTTCTTTTCACTGCAAATACTATTAAGCCACTATTGAGATTTGTTTAATCGACCTGTATTGCCGCACCTGTATGTTTGTATGCCAACACATCGATCGGGCTTTGATAAGAATTGTGTTGCAAAGGTACCTGTGATGGCATTCATCCTGCAAGGTCAGTGCCTGCGGTTTGCCCGTAAAATCTCCACACTCTGATTGTGCCAGAGGTAGTATTTGACGGCAAAACCTTGCCTTGATGAGCCATAACACCTTTTGAGGCAACATAATTCTTTAATCAATCCCGACGGTAGTTGGCTCTACATGAGGGAAGAAAATAAAAAATTTATCTTATGGCTAACATTGCAATAACCCAACACAAGGTAACAGGCTCACGCAAAGCGGTAGCCGACCTCTGGAAGACACTTCAAGATTTGGAGGTGAACAGTAAGGACGTGTATCTGCATCTCTTGGCAGAACACTATGGTATCGACTACGAGAAGAAAGGCATCTCGGTGAGAGGACACATCTATTGGGCAGAATATGAGGAGAACGAGAAAGACGATTATGCCCTCTTGTCCTTTGACACAGAAAGTGCATGGTCTTCCTGCGATATGTTATTTGACGAAGTGAATAAGGCACTTGGCTACGAGTTGTCAATCAGCTGGCGAGAAGTTGAGCCAGGTTGCGGCATTTTCTACACCCATGACGAAAACGACTTCTTCCCCGAAGAGTGTTACGTCACTACCTACGGAGACATTTTTGAGGATTGCGAGGGTGCATATCCCACCATTGGCGATGCCGTCAATAAATGGTGTGAGAAAACAGGCGTTTCATTGGACGAAAAGACCGAACAAGAAATGATGGACCTCATCAATGACTATGAGTATGAGACAGAAGACACAGGTTTCTGCATCAATCCAATCACTTTTGGCTGACAGGGAGGAACTGGCTATGATAGACTTTGAACAGCTGGAAGGCATTGTCGGTTGTTTCTGCACCCTGCTTTACCCACGAAAGGGACAGACAGAGGGAACAATAGTTGAAGACTTGGGCAGTGAGGTCATTATCCAACTTACCAACGGCAAGGAAGTTACAGAGTATAAAGATGACATAGTTATCTGTGAATAATGAAAGGAGAGTCTGTGGACAATATGGTTTTGCAGGCTCTTTTTTCTTTTCACTGCAAAGACTCTTTTATATCCGCACTTCCAACGATGTGATGGCTGTTTTATCAGATATTCCATGTCACAAGCAGAGCATCTGCCAGCTTGCTCAAATCCTGTTGTATGACAAATACATTCCTTTCTATATGCCACTTCGTTTCCTTCACCATTGTAAGCGACACGTCACCTTGTTATTAAAAAGTCCATTTCGCCACTTGGAAATCCTTATTTGTCTTTGCCTGTATTCCGTCCTTTTCAGATGTAAAACTTGCTTCAGTACCATGACTGCTGTGGTACACTCCATTCTTGCCATATCTGCCATTCCTTGGTTTGACACCTCTTTGTATGAGCAGTTCCTTTATGAATTGCCGGTCTGCATAATCGTTCCCATGCCTCGCCTATTCAGTCGATCCAGCTGTTGCTTATATTTCCTCGTTTCGTTCTTTACGGCATACATTCGAGACTGTGCATCGGCGTTGCGAACGGATAGCCTCCTCGCTTACGACCTTTGTTCCATTGTTTTATGCCCGATTTTTCTGAATTGAGCAATTTCAAAGCCACTTATTTTTACCATGCGAATTTAGCGTGATGCTGCGAAGGAAATGTCCTTCTTGTGTGGCCGCTGTCGCTGTGACCAATAAAATAGTGCGTAATCTTCCTTTTTCTTCCTCTCTGCCGTTCATCGCCACCAACAAAAAGAGTATTGCGGACGATTTTCATGGTGCTTCCCACATGGTGCCACATCCCTGCTTTTGATTGCATGTAAAAATTAAGTTTCACTTTTAAATTCAATTCAAAATGAAAAAGATTGAGAACAACTTCACAGTTTCAGGTTTCGTAGGTAAGGATGCAGAAATCCGTAAGTTCACAAACGCCAGCGTAGCACGCTTCTCCCTGGCAGTAGGCCGTCAGGAAAAGAACGGCGAGGAAACCAACCGCATATCGGCTTTCATGAATATGGAGGCATGGCGCAAGAACGAGAACACCGACTCCTTCGACAAACTCACCAAGGGTGCGCTGCTCACCGTCGAGGGCTTCTTCAAGCCTGAGGAATGGACAGACAAGGAAGGAGTGTCCCACAACAGAATAATCATGGTTGCGACCAAGTTTTATCCCACACCTGAGAAGGAGGAGGAGACTCCAGCGGAAAAGCCGATCAAGAAGGCTACCAAGAAAGGCAAGAAATAGCCTTTTCTCACCCATAACAAGGCGGCCTCCGGGTCGCTTTTGTTTTTGTTCAGGACAAACCGTCCTCATTCCACCTTTTCTATATAAATATTCTATTGGCTCTGTTATACAGCCATAAAACTGTTATACCAATCCTTATCCGTATCATGCGCATCCAACTGCGGGAGTGCATTTAAGTTGCAAAGGTACACAGCTGCTTACGGATTACCTCGGTATTCATTACAGACAGCATAAAATCTTCCTTTTCCATGCGAAAAAGAGTATTTGATATATTCTGTAACGTAACCTTCCGAATGTCCTCTGTCTTCTGCTGTCTTTTCATCGCAACGTAAATACAATCCCTGCAAGTTGGGGCATAAGCCTCCAAACATAGGGAAAACAATAAAAACGAAATCAAAATGGTTAAGAAACAGCTAATTTGGACTTGTGATAGTCTTTTGGACGAGGACGCACGAAAGGCGTATCAAGAAAACAAGCGTGAATGTTCTGGTAATGCGAAGCATGAAGTGACAAACGAAGAGTGGGCAGAAGAAGTCTATCTGTGGCTTGATGATGAGCGCACCAATCTCAACAAGGAAGTCAATGGAGTAATAATCGCCTTTGCAGACCTCGGCTTGTGGTACGGTCGGAGACAGGGATATAAAATCATCGGCAGAAACATTGCGGACATTCTGCGCTCCACGCATGATGCAGAATGGTTTGGCGACACTTACAATATCCGTGGTGTCGAATATCACCATGACGGTACGAACTATATCCTTTACCGTGTGGCAAAGGACATGGAAGCGGCGGAGCGGATAACAGAGAAAATCTACAGCGGAGAAATCGATGAGGTTCAGTTCCGCAAGATGACACGCTCGCTCCACCCATACGTGGCAGAGATATACGGTTGGAAAACAAGATGCAGGAAATGTGTCTTATCAAACGGAACAGCATAGCACTGAGCAAACAAATATACAAGCAATGAAAGTTCAATAAAACAATAAGACATGAAAGATGAGATAACACAAGACGGCAAGGTCGTGCTTTGGAGCACAGACGGAATCAGTATTCCCATGATATACAAAAACCTAACCGGGCGCAACCTTTCCAAGGAAGAATACAGTATATATATGCAGGGTATAGCCTTTGGTGATTTCGGGTTGAAGCCAGGCATCATCCGCTGGTTACGCGACGGGACAGTTGTCAGTGAGGCACAGATTCCTGCGGTCGTTAAATGATTTAATCAGACTCCCCGGCTGTGTCGGCAGAAACCGCAGATACGCCGGGGAGCATACTCTTTGCTAATGCCCAAAGAGTATGCCCCAACTCTTTTTGAAACTCCACACGAAGTGGTACGGCTGTTATAGCCCTTTCATGTTTTCCTATCCTACAAATATATTTTTCTCTTTTATCTTGCATCATTCCAGTCATACCGCACAGTCCTGTACCCTTTTACCTGCCGATACTCTGTTTTTTCATTCTGCATGACCGCCGGGATATTATTTTTCCGCAAAGGTAAACCGCCGCCTCCAAGCCTGCCAATGCCTGGCCATGCCGCGAGTGACTGCGGAAAATCTTCCTCTCCGCCGTCGAGCGTATTTTCCACGTCAGCCTTGTCCGTTTGTCGCCGCCACCTTTGGATAGGCAGAAAAATAAATCCCACGGTCACAGAAAGACCGAAATGAGGGAAGAAAGAAACGAGTTAGCGAGCGCAGAGAGAGTTTACTCACAATGCCGAGCGTAAGTTTCTTCAACGAAGTTAAAATAAATTTTCAAACAAGGTTAAATATATGAGTTACAACAAACAGAAATCACTCGTGGCAAACGTGGAAGCCATAGAGACAGCGATGAAAGTCAAGGTACAGGGGCGGCGTGCCACGGACAAGGAGAAAGAGACGCTTTCCTTGTATTCAGGCTTTGGCGGTATCAAGGAAGTGCTTAACATGGGTACGGACAAGCCAATCACAGGAGATATGGCAGAGCCTATCGGCAAGCTGCAAAGGCTGATAGACGAATATCCATACTTCACGGACAAGATGCGCCATCAGGTAATATCAAGCATCAAGGCATCAGTGCTGACCGCTTTCTACACACCGCAGTCTGTCATTGACGCAGTGGCACGGCAGATACAGAAAGTGTTTGCAGAAAACGGCTTTACCATGCGCACATTCTTAGAGCCGAGCGCAGGAATTGGCGGTTTCCTGCCAGTAGCCATGCCCGACACCCAAACACACGCTTTCGAGAAAGACCACCTCACAGGACTTATCCTTTCCGTCCTGCATGACGAGGCGCAGACCTATACGGCAGGTTTTGAGACCATAGACAGCACTATCACGGAGAACCGCAGTTTTGATGTCGTAGCGTCCAATATACCTTTCGGCAACTTCCGTGTGTTCGATGCGGAGCTTTGGAAAAAGGGCGGCATCTACGAACAGGCGACCAAGACCATACATAACTATTTCTTTGTAAAGTCCATGGAACTGCTTAACGAGGGCGGCTTGCTGGCTTTCGTCACTTCAAGGGGAGTAGCCGACACACCGGGCAACAAGTTCGTGCGTGAGTATCTTGTACGTCATGCCAATCTCATAACCGCATTGCGTCTGCCCGACACGCTTTTCATGCAGACAAGCGGCATAGAGGTGGGAAGCGACCTGCTTGTCTTTCAGAAGAACACACATAAGAGCGCACTTTCGGGACGTGAGCAGGCTTTCCTGCAAGTCAGCAAGGAAATGGTGGATATGTCAGGAAAGACCACGGAATATACAAACAGACTCTTCACCATGCCAAAGACCACGCTTGCCACAGGCAGCCGTATCGTCATGAACCAGTACGGCAAATATGTGCGCAAATACCTGTGGGAGAGCGGTGAGGTTTCCATGTTCAAGTACCTGTGTGGAATGTTGCAGGGCGACTTTGAGCGATATTTTAGAAAGAGTTTATTTTCCAACGAGGGCAACCAGCCCATGCAGATGTCGCTGTTCGGAGACATGGACTGTGACATGAATGTTTCCGCACGGAAAGGAAAACGTGCCTATACGGACAATACGGAGGACTGGATGAAAAGCGGTGCTCTGGTGATGTTTGAGGGACAGGTCGGAACACTGCAATACCGCAAATCAAGCCATTACACCACCGTTGCCGTTGACTTCCAACCTGTCGATGACGGCAAGGTGAACATTGAGAGGGCAAGAGACTATTTCCCTATCCGCAAGACCTATTTTGAACTTTCAATCACAGAAAGGGAAGAACAGAGGGAAGAAGAAGCATTGAGGGAACAGCTTAACAGGGAGTATGACGCTTTCGTAGCCAAGTGGGGATATTTTCACGACAACGACAACAGGGAGTTTATCATGCTTGACAGCCTCGGTGTGGAGGTGTTCACCATTGAAATGCAGGTCGGCAAGGACATCTTCAAGGCTGACATCATGCGTGAGCCTGTCGCATTTCAGAAAGAGACCACGGCAAATGTACAGACCCCCATGGAAGCCTTGCTGAGCAGCCTTAACTACTACGGAATGGTAAATATGTCCTATATGTCACAGTCCACAGGCAAGAGCGAGGACGATATAGCCGCAGAACTCAAAGGCGAGATATTCTATAACCCCGCTGTCGGCAGATGGGAGCATAAAGGCATGTTCCTTGCAGGGAACGTAATAGCCAAGAGCAAGGAGATTGTTTCCTGCACCGCAAACTTGGACGGCAAGGAAAAGGCATATACGGAAGAGGCATTAAGGGCATTGGAGGAAGTCAGTCCCGAAACAGTGCCATACGAGGAGCTTGACATCAACATGGGCGAGCGTTGGATTGACACACGGCTTTATGCCGCTTTCGCATCAGAACTTTTTGACGTGGAGGCAAGCGTGATGTACTTTGACGTGAACGACACCTATCTTGTACGCCTGCAAGGATATTCCCCAATCGCATACAACACCTATTCCGTGCGCAACTACAACGGTGAAGAACTCTTCGTGTTCGCCCTTCAGGACACCGTGCCCGAAATCACAAAAGAGATTTTCCGTGGAACAGAAAAGGTGCGTGTACCCGATGAAGAAGCCATACAGGAGGCAGCCGCCAAGATACAGGAAATCCGCAATCGCTTCAATGAATGGCTTGACCGCCAGCCCATAGAGGTGCGTGACGAGCTTGTGAGAGTATATAACGAGCGTTTCAACTGCTATGTCCGTCCGCACTATGACGGTTCTGCACAGACATTCCCCGGGCTGTCCTTTGAGCAATTCCCCTACAATGACCTGTACCCGTCACAGAAAGATGCTATCTGGATGATAAAGCAGAACGGAGGCGGCATCTGCTGGCATGAGGTTGGAACAGGCAAGACCATGATAATGTGTGTGGCGGCATACGAAATGAAAAGGCTCGGACTTGTGCAAAAGCCGATGATTATCGGGTTGAAAGCCAATGTGCATGAGATAGCCGACACATTCCGCAAGGCATATCCCATGGCAAAGGTGCTATATCCGGGCAAGGAGGACTTCACACCAGCCAACCGCAAGGAGGTATTCTCAAAGATAAAGAACAACAACTGGGACTGCATAATCATGACACACGACCAGTTCGCCAAGATTCCGCAGTCGGAGGAGACGATGATTGAGATATTCACGGAAGAACTTGACGATGTGGAGCGCAGCCTTGAAGTGCTGGAGAAAAGCACCATGCGCTACCGCAGCGGAAAGATGCAAAAGGGGCTTGAACAGAGGAAGCAGAACCTTACAGCCAAACTTGACGAGCTGCGCTTGAAGATAGAGAACCGCAAGGACGACACCGTGGACTTTCACTCAATGGGCATCGACCACATATTCATTGACGAGTGTCATCTTTTTAAGAACCTCATGTTTCAGACACGGCACACGAGGGTTGCAGGCATCGGGAACACAAGAGGCTCACAGAGGGCGATGAACATGCTGTTTGCCATTCGTGACATTCAGAACCGCAACGGCAGAGACCTTGGCGCAACATTCCTGTCGGGTACGGTAGTGGTGAACGCACTGACCGAGCTTTACGTGATGTTCAAATACCTGCGTCCAAAGGAACTGCTGAGACAGCGGATAAGCTGCTTTGACGCATGGGCGGCGATATTCACGAAGAAGACGGCAGACTACGAGTTGAACGTGACAGGAGCAATCAAGAGAAAAGAGCGTTTCCGCACCTACATCAAAGTGCCGGAGCTGGCGATGTTCCTGCGTGAAATTACAGATTACAGAACCGCCGACATGATAAACCTTGACGTGCCGGAGAAGAACGTGCGCTTTCTGTCACATGCCCCGACCATCGAGCAGGAAGAAATGATAGGAAGGCTTGTCTCATTTGCCAACAGCGGACAATGGGAGGATTTGGGACTTGACACACAGGAACCCGAAAACCTCGACAAGGCGAAAATGCTTATCGCCACCAATGTGGCAAGGAAGATGGCGCTGGATATGCGCTTGCTGGGCGACAAGTTCCATGACGATGCCAACAACAAGGCTTCTGTATGTGCAGACACAATCTATGACTATTATATGCGCTCCAATGCCAACCGTGGCACACAGTTCGTGTTCAGCGACCTGTCAACATACAAGCCCAACGAGTGGAATGTTTACAGCGACATAAAGGACAAGCTGGTACGGCTCGGTATTCCGGCTGATGAAATTCAGTTTATCCAGTGCGCCAAGACCGAAAGAGCGAGAAAGCGGCTCTTTGAGGACATGAACAATGGAAAGGTAAGGGTGCTTTTCGGCTCGACCACCATGTTAGGCACAGGGGTGAACGCACAGAAACGTGCAGTTGCGGTGCATCATTTGGAGATACCCTGGCGACCTGCCGACATGGAACAGCGCAACGGAAGAGCCGTGAGAAAGGGCAACACCGTGAAGCTGTGGGGCGGCAATGTGGTTGACGTTGTAATCTACGGTACGGAGAAAACGCTTGATGCCTACAAGTTCAACCTTTTGAAGAACAAACAGATGTTCATAAACCAAATCAATAACGGCACGATAGCCGTCCGCCGTATTGACGAGGACAGCATGGACGAGGACAGCGGAATGAACTTTGCCGAGTTCGTGGCTATCCTTTCCGGCAATACCGACCTGCTGAACAAGGCGAAACTTGACAACAAGATTATGCAATTGGAAAAGGAGCAGGCGATATTCAAGAAAAACCGCATAAAGGCGGAGCGGAAGATTGCCGCAAACAGGCAGGAGATAGAGAAAGCAAGGCGCACGGCAGAGCGCATGAGGCAGGATTTGGAATATATCGGCTCATATAACGGTGAAGCCGTGACGCAGTTGTTGAATATGCAACAGGCAACGGCAGAGGAGACAGGACGTGAGCTGCACCGCATATCAAAGACCTACCGCAGCGGTGTATATGAGACCATCGGCAGCTACATGGGATTGAACCTTTCGGTGCACAGCGAGACCAACCTCACAGGCTTGTTCGACCATAATTCATTTTTTGTGGAGGGAGCAAGCGGATTGAAGTACCGTTGTGGTGTGTCAGGTGCATTGCCATTGGGCTTTGTTGAGTCCGCGCAATATCCAAAAGCAACGCTTGAAAAGTTGCCTGTACTCTTGAAAGAACAGCAGAACCGCATCGGACAGTTGGAAAGCGAGTTGCCGACATTGCAGGAAATTATGGGCAGAGAATGGAACAAGGCGGACGAGCTGGTAAGGCTCACACTGGAATGCAAGGAACTGCAAAGGAAGATTGAGGCGGACTTGAACAAGACGGAGCAACAGCCCGAACCAAGTCCGGAGCATGAAACGGAAATTAAAGCCACAGAAAAGGTGGCATGATAATCACTCTATATTTAACCTTCTCCCTCTGTTTGGTTGTGATAACCGGACAGGGGGATTTTTGTTACTGCACTTCGATGGCAAAATAAGTGCACTTAAAAGCCGAAGTATCTGCACTTCTACGGGCAAGTATGCGCACATACTTGCCCGTATCCCTTTTATAAGTTGGAATCTGTCCTGTGGTTATCCTTTTTTACTTCCGGCTTCCAGTATCATACTTGGAAACACACCTCTTATATAAAAGTGACCCGCCTGCAGATCTTCGGGATGCAGACGGGTTCGGTTATCTTTGATTCGGAATGAACCGAATATCTTCTTGTTTTCGAGTGCAAAATTAACAATAAAACCCCAAACTGCCAAGTCTTTTCTTGAAAAGTATCAAAATAAAGCGCACAAACTCATTTTTCTCATGTATTTCTCTCTTTTATACACAATTTAGCCTTTTTAGTTACTTAACTGCCCTCATGTAGTTTGAATTTTCTTAATGCCTGTATCTGCCGTCAGGATTTATCGGATGCAAAGGTCTGTCATCGCCGCATGATGCAGGCGGCTTAAAGTGCATTTCCTGTAAATTCTTCCTCCATGCGGAGTGTAATTAGGCAGGAAAAGCCGTCGCATGACGCTGTTCTGATGACCGTGTGTGGGCATCCGTAAAATCCCTGAACGGCAAGTATCAAGCCGAAAGCAGGGAAAACAAAAAGTTTCACATAAAACGGTTTATACTATGACAAGGAAAAGGAACAAAACCTACAAGTTTATCGAAAAACTGATAGACAAGGTTACGACAAGCGAGAGCAACAACATGAGTTTTACCTGTTACGGACATCTTGTAGAACTGCAAAGCGGTACGGAAGACTATGTTTCTGTGACGATATACAGCACAGATGACCGCTATAAGGGAGAAATGGCGGATTTCGACTTCGACTATATGACAAAGGGACTTCACTTTGTATTTTCAGAGGGCAAGGCTCTGACGGATAAGATAATCAGTACATTCGCGGCACTCTATCACCGCCGACATATCCATGTTTCTTACGATGAGCTTGAATACGAGGACGAGGACACCACGTATGAGTACGACGAGACGGACGAGGAAGCCATGCCTATAAAACACTTGAACAAATAATCACATAAAATTTAGGAGTATGACATTCAATTACAACAATGAGGACAAGACACCGATGTCACTGGTGCTTGAAAATGGAATTTCAGTAAAGGGTAAGTTTATTGACCTTAGAATTACGGCTGAGACACTTCCGCCCAACAAGGAATGGTATCAAATCCGACATGCAGACGATAACGGAAGCGAACCAGCCTCACTGAAAAGGGGCTGTGTGGTTGTAAACTTTTTCGGCACATTCGTCTGTGACCCCATCAAGGGCATTGCAGACGGTGAGGAGATTAACATATTGGAATGGGATTTTGAAGACTGACACATCGTAACAACGGAACGGAATAATCCATGCTGGGACTGCCTTTCAAAGGAAAGCCGGCATGGGCTGCCTTTTGCCTATTCCCAGTTTACTCACGGTTCTCTTATATGGTATTATCCAGACTGTTGTATCTTTCTTTTCCTCTTTGACTGCAAATATCTCCTGTTATATGGCGGTAAAGGTTCTTGTCCACAAAGATAAATCGCAGGTGGCATACAAGTCTGCTACTTGCAACTTATCCTTGTGGATCAAGGCAAGGACAGAACATGCTTGTCGGGGCCAAGCGAGTTCATCAATGTCTCCGTGCCCAACTTTTACCGTTTCCACCCTTGTTATATGCGGTGATACCGTCCGTCTTGTTTTGTACAGCTTCGCCCCACGCCTTATCGAAACGTCTCACGGTCTGTAGTCACAAAGACATTTTAGGGCTGATGGCAACAGGTTGCTATTAGCCCTAAGATGACATTGTGCCAAGACACCGGCGCGAGAGAATTGCCAGTCCATGCCACAAGCTATCAAGGCTAACGCTTCGATGGCTTGCTTCCCGTACTGTCAACACACTCGCCTTATGCCGGTACATCAGACCGGCGACAGCTTCACAGCCCGCCCATTCCTTTTTTATCCTTACGGTTCACCTTATATAATATATGGCTTCTTCTGTTGTATTGCAATTATCGGTTTTCTTCCAGTCAGCGCAGTGGCAGGCATATTTCCTGCAAAGTTAGCCGCTCTATGCCAACCGTCAAATTCTGCTTCGCGCAAGCTCGGCTGCACTCGGCATAATTCAAGCGAGCTTGGCTTCTGCTCTCGTTGGCACGAGCTTTCTGCTTGCGGTCTGACGACTGTGAACAATCTTCCTTTTCCAAGGAAAAGAGTATTCCTCACACATAATTTGTCTGTTTGCCTTTTATGGCGGCTGTTGGGGCAGAAAATATCCCTCCACAGGCTGAAAGGTCTCGAAAGGAGGGAAAGAAACGATTTAGCGAGTGCTGAGGGAGTTTACTCACTATGCCGAGCAAGAGTTTCTTCAACGAATTTAAAGAAAAAATGATTGTATCACTAAAAAAACGTAAGGCGATGAAGATTATTATCCTGCATGATGCTGACGCACGCATCGAGTTTCTTGACGTAACCGACCATCTTATCGGCTCTGACATCAAGGAGTTCCTCACCAGAAAGGGCTTCTCTGTGAATAACATCACATGTCTTGCCGCTTCCACAGACCATGTTCCAGTAGTGTACCACAAGTTTGACATCGACCGAAAGACAGGCGAGGCAACCCATACGCAACGGGAGGCACAACTGAAAGACCTCACTATCCACGGACAACTTCAGGAGTTGAAACACCGTGAGCAAGACGAGTTGAAAGCGGCTCTTCGGAAGTATGGCGAAGAGGTTGACGGTGGCTTTGAAGTGCATTTCAATGGCGAGCGACCCATCGTAGCCGGTTATCTGTTTGACGAGCCTTGCGATATTGTCATTTATGCCGCACGGGTGGATGCCAAAGGCAACCTGTCTCTTATCGGTGAGGACAAGCAAGACCGTGGCGAGCAATACAGCATAGAGTTAAACGACATCTTTGGAGGGCAGTTGGACTATGTGACATCAAACATCAAGCCATGGAGATAGGAGGAAACAGATATGATACAGTGCATAGTATATGACGAGACAACGAAAGAGAGTGAAACATTCTGCACGTTGACAGCTGCCAAGAAATGGATGCGAGGTCGCATGAAACTGGGGCACGAGGTCAGCGGACAAAAGTACAAAGTCTATGCGGACGGTGATTTCGTTAATTGCGGCTCTATCAGTCTCACTGGCAGTAACAAATCTTTTGTCGCCAACACTAGGCAGACGAAGAAAGGATATTGAGAACAAGGTAACGGCAAGCCTAACCAGCTTGCCACAAATTGCATAACATTATGATTTACACTCACACTATCGGACGCATCGGCAAGGATTGCCGCGTCATCACAGGAACACACGGCACATTCATGGCTGTTGACATCGCCGTGGACGATTACAGCAAAGGCAGGAACATTACTACATGGGTAAGGGTGAAGAGCAGCAAGGAGAACCACATCCGTTTGGCTGAATACCTCACAAAGGGACGCATGGTGCTTGTGGAGGGTACGCTGACATCTTCCATCTGGACTGACCGCAACGAAGAAAACCATATCCAGCACAGTATCATTGCTGACTCCATCGCCTTTGTCAACACAGGTAAAAAGGAAACGGCTGACAATACGGCAACCCAGGTACGAAAGGCTGTCAAAGCCGAAGGCAATACTCCCGAACCGCCTGCCGACGCACCGCAGGACAAGGACGAAGACCTGCCCTTCTAAAAGTCGTATTGACTGAAAGTAGTATGTGCTAACCGTATTAAATCTGATTTTACTATGGTTGGCATATACTATCTGTAGCAGAATTGTAAATAGTATATCCAGTTTTAGCTTTTACTAATCCTCTACTTAATATAGACATTGTTTCTGTGCCATTTTAGTCTGGAAAGTCTCCGGTTATACAGCTTTGCCCCACACCGTCCCGCCCCTTCTCTTGCAAGAAACGTATCACTCCGTCAGCTCAGCCCTTGGGGATATTGTTTTGCAAAGGTAATGCCTGCGGTTTTTCAAACGGACAAACCGTCTTTGCAGGAAATCTTCCTCTGAAGGGCAGAGAGTATTTCCTGCTGTCAATTTGCCTTATTGACCGCCATCATTCTGACAAAGCAAAAAATATCCCTCGGACAGGCTGAGAATCAGCAAACAGAGGGAAAGAAACTATTAAGCGAACACAGAGGGAATTCATTCACTATGCTGAGCGTGAGTTTCTTCAACGAAGTTAATGAAAATAAATCAGAGACATGGCAAAGACGATAGACATAGAACTTCAAAGGCAGCTTGACAAACCGCAGACATGGTTCTGCAAGTATTATCCTGCACGCATACGCAATGTAGGCGAGAAAGAGATTGCCGACAGGCAATTAGTGTTTGACTTCAAGGACGGACGGGCATACGAGGAGGTTGCGAAGCGCACAGCAACAGCTATGACCGAGCGCTATGGGGCATCATGCGCCGACATCGTGTTCTCCCCAGTGCCGGCATCCTCAAATGAGAAGAACGAAATTCGCTACAAGGCTTTCTGTCAAAAGGTGTGCGAGTTGACCGGAGCCATTAACGGCTATGACTATGTGTCGGTGAGTGGCGAACGGCTGACAATCCATGAGAACCGCAAGGCAGAGAAGGAG
Source organism: Prevotellaceae bacterium (assembly GCA_030531085.1). GTDB lineage: Bacteria > Bacteroidota > Bacteroidia > Bacteroidales > Bacteroidaceae > Prevotella. The sequence continues at coordinate 29,099 of JAUNOM010000013.1, read as the reverse complement.
GTCAGAAAAGTCAATGTCATAGAGTTTGACTCGGACTTTTTCAACGGCAAGTCGGTGGTTGTCTTTGACGATGTGATAACCAAGGGACTGAGCTATGCCGTCTATGCCAGCCAGCTTGAAAGTCTCGGTGCAAATGTACTCGGAGGTGTATTCCTCGCAAGAACTCACTACAAAGTGAAATGATATGACCAAATCAAAGTATGACAAGGTGGTGTCCGTATGCTTCAGCGGACACCGTAATATTCCTTTCGCAGGGCGGAAGGACTTGAAACAACGTCTTAAATCCGAGATAGCCAAGGTATACGCTGACGGCTACCGATGCTTCTATTGTGGAATGGCTATGGGATTTGACCTGCTGGCGGCAGAAGCCGCCCTCTCGTTGCAAAGTGAGTTGATGGACTTGCAGGTAATAGCCGTTGTGCCGTTCCGAGGTCAGACTGACAGATGGAGCAAAGAAGTGCAAGCCAAGTACAATGCCATCCTACGCATCGTGGATGATGTTGTCGTATTGAGCGAGCGATATTACAACGGTTGTCTCCTAAAGCGCAACGACTATATGGTAAACCACAGTTCACGGCTCATTGCCTACCATGATGGCACTAACAGGGGCGGTACGTTCTATACAGTCAAGAAAGCCGGACAAAACGGGCTGGAAGTGGTGAACCTATATAATAGTGTATAATTCATTAAAATAAGAAACAGTTATGGACGACATTATTGCAATCACCGTGTTCTTTTTCGTTTTCAGAGTCTTGGGCTGTGTGTTCAAGGCTATGCTTGGCGGAGAGAGACGAAACGATTTCAGAAGAGACCGCTGACGGCCGACATCCGTATCATTCTCTTTTGTCTACACTTTCCTGTAAAAGCGCAGCGGATGATTATGCCCTGATGTGGAGGTATATCGCGAGAGCCGCCTGAAGGGTGAGCACAAGGGGTACTCCTATTGTGAACTTCTTGTGCATGGTCTTGTGATGCCATACTTTCATGCCTGTCCATGCCCCGATGCTGCCGCCGATGACAGCCATCGTCAGCAGCGTAGCCTCAGAAATACGCCATTTCCCTCTTTTAGCCTTGTACTTGTCCATGCCGTACAGAACAAAAGAGATAATGTTGACGGTGAGAAGATAACCTGTTATAATATCCATGTCATCCAACTGTCACTTTTGCCTTTTCTTCCACGGCTTATACACCGAGATAACGGTCACGACGGTGAGCAGCACTATCTGGAGCAGACCGGTGTATTCATTCGCAGTCACATTACGCCAGTATTGCGTGGCATCACCGCAACCATCCAGTATCGCTTTACCTATCATTACATTTTCCCTGACCAATGGTCCCATACTGAATGTGCCAAGCAAAATCATGAATATGGTCAGCACCCATTTCACGGTGAGCCATCTGTGTTTGAAAAAGCCCCAGTTGGTGAATGCGCCATAAACAATGCCCGTAAGCAGGCATCCGACAGCACCGGGCACGAGAATCTTCATGTCGATGGTTTCCAGTATCTCTGCCATCCAATACATTCCTGCAGCATCATTCACCTCAACGAGATGCCGCAGCAGGTTCAGTGCTATGCCAGAGCCAAACCACGCTATCGCACATATAAGGTGTATAACTTTCAGTGCCTTCATTCCTTTTGATGATAGTTTCTTCATTGTATGATGTATTTATTTTGTTTCTTGCGATTTTAGTATAATAATTGCACGTCTTGCAACCTCCTCATCAAGCCCAGACCAAGGATTAACGACAACTAATTTGCTTTGTTGATTTTCAGTAAAATTCTCTGCATCAAGGTCATCGATTATCACATAGTTGCAATCAACATCACACTCTTCAAGCCATCTTGTAATTTCCGTTCCTCTATGTTTGCTTACGTTAGGTGTGACATCAATCATAAAACCAGGCATTTTTCTTTGTTTCCACATAGTCAACAGGCTTTCATAAGTATCAATATATTTCCAGTCTGATGTGATTACAACATTTGCATTAGTTTCGTCTATCATCTTTTTTAGATTAGCAATACATTTAGGGTCAAACTTTACCCGTCCATTATCATCACATTCTGAATAATGATTTTTGACAAGATACATATCATATGAAGCAGTAGCCATAACTCCATCAAAATCAAGAAATATTATATTCATGCTCATTGTGCGTGTTCACATATTTAATTTGTTTATTGGGTTATGGCAATTTTGATGACACCATTTTCCTTTTTCTCAAAGATTCGGTATGCCTCTTCTATGTCCGAAAGAGGGAAACGATGTGTGATAAGAGGAGTTGTGTCTATCTTGCCCTCTTTAATCAGTTGGAGTATCTCTTCGCAGTCGCAGCCGTCCACACCGCCGGTCTTGAAGGTGAGATTCTTGCCGTACATCTGTGGCAAAGGCAAAACCTGTGGATCGTCATATAGTGCTACGATGGTGACAATGGCGTTTGGACGAGCGCATTGCCATGCCAGTTGGAACGTATCTTTACCTCCTGCCACCTCTATCACACGGTCGGCTCCTCCATGGTCGCTGTACTGCATGACGAAGGATTGGCATTCCTCTGGAGTTGTAGTCTGTATATCCGGATAATGCTCCTTGACAAAGGCACGTCTCTCTTCCGATTGCTCGCAAATAATAATACGCTTAGGATGTTTCAGCATCACGCAGAGCAACGTGCAGATGCCAGTAGGACCGGCACCGATGATAAGCACCGTATCGTTTTCAGAGACTTCGCTGATGCGTGCGGTCCAAAATCCGGTGGCGAGAATATCACCGACAAACAGAGCCTGTTCATCGCTCACACCATCGGGGATACGGTTTAGTCCTTGACTTGCCAACGGCACACGCACGTATTCCGTCTGACCGCCGTCAATGCGGCATCCCAATGCCCAACCGCCGTGCGGAGAGGTGCAGTTGTTCACAAAGCCATGATTGCAGAAATAGCATTCACCGCAGAATGTCTCGACATTGACTGTCACCCTGTCGCCTTTGTTGAAACCTTTGACCTCGCTTCCGAGTTCTTCAACAACACCCACCATCTCATGGCCTACGGTGATTCCCTTTACGGCACGCGGCACACTGCCATGCTTGATGTGCAGGTCGCTGGTGCAGATGCTTCCGAGTGTCACACGCACGATGGCATCGGTTGGCTCTTGCAGTACAGGTTTGTCTTTGTCTATCAACTCAAACCTGCCTTTGTCTATATATGTGTATGCTTTCATTATCTTAGAAACGGGTCTATTGTTGACAAAAGTTCTGCCTTGGATATCATGCCACTTGTGCGCCAAAGCACCTCGCCTTGTCTGAACAACATCAGTGTCGGTACGGATTGTACTTGATACCGGCTTGCGGTAACACCATATTTATCCACATCCACCTTGATGATGCGGACTCTGTCTCCCAATACATCTTTCACCTGTTCCAGGATAGGATGCATCATCTTGCATGGCTGGCACCATGTGGCGAAGAAATCGACCAATACAAGCTGGTCGGCTGATATAACGTCCTTGAATGTTTCCATATCTTAAACTATTGATAAATTGCCTTTGGAATAGGTCACACTTTCAGCCTCATAAACAAGTACATCGTTGAAGACCTTGATATCTCGTTTCTTGTTCAACCATCTTTTTTCATTAGACCTATACCAAAGGTTTATGATGCAGATACTTTCTTTAGGGGTTGCCTTTTTCTTTTGTTTATTCTCTGTAAGTACGTCCTTGTATGTCGAAATAAAAACGGTCTCTACATCCTCAATGTTTTGGGGAGTCTGTTGTGTCGAATCACTAAAGCTTCCTATCCATAGGGAAAATGGTTCTCGAAAGTATCTCAAATGTTCATGCCAAGGAGTCACTCTTGTGTGTATTGGCGTTTCGGAGCGATGGAGACCAAAATACCGGTAGTCATCCTTGTTCATGGGATGCCCTTTACCTTTTTTGCTGCCAGAACAGTAATAGAAGCTGAACAAATGACAGTCACAAGTGTTTGGGTCATTCAAATACTCGGACAAAGAAGCAAAAGTTTCAAATGGGCCAACCCATTGGATCGTGAAAACCTTTCTTATATCTTCCATTCCTTATTCCTTTCTTTTATTCTTTTTTTTCAGCGGCCCGCTATGCGGTCCACGGTTCAGGGGCACACCATACTTGTTGAGTATGCGGAACACAGAGCTGCGGCTTGTAAATCCGCTGACGGCAAAGATGTCATCGATGCTGTGCCCCTCGTTATACATGTTCACGATGTTCTTCTCCCGCTCCAGCTTTGACAGAGCCTTGTCCGTTTTCTTTGGCGGTCTGATGTTCTGTTGCAGATGGATGATGTGAGCTGATGCCTTGCGTAGCACTGCGCATTCCTCGGACAGTGAGCCGAACATCTGAATGACCTGCGACGGCTTGGTGTCCGGGAAAAGTTCATCGAATGTGTCGATGCGGTCTTTGATTGATATGATGCGCACCACCTTCACACGGCAGTATTCTATTAATGTAGCCAGCTCACGGGTGCCGCGCAGGGCATTGCTGAACTTTGACACCACCAGCTCGTCGCCACGCTCCAGACTTGATATAAGCTGCTTCCACATCGGGCGCAGCCTCTCATGTCCGGACATTTCCTCTATGACCTGTACACAGCCGTATTGCTGCATCCAAGCCTTTTCTTCTGAATAGTCCTCGCCGTCAGCGGCGATGAAGATGTAACCTACTTTTGCCATACTGTTGTACGCTGTTAAATGAATTGTTGTGCCAACGGGAGCAGAGAAAAGCCTGCTTTGGCTATGCCGAGTGCAGCCGACAATGTCCCGAAGGTGAAATCAAGTGCAAAGGTACATGATTTTTCTGAGAAATTATCATACTTGAAGGATAAATCAAACTTTGAGACGAAAATTTCCATGTTTTCTTTCAGTTGATTTCATTGTAAATCAAACTCGTAAGTATGATACACAAATAAGATTAAACTTGTAACAAATATTGCATCAATGCCATTGAAATACATTAACTTTGCATCGTCAAATTCAAAATCAGACTCAAAACAGTTAATAGAATGACATACGAAAATCAACATTGCAGGAGATGTGTTATCCTCCATTGCAGAAAGCAGAACAACAGTTCTACAAAATCAAACTCAAACGACGGCATCAGACTTGCCGCATGTATTGCCACGGCGATTGCCGCATTCATGCTGACAGCGTGTTCGGACGGGAACGGCATCAAGTCGTTCCGTTCAAGTGATGAAGCCATCAGTGAATACCACGGCTTCCTGACCAATCTCCGAAAGGACGACAAAGTTTCCGTCCAGTCATTGGCCAAGGTAATCAGTGAATGGCGCGTGCTGAACGACTCCGTAGCATCATGTCTGGCACGTGACACTGCCGGTTTCTCTCACTCATATCCATTTGTGGCATATCGTGAGATAAAGGATTCCATCCGCATAGAGCTGTGCCGCATGGCGATGTCCAGGCAGCGCAGTTACCATGACCTGCTTTACCTCAGGGAACGGACTTCTCCATACGCGCATGACGGGGAACTGCATCAAGCCATGAAAGAGGCACAGCCGTTCTTTGCGTCCTTGGACAGCCTGCCCATATATAATAAAGGTGGGAAACAGGCGGTGCTGAAGCGTTATCAGCAGTTTCTGCAAAAGTCTGCAAAACAGGGTATCCACGACAAAGAGGCCCTGCGTGCCTTCATCAGGGAAGAGCACCGGCACTTCAAGGCATTCCTGCAATATCTGCCGGATCTTGCCGACAGCAACATCGCCGACATAACAAGGTACACCGAACAATGCTGCGTACAGATACTCCGTGCCGCCGACCGCAAGGTAATCGGTTCTGCCGCTTCGCCCGTCGAAGAACTATCCCATAAGGATGCGATGATTTACCTTGCCATGCGCACCAACCTCAGACTGCTCCGCAACGCACAAGCCGCCATCGGAGATTTGAAAAGCGGCAAGGTGAAGTCCGAAGAAACCTTGCACGCCTACCTTCTGATGATGGTGCAGCCGTTCATGTCCATGGACGACCTCTCCGTAAGTGTCCTATCCGAAAAGGACAAGAGCGACTACTATAAGTTGGCCGATGCCCTGTCCAAGGAGATGGATGGTCTGGCTAAACGGCTTCATCTTGACAAGAAGAGAATGGCGGACATGCCCATGCTCATGATGAAGATTTACATCACACGATTATAAACACCCCATACAGAGAATACGACTATGTTAGAACAGTTTTGCGATGATTTCCTTGCCGTCGTGCCGTTGCAGTTGCCGGAACTGCTGGACAAGCGCAAGATGGAGAAACCTGTCAGGTATGACGACTATGTGCTCCTGACATTCAATTTGAGCAATCCCTGCCCGATAGAGGATGTGATGGACTTTCTCGAAGACGAGATGGAGATGATTATCCTCTACCACCACATCCCAAGCCGTCAGACGGAGTTCGGACACAGCTGCTGCGCATATTCCAATCCTGCCTTCGGACGGATGTTCAAGGTCAATGCCGCCACCAATGAGCGTGGCATGGTCTGTCAGATAAAAGTGACCATCTATGAGTCGCTGGAATACATGTCGGCCGATGTCTGTCTTGACCTTGACCTGCACGGCAAAAACGGATTCTTCAAATACATGAAACCAAAGGAGGAGGTTCTGCTTGACTTTATATGAAAGGTTCATCCATCATAAGGCGTATAAGACGTTTATATTATATCACAGCCATATTATATTACGCTGTCCATATCCGCCGTATCATTGATTGCCACATTCTCCTGACAAAGCGATGAAGGAAACACTGTACATGAAGATTATCCATCTTCTTGACCGCCACCGTACCTGGCTGGAGATTGTCAGCATAAACAGTGTCCGGAAGCACACGGTCATCAAGAACGGCAGATTGACCGACATCCTATGCCGTGTGCTTGTGGTCAAGGCTGTGCACCATCACTTTCCTTATACGAGAGGCCAGGTGTGGCAGATTGCCGAATACGACATCGAGCAGGCAATAAAAAGCCTTCGTACAGCGGATGAAGCATTCCGGCAGAGAATTACCAGGGGAGAACTGACGCTGAAGGACGTGGAGCGCGTCATATCAACCGCCACGCACGGTACCGTAAATCCTGATTTGAGTCCATTACCATTATATACATGCTATACATATCATGACAAGTAAAATACTGTTTATCATTATGATGTCGGCATTCTTCCTCGTGCCGCTGTTCCTGTACAGAAGCCACAAGGGCTTCATGACATGGTTCTGCCTGCGGATGACCGCACTTGTGGCAGCAAGGAAGCTGTACCGTCAGGTGCTTCTCATCCTTTTGTACGTATTCCATTTCCTCTATCTGTGTGTACACTATAATGATACCGGTGTCGTAGGCTCCACCATAGCCTTTACCGTATTCTATGTATTCATGGATGTGGATAAGTGGCTTCACCGCCTGCATGATGAACGCAGATGCTTCTGCACCGCCGCGCTGTCGGCTGTGGTGTTTGCCTTCACTCCTTATCTGTTCACGCTGGCGGTCACCGTGTCCTTTGTCCTTCTGGCGGCATTGTTCTATCCCTCACGCTCCATCCTGTCACTGTGGGACAACAGGGATGACCGCAAGGTGCTTGTAGAGGACAAGGACATGCTCATCGAATATTACTATTAAATATCACCTGTATCATGCCGGTTCTGTTGTACAACGGACCTCGGCAGTAGAAATAGTATTCACCAAACAGATTACCCAAAATGAAGAAACAGAAAGATAAAACGTGTTCCGGCAGGATGTCCGCACAGATATCCCTGCTGGAGTTCCTGAAGGAGCGGTCCGGGGTACGGCTGTCGAAACTCGAAGCCTATCTCGACCTTGTGGACAAGGCTTCCGTACAGTATATTCCAAAGGACTTGTGCAGGCAGGAGTTCACCTTGTCGGACGGGCAGTTCGTCATCACCATTACCGGACTTGCTGAGTGCTGGCACTGGCACCGTGCCACTGTCCGCATATTCATCGAGCAATTGGAGAAGATGGGACAGATTGCCGTCACCCGTCTTACGAAGAGCCAGATAGTCACCATCCCCTCATTGGCTGAGTCTCCTGCCACTTCTCCGATTGACATTACCATGGATGAGTTCCGCCAGAAGATGCGTACCGCGTTGGACGGATGGCGGAACGGCAAACTGTCCGCTTCCGCCTGTGCCTCGGAATGTGAGAGTCTCTATGAGCAGGTCACGGAAGATATTGCCGCAGTCTTGGATAATATAGATAATGGCTATGCACCCGGCAAAGTGCCATGCGGCGGCTGTATTCCCGAATCTGTCGAGCGTGCCCTTTGCATGACCGCACTGTCCGCAGTCATCGAAGCCACCTTCCATCAGGTTCTCGGACATGATGCGGAACAGCGTCAAGCCGCCTCTCTTCTTCCTTTCTTTTACAAAGACCTGGGAGGAGACTGGCTCTCATTCATCGAGGCGGCAAAGGCTATCTCGGAATTGACTCTCGACGGCACTTCCCCTGCCTTGCAGCAGGAAAGCGCAGCCGTCAAGTCGCAGTTTCAGTCGCTCTGCCGGCCGTTCCTCGCTGTTATAGCCAACCGGGAGGCTCCTGTACCTTCTAAAGAGAGTTCCAATATCTAATATCCACCGTACAATACTTTTTCTTTTCCACCGGCACCGTGTCTCACACGACTGCCATTGCTGTAAAACAATCGGGCTTGCCCGGTGGCCGGAAATGAGGGGAGGCAGGTAGCCTAATCCCCCTCTTGGTCTCCGACCATCGGGAGGCTGTCCGAACAAGCAGCAAGCTGGGGACAGAGGAAATGTGTACATATAACAAAGACAAGGATATGGCATCAGCAAAACAGGTGATGGATTTCCGGCCGTCAAAGGGATTCACCACAGCGCAGAGCAACGAACACCTGCGCCTCTGGACTGAAAAGGGCTGGCAATCGGCTACGGCACAGGGCAACTACGACCGCAGCCGTGAGCGTCTGAACTTTGAGATACGTGGAGGCAAGGTATGTCCTGTTGGCAAGAACCGGAGCATTCCGGAGCGCATGGCGGACATCTTACAAAGTCGTGGAATCAAAGACCCCAACGATGGACTGGCTGAGCCACGCTTCCGCACCGTGGTCAATTTCATATTCGGTGGTTCACGTGAGCGTATGACAGAACTGGCATTCGGTGACCAGAAGATAGATTTGACGCATGGAGCGGACAACAGCCACCTCTATAGAGAAAAGGACATTGAGGAATGGGCGAAGGATGTTTACCGCTTTGTCGCGGACAAATACGGCGAGGAGAACATCGCCGCTTTCATTGTACATCTGGACGAAACCAATCCGCATTGTCATTGCACCCTTCTGCCAATCAGGGACGGCAGGTTTGCGTATAAGCAGATATTTGCAGGTAAGGACAAATACGAGTTTTCTGCCAGAATGAAAACCCTGCACAGCGAGTTCGCGGAGGTCAATAAACGCTGGGGGATGGAGCGCGGAACATCTGTTTCGGAAACAGGCGCACGCCACCGCACCACCGAAGAGTACCGCCGCCAGCTGTCAGAACAATGCACCGTCATTGAACAGACTGTTGCTGCTCGTCAGCGGACACTCGCATCGCTCCAGTCGGACATCCGTCTGGCGGAGCGGAGAGTAAAAGGCCTCACCTCTATGGTCAATAACCTCTTGCAGGAGAAAGCGGAGAAGGAGGCTGCTCTTGCCGAACTGCATCGGCAAATTCTTACAGACCATGACAATCCTGATAAACTCCGTATGCAAGTTCACCAGTTGGAACAGGAACTTTCCGCTATCCAGACAAAACTGGACGACAAGCAGGAGAAACTCTCCGAGGCTGACCGCAAGCTCGACGCTCTGCGAGAGGAGATGACCGCCATACAGGAACGCACGGAGGAACTGCGGCAGGAGGCATACAAATACTCAGGCACTATCCAAAAGGGTGCGGACAGCCTGCTGAGGAATGCCCTCTTGGAAAACATGGTCAGCGAGTTCTCGGAACGTGCGGCACAGCTCTCGGAAGAGGGCAAGAACGTGTTTGACGGTTCCTTGCTGCAGGCCTTTGCGGAGAATGGCACGGAAGTCATGTACTGTGCCACGCTTCTCTTCCTCGGCTATGTCGATGATGCCACTACCTTTGCCGAAGGACATGGCGGTGGAGGCAGCTCGTCAGACCTCAAATGGGGACGTGACGATAATGAGGATGAGCGTGCATGGGCACGACGCTGTATGATGAAAGCCGCACGCATGATGCATCCCTCTTCCGGTAAAAAGAAGAAACGGTAAACGGCACTTTCCATATCACCTGTTATAGTATTCACCAGATTAAATTGAACAATATGAGAAAAATACTTATTCTTTCCATCGGTTTCGCCCTGTCATCAGGTGTGCAAGCTAAAGACTGTCACCACACGGCGGACACCACCACTATTGTACGCAGGCTTGCGGCAGACGAGATGCTTCGTCCGCTAAAGCCGACTTATATGAAAGGGGCATTGGTCGCCTCGCCGTGGACAGATAAATGGTTTGTTCAGGCGGCAGGAGGAACGACAGTGTTCCTCGGTACTCCACTCGGATGCAATGACCTCTTCGGCCGTATGAAACCGGCATTCAGCGTGTCACTCGGCAAATGGTTCACGCCATCTGTAGGCGGACGTCTGAACTACGGAGGTATGCAGATTAACGACTGTAACAACCAGTCGCAGGACTACCAGTATCTGCGTGCCGACTTCATGTGGAATGTCCTGGGCAACATCTATAAGAATGATGTCCACTCCTTTGCACGGTGGAGCGTCATCCCATACGTCGGTGCAGGTATGTTGCACAACAAGGGCAACGGGCATAAGCCTTTCGCCGTATCATACGGCATACAGGGACAGTATCATCTGTCCCGGCGAATCGCCGTCACGGCTGAGATAGGCAATATGACAACCATGCAGGACTTTGACGGCTATGGCAAGGCGCACCGTTTTGGTGACCATCTGCTGTCCGCTTCCCTCGGATTGTCTGTTCACATAGGCAAGTCGGGATGGAGGCGTGCCATTGATGCATGTCCATACATCGCTCAGAACGAATGGCTGTCAGCTTATGCCGCATCCTTGTCTGACGAAAACTATCTCTGTCATGCTCAACACGAGCGTGACCGTCAGACGTTGGAGCAGCTGCGCAAGATACTCGCCATCGAGGGACTTCTGGACAGATACAACCATCTGTTCCCTGACGATGCCGCTTCCACTGTCACAAACGGCTATCCGCGTAACGATTACAGCGGACTTAACTCCCTCCGTGCAAGGATGAGAGACAGAAACGGCAATGGGCAGAATCCGAAAGTCATGGAATCCGTCTCTTATACGGAAGAATATGGCAGCGGCACCGAAGGTCCAGACGGGAACTATCTGTCGCATATTCAATCAGGAAAAACTTGTATCGGTGCGCCTGTCTATTTCTTCTTTGAACTGGGTTCTGACCGGCTGCTGAATAAATCTCAGCTTGTCAATCTCGATGAAGTGGCACGCATCGCCAAGAAATATGGCTTAATGGTAAAGGTCGTCGGTGCTGCCGACAGTGCTACGGGCAATGAGGCTATAAATGACAATCTCAGCCGTTCCCGTGCTGATTATATAGCGTCTGAACTGCTAAAACGTGGCATGGAGAACGGCACTGTTACCAAAGGTTATGACGGAGGCATTGACGATTACTCTCCGAATGAGGCGAACCGACACACCAGAATAATGCTGTATTTCAAGCAAAATTAGAGAATGCGTAGAGGCAACAGACAAGAGCATTAAAAACTTTTTTTTCATTGATAAAAACAGGAGGACTTGTCCGTGACGGATAGGTCCTCCTTGATTAGCTTGTTCCCGTTCAAATTCTTCGGATTCTGTTCTGCAATTCTTCTATCTTATCAATCAACTTGTCGTAGGGTAAAGTATTGTGCCCATAGATGAAGTGCTTACGCATATTCTCATAATCATCTTTCCAATCCTGCATGATGTTTTCCTGAGGAATGAAATTTATCGTCTCAGGATTGTGTGTGGCATAGTCAACACCTGGAATATGATTGAACGTATTCCTGTGCTGCACTATCTCCATATATAGTTGCCTATTGGACAAAGCCTCAATGCCAAACGGCATATCCATAATTCGTTCCAAATCGTACAGGTGCCGGGACATTCTGTAACTTCTTGGTTTCTCTTTCAGGAACTCTTCATGAAGCAGGAATATCTTTTCCAAAAAAGTTCTTGTCGGGACAACAGTCTTGAAATCCACCACGAAATCTTCCGATTCCGGTACAGATTCAGAGATAAATGAACGTAATGTTTTCTGTTGCACAGGCTCGTCCATCGACAGGCAACTGATTTCTATTTTTACTCTGGACTGCAGATATTCCGATGTTTCCGGGACAATGCTGCTGTAGTTGACATAAACCACAGAAGGATGTGTGTCCGCCCTCATCTCGTATGCGACACCGTCTTTGATTCTTTCTGTTTCTGCTTCAACCGTGAATTGCATCACTCCCATTGAAGACAGGGCAGCCTTCAACTCATCCGGCAGCTCACGGACAATATAATGTCGCGCAGTTCTTCTGGCCTTTGCCAATTGGCTGTTGGATGTTCCTGCAATGGCGAAACGCTCCTCTCTTTTCAAGGCAATGTCAATATCCTCACTGAAACGCTCTATCAGTTGCCATCCCTTTGACAGGCTGGTGCCGCCTTTGAATGACATGAGCGATGAGTATTGGGTCATCGATAATGCCTTCAATACCATTGTTACCCACCAGTCCTTCTCCACGGCGAGGCGCGGAAGACCTGTCCTTGCTGCTGTTATGTCAAGCAGTTGAAGTCGTTCCGTCTCGTTATATTGTTGCCAATGCTTCATTTTTCTCTGTAACTAAAGGTTTTATAATTGACTGAATCCACACCGGAGCTAAAATCAGATCACTGACAAACGAGTCTTTGTCCTTTGCATTTTCAATGTAAAGAGCCAATGAGGACAATGTTTCTTCATTGATGTTCTTTTCGCCCAAATCCCTCAATGCCTGCACTATGAGGGGTATGGTGGTTCCCTTATAAGCAAAATTTTTTGGGGCAGCGTGTTTGAATTGTATGAACCGATTGCCTATGTTTATTTTCCGTGAAGAACCTGTGGTAAGATAAGACACGTTCATGGGTATTTGGGTTGACAGCCCCAGTAAGTTGGCTGCGGTACTGCCTGTAGGCATAATCTTTACATAATCCCTTTTGGCAATCTCCTTTGCAACAGTCTCCAAAGGAGGAGGCACCTCGCCAAACCTTGAAATCATGGGTCTGACATAAATTCCATGGCTCAAATGAGAGACAAGGCCAGCCAGACGAGCTTGTAGAAAAACCTTCCTTATGGTTTCCAAGGATCCTAATTCTGCAAAATCGTTTAAGAAGAATATCGAGTGTGGCGGACTTTCCTCCAGACGCTTGAATATTATTGATTTTATACTCTCACACATTTGCTATTAACTTATTTTAATACCGATATTTTTCAAATATTTCGGTGCAAAATTACAAAAAATATATTGATAACAGATACTTCTCAGTCAAAAAAAGCCATTTATGTACTAAATTTCCTTCGATTTCGTGTACAACACTACTGTTTTAGCATATATCACTCTGCTCTTAATCATATTTTACCGTTTGTCGGCACCTATTTTTCTTTGCAAAGTTACTGCCTGGGCGATAATGCCAAGTACCGCCCTGCTAACAGGTGCCGGATTTAACAACAGCTTTCCACGAATGGACGAAACAGTGAGAGCGGAGCCAATGTCCATTAGTGGTATTTCATTAAATCCCATGCCTGTTTCCTTGTCTTATAGCCCCTGTTACGCAGTCTTCTGATGCACGAAAAATCAGTTCTCGACAAGCGGAGCCAAAAGGCTTCAAAAAGAGGGAAGACAATAAAGTTTCACATTCAAACATCAAATAAAGTAACAATTATGACAGGAACAGAGCATTTCAAGCAGGCGATTAAGGCTTATCTGGACGAGAGAGCCAAGACTGACGAACTCTTTGCGGTATCGTATGCCAAAGTGAACAAGAATTTGAACGATTGTGTTACGTTCATTCTCAACCAAGCAAAAGCCATTGCCCAAGAGGGAGGTTGCGGCATGACCGATGACGAGGTCTATTCCCTTGCCACGCATTACTATGATGAAGACAACATCGAAGTCGGCAAGGCTATAAACTGCGGAGTAATTGTCAACCACAGGGTGGAACTATCCGAACAGGAGAAAGCCGAAGCGAGAGAAAAAGCCCTGAAAGCATATCAGGCAGAGGAACTGCGTAAAATCCAACAACATAGCAGCAGACCGAAGCCGACACCGAAAGCAGTAAAACAAGAAGTATCACAACCATCACTATTTGACTTTGAATAATGAAAGCAAAAACAAGATTACAGCATAAGGTGGTAGCCGCCAATGAGCGGTTACTGCCACCGACAGAGAAACAGGAGACATGGGCATTCCGTCACTGCGTCAGCCATTATGCGTTCCGGACAAAAAGCGGAGGTACTACGTGCATGGACTGCGGACACAAGTGGAATGAGAGCAGCAAAAAAACGTGCCGTTGTCCTCATTGCGGTGCAAGATTGGAGATAAAGGACACAAACAGAAGAATATACAGAGAGAAAGCATATTTTTCCACCCTCACCACACAAGACAGCTTGCAGGTACAGCGTGTGTTCCTTCTGACCGCAAATTTCCACAAGGGCAGAAAAGCCGACAGCCATTCTATGGAAGTAGCACGCTATTGGATTGATGATAACGGCAAGAAAGAGGTGACAGCATTGAAACGTTCTTGCGGATATTATATGGACTCTTTTGTCATGGACGGACGCTTGGAACTGCGGAGAGACAACCATGTTTACAGGCATATTTCCGACTGTTATGTTTATCCTTATTATTCAGTCATCCCAAAACTGAAGCGTAACGGCTTGAAAGGCTCACTGGCAGGTTTTGAACCAACAAGGCTTATTGAAGCCCTGTTGACTGACAGCAGGGCTGAGACGATGTTCAAGGCAGGCAGGAAAGCGGATTTGAACTATTTTCTGCAACATCAGAGAGACTTGGATATGTATTGGAACACGTACAAGATTGCCCTGCGCAACGACTACCATATTTCCGACATCTCGCTTTGGGTGGATTATATCCGTTCACTTGAAAGGTGTGGCAAGGACATTCACAATGCCCATTATGTCTGTCCCTCAGACTTGCCAACCGAGCACGACCGCTATCAGGAGCGTGTAATGGCTATCCGAGAGAGGGAGAAGCGTGAGGAGCAACGGAAAAGGGCAAGGGAAAACGAAAAGCGTTTCCAAGAGTTGAAAGGCAGGTTTTTCGGGCTTACATTCACTGACGGACTTATCGTCATCAGCGTATTGGAGAGCGTGGACGAGTATTATCAGGAAGGCAACGCACTGCACCATTGCGTGGGACAATGTGAATATTATCTGAAACCGCAATCATTGGTACTTTCCGCACGAATAGGCAACAGGCGCATCGAAACCGTTGAGTTGAGCCTTGACACATTCAAGGTGTTGCAGTCAAGAGGTCTTTGCAACCAAAGCACCGAGTATCACGACCGCATCATCAGACTTGTACAGAAAAACGCACGGCAAATCCGCAAGCGTATGACAGCATAGCCTATTTGGTTCCTTTATTCTGCCACTTGTTACGATAGAAATTGTAGCAGGTGGCTTTTATGCGTGACTACGGCAACTCGTCGATAGCCGTAGCCATGCTCTCTTTTACTATTCGTGAATCCACTTTTATTCTTGACTTGGGGCTGTTTTAGCGGTTCCTGTCTTTTGATATTATGGCATTTCCTATTATACAATCAGAATACGCCCCCCTTATGCCGACCGTCACACCACACGGCATCGTTTTATTGTGCAAAGTTACTGCCGGGTGAGAATGTCAAGTACCGCCTGCGCTAACAATTCAGTGGACTTAACGACAGCTTTCCGCCAATGTGCCATTAGCGTTTTTTTCGCTTTGTTCAACAAGCAGTCATTAACTCCATGTTTGTTTCCTTGTCTTATCTCACTCTTTCCGCAGTCTTGCACTGCACATAAAACATATCCCGGTGGCGAGGTCGGAAGGCTTCAAACAAAGGGAAGAAAAAAGTTCAACTTTCAAAATTCAACAAGTATGGAATACAACCATCGATTAGCAGAGAATGACAGACGTTTTGTGGACGAGTTCTCAGAGTATGTGAACGGCAAGATGGCTTCACCCCAAAAGGTAGGCAAGGCACTGGCGGACGACCACCGCTATCTCGTCAACCAAAAAGCCAAACTGATGTTTTTCTTCATGGAACAACTGGCGGAAAACTGGCACAAGGGCAGATATGACCAGCGCAACGAATGGGCTTGCCGTTTGGCGGCGGAAGCCATAGACCATTTGGCAGAAAACGGTCTCTACCGTCTGCCCGAAACTTATTATGAGAACCAAAAACAATGATGAACATGGAAGCATTACAAATCATCACCCCAAGATGGAACATTACAGAGTTCTGCGGATATAAGCCTATCACCACCTTTTGGCAGGATTTTTCCATTGCCGACAGGTTCGGGAACAGAGTCATAGAAAACACCTTCAACAAGGTAAAGTCAGAGTGGAAAGACAACTACAAATATTGGACGGAATTGTGTCTTGTCCTCAATCATAAGATATGGCAGTGGCATGAGAGGGACAATCAGAAAGCCCTGCTTTATGACCGACTATGGAGGGAAGCGGATGCAATGACTGCCGAGTGGTCAGACAAGGAGCAGGCGTATTATTTTGAGATAACGGACTAAATCAATCAGTGGGGAGATGTAAAATGTTTCCCCACATCACCCCAAGACTATGAACACCAAGGAAAAGATACAGAAAGTGAAGGATATAGCACACAGCAATGGCTGGAGTGTAAACGTGGAGGACAAGGACAAATCCAATGTCCTGTTTGAATTTCAACGCAATACCGAGCATGGGCAGGACTTCAGTTTCTATGCCGAAATGTCCGAAGAGAAGTTGGATACCCTTATTGGCAATATCAGACAGTATTTTAAGGATTTTGACCCCGATTATGAAGCCTCGCTCTGGATTGGCGATGACGGACACGGCAAATGCGGTGCTCCTTATCATATCAAAGATATTGTTTCAGATATGGAGGATGCAGAAGTGAGGATATTTGAATTACTAAACGCACTTGAAACAGAGTTCTCATAGCTGATACCAGTATGAAAAAACAAGCAATTCCCCTTACATTCACTTTTCCCTATCAGGAAATAATCCGAAAATGAAGATTTTGTGAATGATATAAGAATTACAAAATGGGATAGAACGGTTCAGCCGCAGGGAGAAAAGACTCTCTGCGGCCGAACTTTGTCAGTGCATACTATGCGTAAAATCTACGGATAGTATTTGTCACGATTCTGTCTTTACCTGCGGAAAGCGGATTTAGCAACGTGCCCCTCTTGTACCGCTCCCTCTTCTTTCCGGTACTCCTCCATATTGAGCAACTGCTCATACGCCGAACTGATGTTTGCGTCCAAAGAGTAGTCATGGCAGAAAGGGAAGGAGTGCTTTACGGAGAGTCCGGCATTTGTCACCGTCCCCACATCCAAACAGTCCTTTTCCTTGTCATATTGCAGGTTCAGCAAGCCGCCATTCGGCATCTGGAATATCGGCATCTTTCGCTGCGCTAATTCTGAAAACTCCTCAGCGACCATTTCCCTTGCCACCTCTTTGACATCCTCACTGGCACGTCCGATGCCATAACGTGTGATATGGTCACGCACTTCCTGTTCAGAATACTTCATGAACACCTCGTATGTGCCATTTATAATACCGTTATAAACAACAGCAAGGTCTTTGTCTTCCGCAAGAAGAAAATCACCTCTTTCCCTGCAAGGCGATTTGTAGGTTTGCTCCTCATCCATTCCGTTGCCGTCATAGTATGTTCCGGCAAGGGCCAAGATGCCTTTCTCATCCCCTTTTTCTTTCAATTCACAGAAGTCTTTTGTGTTATCTGCCGACTGGAGATAGGCAACGGAAGCATAGAATACCTTTCCCTCGGGCTTTTCTTCCATGTCTTCAAATCCCTGCACCTGTGTCTTTTCCGCATCTATCTCCACAGCCATCTTGTCAATGTGCTGCGTGAGCATCGAGGTTGCCTTTTTTACGTCGAGCAGCGTGGTCTTGATGAACTGCGGTGATTCTTTCAGAGAATCCAGCCATGACTTGAGATAGGCGGCAGAGTCTTCTTTCAGGTTTTTCGTCATGCCGTACCGCTGTGCCGCCAGTGCTGCGGTCAGCTCGGCGACAAGCTCCTCACGGGCATATTCGGCAGAACCGAAAGCAGATGGCTTTATCCTGTTCAGCTGCCCTTCCGCACCGGTTGAGTGCGTCATTTCATGAAAGACCGTTCCATAGAATGACTCGCCATCCCTGAACTGCGGCTTTTCCGGCACCACAATCTCATTCTTGCTGATGGAGAAGTATGCGGAATCGCCGTAAGTCGGCTTGATGGGACAAATCCAGCGGTTATCGGCAATCATCCTGTCAACAGGCTCAAAGGCATACTGTTCTCCTTTTTCTGCAATAGGCTTTGAGTATTCCTGCTCCAGTTTCTGCCACAGTTCGGGACGGGCTTCCTTCAGATTGGTTTGTTGAACATTAAAAACACGGAAGACCTGCATCTTGGGATAGACGTTGTATTTTTCCTGTTCATCCGGAGAGAGGCGCTTGTAGTCATCCCATTTGATACGCTCTTTTGTCTCTTTGTGTACGCAGGTGAATGATGTAAGCATCACAGGAAAAGAATGCTCACCTTTCAACACGGACACGCGAGGTGCGTCTTCCTTGCCCTTGTTGTCTTTGCTGTTCATCCGCTGTATGCAGTCAAACGTGCAGAAGCGCGGTATCTTATAGCCTTCCTTCTCACAATGCAGGAGCAACATCAGCGCATTTTGGCCGTTATACTCACGTCCGTTTAAGTTCTTTGGCCACTGTAATGTATTTTCCGCAAACCACGGTTTCTTCCAGCTGTCCTTGCCTGTCAATGACTGAATACGCTCAATCATTAAGTCGGAAAAGAGGTCGAGCGCCTTATCCTCGGCACTCGGCCCGTCTTTATTGTATGGCTTTCCCATAAGAATTATCCGTTATATGGTTGACCTTCGGTCTTCCTCCCTTGCGACTCGGCATAGACGGAGCCTGCTCCTCTCTGCTCTCGCTGCTCGTTCGGTTGTGGCACATATTCGCTCATCTCCGAAATACGGCAGGAGAAGTCCAACTTGTCATTGAACACGGAAAGGGACAAGGCACCCTTGATGCTTGCCTTCACACCCGGCGTCAGCCAATCCTCCCGCTTCCCGTCAAACAGGAAGAAGCTGACCCAGATGTACTCAAAACTGTCCTGTACCTTTTCGGCAGAGAAGCCTGAGAACTTTATAAAGGGTACTCCGTTCTTGTCCTGCTTTTCATCAATGTTTTTCCCGGTTTTTCCCCGGAACTCCATTTCACCTTCGATACAGTCCTTGTCTTTAGTGGGATTACAGTTAATACCCTTGGCTGCCAGGTTGAAGTACATGGCATCACCGCGCTTCTTGGGTGTGAGCACACCCGTAACTTCAATGCGGCTGCCCACATTACAGCCCCCGGCCTCTGTCAGTGTCCCGTCCTTGATGACCGACACCTCGATGGTCTTGTTTATCCCGTTCTTTGCAGGAATCACCACATTCATGGCAAAGCTCACGAACGGCTTGCCCTCCTTGTTCGTGCGGCAGGTAGCGGTCTTGCTGACCGTTCCGCACACTGTTACATTACATTTGATCATTGCTTGATACGTTTTGAATTAAACTTTTCCAGTGTCCAAGTGGAATGTTTTCGTTAAGCCGGATGAGTAATGATGAACTTGTTCAATCATTGCCATGGCGAGAAAACATCTGCGAAGCAAATATATCTGCAATGCCGACAAACGCTTGTCAGTCATCACAGACAGGTGCTCGGATCAGCTCATAGACAATCCATGCTCCGACTACAAACTGAAAGACGAGACTGGCGACAGCCACGGTCTGACCGAAAAGCCATCGGGTAAACAGGAAATGTCCTGCCACTACCAGTAACCCCATCAATACCGTACACAGGTGATACATTATCCTTTTCATTTTCTCTGCAAACTTTGTTGTTGGCTCTCAGCCTCCATTCCCTGTTCAAAGTTCTGTGAGGCCTGCTGTGTGGCGATGATGCCCGTCACCATTCCGGCTATTTTCATCCGCTTGCTTTCTTCCGACAAGTTCTCCTGCCCCAGTACCAATGACAGGCGGTTCATCTCCGGGGATGTCAGCTCGCGGTTTATTTTCACGGTGCCATTGTCTGCCTGAAGGACAGTCCTGCCATTCTCACCCACCGACAGGGTGCATTGCCTCATGCCCGGAATGAGCGGAGTCAAATCCACCGATCTGTTGGCCGCCATTGCAGAAATAAGTCCTTTTTGCCGCTCCTCGTCCTTGCTGTCTATCTGTGCCGCCAGCATCATCAGGGACATGAAGGTGGTCATCGCCATGTCAAGTATGGGATCATTGGTTCCTGATATGCCGACACCGCTGTCTTCAGAGGACAGTAATTTCTTCATCCAGTCCTCAGACGAAGTCTTTTGTTCCTGTGGCATATCGCTCTTGTATTTCGCCAGTAAATCGTTGCCATTATGCAATGCCTGGAGTTTGATGTTGCCCTTCTGACCTATCTCAGCCAGATAGGCGGCCGGATCCATGTCCCGTTTCGTGCCGTCAGCGGCAACCGCCTTCACACCGAAATGCAGATGCTCGCCAGTAGTCCGTGTGCCGGTATTGCCCGACACACCCAGTTCCTGTCCGGCTCTGACGGTATCTCCGACTTTAACGGATATGTCTGACAGATGCAGGTAGGAGCATTGCACCTTGCCGCCGTCCTCACAGGTGTATTCCACCGTTACGGACTTGCCGCCTGCCGTGTTGGCATTATGGTTGACCGCTACTATCTTGCCCCCGTTTTCCGTAGCCAACACCGCATCATGGCTTGTCTTGATGTCAATGCCTTTGTGCATCTGCTGTCCGGACGGATTCATCGGATCTTGGCGGTTGCCGAACGGTGAGGTGACAAAAAGGAACTCCTCCCGCTTTACGGGAAACGAATATTCGACGGACTGCGATACGTCAGACGCATGTGTGTCCTCACGTGGATTGCCTTCCACTCCAAACGTCCGTCCCTCCGCCCTCATCTCCTGCATTACCTCCTTGTCATAACGGTCCAGTCCGTTGGCCTCGATGATGCGTTGCAGACTTGCCGCATAACCGCCGCCTGTGGCATAGCCGGCTTTCTCAATGCCTCGTGTCCATCCCTTGTAATCATCCGGGGAAAGCTCAAAACATCGGGCATACCGGCTGTTATTCTTCAGGAACTGCGAATGGTGCTCATAGCTGTCACCCACGGTCTTGTACTTGCAGAACTTCTCGTTCGGCTTGTCATCGGTATAAAGCGCATACTCACCGCCGTTTCTCAGCCATGACGCGGTTGCCTTGATGCCGAAATGATTGTTGCAGTTGCGCGACAGCTCGCTCTGGCCGTTGCTGCTCTCCAGTATTCCCTGTGCAAGGATGACGGAGGCGGGTATGCCATACCTTTTCATCTGCTCTTTAGCTTCAGCCGCATATTGTGCGGCATACTCGGCGTTCTTTCCCATACGTCTATCTCCTCAGTCCTGAATGTTGTTCTTCTGTCTTATTCTCCGGCGAAACGGTATTTTCCGCCTTGCTCACAGGTGAGTCCGTTTCACTGACACCTCGCTTGGCTAAGGTCTTTTGTCTCGGCTCCTCCAGCTGGTCACAGATGGCGACACGCTCACCTGCCCTAATTAACTTGGGAAGGTACGTGTCAAGTGCATGATAAGGAAAGCCTGCCATTGCAAGCGGCTTGCCCTCGTCATCCTTGCGGCTTGTACTCTTTGTCAGGGTGATGCCGAGAATTTTAGCGGCTTTGACCGCATCCTCCTTATAGGTCTCGTAGAAATCACCGCAACGGAAAAGCAGGACTGCGTCAGGACGTTTTCTCTTCAGGTCAAGATACTGCTTTATGATAGGTGAGACTGCGGCTTTAACAGCTTCATTCTCTTTCTTCTCTTCCTGTTTATGCTTCTCTTCCTGCTTCTTCTGCTCTTTATCCGCAGCTTCCTTTTTCCGGCTCTTCTCTTTTTCCTCTGTTTGCCTATCGTCCTGACGGTTCTCTTGCGCCTGTTCTTCATGCTTCTCCACGGTAGCCGTTTCTGCCTGTTTGTTCTCCGTCGCCTCCTCCTGTTTTTCCTGCCGGGTCTGTTCTACGGCATTGTCCTTTTGCAATACATCGGCAAACAGCGAGGCGGCAAGGCTTTGCTTGTATGACTCCCTGTCGGGAGCCACCCACAGACGCTGCCATTGGGAGGGGCTGACGCTTCTCGGCTGCATCTTCCTGCCGTCGATGGTGGCTGCGCACAGGCAGGCTCCGGACTTTGCACGGAACACGGCGACACGCTGGATGCGGTTCAGGTCAACCTCCCGGTCCGTCGCACCGAAGATGTCAACCTTCAGATCAGGCTTCGCCTCTGCCATGGCATAGTATTTCTGCGCCAGCTCCACACGCACGTTCTCGATATTGTCCATTGACTGCTTCAAGGTGGTGAAGAACTGGTTGAGGTCACCCTTGTCGGGATAGACGGCAAAGCCGTCCTTGCCCTCAGGCTTGATATACAGTGCCCAACGTTCCTTGTCGTCTTTTACCATCTGCACGCTGTCAAAGCCGACCTCCCTGCTATGGTTCACAGCCTCTGTGGCATCCAGGGAGGACAGGTCCTCTATCGACCAGTTCTTCAACCGTGACACGGTTATCTTCTTGTCTGCAAAATAGCCGTCGTCCGGGCGGAAGCCCAATGCTCCGTCGGGATTGTAGAAACGCACGGTGTCATAGCCTTCCTTCTGCAAGGCACTGGTAAAGCGCTGCTTGTTCATGCCCTTTATCTCGTTGTTCACCTCTAAGGAAGCCCCTTGCGGCAATACCACGTCTGCGGTCTTGCCTGCAGTATCCCTTACTATAACCACAGTCCTCTGCTCCTCACTGGGATGCTGCTTGATTTCGTCCGCCACAAAGAAGTGTCCGGGCATCTGTTCCTGCATCCGCGCGGTCTCCCTTTGATTCTGACGGGTGGCATACTCCACCTTCTCGCCCTGTTCCGCTTTCTTCAGTACATTCAGCGCACCGTTCACCTCACTCTCTACGGCATCAATCAGGCATGGGTCCTCTTTGAGTTCCCTCGTCCAATAGTCCACCATTCCGAGACTGTCCCTTGACAGACGTGCGGGCAATCCCAGTTCCAGCATCTTTACCCCGGAGGCGATTTCGGTTATGAGACGTTCCTTCCTGACGGCATCTTCCGATGGGGCTTTGCCGTTCTTCATGACCATGCCCTCACGTGCCAGACGCTGCTGATGGCCGGTGGCGGACACCAGCTGGCGCATCATCTCCTGCACATAGTCGTTATAATGCTCGAAGTCACGCTGGCGTGGCAGGTAGATGACATCCTTTCCTGAGTCATAATGGGCGACTCCGCTACCGTCCTGCCGTACAGCGACAAGATTGTCCTTCATCTTCTGAAGAAATGCGTTGACATAGCCGTGCAGCTGCTTGTCCTCCTTTGACCCGTAGCCCCTTTCCTCCACATTGCCGTTCTTTCTCAGAGCGATGCTGTAGTCCGTCTCGTTGGACATGGGCAGGAGCGTCTGGTCGATATTGAAAAGCATTCTGGTCTCCCTGTTCTTGACACCCTTATACAGCTGCCTGTCCTTTTCCGGCAAATCCATGTACGCCTCTCTGGTGATTACATCGTCCGGATTGTTGCGGTTCACATACTTGTTCCAGTTGTAGTAAAGGAACGGTACGCCCTTCTCATGCTCCCTCACACTTTCCCCGCGTGCCTTGGCTTCCGAGAAGAGTGTGAAGAGATTGGTCTTGCATCCCTTTGCATCGGAGTCGAGGGCAAGGATAACGGCATTGAAAGGGCTGACCGCAAAGCCTTTCGGGTATAGCTTCGGGTACAATTTCCCGCTGGCATTCAGCCAATGTCCGCCAGCATCCACGGCACTCGTCAGTGCCTGGCTGAGCAATGATACCAGCTTGTCGGTCGCCCGTTTTTCAATTTGGCCTTTGACATTCTGCTCCTGTTGCTCGTTCTGTTCTGTTTTGTCTTTCATATATACTTATCTTTTGATTATTGTATTCCTCTTGGTCTTATAACCTCCTCATGGGCATTCTTCTCATACTGTACCGCTGCCATCTGCCGCAGCTGGTCGTTTTTCGCAAGTATGGCATTGGCAAGGGTGTTCAGCGGCAATGCGCCGGACTGATAAGCTCCTATCACGGTGTCGGGCAACTGGATGGTACAGGGCACATTGTCTATATTGGTGACAAGGCATCGTCCTTGCAGCATCGGGGTGCTGATACGCGGGTTGAGCGGCTCGTCGGGATATTGACGGAACTGAACGTTGTGGCCTACATTGTTTGTGGCAGGTGAAGCGATGCCTTCATGCTGTTTCCTGTCCAGCACCTCATGCCCGGTCTTGTTCAGCAGGTTGGCTCCGCCCATTCCCATCAGCATTATCTTGAGAATGGGGTTCTTCACGAATATTCCTGCGGCAATGGTTGCCAGCGGCAACAGGCTATTGTCCATATTCAGCGATTTGGTCTTTCCGGTGAACAGCCCGACAAGCACATTGGGAAGCATGGCCAGCACATAGCCAAGGTTCTTGCCGATGTCAGAAAAGCCGTTCAGCCCGAAACTCTGCAATAACCCGTCCCAGCCGTTCTCGTTTGTCTGAATGGCGGATTCTTCCAGTTGTGTGACTGTTTCTGTGTTCTGTTCCTGTCTTTCTTGGGATGTGTCCTGTGGTTTTTCCTGCACAGTTACCTCTTTCTTTACCTCGGTTTCCTGACGTTCCTTTATTTTCAGATATTCATCTTCCTGCCCGGGCGCGACCATCAAAGGCACATCCTTGTACTTGCCTTTTCTTTGTGCCGCATCGTCGGCATGATGGTCAAGAAATGTTCCCTTATTCCATGGGAGTGTTGTCCGTTCAGGCTGCTTGATCCAATCCATAAACATATAATTCTTTGTGGGTATTTTCTTTTTGAGACGGTCATTAGTGGCCTTGATGTAGCTGTTCTCGTGATTTTTGATGTTCTGTGCATCCTTGCGGAAAGCGGTAAAGACATTGGCATTTGTTCCAAAAACACCTTTGCTGATGCAATCCTCCACACTGACCTCTTGTCTGCTGTTCTTTTTGCTGAGATGTTCCATCCCGGCATTGAACACCACGTCAACACCCACAAACCTTGCGAATGTTGCCCAAGAGCCGACACCTCCCATCGTTACGGCATCGGCAGAAGCACCGGCTGCCCATCCGATGGTTATCTCTGTTTTCGAAGGCTTGTATGCAGCCTCTCCCTTGGCTTCAATCTCTGCAGCCAGAGGTGACTTGTTCAGTTCGTAAGGCAAACTGAACAGGCTGGTCTGTGCGGCTTTGCGGAGGATATAGTCGGCGGACGATTTAGGCATTTTGTCCTTTACCATCCTGTCTATCATCAGCTTTTCCATGCGGTGGTCGATGTAGGCGTATGCCAAATCACACCCCAACTGCCTTGACAGTGCGTCATAGCGTTCCCGTCCGATTTCCGTAACCACGGCTTTCCGCCATTCCCCGGCCATAATCGCGAGGTCGCGCTGCATATCCCTGTTGCCCAGTATGGAGTCCTTGCACATGGCAAGATAGTCTTCTGTGGTCTTGCTGTTCCATTCGCCTGTGATTCTCAGCGTGGCGTATGGGTCGTCTCCGGGCATGTTGGCGGAAGCCATGGAGCGCAGGATGCCAGCCGTACTGCTGGAATAGGCACGCATCTCATCTGCCTGTTTACGTGACAGATCCTGCTGCACCTTACTCATCACAGGGGCAAGGTGGCACCCGAAATAGTCGCTCATAAGACGCTCTATCTCCGCAAAGCGCTTGCTGTTTTTGACTGCCATATATCTGACTATATATTGTATTGTTTAAGAATCTGCTCCTTTGTCTGCTCGATGGCATTGTGGTAGATTTCCATCTGCTTGGGGTAATGCTCCTCCAGCCATTCATCCTTGTTCACCATATTGTGGATGAACAGTACGGCGAGGCGTTCCTCTATCTCAACGGACGGCTCTCCTTCCTCCTTGCCGTTGAACCATGCCTTCGTCCACCAACGCACTCCGGCACGGTCAGGATAGACGCTCACCATCCTCGGAATGTCGAAGCTCTGGATGTCCACATCCAAGTCCGCAAGAGGATCGATGATGCCGTCATGCGTCAGGACTTGCTCCCGGAGTTTTTTTTTAGAACTTCGTCCATGGTGGACAGATATACCTGATGGCGCATGGCAAGGTAGTTGAGGAAGTCGGCAATCAGCAGGTTCTGTACCTTGGCGGCCAACGGCATACTGCGCATACCGATGCCCAGGGGATTGGACATGCTCGGCACGGTCTCATAGAAGTAGTGCTTGCCGGCTCCCAAAGAGAAGATGTTGCGCAATGACTGTTCGGTATGCTCAGGAATACAGTATGCTCCTTGTTGCAGGTCCTCGAAATAGGAGGGCAGGAAGCGGAGCATCAGTGCCTCTATCTCCTGCCTGTCTGTGTCGTATGGAGAGGGTATGGTCATACTCTGTGCCTCACTCCCGTCCGCACCAATCATTGCATTATGCTCCAACGCCTTGATATTGCCGAAGAGCATGGTGAGGAACTCTAGCGGATTGATTTCCTCGCCGTCGAACTTCACCTCAATATGTAGCAGGTCTCCGCTGACGGCAACGGTCTGTCCGGCTTTCACGCTTTGGGAGAAATTGGCGAAGACATTGGAGAGATGCCTGTAGGTCACCTCGTACTTGCCATAGCGGATGGTCTGGTAGATGCCGTGCATGGCGTCCGACCCGATGGCGGACACTGTACCTGTAGCCACAGCCGAAAGCAGGTAGTGGTTGACATTGAAATCGATGCCGTGATGGAAGAATGTCTCTCCTGTGGCTGGATGCTTCTGTTCCCCATAGCCCAAGGACATCTGCACGTCCTTCTTTGCAGGCTCTTCAAACGGCATACAGTAGCCGCTCGGTGAGCGCAGTATCATTTGTTCCGTATATTTCATGAATGTTCTATTTATAGTATTTTCTGCCTATCTTCTCATTCCCCGGTTTTGTGGCTCCGCTTCGGTCAGGGACTGACCGTTGGAAGAGGTTCCGCCGCTGGGCAATGCCTGCGACACTCTGGAGTTGTTGCCGATAATCATCATGCCCAGCAGAGCACCGGCTATCTTGCTCATCCAGCCGAAGCGGCCGAATACCATAAACGCGGCGGCCACCAGTCCCACGATGCTCAATCCTGATACATTGCCCTTGCCGATGTTCCCGAAGAAATTGCCTATCATGTCACCGCCACCTCCTCCGAACATGTTCCTGAAGAAGTCGCTGATACCGCTGAACTTGTTATCGACGCTGCTTGCGGCATTGTTCACCGCATCCACGGCTTCCCCTGCCTTGTCCTTCAGCTCACGCACATCGTCCGCCGTCTGTGCGACAGTGTCGGTGGCACTCTCGCCGATGACGGCATCACCGACAATGCGGGCCACGCTTTTGTCCGTGGTAAGTTTCTCCCATGCGACATAGCCGACTGCACCTCCTGCGGCTGCGGTCTTCATGGCTTTTCCTGCGCCCATGAGGGTGCGCTGCGGGTGCAGGGCGGCACTGCCCACTGTACGGCCGGTCGTGCCGAGGACGTGTCCGGTTCCCCGTGCGGCCTTACCGCCATGTTTTAATAATGAACTCCAAAATCCCATCTTTTTCATTTTACGGTTTGACTTCGTCTTCTTCTGTCACTACTCGGCATAGCCCGAACAAGTTCAGCTCTGCTCCCGCTGCTCCATCAGTTGACATTCTTGCTTACCTGTTTCCAGCGTCTCTTTGCCTCTGCCACAATCTCTGCCTTATTGGCCTTGGCAGGACGTGCCCCTTCGTCTATCTCCAGCCAGATGTCGCCCATGGTGGTATATTTAACCGCCCTGGTCAGGCGTTTCAGCTGTTTATTCATCATTTTCAGTTTGGGACGGATGCCGAAGACTATCTCCATACGCTCTTTCTCGGTCATTTTGTTTCCCGACAGACATACCGTACGGATGTCGTTAACAATCTCTATGCTGTTCATAATCAGCTCACGGTATATCCTGTTGCGCTTGGTAGAAAGGGCTACGGCAAGTCCGTTGGCAGGATGGGCGTCAAGCTGTCTGACAAGACCGCCCATATTGTCTGTGAGCTGTGTTATCTCGTGATAGAAACCGTATATCTGTGCGGCATAGCAGACGATGGATCGGAAGGAGTCCAGATAGTTGTTGAACTCCCGCTGCAGGTCGGTGGTGGCTTCTACTTCTTCCTTCGTCCAGATATGCCCCGTGGACTGTAGCAGCATCACTTTCTCCTGGTTCTTCAGTTCCTTTTCCGCCTTATTGGTATATAGCAGAATCATCCCTGCAAGAGTAGGGTCGTTCTGCGCCCGTACTCCTGCAAAGGATGAAACCAAGAGAATTATGACAAATAACCTACTATATCTCATATCTTTATCCTTTTCTATGTTAATCACTGATTGTCATTCGTCCTGCCCTGCGCCAGCGTCCGAGGGCTTGCGTGGCTATCTCGCCGTTGCTGCGGTCTATCATACCGGCGGTGACATGGTTCCACACATCTGTCATCGTGTAGTAGCGTATGGAGAGGTAGAGCCTGTGCAGTTTCTTGCTGAAAGCACCCAGCTTGTCGTTCAACGCCCACAAGGTCTTGCTGCGGTCGGCACCTGTCAGCATGTTTTCCCTGCCGCCTTTGGCGACGGCATCTTTCAGCAGGGTGAATACCGAAACCAGTTCCGTGGCGGTCTCCATATAGAGGTTGTTCATGCTCATTGTGGCGACGATGCCCTGCGGATTGTTTGTGATGGCCTTGCGGAGTTTGCCAAGGGTGACAAAGATTCTCACGCCGTCATCATACAGATGGGTGCAGGCTTT
>JAUNOM010000012.1 GCA_030531085.1 Prevotellaceae bacterium | reverse complement strand
CACCATAATGCCCGTTTTACATTAAGAAAACGGGCATTATGGTTTTTGCTTTAAGTTCGCAGAGATTTTGTGTTGTTTAGATTGTGGGCTATTGCTTTTTTTATTTGGTTATCAGTTTTATTATTTTCTTGTTGGCTGTATTTACCATTGCCGTATCCAGTGAGGCGAGGTATACTTGTGTTGTTTTATCAGAGTCATGTCCCAGTCCTTCACTGATTATGGATAATGGAATATCCATGCTTCTGGCTATGCTTGCCCATGAGTGGCGTGCTACGTAGGTTGTTAATGGAATGGTCAGTCCTATTCTTTCGCCTATCTTTTTTAGGTTCCTGTTTACTCTTTGTTCCGCCCTCTCGTATAATCTGTAGTCTTCTATGCTGTTGCCTTTTACTATCGGGAATATGTACGGCGAGTCTTTAGTCTGTTCTGCGTACTGGTCTACGATGGATTGCATTGTTGTTTCCCATTCTATGTGCAGGCACTGGAAGGTTTTGCGGCGGTTGTAGGTTAGTATTCCATTCTTAATGTCACTTTTCTTGAGATATGCTATATCTACGAATGACATTCCCCTTGTGTAGAAACTGAACATGAATACATCACGGGCAAATGCTAAGGATGGCTTGTCTGAAAGGTCCATCCGCCCTATGATGCAGATATGCTCGGCGGTGACGGCACGTTTACCTGTCTTTCCTATAGAAGTGTGTACGTGCCGGAATATATTCATGTCTTCAGTCAGTCCCTGTTCTACCGCCATGCCGTATAGTGTGCGCAGCGTTCTTAGATAACATGACGCCGAATTACGTTTCAGTCCTGAGTGAAGCATCCATACTTCAAAGTGTACCATCATGTCATGGTCCATCCAGTTGAATACAAGGTCCTCTTGGTTCCTGAACTTTTGCAGAATGCGCAGTGTGTTTTTATAGGTCCTTGCTGTACCGTAGCATTTCATTTCAGTCTTTTTCACAATCTGTTCCTGTATAAAGCTGTATACGCTGATGCAGTTTGGGATTTCCTTTATTTCCTTGAGCAGCTCGCTGAGTGGGTATTCTTTTGTGTTGAGGGCTTTCCTTTGGATTATTTCCCTAATCTGTGTTATCTCCCATTTTATCTTGGAATGGAACAGTTGAAGGGTTGCCTTTCTTTCTTTATCGCCTTTTATGATGATGTCAGCATTCTTCTTGTCCCATTCGTCAGTAAATATCTGGTAAGGTGTACTGACTGTGGATACTTTACGCTTTTGTGTGACTTGATAGTACAAGGTTCCCTTTTTGCCCTTGACTGTTGATGGGCGGAATTTCAATTTTACAGTTGCCATGATTAAACTATATTTAAATTATAAAAATAAAGCCTTGCTGCTATATAGTCATAACGGCAAGGCATATTGTAATGTTTCGGCTTGTGTAATTGAAATCCCCATAGTCTGGCGTGTCAGGACAGCGTGACTATGTGTGTGTCTTGTTGTATACAAGCATAATCATGCACGTGATAGCCTCTGCTGTTGGCAGCGCTAACCAGAGTCCCGGTGTCCCTGTAAGTTGTGGCATGAGAATAAAACACGGAATGGAGAGTATGAATCCCCTCGTGAGTGTGAATGCTGTGGCCTGTTTTGCGGCCTCTGTGCTTTGCAGATATCCCACCATTACGATGTTTATGCTTACGAAGAGGAAGGCAGATGAGAAGTATGGCAGTCCCTCGCTGCATGATATGTACGCATTGCAACCTGATGGTAGGAATACCGCAGATATGTGTTCTGCTCCGAACCATATAAACAGCATACCGCAAAGGCCGCATAATATGGCTGTGCGCAGGCTTATGGAACGTGCCTCTTTAAGACGTGTTGCGTTGTTAGCTCCGTACGCGAAACTTATTATAGGCTGTACACTCTGCACTATGGCGTTACCAACCATGAAGGCTATGGGCAGACAGTAGCATCCAACAGAATATGCCGCCACGCCGTCCTCGCCCAAATAGCGTATGAACACGTAGTTGCCTACTATGATAATGGATGCAATGGCCAGTTCACCGAGGAATGCAGAGAAGCCGATCTTTATCTGGTAGACTATGTTGCGTGCTGTGAGACGTATGCTGGTAATGGTTGTCTTTATAGGATGTAGATGCACTGTGGTGGTATATCGCAGAAGATACACCAGTATGGGGATAGAGCCAAGGCCGAAAGACAATGATGTGGCGATGGCGGCACCTTCCAGTCCCATCTGTAATGGGAATATAAACACGTAGTCAAGTATTATGTTTGCTGCGGCCATAATGCAGTTCATTGTCATGGCAAAGCGCGGTGAGCCGTCAAGACGCACCATGAACATGGCCGTCATGCCGAACAGGTTGAATGGCAGGAAGGCTGCAATCCACCGCAGATATGAGCACGCTGCTGGCATAAGGGTGTCAGAACAGCCGAAAATACGGCAGGTCTCCGTTGGGAAAATGAGTGTTACCGCACCGACAATGGCTCCTGTTATGACACTTGCCAGAAGGCCCTGGGTTAGGTTTATGTTTGCGGCGTGACTGTTGTCTTTTGACAGATGGATGCTGGCTACAACATTGCTGCCTATGCCGAATGTCAGTCCTATGCCGCTTGTGATGAGAAATAATGGGGCAACAATGTTGACAGCTGCAAGTGCGTCACTGCCAACACCGTGACCTACAAATGCACCGTCTGTGATGTTCAGGATGACTATGGACACCATACCGATCAGGGTAGGGAAGAACATACGTCTGAACAGGCGGTCTATGGGTTCGGTGCTGAAATCTAAAGAATCGCGGTTGTACGTCATTTGATAGTCTACTTTGTATGGAGCAGAAAGTCTTTGTGACTTGTCTGTTAATAAAACAGCCTGTTCTAATGTCGTCTTTAGAACAGGCTGTATCTTGATCTATTCAGAATATAGAATTATAGTTGGATGTAACCTTTTGATACAAGGTCATAATATATAGCCTCCAGTTCGGGCAATGAAAGCTGTTCTATATTGTGTTCTATATTACGGATGAGGTCATCTCTGCGCCTGTCATCCGCTGTGTCAAATCTGTTCACGGATGCGTTGCGTTATTTCACATCAATATTATTATGAATGAAGCCCTCTACATATTCAGGATGGAAGTCCTTGTTCTTAGCGCGTATGGTGAGATTCTCAAAGGTGAAGTTTGACAGCTGGTATACTTCTTTCTGCTGTTTCACGTTGAAGAAAGTGTTACAGTCCACGTCACAGTTGCGCATTGTTATATGGTCAGAGTATGACATCGGTGCGTCCTTGCGTCCTTTAAGGTCATAGAACTGTGTCCATGGTGCTACAAGGATGAAGTTTTTCACAGGGCCTTTGATGTCCTCAACGGTGATGTACTCATAGAGTTGTGGTGTATCGGGACGCATCTTCAGCCAAAGCAGGTTGTTGGCCTGTGAACTTATGTTGATACGGCGCAGGATTATGTTACGGCTGTGTACAGATTCAGAACCGAGAGTCAGGCATCCATGACAGAAACCGTACTCGCAGTCCTCTATGATAATGTTGCTGTTGGCTCCGTTTCCTATGCTTTCCTTTGGAATCTCTACACCGGGGTATTCCTTCTTGAATGCGTCCGCGTATGGGCCTTTGCCGCCTTTGATGGCTACCGCGTCGTCATTAACGGACATATAGCAGTTCTTTATGAGCACGTTCTTGACAACATCGAGGTCTATGGCATCGGTTGAAGGCCCTTTGCTGTCGTTGGGCTTGCCGAGAGAGTATATGCGCAGGTTGAGCATCTTGACGTTCTCGGAGTTGTATATGTGAGAGGTCCAGAAAGCGGAGTTCTGCAGTTTCACGCCTTCTATCTGCACATTCTTGCAGTTGCTTACATAAACAAGTCGTGGACGCTGCTCATCCTTGTTGGTACATTTGCGGTTCCAGGTGCGGCGCAGCCAGAACTGCTGGTGGTAACGCAGTCCGTTGCCGTCTATTGTACCCTTGCCTGATATGGTAAAGCCATCCAGTCCGTCAGCATTAATCAGTGCTCCGAAATATGTGCAGGTCTCTCCTTCTATGCGTGTTGTGCCGAGTGGATAGTCGCCTATAAAGTCCGAGCCCATGAGAACCGCACCATCCTCGAGGTAAAGGTGGGTGCCCTGCTTGAAGTGTAGGCCGCCGGTGATGTATATACCTTGCGGTATCACAATGACACCGCCCCCATTTGCTGCGGCTTTGTCTATCAGTTGCTGTATCTCTGTGGTGTGTACCCGACCGTCCGCGAATATGCGATGGTCTGTCAGCTTGTACTGTTTGCCAAGCGTTTCTATGTTTACTGCGTTGGTGTTGCGGAACCATTCCGGTATTTCTGTTCCGTCCGGGAAGAGATCTTTTGATTTCTTTTTCGCAGCGTATGTCTGCGATAATGTTAGCACTACCATGAGTGCAGCCATGAATAGTTTCTTCATAATTTCAGTTGTAAGTTAGTTAGTATTTCAAATAGGGTTTAATTCTGTTTCAAAGGCGCTACGTCCACCACTGTCAGTGTATGTCCCTGTACCTTGAAGCGTACATCCTTACCATCGAATGGCATACCGTATATGCGGTCAGGATCATTGTGGTATTGTGGTCTTGGGTCCTGTGCCAGGACCTGTATCAGCTGTGCTGATATCAGCATCTTCAGTTCCTTGGGCACAATAACTTTCAAAGGATGCCATTCGTTGGTGTCTGTGAAGCCGCCGCGTGCCTCAGGATGTGCGTCAGTGTATGGTATATATGGTTTTATATCATATATAGGTGTGCCGTCCATGAGGTCTGCGCCAAGTACATGGATGACTGGTGCCTCCGTGGAGTGATAGTCAATGTGGTCTATGCGCACCGAGGACAGGCCGATAGGATTAGGCCTGAATGGTGAGCGTGTGGCGAAAACGCCAAGCTGTCTGTTGCCTCCCAAGCGTGGAGGGCGCACTGTTATGCCATTAGCCTTATGCTTATTTGCGGAGAATCCCCATATCAGCCATAAATAGTCAAACTCTTCCATTCCACGTATAGCGTCAGCATTGCGGTATTCCTTTGCCAGGATTATCTGTCCAGTGATGCCTGTTACGATACCGGCCTGGCGTGGAATGCCAAACTTACTGCTAAACGGGGAATGGAAGGTTGCTATCGGTCGCATTAAGTACTATAACGAATTACAGTTTGATCTGGTAATGTTCATCCCAAGACAGGCACTATATATCGTACCAGAAGGTAGCCTCCTGCAACAAGCCATACATAAAGCATGGCCGCAAGCACAAAGGGTCGCGCCCCAGCTTGGCGGAATTTGGCTATGCTTGTGTCACAACCGAGTGCCGTCATCGCCATGGTAAGCATGAAGGTGGACACAACCTCTATCACTTTCAGTGCCAGTACAAGCCATTGCTGACCGTCGAAGTATGCGTGCAGAAAGCTGTTTACGCATATCATCAGCAGGAAGATGAACGCGAACCATGGCACGATTATCTTCTTTTTCTTTTCAGTTGTGTCCTCAATGGTGTTGCAACGGCGTGCCGCCTCAAGCGCAAGGCAGTAGCTCATGATGAGCAATACCGGTACAAGCATCATCACCCTTACCATCTTTACAATGAGTGCTGATGTGGCTACCTGCTCACCCATGGCGTTACCTGCGCCAACAACGTGCGCCACCTCATGCAGAGTCGCTCCTGTATAGATGCCAATCTGCTGTGCAGTGAAGTCGTCAAACAGTCCGGCCCTGTAGGCAATAGGGTACAGAAACATTGATATCGTGCCGAAAATGACAACCGTACTGACGGCTATTGCGGCTTTATGCTGTGATGCCCTCACTATTGGCTCCGCGCCTAATACTGCTGCCGCTCCACATATAGCGCTTCCAGTGGAAGTCAACAGAGTGCTGTCCCTGTCCAGACCTATAAGCTTTCCGAACCAGATGCCGAGCAATATTGTGCCAGCAACAATTATGCCGTCAATCACAAGTGCGCTGACACCAACTGCAACCACATCCTGAAAGGTCAGACGGAAACCGTAGAGTATTATGCCTAAGCGCAACATACGCTTGGAGCAGAACTTCAATCCCGGCTCCCATGTGGATGGAATGCGTGTCCTATAGGTGTTCGCGAACAGCATACCCAGTATTATACCCATTATCAGAGAACTGAGTGACAGGGCCTTTATTGCAGGTATGGCTGCCAGTAACAGCGCTATAACTGACATGGC
The DNA here is from genome assembly GCA_030531085.1 of Prevotellaceae bacterium. Classification (GTDB taxonomy): domain Bacteria; phylum Bacteroidota; class Bacteroidia; order Bacteroidales; family Bacteroidaceae; genus Prevotella. Next base: position 54,574 of record JAUNOM010000012.1, on the reverse strand, counting down.
TGTTATGAGCAGTATGCCATATAACTTTCCTTTGTCCATCACCTTATTATATTATAGTACGGTGCCGGCAAGGCGTTTTGCGCGTTCGCGCAGTGTGTCCGTACCCTCTTCGACAGGTCCGTACGTCAATACAACGCCCATTCGGCGGCCTTTCTCCGCATTCGGCTTGCCGAATATGCGCACACGAGTATGGTCTTCCTTCAGCGCATCCATGAGGTTATACTCCGGTTGACAGTCGTATTCCTTGTCGGCCAGTACGACGGCAGAGGCACCTGCGTGCTCAAGGTGTATGCCTGCGATGGGCAGTCCCATAACGGCACGGAAGTGAAGCTCAAACTCTGACAGGTTGGTTGTGTGTCCGAGGGTCACCATACCAGTGTCATGCGGACGTGGAGACAGCTCCGAGAACACGACACCAGTATCAGTAAGGAAGAACTCCACACCCCATATACCGGCTCCTGTCAGTGCTGCAGTGACCTTGTCCGCCATCATCTGCGCGTCTTTCAGGTCCTTGTCTGAAATCTGATACGGCTGCCAGGACTCCCTATAGTCACCACTTTTCTGAACATGGCCTATAGGAGGACAGAACAGTGTGGGACCATTCTTCTGCGTAACGGTGAGCAGTGTAAATTCAGATGTGAAGTGAATGAACTCCTCTATGATAACCTCCTTTACGTCACCACGTGAGCCTGCCATAGCGTCATCAAATGCCTTGCGCAGGTCTTCCGCGCATTTCACGGTGCTTTGTCCATGGCCGGAGCTTGACATCAGGGGCTTTATGACACATGGAAATCCTATCTCCTTGCTTGCATCCAGCAGTTCCTCGTATGTCTTCGCATAGAAGTACTTTGCCGTGCGCAGTCCAAGCTCTTTCGCAGCAAGGTCACGTATGGCCTGACGGTTCATGGTATAGTTCACGGCGCGTGCTGATGGCACAACCTGAATGCCCTGCTTCTCAAAGTCAAACAGGCGCTCTGTGCGTATGGCCTCAATCTCCGGCACGATGATGTCCGGCTGATGTTTGTTTACAACAGCGGTGAGGGCGTCACCGTCAAGCATGGAGAAAATCTCTCGTTCGTCCGCTACTTGCATGGCCGGAGCGTTGTCATAACGGTCGCAGGCAATGACATACTGCCCTGCACGCTTTGCTGCAATCACGAACTCTTTGCCGAGTTCGCCAGAACCTAACAGAAGAATCTTTTTCATATCTTTATTTATTTAGTTTGTTTTGTCGTCGTTTACCTTTCCATTCCGTACACATCCCTTATTATCTTCGCTATGGTCTGCGCTGTACGCTCTATGCCGAGCATGGAGGAGTTGATGCATAGGTTATAGCTTTGCGATGCTCCCCATTTCTTTGATGTGTAGTAGTCATAGTACGAGGCGCGCTCATCCTCTTTCTTTTCTATATACTTTGCCGCGGTTGCGCTGTCACATCCCAGGCGTTCGGCAACGGTCTTGATGCGGTCATCATCATTTGCGGTGATGAAAATGCTGAACATACGTGGGCTATCACGAAGTATATAGTCCGCGCAACGCCCCACAAATACGCACGAAGACTGGTCTGCAGCCTGCTGTATCACCTTGCTTTGCACAAGGAACAAAGATTCCGGCGATATGCTGTTGCTGTATAATGTTCCGCCTATACGTCCCATACGTCCGGAGAAAGCTCCAATAATCGACTTCAGCCTGCCATGGCTCTCATCGTTCCGCTCGAATATCTTAGGGTTAAAGCCGCTGCGTTCCGCTGCCAGATTTATCAGTTCCTTGTCATAAAACTTACAATGAAACTCCTCTGCAAGCAGTTTCGCTATCTCGCAGCCTCCGCTTCCAAGCTGTCGGCCTACACTTATTATGAGATTCTCCATGTTGGTATTGTATTATGAGTTAGCAGTTATTTGTCTGTTATATTAAAGAATCTTTTGTGCTTCTTCATGTAGTTCCATAAGATAGTGCCTGCCATCAGCGTGGCAACAGAGTCAGACAGGGGCATAGCCAGCCATACTCCGTTAAGGCCGATGAACTTTGGCAGCACCGCCAAGGCCGGCACCAGGAACACAAGCTGTCGTGAAAGGCTCAGGAATATGCTTACCTTGGCCTTGCCTATGGACTGGAAGAAATTGGTAATCACTATCTGTGAGCCAATGACGCAGAACGCTGCGAAAGCATAACGCAGGGCAGTGACAGACATGGATATGAGAGCCTCATCAGTGGTAAACAGTCCCGCAACCTGACGGGGCAGTAACATTGCGGTGAGAAATCCTACACAGCATATTGACACACCTGATATAACGGAAAGCCTTAACACCTCGAACATACGGTTATAGTTCTGTGCTCCGTAGTTGTATCCTGCTATCGGCTGCATTCCCTGGCATACTCCGAACGTTATCATCACAAAGACAAAGGCCACACGGTTTGCTATTCCGAAGGCTCCCACGGCTATGTCACCGCCATACTGCATCAGTGTGTTGTTGATGAAGATGACGACAATACAGGCGCAGGCATTCATGGAAAATGGAGATATGCCCACGCTGATAATGCTGCGTACGATATTCTTCTTTATCTTGAACTTGCTGTAGTCAAAGTGTAACAGCTCATTCCTGTCGCTGAACAGCCACCACTGCCAGCAGAGCGCTGCGGTCTGTGACAGCACTGTAGCCCATGCGGCGCCGCGTATGCCCATGCCAAAGGTGTAGATGAACAGAGGATCAAGGATAGCGTTGACTATGACAGTGATGATTGTCAGGTTCATGGCTATGCGCGGCTTGCCCGATGCGCGCAGTACAGCGTTCAGTCCAAGGTACAGATGCGTCACCATATTGCCCAATAGGATTATCACCATATAGTCACGGGCGTAGGGCAGGGTGGCATCACTGGCTCCGAAGAAGCGCAGAATGCTGTCAAGGAACAGCAGACACACCCCACCAAAGACCAGACCTGTAATGATGTTGAGGAGAACGCAGTTGCTAAGAATGCTGTTGGCTATGCCATAGTCACGCTGTCCCAGCTTAACACTGAGAAAAGTGGATGAGCCTACGCCTATGGCAGCGCCGAATGCGGCTGACAGGTTCATGAAAGGGAAAGTGATGGCTAAGCCGGAAATGGCCATCGCACCTACGCTATGGCCTATGAAAATACTGTCAATAATGTTGTAAAGTGATGATGCCACCATGGCTATAATGGCAGGCAGAGCATACTGCAGCAGCAGTTTGCCCACAGGTTGGATCCCTAATTCCAGCGCGTTCTGTTTATTGCTCATTTCCGAAATATTGGTTAACAGCCATAGGCTCTTAGCATTGATACTGTCATGTGTGCAGCCGATGCTGTATTGTCTGCAAAGTTAGTCATTTTTTATTGCATGGCAAAACAAACAGCGAGAAAATTTTGTGGTCTGACAATTTTCGGTTAACTTTGCAATGCAAACCTAAGATGAAAATAAAAATATCCCGATGGCCTCAACAATAACACTCTCTCAGGCTAACAGCCTTGTACGCGATGTCATAGAACTCTCCATGGCCCAGGACTATTGGGTCACGGCCGAGCTGGCGAGCGTGCATGAGAACCGCGGTCACTGCTATATGGAACTTGTGGAGAAGAGCGCTCTCGGCAATACTCCTGTTGCCCAGGCGCGTGCTTGTTGCTGGCGTGGCACGTGGTCACGTCTTGCTCCCCGTTTCATGCACCATACCGGACAGCCGCTGTGTCAGGGCATGAAGGTGCTGTTACTTCTCCATGCCACATTCCATGAGGCATACGGTTTCTCGTGGATTGTCAATGACATAGACGCGTCATATACTATGGGCGACATGGCGCGTCGCCGTCAGGAGATACTGGACACCCTGCGTGCCCAGGGTGTAATAGACATGAACAAGACGCTTCATGTTCCACAATTCGCAACACGGGTGGCCGTAATCTCAAGTGCCACGGCGGCAGGATATGGCGATTTCTGCAATCAGCTGGCAGATAATGAGTATGGCTTCAAGTTCCGTACACAGCTGTTTCCTGCTGTCATGCAGGGCGAGAAGGTGCAGCAGAGTGTAATCAATGCCTTGGAGGCCGTGAACGCCAAGGCGGACAACTTCGATGTGGTGGTTATAATAAGAGGTGGCGGCAGCACGGCAGACCTTTCGGGTTTTGACACTCTGGCGCTTGCGGAGAATGTGGCAAACTTCCCCCTTCCTGTCATTACTGGCATAGGGCATGAGCGTGACAAGTCCGTGCTTGATGTCATAGCCTGTGTCAGTCAGAAGACTCCTACGGCCGTGGCCGCCTTCCTTATCTCGCATCTTGCAGGAACATTGGAGCGGATTGACGACTGTGCGGAACGCATAACAGACTCTGTCGTGCAGTGTATGCGGCATGAACAGATGCGCCTGCAGCGTTTGGAGCAGATGATTTCCGCTGTTGTGACCCTGCGCCGGACAAGGGAGGAGAATCGTCTGGCGCAGTGCGCGGAGCGTATGCGGTATGTTATTGCTAACCGTCTGCTGACGGAGCGTAACAGACTTGAGCACGTCCTGCAGCGCCTGCCATGGCTTGTGACAGCACGAGTGGAGCGTGAGCGCCATCGTCTGGATATGGTGGAGCAGCGCTCGCAGGCCGTTGACCCTGTGAACATACTGCGTCGCGGCTATTCCGTCGCTCTGCATGATGGGGTGGCGGTGACGGACGGCGATATGTTGCAGTTGGGTGACAGGCTGTCTCTGATACTGGCATCAGGGTGTGTGGAGGTGAAGGTGACAAGGAAAATGCCTGCAAATTCAGATGGCAGTCCGGCGTGAGTGGAAAAGGCCGATTTTGACAAAACGTTACTTTTTGGCCCTTTTTCGTGACGTTTTGTTATTTTGAGATAATCACCTTCACTTCGCATTCTGGAGAGATTACAGCGAAAAACATCGCAATTTTTATCGCAAAGATGGCATTTAAGGGTGAAGAATGCCGCGTTTAAAATGCCAAAGGCTGCATTTGGCACTGCTAAAGCTATCGTTTCACCAATAAAAAGATGCCCTTTAGCTATGCAAAAGCTATCAAATTGCAGTGTGAAAGCTATCAAATTGCGGAGCTTCCAAGCAGAAATCGAGGTGCAAATAATATAACTACAAGACCGTCAGGTGTTTATAAAAACGCGCGGAGAATGCGCTGTACGCGGCCATCAGGAAATAATTTTGAAACGAGGGCATTCTCCGAGGGTTGTAAAAATCAAAGTGTCAGAAAACAAGGCGTTTTTCTGACACTCTGATTTTTGTGGTATAGTATTAATCCTTATATTTTAGTGTATGGTTACCATTGTCGCGCCAAAGCCGTACTGTTGGAACGAAGCGTCCTGATATTGGCATGACGGGTATTCATGGCGCAGCATATCTGTGATGGCCTTGCGCAGTATTCCGTTACCATTGCCGTGTATGAAGACTATCCTCTGTCCCTTATTCCTGATATGGCTGTTAATGGTGTCGCGTACAGTTTTAAGCTGGTACTCCTTTATATCCTTGGCCTCCATGCCTGCGGTGGTCTCAAGCAGCTCGTGAGCGTGCAGGTCCACCTCCATCGGCTCGTTGTGCTGGCGTGTGCTGTCATTGCGCTTCTGCAGGTCATTGGCCTTTATCTTCTCGCGCAGGGCCTTGGCATCCTCCAGGCGTTCCAGTCTCATCTGCAGCTTTCGTACCGTCATTTCCAGCCTTATGATGCGTGCCTCCAGTGTTTCCTCATTGTCATTGGCCGGCTGCTGTGCTGTTGTCGGCTGTGGCTTTGCCACTTTCTCCGCTTCCTTGTCTTTTCTCTTGTTGTCATAGTATTCTCTAAGCTCCGCTATGCGCAGGTCCTCTTCCGTAGGCTCCACAGGCTTCTCCTTCCGTGGCTTCTCCTGTATGACGGGGCGCGCAGGCTCTGCTTTCCTGACGGGCCTGTTCTGATTGTCTGTATTCTCTACAACCACCACCTCTGATGCCTGCATGGGTATCTCGAAACCGTCCTCGTCCTCCACGAGTACTATGCCGTTCTTTTGAAATCCTGACACCTTTCCTCCGCCGATGTCATTGAGGAAACGGACTTTGTCTCCGATGTTTATGTTCATAGTCTTGTTCTTTAGTTTTTATGGATTATAGTGTCTAATATTCAAATTCCATCCTTATCACCAGTGGCAGGTGGTCGCTTACTCCGCCATTGTAATGTGGACCGAGGTATGTCCGGTACGGTTTGTGGCCGCCGTTCTTCTCTTCCGCCAGCATCCACTGGCTGTCCTGTATGATACTTTCGCGCACCCTGCCTGCCAGTGGCGTTGATACCAGGATGTGGTCCAGGCTGTTCCATTGCCCTTGATGCTTGTATGTGCCTCTGGCTATTCTGCCCTTGGCGTGTTCTGTGACGTTTTTCATGCCCTTGGCCTTCAGCAGCTTCAACGCCTTGTTATATTTGTAGTCGTTGAAGTCTCCTGCAATGATGATACTTGCGGCATGGTGTATGGCGCGTATTGAGTCTATCGCCTGTATCATGCGTTGCGCCACCGCTATCCTGTATGGCTCTGTTGCCGCCTGTCCGCCTCTGCGGCTTGGTGCGTGTATCGTAAAGATGTGCAGGGTATCGTTGGTTCGTGTGCGGCCTTTTACATACAGGATGTCGCGTGTGGGACGCTGCTTCCTTGTAGGTGTTATGCGTATGGCATGATGGTTTATCACCTGAAAGGTCAACGGATTGTACAGCATCGCCACGTCAAGGCCGCGTATGTCCGGCGACTGTGTCATGACATATCTGTATCCTCCCGTCCTAATCATACTGCGTCTTGTAAGAGCAAGCATGGTGCTGTCATTCTCCACCTCCAGCAGCGCCACGATGTCCGGCAGTCTCCATGCCTTGCCTTTTCCTCCGCATTGGTGTATGACCCTGGCAATGCCGTTCAGCTTGCGCCAATATCTGGAAGGTGTCCACTGCCGTTTAGAGTCAGGCAGGAACTCCGTGTCGTCCTTCAGAGAGTCGTGGCGGCAGTCGTACAGGTTCTCACAGTTGTATTCCACAACGGTGAATGGCATTGCGGCAGACGGCTTTTGTTGCGCCGCGGCAATGACAAGGGTAACGGATGCCATCAACAGCAGTAGTGCGCGTGTCACTCTTTCCAGAATTGTGGGGTGAAGATAACGAGGACGGAGAGCAGTTCCAGACGTCCCATCAGCATTAGCAGTGAGCATATCCACTTAGCCAGTACAGGCAGCTCGTTCCATGACATGGTTGGGCCTATCTCCGTTCCTAATGTCGGGCCTACATTGCCCAGTGTGGATAGGGTTATTGTTATGGCGTTGGTATTGTCCACTCCCATTCCAGTCATGGCGAAGGCGCAGAATACAAACAGCAGGATATAGGTGGTGAGGAACGCCAGTAGGGTGACGCGGTTCTGCATGGAGATGTTGTTTGAGCCTACCTTCAGTTGCAGTACGGCCTTGGGGTGCAGCATCTGCTTGAACTCGTTGCTTACAATCTTCAGCAGCATTAGGCAGCGTATGCTCTTGAAACCACCACTGGTGCTGCCGGCACAGCCACCGATAAACATACATATAGCGAGAACAATCCATGTGACGTGCGGCCACTGTGCGGCGTCGTCATTGAAAAGTCCTGTCGTGGTTATGAATGATACGACCTGGTATATGGCAGAACGGAATGCCTGCTCTATGCCATAGCCGTTGGAGAATATCAGCAGCAGCATGATGAATGCGGTGAACACCGCGATGATGCCGACGTAGAACTTCACCTCGCTGTCATTGAACAGCTTCTTGACCTCACGGTTTATGGCGGCGCGGTACAATAGAATGAAGTTTATACCGGAAAGGAAGCAGAAGAAAGTGGAGACATATTCCATTGCAGGCGACCTGAAGAACTCCACGCTGTCATTATGTGTTGAGAAGCCGCCTGTGGCTATTGTTGTCATGGAGTAGTTTATACTGTCAAACCAGTTCATGCCAAGAGCCTTGAATGACAGCGTGCACACAATGGTGATGAGCAGGAAGACCACCCAGATGGATTGGGCTGAGGTGGACAGGCGCGGATGTAGCTTGGTCCTTACAGGGCCTGTGGCCTCTGCCGCAAACACCTTGACGGAGCCGCCTACCAGTGACGGAAGGATGGCAATGGTGAAGAACACTATTCCGAGACCGCCTATCCACTGTGTGAATGTGCGCCAGAACAGTATGCCATGGGGCAGATGCTCCACGTCATCGAGGATGGTTGCCCCCGTAGTGGTGAAGCCTGATATGGTCTCGAAGTATGCGTTTGTGAAATTGGGTATATAACCTCCGATAAGATAGGGCAGGGAACCGAACAGGCTGAATACGCTCCACGTCAGGGTTACTACAAGAAATGCGTCACGGCGGCTCATGTTGTTGTTGGCGTTATTGCCGCTGTAACGGAATATGAATGCGGTGAGGAGCGTTAGGAGTATGGAGAAAATGAATGAAAGGATGTCGTCCTCATTATAGCCTATGGCTATTACGAGGCATATTGACATGAATAAAGATTCTAAAAACAGTAAGGAACCGAGAATCTTGTATATAAGTTTGAAGTTAATCATGCCATATTAGTTGCTTTCCTATAGGAAGAGTTTTTCTATTCGTTTCATGTCGGCATTGTGACAGAATACCATGACGATGTCACCGGCTTGGATCTGTGTGCCTCCGGATATGAGCATACCCTCGCTGCCACGCACCAGTCCTCCGAATGTTATGCCTTTTGGCAGTCCAAGCTCGAAAATGCGCTTCTTGGTTATTTTGGAATTTGGCTGCGCGGTGAATTCCGCGACATCGGCTTTTGCCTGCATCAGGTATCTGACATTTGACGCCTTGCCTTTCAGTATCATCTCATAGATGTGCGACGCCACAATGGTCTTCTTGTTAATGATTGTTCCGATGTCAAGGCTTTCTGCCATGTCGACATAGTCTATGTTCTCTATTACCGCGACTGTTTTGCGCACACCGTTACGCTTGGCAGTGAGGCAGGCCAGGATGTTTGTCTCCGAACTGCCTGTAAGGGCTACAAATGCCTGTGCGCTGCGTATGCCTTCCTCCTGCAGAAGTGCGGTATCGCGTGCGTCTCCGTTTATGACATATTCGGCAGTGTCGGGTAACAGGTCGTTAAGGGCCTCGCAGCGTAGCGGATCTATCTCGAAAATCTTGTATCGTATGTACTCTGGCATACTGTGAGCTGTACGTACTGCGGTCTTGCCGCCACCCATAATCATCACATTGCTTACGTCTGCATACTTCTCCTTACCGACAATACGCCTTACGTAAGGAATGTACTTCTGGGTTGTCATGAAGTATGCTATGTCGTACAGTTGCAGCATATCGTTGCCATTAGGAATGATGGTGTCGTTGTCACGCTTTATGGCTACTATATGGTAGGGGTCATCCGGGCCGCAGAGGTCTTTAAGGGGCTGGTTGAGAATCTCGCAGGTCTCCCTTAGTTTGATGCCAAGCATGACGAGAGCACCGCCATGTACGTCCCATCTCTGCCGTACCCATGACATCTTGAGACCGTTAATAATGTCGTGGGCGGCCAGCATCTCCGGGTAAATGACAGAGTCAATGCCCATCTTCTGTAGCACATCCCTGTTCTTTTCGTTAGCATACTCATAGTCCTCTACCTTTGCCACCGTCTGCTTTGCACCAAGTGACTTTGCCAAGGCGCATGAGCACATATTGACCTTCTGATCTTTTGTGACAGCGATGAACAGGTCTGTCTCCGCTGTACCAATATCCTTTAGGGCTTTGATGCTTATTGGTGAGGCGTGCATCGTGAGCACATCGAGATCAGAATTAAGGGCGTTTATAGCTTCCTCATCATCGTCGATAATGGTTATTTCCTCATTTGTTCTTGTGAGGAGGGTGGCGAGGTAACTGCCTATAGCGTATGCTCCGGCAATGATAATCTTCATAATATCAGTGTGATGATAAGTGTCCTATTCCTGTTCGCAGATACTGTCCACAGCGTTGATGATGGCGTCCGTGTCTATTCTGGCTATGTGCTGCAACTGGGCGATAGTGCCATGCTCCATGAATGTGTCTGTTGGTATGCCGAGACGGATTACACGAGGTGTCAGTCCATTGTCGGCAAAATATTCCAGTACAGCGGAACCGAGTCCGCCGTCACGTACTCCGTCCTCAATGGTTATCACATTCTTGAAGTTATGTCCGACTTCGTTGAGTATGTCCTTGTCAATGGGCCTTAGATAACGCATATCGTAATGCGCTATTGTGATGTGTGGCCTTTGTTCTCGTAATGCTTCTATGGCTTTGGTGACATGATTTCCTATATGTCCTATGGACAGTATGGCTATGTCTTTGCCTGATGCCAACTTCCTGCCTTTACCTACAGGAATGGCTTCGAGGGCGCATCTCCAGTCTGTCAGCACTCCGCTGCCACGCGGATAGCGTATCACTACCGGTCCTTGGTTGGGGAGTTGTGCGGTGAACATCATCTTGCGCAGCTCGTGTTCGTTCATCGGGGCACATATTGTAATGTTCGGTATAGGGCGTAATGCCGCCAAGTCAAAAGCTCCATGGTGTGTGGCACCGTCTTCGCCTACTATTCCAGCACGGTCAAGGCATAATACAACACCGAGACGCTGTATTGCAAGATCATGAATGATGTTGTCGTATGCACGTTGTGCGAATGCACTGTATATGTTGCAGAAAGGTGTGAGACCTTCTTTTGCCATGCCTCCGGAGAATGTTACGGCATGGCCTTCTGCAATACCGACATCGAATGTGCGCTTTGGCATCAGTTCCATCATCTTGTTCATTCCGCATCCTGTAGGCATGGCAGGTGTTACTCCCACTATCTTATCGTTCTGCCTTGCAAGCTCGATAAGTGTCTCCCCGAATACGTCTTGGTACTTGGGTGGCTTGTTGCTTGGGTCATCACACAGCCTTTCACCAGTCTTTGGGTCGAACTTTCCCGGTGCGTGCCATATCGTAGCCTGCTTTTCTGCCGGTGCGTACCCCTTGCCTTTTGTGGTATGGATATGAAGTAGCTTTGGACCCTTCATGTCTTTTAGGTGTCGTATCACACGTACCAGCTCCTTTATGTCATGACCGTCTATGGGACCGAAGTACCGGATGTTCATACCCTCAAAGATGTTCTGCTGGGCTGACAATGCGGCCTTTACAGCATTACCAAGCCTTATGACGAGTTTTTTCCGGTTGTCATCAAGAAGTCCGTGACTGTTCATCCACTGCGCAATATTATAGCGGTAGCGGTTGTATGATTCGTTGGTATTCAGTGAAAGCAGGTACTGCTTCATCCCACCTACCGAACGGTCTATAGACATATTATTGTCATTAAGGATTATAAGCAGGTTGTTGGGGGATGAGGATACATTGTTAAGTCCTTCAAAGGCAAGACCGCCGGACATGGAACCGTCACCGATTACTGCCACAACGTTTCTGTTGATGTCATGATTTGCCACGGCCATTCCCAATGCTACGGAAATGCTGTTGGATGCATGACCGCAAGTGAAGGTGTCATATTCGCTTTCTTCCGGACATGGGAAAGGATGCAGACCGCCTAATTTGCGGTTGGTGCAGAAACTCTCTCTCCTTCCTGTAAGAATCTTGTGGCCGTATGCCTGGTGTCCCACGTCCCATACTATGCGGTCTTCAGGCGTGTTATATACATAATGCAAGGCTACTGTAAGCTCTGTTACACCAAGGCTTGATGCCAGATGTCCAGGGTTCACAGACAATTCTTTGACGATATCGTCACGCAATTCCTTGCAAACATCAGGCAGCTGTTCAACAGACAGTTTGCGCAAGTCTGCCGGATATTTGATATTGTTTAAGTATTTGTATTCCACAAGTGTTAAAAGCAAAGTCTGTAAGCTGAAATCTATTAGACCCCAGCTTACAGACTTGTCACTTTCTTTATTTTACATTGCCAACCTTTATGAGATACTCTGCAATCTGAACGGCATTCAGAGCAGCACCCTTCTTTATCTGGTCTCCAGAGAGCCAGAATGTAAGACCATTGTCATTTGCGAGATCCTCGCGCACACGTCCTACATATACGTCATCCTTGCCAGCGGTGTACAGAGGCATTGGATAAGGCAGCCCCTCCATTGTCTCTGCTTCTGCATTTGGATTAGCCTTTGTACCAACACGCTTAGGATCATCAATAAGTGTCACACCAGGAGCGTTACGCAGAGCCTCTTGGGCTGCTTCTACAGAAATAGGCTCTTCTGTCTCAATCCATACAGCCTCGGAATGGGCACGCAGTGATGAGATGCGTACACACATGGCAGAGCAGCGTGCGTCAGTGTGCATGATCTTCTTTGTCTCATTGAACATCTTCATCTCCTCCTTTGTATAACCATTATCCTGGAATACATCAATCTGAGGGATTACGTTATAAGCCAACTGGTATGCGAACTTATTTACAGTAGGCTGCTCGTCATTGGCTAATTCCTTGTACTGCTGCTTTAGTTCTGCCATAGCGGCTGCTCCCGCTCCAGATGCGGACTGATATGATGCAATGTGTATGCGCTTTATGTGTGAAAGCTTTTCCAAAGGTTGCAGGCATACAACCATCATGATTGTGGTACAGTTAGGATTGGCTATAATGCCGCGTGGACGTGTCAGTGCATCCTCAGCATTACACTCTGGTACAACAAGAGGGACATCCTCATCCATACGGAACGCGCTGGAGTTGTCAATCATCACAGCTCCGTATTTGGTTATATCCTCACAGTATTCCTTTGATGTACCAGCACCTGCACTGGTGAAGGCAATGTCTACACCCTTGAAGTCGTCATTGTGCTGAAGTAGTTTTACCTCGTATTCCTTACCACGGAAAGTGTATTTTGTTCCGGCTGAACGCTTTGAACCGAAAAGTACAAGTTCATCGATAGGGAAGTTTCTCTCATCAAGCACGCGGAGGAATTCTTGTCCTACAGCTCCGCTTGCACCTACAATTGCTACTTTCATTTTCTTCTTTTTTATATAAATGTTACGTTTTCAGAGTACTTTTTGTTTGCAAAATTACAAATTTTTACTTTATTCCTCGCATATTTGAGTTTTTTTTTGCAATTTTGCAGGCAAAAATTAAGAAAAGACAAATATATAGAGTAAAATTATGTCTGACCTGTTGCAATATTTCCCTATAGAGAATCCGACGATGGTGTTCTTTACGGTGCTTATAATAATACTCTTTGCGCCTATCGTTATGAGTAAACTCCGTATTCCGCATATTGTTGGTATGGTGCTTGCCGGTGTTGTGATAGGTAAGTATGGCTTCAACATAATAGAGCGAGACTCGTCGTTTGAGTTGTTTGGCCGCGTGGGATTATTATATATAATGTTCCTTGCAGGCCTTGAGATGGATTTTGCAGGTCTGAAACGTAATTTGCGCAGTGTGGGACTTTTCGGTGTGCTTACGTTTGCACTGCCATTTGTAATGATGTACTTTGCTGCCATCTATTTGTTGCATTATTCACATATAGCTTCTATTCTGCTTTGCTGTATAATGTCGAGCAACACGCTGATAGCTTATCCAATAGTGGCACGTTATGGCCTTCAGAAACATGATATCTCGGTTCTTTCTGTTGGTGCGTCCATGCTTTCGTTGCTTATGGCCCTTGTTGTGGTAGCAGCCGTTGTCGGTTCCTACGATGGTGGAGGTAGTTTGGGCTATTGGGTTCTGTTTGTATTAAAGTTCTTTGGCTATTGCGTTTTCATATTTTTCGCAATACGTTCTCTTACGCGCTGGTTTCTGCGTCGTTACAGTGATGCGGTGATGCAGTTCATATTTGTACTTTCGATGCTGTTCATGAGTGCGTCATTATGTGAGATAATAGGTTTGGAGGGTATTCTCGGAGCGTTCTTCAGTGGATTGATTTTAAATCGTTTTATCCCATCCATATCCCCGTTAATGAATCGTATAGAGTTTATAGGCAATGCTATATTCATACCGTATTTCCTCATAGGAGTTGGAATGCTTATAAATGTTGGACTCCTTTTCGAGGGTGGAGGGATTATCTTTACAGTGCTGTGTATTGTTATAGTTGGTACTCTCGGTAAGGCAATGGCGGCTTATCTGTCATGCTTCATGTTGCGTATGCCTTGGCTTAACGGACACTTTATGTTTGGCCTCACCTCTGCGCACGCCGCTGGTGGCATAGCGATAGTTATGATAGGTATGAATCTAACGACGGTATCAGGTGTCAGTCTTATAGGGCATGATATGCTGAATGGAGTGGTGATAATGATTCTTGTAACGTGTATCATCTCTACTATCATAACAGATGCTTCTGCAAAACGTATAATACTTACAGATCCCAATTATGCCAGACGTATGGAGGAGGGAGATGATGAGAAGATACTTATTCCGGTAAAATATCCGGAAACGTGCAATACTCTTGTAAATCTCGCAATAATGATGAGCAATCATCATTTAAACAGGGGACTGATAGCCCTGAATGTGGTGTATGATGATGATGACGCGGAGGTAAACCAGCGCAAGGGACAGCAGCTGCTTGACAGTGTTGTAAGTCGTGCCAGTGCCATGGATGTAAGAGTTCAGACACAGGTTCGTCTTGCTACTAATATAGGTAATGGTATAAAGCACGCCTTTAAAGAGTATGATTGTTCCGAGATTATTCTTGGACTGCACGTCCATGACAACTCATCACGGTTGTTTTGGGGAGATTTTGCGCAGAGTGTGTTCAATGGTCTTTCACGACAGATTATCATTGCACGCTGCACACAGCCATTCAGTACTCTGCGTGCATTGCGTGTTGCCGTTCCTTCACGTGCAGAGTTTGAACCTGGGTTCTATCGTTGGGTAGAGCGTCTTTGTCGTTTTGCTGCAAGCATTGGCTGTAGAACAGAGTTTAATGGACGCAGTGAGACCTTGAGACTTATCAGGCAGTATGTCACCAATCGTCATCCCCATGTTAGGGCGGAGTATACAGAGATGCCGAAATGGAGTGGTGTCATCAACTTGGCGCAGAATACCAGCAGTGAGGAGATGCTGATAGTAGTGACGGCACGTCAGGGTACTGTGTCTTATAAAGTGGCACTTGACCGTCTGCCTGATGAACTTACAAATTATTATATGGGCCATAACATTATGATTATATTCCCAGACCAGTATGGCCCACCTCTTGATAGCATGACATTCGCCGCCGCACAGCATACGGAACAGCTCTCTGCATATCAGATGGTGCTGAACTTCTTCCAGCGCTTTATCCGGAAATAAAACAGAATCATTATATATCAAACACAATAGGAATGGCAATCATTGTTCTACAAGGATTGCCATCCTGCAACCCTGGTTTCCATTTAGGCATTAGTTTTGCCACTCGCATGGCCTCGTTGTCAAACAGTTGTCCGGCACTCTTTATTATCTTCATGTTAGTTAGAGTGCCATCCTGTTCCACGATAAAGCTGATCATTACCTGCCCTCGCATCTTTTGCCGTAAAGCTGTGTCAGGATATTTCAGGTTTGCAGTGAGCCATTTCATGAACTCCACCATTCCTCCTGGATATTCTGGCAGTTGTTCTACAATGCGTAGCTTATTCTCGTCATCTCCGTTGAGGTTTATCGGTTGTGGTTCTTCCTCTGTTTTTTCTTCCTCTTTAATATCTTCATTCGTCTCTTCCTGTGTCTGTTCCAATGTCTCGGGTGGCAGTTCCGTCATTTCATCCACCTTATTGAGCTTGTCGCTTTCCTGTTTCTGTTGCTCTTCAGGTTTTGCCGCCGAGATCATGTCATCCTGATTGTTGGCCTTAATGTTAAGCTCCATGGAGTAGTCATCGAAGAAGTCCATGTTTATATCATCCAGTTTCTTGAAAGGTATGAACAGTATACCCACAAAAGCGGCTGTCACAGCCACTACGGCAATGGCGAAAACTAATGGGGTTCTGTGTTCCAGATCAGCTTTGTATGATTTCTTCTCCTCCATTGATAGATGTGTGAAAATCAGGTTAAAGATACTGACAGTGGCATTTCATGTCATGTTTTTCTTTATAAAACAATTGCAAAATTACTCTTTTATCCTGATATCCGCAAATTTTCATGTCTTATATTTTGTGAAAAAGCAAACCTTTAGTATCTTTGCACCAATGAAAGTAGTGATAATAGGAGCAGGAGCGGCAGGTTGCTTTGCCGCTATAGAGATAAAGCGCCGCAGGTCTGATGTCTGTGTTACCGTACTTGAGCGTGGTCCTAAGGCCCTTGCCAAGGTTGCGGTGACAGGAGGTGGACGTTGTAATATAACTAATACCTTTGCCGGTATGCGCAGTATGGAGCAGGTGTATCCGCGTGGTCACAGGCTTATGAAAAGACTGCTGCACCATTTCTCATATCAGGATACCTTTCAATGGTTTGAACACGAGGGGGTGCCATTGGTTACACAGAGTGACGAGTGCGTATTCCCACGGTCACAGGATGCCATGCAGGTGGTTGACACTTTGCTGGGATTGATGCGCAGTTATGGTGTGTGTCTGGTTACAGGATGCACAGTGCAACGTATATCCCCCTTGAATTCAGGCTACCGTATAGATACTTCTGAATATGCGTATACGGCAGATCGTGTGCTGGTGGCGGCAGGTGGGCAGCCACGCTTGTCATGTTTCAATATGCTGTCAGTATTAGACATAGACATTGTACCGCCTGTACCCAGTCTGTTTTCACTCAGCATAGCAGATCAGGAACTGACATCCCTCATGGGAACTGTTGTGGAGCAGGTGCAGTTGTCGCTTGTAGGTACAAAGATAAGGACTTCTGGTGCGTTGCTTATAACACATTGGGGAATCAGTGGTCCCGCTACGTTAAGACTGTCATCTATCGCGGCGCGTATGTTGGCGGAGTGTAACTATACTGGTATTGCTGTTTCCATAAACTGGATGTCATGCCATAACAGCGATGAAGTGCTTCAGATAGTGAAGGAACTGGCACGGCAGAATGCACAGAAACAGTTACACAGTGCATATCCTACCGAATTGAATGCCAGACTGTGGAGGCATCTGTTGCAGAGGGCTTCCATGTCTCAAGACACGCGTTGGAGGGAATTGCATGGTAAAGGCATTAACCGTATTGTCAATATCCTTACTAATGACATATATAACGTCATTGGCAAGAACCGCTTCAAGGAGGAATTCGTAACCTGTGGTGGTGTGGCGCTCGGAGCTTTGCGCCCTGATACTCTTGAGTCACGACAATGGCCAGGACTGTATTTTGCAGGAGAGGTTACAGATGTTGATGCAGTTACCGGTGGCTTCAACCTTCAGGCGGCCTGGACTATGGGCTATGTGGCGGCACGGGCCATAGCGCAGACATGACTGATATGAATAAACTAAAATTTTAAATATGAATAAGACAAATGTAGACAACAGTCGTATAGATGTGGCGGACGTGCTGCGTGGCTTTGCCGTAATGGGTATTATCCTGCTGCATTCTATCGAACATTTCAACTTCTACAGCTTTCCCGATACAGCTGGGCAGAGTCAGTGGCTGAATTTTACCGATCGCGCGGTCTGGGATGGCTTGTTTTTCACCTTTGGCGGTAAGGGATATGCCATATTCGCCATGCTTTTTGGCTTTAGCTTCTTTATAATGAATGACCATCAGCAACGCCGTGGCACTGATTTCCGGCTGCGCTTCTGCTGGCGTCTTGTATTGCTTTTCCTTTTTGGCAATATTAACGCAATGTTCTTTACGGGTGAGGTGCTGGTGCTTTATTCGCTTGTAGGCTTCATTCTCCCTCTTACCTGCCGCCTCAGTGACAGATGGCTTATTGTTCTCGCATCCATACTGATGATGCAACCCGTGGCTCTTTATTGCATAGTCCGGGCTGTCTGTGATTCAACTTTCTCGTTTGCGGCAATAGAGTCAGCCCCTTTGTGGGCAGCTACCTACAATGCGCAGACCTCCGGCACATTTTTGGAAATGTGCAGAGTGAACCTTTGGGAGGGGCAGCTGGCCAGTTTGGCATGGGCGTGGGAGTATGGCAGGGTGTTCCAGACTGCCTCCCTTTTCCTTATAGGACATCTTATCGGGCGTCGTCGGCTTTTCCTGCGTGAGAATCTTCATGTATGGGGCCGTGTGCTTGCCTGTGCCATGATTACGTTCTTTCCGCTTTATGGCATAGACAATATGCTTCCAGACTTTATATCAAACAAGGAACTTCTCCAACCGTTGCAGCTTCTTGTCTCCTCATTGCATAAGTTCGCATTCACACTGATTCTTGTCTCTGGTATTATACATATTTATTACACATTTGGATTAAATTCACGCCTGATGATTTTTGCCCCCTACGGCCGCATGAGTCTTACCAATTATGTTACTCAGAGCGTCATCGGCTCCATGTTGTTCTATCACTGGGGCTTTGGCTTGTATCGTTATCTTAGTATCTCGGCCAGTGTCTGTGTCGGTTTATGCCTGTTCCTGTTGCAGATGGCTTTTTGTCATTGGTGGTTCCGCAATCATAAGCGTGGCCCACTTGAGGCTCTGTGGCGTAAGGGAACTTGGTTATAATGTTTCCATATTATAAATAATGTATAGAAAGGCAGGTAGATTAAAGTATATTCTACCTGCCTTTACTCGTCTTTGTCACATTAAGGATGAAGATAAAAACTCTGCGAGTACTCGTGTTTGTAACTTGTTGGCAATCAAGGTGTAATGTGCGCCTCTGTAAAAGCTATCAAATTACACAGTAAAAGCATAGAGATTACCGTGTAATTTGATAGAGATTACATGGTAATTTGATAGCTTTTACAGGACGATTTGATAGCACTGTAATTGCATAGCTTTTGCATTAAGAAACTGTATGGTAAAATACCCATAAAATAGGAGTTATGGTTAGCATACAGTTTGTTAAATTTCGCATCCAAGATGCTCATTGTGATGAACGGAACAGTTACTTGCGCCGCTGTGGCTAACCCTATAATTTGTTAAAAAATTTGGTTGCATGGAAAGTTATTCGTAATTTTGTAGTCTGAATTATTTTAAATGTATAGAGTATGAAAGAGCCCAACTATGAGGTTGCCATGAGGCAGTTAGAGGAGATAGTACAGAAAATGGAGAGTGGGGAGCTTAATGTAGACTCCATGATTGCGGAGCTGAAGAAGGCGAAGAAACTGATCAAGCTGTGTCGGGGAAAACTGACTAAGACGGAAGAGGAGATAAAGAAGATTCTTGCCGAGGAAGATGTTGAGGGGTAATGGTAGCGTTATCTCCAAATGAAAATATAACAATTATTGTACGTTTAATATAAAATAATAATGACACTATATCCAAAACTTATTACAGACGCGCTGGCTACAGTGACATACGCCGGTACGAAAAAGAACCTTATAGAGAGTGATATGCTTGCCGACCAGCCGAAGATTGACGGCATGAAGGTTGAGGTGATACTGGTATTTCCGCGTGAGACGGATCCGTTCCTGAAGTCAACGGTGAAGGCTGCCGAAGCAGCAATACACTATCATGTGTCAAAAGACGTGGAGGTTACAATCAAGACGGAATTCAAGTCTGCGCCAAGGCCGGCGGATGACAATCTGTTGCCAGGCGTTAAGAACATCATAGCCGTGAGTTCCGGCAAGGGCGGAGTGGGCAAGAGCACCGTTAGCGCCAACCTTGCCATATCATTGGCGAGGTTAGGATACAGTGTCGGACTGCTTGACACTGACATCTTCGGTCCCTCTATGCCAAAAATGTTCCAGTTGGAGGATGCGCGCCCGTATGTAGTGCAGAAGGATGGGAGGCAGCTCATAGAGCCTGTGGAGCAGTATGGCGTGAAACTCCTGTCCATAGGGTTCTTTGTGAACAAGGATACAGCTACTTTGTGGAGAGGAGGAATGGCTTGTAGCGCACTGAAACAGCTTATTGCAGATGCGGATTGGGGCGAACTTGACTTCCTCGTGCTTGACACTCCGCCTGGAACATCCGACATTCACCTGTCACTGTTGCAGACATTGTCCATCACTGGCGCCATAATAGTGAGCACACCGCAGCAGGTGGCGTTGGCGGATGCAAGGAAAGGCATAGATATGTACACCAATGACAAGGTGAATGTGCCTATCTTGGGACTTGTGGAGAATATGGCTTGGTTCACTCCTGCCGAATTGCCGGAGAACAAATACTATATCTTTGGCAAGGAAGGGTGTAAGAATCTTGCGCAGGAGATGAATGTGCCGCTGCTGGCGCAGATACCGATAGTGCAGAGTATCTGCGAGAATGGCGACAACGGCACTCCTGTTGCGCTTGATGTAGCATCGCCTTCAGGGCAGGCTTTCATAGCCTTTGCGCAGAGTGTGGTGACCGTTACCAACAGACGCAATGCCGAGAAGGCGAAGACGGAAAGAGTGAGGACGAATTAAAAACAACATGGAGATATGGATAAAGTAACAGTCCTGTTATCAAGAATAATGGAAATGTGGAACAGTGGCTCTCCTTTCGCCGCCAAGGCTGCGAGAGGCGGGCTGCTGGCGCTAATGCTTACAGTTGGAGGAACAGCGGCTTACGGTGACAATGCAAGCCTTAAGAAACTGTGGAACGATTATGTCGTTGCGGAGAAGAAGGACCATCCAAAGACTGCTGTCGCCATATTGCGCCGCATTCAGGATAAGGCAGAACGGCAGAAAAGCTATGGGGATCTGCTGTATGCAATGATAAAGGAGTGTTACAAGATAGAACGTATATCTCCGGATTCTGTAAAGACGGTAAAGGAAAGAATCTTGTCAAAGTATGAGGAGTGGCGGAATACCAACGGAGTGCTGGCTACCATCTGTCGGACTACGATGTACGAGGAGTTCGGAGCGCCCCGTGTGGACTCGCTGCTCGCTTCTCCTGATGCGCAAGAGTACCTTAAGAAGAATGGCGCACTTGCCTATAAGCCGCTCGTAGAGCAAGAGAATGACAGCAGATATTTTGGCGATAACCTTATAAGCCTTATCGCCAAGCATACTGGGCAGGATCGTGCTCTGTATGATTATTATGCCTCAACCACAGACAGAAGGGCTGCCTGCATAGCCGCCAGCCTCTGGATGAGATGGGAAAGGACGCCGCAGCGTATTGATTCGCTGATAAACATTTATCGGGACTTGCCTGAATGTGGCGTGCTGGCAGTGCGGAAGATGAAAAATATGTACAGGGAAGATGCGGGGAAGCAAATTGAATGGATAGACGAGGCGTTGCGTCGGTGGCCGGAATGGAGGGAGAATAATGCACTGAGGAATAGGCGCAACTCATTGACTTGTCCACAAATAAGTTTTCGTTCGCTGCGTCAGACAGTGACAACGGATAAGGACGTGGTGCTGCAACTGTTCGATGTGCGCAACGTGAAGGGCGTGAAAGTGACGCTAAAGCGTGTCAATAAAAAGGCAAAGACGGGTTTTGACATGATTCGCAACTATGAGAAGGCCATAAAGATTAGCAATGACTATGAGATGGTCGAGGACTCCTTGAGCCTTGGCCGACTGCCTCTTGGCAAGTGGAAGATTACTGTTACTGATATGGGAGGCAAGACAAAGGCGGACAATGCAGAACTGTATGTGTCAGACCTGATGCCGGTTTATATTCCTATCGATGACAGCAGCGCATACATTGCAGTGGTGAACGCCGTTACAGGACATCCTGTTCCGGGAGCGACGGTACATCTGTCTTCACGTAAAGAGGGTCAGATGGACAAGGTAGTGAGAACAGATAATACGGGAGGTTTCATCATGCCATCGGTGAAAGAGTACGCCAGCATATATGCTACAAATGGTGATGACATAGCCATGCAGCCGCAACCGCTATTTAGCTACTATATGTATAACAAGGTGGAAGAGGTGCAGAAACGGTGCAAAATCTATACGGACAGGGCGATATACAGGCCGGGACAGACTGTAAAGGTTGCGCTTGCAGACTATAAGTTGTCACATGACAAGGACTTTATTGTTGCAAGCGGAGACACGGTGGAGGTCGTTCTGTGTGACGCTCAGAGGAAGGAAGTGGAGAAAAGACAGGTCGTTACCGACAGTTTCGGTGCGGCTTCAGTGGATTTCCAACTGCCTTCCGGTAGACGTAACGGTTCATGGCTCATTCATGCAGGGAACGGAACGGCGAGCATAAGGGTTGAAGAATACAAGCGTCCGACATTTGACGTGACACTGGAGAAACCCGTAATGGGATATGCCAATGGCGATACTGTTATGGTGAAGGGCACGGCGCGCACTTACAGTGGTATGCCTGTGGCCGATGCAAAGGTGGCTTACAGTGTGCGGAGAAACCTGTCATGGTGGTGGCGCAGCTATGAGACAGAGGATGGAAACCTGCTCAATGACACCGTGGTGACTGCCGCTGACGGCACGTTCTGCATCAAGATGCCAATGGTTATGCCACCGTCTGCTACGGCATTTATTCCGAGATTTTACAGCATTGACGCTACAGCGAGTGTCACAGACAATGCAGGAGAGACCCATAGTGCCACGATGTCTCTGCCATTAAGTAACAGGGAGGCATACCTGTCGTGCATGATGCCGCGTGAGGTTCTTGCAGATTCTGTCATAATGGTGACCGTTTCGCGCAGGAACGCGGCAGGAACAGAGATAGAGGGTAGCGTGAGAATGATTCTTGACGGTGTGGAACTGCAGGCAGCGGAGGCTAACAAGCCATACGCTTTGGCGCAGAGCATACCATCGGGAGAGCATAATCTCATGGCAATATGTGGTGAGGACACGGTGAAGAATACCTTTGTGGCGTTCAGAAAGAGCGATGTCCGCCCCATGAAATACACCCATCAGTGGTGCTATCAGTCTGCACAGTCATTTCCTGCGGATGGCGGTGATGTGTGGGTACAGGTAGGTTCATCGGACGAGGATGTCCATGTATTCTATACGGTATATGCTGGCGACAGGATGATACAGCGTGGCTCAAAGCGTATCAGCAATGAGAACGTCACGCAGACATTATCATATAAGGAAGAGTATGGTGACGGACTGACTATCGCTTTGGCGTGGGTAAAGGAAGGAGTGCTTTATTCTCAGAATATAGTTCTGCGCCGTCCGTTGCCGGAGAATAAGTTGAACATGGAGTGGGAGACATTTCGTGACCGCCTTGTTCCAGGTCAGAAGGAGCAGTGGGCGGTGCGTATCACCAATCCGGATGGTACTCCTGCCAAGGCAAGGATGATGGCGGTGCTGTACGATAAGTCTCTGGATCAGCTGGCAAAGCACCGTTGGGAGTTTACGGATATGCGTCATTTGAGCCTTCCTTACACCAGTTGGTCAGCGCCGATAAGAAGGTCTTTTGGAGGATTTGCTAATGGTGATTATAAGTATTTGCCTTATCAGAATTTGCGTTTTACACACTTCGCTAATGGTGTAACACGTTTTTGGCATGGTGGAGGAGTCTTTGACTGTGTGATGGACGTGGCTCATACCACCAGTGGTGGCAAGCTCATGCGTCTCGGCAGCATCCCTATGGCAAAGCAAGAATTAAGAGAAGTGAAGGTTGCTTGTAACGTGCCAGCTGTTGCCACGTATGATATGGCCGGAAATGCTGATGAGGGCGAGATGTTAAGTGTCAAAGAGTCTGCTCCGCAGGAGGCTGATGTGGAGGAGAGCATACCTCTTCGCAGTGATTTTGCAGAGACAGCGTTCTTCATGCCGGCCGTGATGACGGATGAAAAAGGTGTTGCCACCGTCAGATTTACATTGCCCGAGAGTGTCACTACATGGCGTTTCATGGCATTGGCTCATGATGAGGCTATGCGCAATGCAACGCTTGCGGCGGATGCTGTGGCGCAGAAAAAACTGATGGTGCAGCCTAATATGCCTCGTTTCCTGCGTTATGGGGATAACGCCACAATCGCCACTACAGTGGCAAACCTCTCTGACAAGGTTCAGAATATAAAGGTGACGATGACCGTTCTTGATGCGGAGACGGAGAAGAAGATATTTGGTTTCACCAAGAAGGTAAGCGTAAAGAATGGCGAGACGGGTGTGGTGACATTCCCCGTGGATGCTGCCAAGATGCCGGAGGGTGCGTATATTTGTCGCATTACGGCACAGGGTGCGGAGCATACTGACGGTGAGCAGCGGTATATCACGGTGCTATCAGACGAGGAGATGATTACGGCCACGGCGGCATATACATTCATTAATCCTACGGACACGGTGCTCTCATTCTCTGATATGATACCACAGGCAGTGCGTAAAGCGCATCTTAAAGTGGACTATGTGGACAATCCGGCGTGGCTTATGATGGAGACTCTGCCGGAAATAGCCGAGTGTAAGAGTCAGAATGCAATATCATTAGTGACAGCGTTGTATGCGAACAGGGTTGCTGCAAGCCTGAAATGGTCAGAAAACAAGTCAGAGAATATCCTCAACGCATTGCAGCAGTTGCAGAACAGTGACGGCTCTTTCTCGTGGTGGCAAGGTATGGAGGGCAGTGTTTATATGACATCGGCAGTAGTGAAGACTCTTGCCAGGCTTAACAGACTGTGCGGTCGTCAGGCGGATATGCAACAGTTGCTCGACAAAGCCTTCCGTTTCATGCAGAAAGAGATGGACGAGGATGTCAGAA
Organism: Prevotellaceae bacterium; assembly: GCA_030531085.1. GTDB lineage: Bacteria > Bacteroidota > Bacteroidia > Bacteroidales > Bacteroidaceae > Prevotella. The sequence continues at coordinate 30,028 of JAUNOM010000012.1, read as the reverse complement.
GAATGAGGCAGCAGGAGAAGAAATATGGCGTGAGCATTACGCATACGCATCTTGACTGGCTGTATTCTCTTACTCTTGAGGGTAGGAAAGGCGGCTCTTCTGCCGATTACCTGCTGTCACACGTTGCCAAAGACATGGTGAAGTCTGACATGGCAAGGAAGGCTGTGGCGGCTATTGTGCTTGCGAATAACGGCAGGAAGGGCGATGCCCGCACTTTTGTGGAGTCCATAAAGCAACATACTGTTTACAGAAAAGATGTTGGAAGATATTTTGACTCATACCGCGCGGCATACTCATGGTGTGATTATCGCATACCAACCCAGACCATGGCAATAGAGGCTATGCGTGAGGTAACACCTAAAGACCGCACCACAATAGCCGAGATGCAGCGTTGGTTGCTTAGCAGCAAGCGTACGCAAGAGTGGGGAAATCCATATAATACGGTTAATGCTGTGCACGCATTCTTCGGTGGTGATGTGGCAGTCTTGAAGTATGAGAAAGGTAAACAGGTGCTTGCCGACAAGGATGTTACTGCGAAGAACGCCACTGTGACGCTGCACAAACAGAGCGATTGCGAGTCGTGGGCTGCGGCTTATGTTACGTATAAGCAGAATGTAACGGATGTAAAGGCCACGGCAACGGGCTTGTCAGTGAAGCGTGAGGTGCTTGTGAATGGTGTAAAGACTACTGGTGACAACGTGAAGGTTGGTGACAGGGTGACTGTTCGCATTACTGTTATTGCAGATAGGGATTATGATTTTGTCTCTGTTGTTGACAACAAGGCGGCCTGTCTCGAGCCGGTCGCTGCCGTATCAGGTTACCGTAACGGCTATTATCAGGAGGTTAAGGATGCGGCAACGGCTTTCCATTTCTGTAAAATGGCTAAAGGTACACACGTGATGCAGGCTGATTATTATGTTGACAGAGTGGGTGACTACCGTTCTGGCACTGTGACGGCAGAATGCGCATACGCAAATGAGTTCCGTGGGACCGACGGCGCGTATACAGTATCGATAAAATAAGTAAATGATATTATAAAAATATTTTGATGAACATAAAGTTTATATATTCTGTCATACTTGGCTGTACACTCTCAACGGCCTCCGCACAGACTCTTACACCTGTGTTCAAGGAAGTGGATTGTGGACAGATATTGTTTCGTAACAGCACTTCCTTCACTGTAGAGTTGAGAAATAATACAGCCCAGACAGTGAGAATAAAGGAGGTTGACACCGGTTGCGGATGTACGGCGGCTGATTATGACAAGGGAGACATTATGCCTGGAGGCATAGCGAAAATAAAACTGACTTTTGATGGAAAGCAGTTGGGATATTTCTTTCGTACTCTACGTGTAACGGATTCTTCATCCTCCACTCCTGCGGAGATAAATCTTCGTGGGCAGGTGGTAAGCAAACTTGTCAATTATTCTGGTGATTATCCCTGTAAGCTTGGTGTATTGCTTACCGATGTGGACAACATTGAGTTTGATGATGTTAACAAAGGGCAGCGTCTTGTGCAGGAGATGCATATCATGAATCCAACGAATCAGAATGTGCAGCCAACGGCTCTTCGTCTTCCCCCGTATCTAAAAGTGGAGACATATCCTGCGATACTCGGTCCGAAGCAGAAGGGATTGGTGACTGTTACACTGAAGTCAAACGAGTTGCGTGACTATGGTCTTACCCAGACATCATTCTATCTGGCTAAAAATCCGTCAGACAAGGTGTCTGCGGACAAGGAGATAACGGTGTCAGCCGTATTGCTTCCACCGGCAGTTGCAAAGGATGACATATCACGTCCATACGCTGCAAGGCTTACCATGTCCGCTGATGAACTCGATATGACTGCCTTAGCCAGAAAGTCCAAGGCAAAGGGAGAGATAATAATTACCAACAATGGCCGTTCTGTGCTGAATATATCTAAACTGCAGATGTTTACTTCCGGGCTTGAAGTACAGCTTGGCAAGGCCTTGCTTGAGCCTGGTGAGTCGACTAAACTAAAGGTAACAGGGTATGCCAAGGAACTGCGCAAAAGCAAGCGACGTCCCCGTATCATAATGATAACCAATGATCCGGACCGCCAGAAGGTAATCATAACTATAAAGAAATGATATATTATATATTGCGATATGGAACATCCAGAGAACAATGATGAATATAAAGGGCTGACAGTAAACAGTGGTGTCGAGCAGCCATCAATAGTAAACCCTTATCTGAACCGTAAACGATACACTCGTAGGCAGTATACGGTGGATGAACTGGTGAAAGGCATACTTGATGGTAATGTCACCATGTTGTCCCAGGCCGTAACTCTTGTGGAGAGTCTTAATCCTGAGCATCAGGAAAAGGCGCAGAAGGTGATAGAACGATGCCTGCCATATAGCGGCAAGTCGGTGCGCATTGGTATCAGTGGAGTACCTGGAGCAGGTAAATCAACATCCATAGACGAGTTTGGCATTCATGTATTGGAGCGTTATGGCGGCAAACTCGCGGTGCTTGCCATAGACCCTTCATCTGAACGTTCCAAGGGATCAATACTTGGAGACAAGACACGTATGGAGAAATTGGCTGTCCATCCTGATGCATTTATACGTCCCAGTCCATCTGCCGGCAGCCTTGGCGGCGTTGCGCGGAAGACCCGTGAGACCGTGATATTGTGTGAGGCAGCAGGCTTTGACAAGATATTCATAGAGACAGTGGGAGTAGGACAGAGTGAGACGGCCTGTCATTCAATGGTGGATTTCTTTCTGCTGATACAGGTGGCGGGAACAGGTGACGAGTTGCAGGGCATCAAACGTGGCATTATGGAGATTTCAGATGGCATCGTTATAAATAAATGTGACGGTGATAATGTAAAGCGATGCGAGATGGCTGCACAGGGATTTCGTAATGCCCTGCATTTCTTTCCTGTATCGGAGAGTGGCTGGGACAGAAAGGTACTGACATACTCCGGATTCTATGGCTATGGTATAAAGGAAGTATGGGACATGATATACCAGTATTTTGACTTCGTGAAGGAGAATGGATACTTTGACTATCGTAGGCGACAGCAGAACAAATACTGGATGTATGAGACCATTGACAATAGTCTTAGAAACCAGTTCTATAACAATCCGGTCATAAAACAGGCGTTAAAGGATATGGAGAACAGCGTGCAGCATGGAGAGAAGACGAGCTTCATGGCCGCAAGCGCCCTTATGGATATGTACTATAAACAATTACTCACTGGCCTTTCAGACAAATGAAGATAGAGATAGACAACGGTTCCGGCTTTTGTTTCGGTGTCACTACGGCGATAGAGAAGGCGGAGGAGACACTGCGCACAGGACAGCGCCTGAGCTGTCTTGGTGATATTGTACATAATGGGATGGAGTGCGAGAGACTGCGCCGTATGGGGCTTAGCACTATAGACCATGATGAGTTCGTAAGGCTGCATGATGCCACTGTGCTGCTGCGTGCACATGGCGAGCCTCCTGCCACATACGAACAGGCACGCCGCAACAATATTAATATCATTGACGCCACTTGTCCTGTGGTGCTGGCCTTGCAGAAACGTATCAAGAAGCGATATGATATGATGGACAAGTCAAAAGCTACGATTGTCATCTTTGGCAAGAAGGGCCATGCGGAGGTGCTTGGACTTGTAGGACAGACAGAAGGAAACGCCATAGTGATAGAACACGTGGAGGATGTTGGGAAACTTGACTTTTCCCGTGACATATACCTTTATTCCCAGACAACAAAGTCATTGGATGAGTTTCACCGTATCATAGACTACTGCAAGGAGCATATAGCCTCTGGTGCCACATTCCTGTCTTTTGACACTATATGCCGACAGGTAGCCAACCGTATGCCCAATATATGTCAGTTTGCAACACGCCACGATATGGTGCTGTTCGTATGTGGACGTAAGAGCAGCAACGGCAGGGTGCTATTTAACGCGTGTAAGAAACATAATCCAAACACATATCTGGTAGAGTCGCCTGATGAGATATGCGCACAGTGGCTGCATGGTGTGAACAGTGTGGGAATATGCGGTGCCACCAGCACACCAAAGTGGTTGATGGAGCAGTGCAGGGATAGAATAGAGACACTGACAGGAAATATAACATTAATAGAAACGAATAACAAGGAAATGAGAAAGATTGTCGTGGCCATAGATGGCCATTCCTCATGTGGTAAGAGTACTATGGCAAAGGACCTTGCCAAGGAGGTGGGATATATATATGTGGATACTGGCGCGATGTATCGTATGGTAACGTTCTACTGTATGCGTCACAAACTGTTTGATTCTTGTGGTGATGTCCTTGTGGAGCAGTTGCAGGAGGCAATGCGGCACATCACAGTCAGCTTCAAACTTAATGAGCATACCGGTCGTCCTGATGCTTATCTGAACGGTGAGCTTGTTGAGAATGAGATACGGTCCATAGATGTTTCCAATAAAGTCAGCAAGGTTGCTGCCATCCCTTTTGTAAGAGAAGCTATGGTAGAGCAGCAGAGAGTGATGGGCAAGGAGAAGGGAATCGTCATGGATGGCCGTGATATTGGCACTACGGTCTTCCCGGACGCAGAACTGAAGATATTTGTTACGGCCTCTGCGGAAGTGAGGGCACAAAGGCGTTATGATGAACTGAAGGCTAAGGGTATGCCTGCGGAGTACGAGGACATCCTGAAGAATGTGCAGGAACGTGATTATATTGACTCCCACCGTGAAGTCTCACCATTGCGTCAGGCGGAAGATGCGCTGCTTCTTGACAACAGTGACATGACCATTCCCGAACAGAAGGAGTGGCTGATGCAACGGTTCAGGGAAAGGGTACAGGCATAAAAGTGACAAGATGGTAGTTTGCATAGCAGAGAAACCCAGCGTAGCGCGTGACATAGCCAGTGTCCTCGGAGCCACCTCCCAGCATCAGGGATATTTGGAAGGTAACGGTTACCAGGTGACATGGACATACGGACACCTGTGCACCTTGAAAGAGCCGCATGACTACACAGATATGTGGAAGCATTGGGGGCTTGGCTCGCTGCCGATGATTCCACCCCGTTTCGGTATCAAGCTCATAGAGCAGGACAGTATAAAGAAACAGTTTGCGGTAATAGAAAGGCTGATGCGGAATGCAGACCGTATTATCAACTGTGGTGATGCCGGACAGGAGGGTGAACTGATACAGCGGTGGGTGATGCAGAAGGCTGGTGCCCGTTGTCCTGTGCAGCGTTTGTGGATATCTTCATTAACAGAAGAGGCCATACGCGAGGGCTTTGAGAACCTGCATGAGCAGAAAGACTATGACCCTCTGTATATGGCAGGGCTGTCGCGTGCCATAGGTGACTGGCTGCTTGGCATGAACGCCACGCGCCTTTACACCCTGAAATACCGCAACCAGAACAACCGTCAGGTCGGTGCCTCGTCCGTATTGTCCATTGGCAGGGTACAGACACCAACGCTTGCCATAATAGTTAACAGGCAAAAGGAGATAGACAATTTCAAGCCTGAACCATATTGGGTGCTGTCTACAATATACCGCGACACGCTGTTTACGGCCACCAAGGGCAAATTCATGAAGCGTGAGGAGGGGGAGGCCGCTTTCGCAGAGATACAGGACAAGCCTTTTGAGGTGACATCTGTGTCAAAGAAGAACGGTACGGAGAAACCTCCACAGCTTTTTGACCTGACGACGCTGCAGGTTGAATGCAACAAGAAGTTCTCATATACTGCGGAGATGACACTCTCGCTCATTCAGAGCCTTTATGAGAAGAAGGTCACTACCTATCCGCGTGTGGACACACAGTATCTTACAGACGATATCTATGCCAAGTGCCCCCAGACGCTTAACGGACTGTTCCGTATAAAGGTTGCAGGCGTGGCGCCTTATGCGGAGCTTATCCGTCCGTTAGGCGGCAAGGCGTTGCGCAAGAGTACCAAGGTCTTTGACAACTCGAAGGTCACGGACCACCATGCCATCATTCCCACAGGGGTCGTTCCTGCAGGACTTACAGACATGGAGCGTAACGTCTATGACCTTGTGGCGCGCCGTTTCATTGCAGTGTTCTATCCAGACTGCAAGTTCTCCACAACGACAGTGGAGGGAAAGGCTGGCGAAGTGAAGTTCAAGGCCGCGGGTAAGGAGATACTTGAGCCAGGGTATCGTGTGGTATTTGCAAAACAGAAGAAGGATACTCCAGAGGAACCGGACACAGCTGCCGCAGATAGCAGTGATGATAACGCCGCCGAGGGTCTGCTGCCCACATTTGTAAAGGGGGAGCAGGGGCCGCATAAGCCTACGCTGACCGAGAAGAAGACGGTGCCACCGCCATATTATACCGAGGCAACTCTGCTCCGGGCCATGGAGACGGCAGGAAAGTTTGTGGACAATGACGAGTTGCGTGCTGCCATGAAGGAGAACGGAATTGGTCGCCCATCAAGCAGGGCCGCAATCATCGAGACACTGTTCCGCCGCAATTACATACGGCGTGAACGCAAGCGCCTTGTTCCCACAGCCACTGGTATGCGTCTTATGGACCTGATACGGGAGGATTTGCTCAAGAGTCCTGAACTCACAGGTATATGGGAGAAGAAGCTCCGTGACATAGAGCACCGCAAATACGATGCGGCACAGTTCATTAACGAGTTGAAGGAGCAGATAACGGATATTGTAAACCAAGTGCTGGCAGACAATACCAACCGCAAGCTGGAGCTGGATGCGGAGTGAAGGAATAATCCCCACAGTCAATATCCTTATGATTGTGGGGATTATTTTTTATAGAACTCACGTTATTAAAAGCCTCTATGTAGGCATAGGCTTCAAAATCAAAGTGTCAGAAAAACGCCTTGTTTTCTGACACTTTGATTTTTTCAACCTTCGGAGAATGCCCTCGTTTCAAAATTATTTCCTGACGGCCGCGTACAGCGCATTCTCCGCGCGTTTTTATAAATATCTGACGGCCTTACAGTTATATTATTTGTACCTCGATTTCTGCGTGAAAGCTCCGCAATTTGATAGCTTTCACACTGCAATTTGATAGCTTTTGCATAGCTAAAGGGCATCTTTTACTGGGTGAAACGATAGCTTTGGCGGTGCCAAATGCGGCCTTTGGCATTTTAAACGCGGCATCCTTCACCCTTAAATGCCGTCTTTGCGAGAAAAAGTGCGATGTTTTCCGCTGTAATCTCTCCAGAATGCGAAGTGAAGGTGATTATCTCAAAATATCAAAACGTCACGAAAAGTGCCCGAAAAGTAACGTTTTGTCAAAATGGACTGATAGGGAAATGTTGTCATTTCTTATATATACAGCCGTGTGTACATTGTAACAGATTTATATAGTGTTTAAGCTCCGGAAGTACAGCTTGAATAATATGCTGATACCCCTTCTCTCTTCCATGATTTTATGTGCTAAAGTATATATACAGGCCTTTCACTTCCCATATAATGAGGCTGTATTCCATACTGCACTCTTTTCAAGTGTCGTTGATAATACAAAATGAGTTAAAAAAGTTGTGGATTACAAAGTAAATGATTAACTTTGCAATTCCAAAAGCAACCAAAACATAAAAGATGAAGAAAAAAAATGTTTTCCGTTATGCAGTGGTGCCCGTTATAGCGTTGGCGCTGAGCGCTACCGCTATGGCACAGGATGTTGCAGCGGTCTCTGCTGATACAGCTACCGCTGTATTGGACTCGGCTTCCACTGTGATGTTTGACGAGGGCGCGCTGGAACTGGATGACACTGCGGCAGTGGACGCTCTGGCTGACGGTGGAGTGTATGGGCAGCTGAAGAGCAAGTTCATGGATGGTGGTGTGTTTTTCATGTCGCTGGTGGCTATAGTACTTATACTTGGTCTGGCGTGCTGCATAGAGAGGATAGTGTATCTGTGTATGTCAGAGATAGACGCCAAGCGGTTCATGGGCGAGCTTGAGGCTAAACTGAACGCTGAAGGTGTGGATGCGGCGAAGGAACTGTGCCGCAATACCCGCGGACCGGTTGCGAGTATCTGTTATCAGGGACTGCTGCGTGTCGGGAGCAGCCTTGACATAGTGGAGCGTTCTGTGACCTCATACGCCTCTGTGCAGTTGGGGAATATGGAGAAGGGCTGCTCATGGATCACACTGTTTATAGCCATGGCTCCGTCATTGGGCTTTCTGGGTACGGTGATAGGTATGGTGATGTCGTTTGACCAGATAGAGCTGGCTGGTGATATCAGCCCGACCATCGTGGCTTCGGGCATGAAGGTGGCGCTGATAACGACAATCTTTGGTATCATCACCGCTCTGGTGCTGCAGCTGTTCTATAATTATGTGCTGTCAAAGATAGATCATCTGACGGCGCAGATGGAGGAGAGTGCAATCACTCTGATGGACATTCTGAAGGTTTATACTAACAAGTAGCGACAGTTTTTAGTGTATGGATGTTATTATAGCAGGTATAATGATTGTTCTGGTGTTGCTGGTTTTGCTTGCGGCAATAGCCTCTACCGCGTATTCCGTGGTGCATTCCTTGCGTGCGAGCAGACGTGAGAGGATGGAGAATGGTCTGCCTGTGGGCAGGATAGCGTTGGGTTCCGCCGCTCTTCCTGTGCTTGTGGCCGTGCCGTCGCTTCTGTTTGGCTCTTTGGCTGATATGTGTATAGTCACGGTGGCTGTCATGCTTGTGACAGCTGTAGCCTTGGTGGGGTTGGGAACAGTGAGGACGCTGCGCCGACAAGGACGGCGGAAAGGATTAAGATGAAGTTATTCAGAAAACATAAGAGCACTCCAGGGCTGAACACTACGGCGACATCCGACATCTCGTTCATGCTGCTGATTTTCTTCCTTGTCACCACTTCCATGGACAGCGACAAGGGACTGGGGCGGCAGATGCCGCCTATAGAGCTGGATGAGCAGGAGATTGTGCAGGATGTGGATAGAAAAATGGTCATGACCATACGTCTCATGAGCGGTGGCAGGCTCACCGTGAACGAAGAGAAGGCGGCGCTTGACGACGGTTTACGCAGGATGGTGCGCCACTTCATATTAGAGAAGGGACGGAGTCACATCATAGAGCTGCTTGTGGACAGGGATGCTGACTATGAATCCTATTTCACGTTGCAGAACCATATAGTCCGGGCATATAAGGAACTGCGTAATGCGGCGGCTATAAAGAAGTACGGTGTACCGATAGGAGAGTGCGATGAGGAGCAGCGTAACAGCATAGCAGAGGCTTATCCGCTGCGTGTACAGGAGTTAACGAACAATATGCAGGCATCCACACGATGAAGATAAGGAGAAGGAGGCGCCGCAGTGTGCCGGGATTGAATATGGCTTCCATGCCGGACTTGATATTCACCGTGCTGTTCTTCTTCATGATTGTGACGCACATGAGGACAGAAACGGTGAGGATGGAGCTGGAGGTTCCTGATGGCAGGGAGCTGACGAAAGCCAAGAACAGGCGTGCCATAGTAAACTTGTATATAGGCAGGGACTCTCATGGGATGACCCGTATACAGGTTGGGGAACATACAGTGCCGCTGGAAAAGGTCGGTGCGGCTGTCATGGACGCCCGTGACCGTATGGGCGGTGATGATGCCGCGTCATGTGTGGTGAACATACGTGCGGACCGCCATACACCGATGGGGGTGGTAACGGACGTAAAGCAGGAACTGCGTAAGGTAGGGGCGCTGAATATAAGGTACAGTGCCACGGAGATGGATAGGAAATAAGTAATACTAAACAGTTAGGTCAAATCAATTAATATAGCAAATGTCACATTATAAACTCGACTCCCTTGACAGGAAGATCATAGACCTTGTGCTGAAGGACGCGCGCGTGCCGTTCCTTGAGGTGGCCCGCGTATGTAATGTAAGCGGTGCGGCAATACATCAGCGCATACAGAAACTGACGAACATTGGCGTGCTTAAAGGGTCGCAGTATATAGTTGATCCGGAAATGATAGGATATGAGACGTGTGCCTATATTGGTTTGTATCTAAAGGAGCCGGAACGCTTTGACGAGGTGGTGGAGGCACTGGAGAAGATACCAGAGGTAGTGGAGTGTCATTATACTACAGGCGGCTTTGATATGTTCATAAAGATATACGCCTACAATAATCATCATCTGCTAACAGTTATCCACGACAAGCTGCAGCCTTTGGGGTTGTCACGTTCCGAGACCATCATATCTTTTCATGAGGCTATACACCGCCCTATAACAATGCTCGATATGCAGAAGGATGAGGATGACGATACCGTGAGGAGTGCGGAATAATCACTACATAATAAGGAACAGTAAGCGATGAGACAATATTTGAACCTGCTGGACAGGATAATGAATGAGGGGACGGTCAAGACCGATCGCACCGGTACCGGTACGAAGAGTGTTTTCGGACATCAGATGCGTTTTGATATGGCTGACGGCTTTCCGCTGCTCACGACAAAGAAACTGCATCTGAAGTCTATCATATATGAGTTGCTGTGGTTTCTTAATGGCGACACTAATGTAAGGTATCTTCAGGAGCACGGTGTTAGAATATGGAACGAGTGGGCCGATGAGAATGGCGAGTTAGGGCCGGTCTATGGACACCAGTGGCGTTCATGGCCCGACTATAAGGGTGGAACGATAGACCAGATACAGCAGGTGGTGGACACGATAAGGCAGCATCCGGATTCGCGCCGTATGCTTGTGAGCGCGTGGAATCCGGCCGAAGTGGACCAGATGGCTTTACCGCCATGCCACTGTCTGTTCCAGTTCTATGTGGCTGACGGCAGACTGTCGCTGCAGCTGTACCAGCGTTCGGCGGACACTTTCCTTGGAGTTCCGTTCAACATAGCGTCATACGCTCTGCTGTTGCAGATGATGGCGCAGGTGACGGGATTGGAGTGTGGTGACTTTGTGCATACTACAGGTGACACGCATTTGTATCTTAATCATCTGGAGCAGGCCCGTTTGCAGTTGACGAGAGAGCCGCGTCCATTGCCTAAGATAGTGATTAATCCTGACGTAAAGGATATATTCTCCTTCCGTTATGAGGATTTTGAGCTTGTGGGATATGACCCATGGCCGCATATCAAGGCGGAGGTGAGTGTGTGATATGGCCTGATGGTGCATAAAGATTAAACAATCAACGCCCCAAGCAACAAAACCACTAAACATCAAAAACCAACAAACAACTGAAATCGATATGGCTTGTTGATCACAAAGCAACAAATCCACTTAACAACAAAACCACCAAACAACTAAAATGATAACTGTAATAGCGGCTGTAGCCGGTAACAGGGCGATAGGCAATAATAATAAACTGCTCTACTGGCTGCCTGATGATTTGAAGCGTTTCAAGGCACTCACTACGGGCCATACTATCATTATGGGGCGCAAGACCTTTGAGTCATTACCCAAAGGGGCATTGCCGAACAGACGTAATGTGGTGCTGTCAAGAACCACGGGCGAGATTGACGGATGTGATGTGTATGCGTCACTTCAGGAGGCTCTTGCGCACTGTTCAGCGGATGAGGATATATATATAATAGGTGGAGCATCAGTATATGAGCAGGCGCTGCCATTGGCGGACCGTCTGTGTCTGACAGAAGTGGACGATATACCGTGCAATGCTGATGCCTTCTTCCCCGATTACAGCACGTGGAGGGAGGTATGGCGTGATGAGCATGGCATTGATGAGAAGCACGCACAGCGCTTCTCGTTTGTGGACTATGTGGCTTCTTGAATGCTCAAAGGCGTACGCAGGAACTTTTTATATAATAAAGAGGTGCGTTAAAAAATAAAAACAGCCTTCATGCGTTATATGTAAATAATGAAGAGGACACTTTCTATACTGGCACTAACGCTGTCTGCGCTGTCTGGCATGGCGCAGGAGAGTCAGACTGTTTATAACTTTCTGCGCATCCCTGTCAGTGCTCATGCCGCTGCACTTGGTGGCGAGAATATCTCCCTGATAGAGGATGATGCGTCGCTGGCGCTGCATAATCCGGCACTGCTTAGCTCGGTGACTCACCGTACTGTGTCATTGGGCTACATGAACTATATGAGCGGTACGAGTATGTACACAGCCAATTATACGCACGTGATTAATGACAAGGCCACTGTTGGTGGTGCTGTTCATTATCTTAATTATGGCAGCATGGCTGAGACAGACTATGATGGGCAGGAGATGGGCACTTTCTCACCCTCGGATCTCACTATGGAGGGGCTGTTCGCCTACACCTTGTCCAAGAATTTGGTGGGAGGTATTGGAGCAAAGTTTATATATTCCAAGATAGGTAGTTACAGCAGCACGGCGATGGCGGTGGATCTTGGACTAAACTATTATGATCCCGATAAGGATTTCTCCGCAAGCATAGCGGTGAAGAATCTCGGAGGACAGCTGTCCGCGTATGATGAAGAGTTTGAGAAACTGCCGGTTGATGTTATTGTAGGACTGTCGCAGAGGATACATAATACGCCTTTCAGGGTGCACGTGACCTTCTGTGAATTGAATAACTGGGACTACGCATTCCTTAGACACATGAATATCGGCACCGACATAATACTGGCGCCACAGTTCTATGTTGCCCTCGGCTATAATTTGAAGCGTGTGCATGACATGAAGATAGTGACAGAGGACGATGAGAGTGCGCATGGAGCAGGACTAACCATTGGCGGCGGACTGCTGCTGGACCGCTTCAAACTGAATATAGCTTATGGAAAATATCATTTAGCTTCAACAAGTCTTATGTTTAACGCATCATTTAATTTTTAATAATATGCTGAAAAGAATCAATGACTACATAAAGAGTCTGCCACTTGACAAGGAGCCGCGCGGACTGTATGAACCTATAGAATATATTCTTTCACTTGGAGGAAAGCGTATACGTCCTGTCCTCATGCTTATGGCATACGAACTGTGGAGAAAGGACAGTGACGCTATACTGCCACAGGCAGTGGCTTTGGAGACATTCCATAATTTCACGCTGCTGCATGACGATGTGATGGATCATGCGGACGTGCGCCGCGGAAACCCTACTGTGCACAAGAAGTGGAACGAGAATACCGCAATTCTGTCCGGTGACAATATGCTTGTGTTTGCGTTTAAGCTGATGCAGCAGTGTCCTGCGGACAAACTGCCGGCTGTTCTTGAAGTATTTACAACAACTGCAATAGAGATAGACGAGGGACAGCAGCAGGATGTGGATTTCGAGACAAGGCAGGATGTGCGTGAGGAAGAATATATAGAGATGATACGCCTGAAGACAAGTGTGCTGTTGGCGTGCGCATTGAAGATTGGGGCCATAATGGCTGATGCGCCACAGCAGGACGTGGAGAACCTGTATAAGTTCGGAGAGGCTATAGGACTATCTTTCCAGTTGCAGGATGACTATCTTGACGTATATGGCAATCCTAAGACCTTTGGCAAGGAGATAGGCGGTGACATCACAAGCAATAAGAAGACATATATGCTCATCAATGCCATTAACAAGGCAGAGGGTGAGGACAAGGCGGAACTGAAGCGGTGGATTACTGCAACGGACTTTGACCGTGATGAGAAGGTGAAGGCCGTTACCGCCATATACAATAAACTAGGCATAGGAGATATGGCGAAGGCGAGGATGGAGCGTTATTATGATGATGCTCTGGCTTATCTCGACAAGGTGAATGTGGAGGAAGCAAGGAAACAGCCTCTTCGCGAATATGCCGCTATGATGATGAAACGTGAAAAGTAACTGTATATGAACTTTATAGATACTCACACACATATAGACGGTGAGGAGTTCAAGGATGACCTTGACCTTGTTGTTCAGCGCGCCAGGAATGCCGGTGCGCTGAAACTGTTTGTGCCAGGTATCAGTCTCGCATCTGTAAAGTCCGTGCAGGATGTGTGTAACAGGTTCCCTGATTATTGCTATGGCATGATAGGACTGCATCCCGAGGAGGTGAATGCGGACTACGAGGATGTGCTGAAGGCGATGGAGACGCACTTGCATGACACAGAATGGATTGCCATAGGCGAGGTGGGGCTTGACTTTTACTGGTCCCGTGAGTTTGAGAAAGAGCAACTCATAGCTTTTGAAAGACAGGTGCAGTGGAGTGTTGACACACGTCTGCCGCTGATGATACACTGCCGTAAGGCGCAGAACGAGATGATAGGCATACTGCGCAGGTATAAGGAACAGTTACCAGGAGGAGTGTTTCACTGCTTTACGGGGAATGAGCAGGAGGCGTCACAGCTGCTGGAGTTTGAAAACTTCTTCCTCGGAATAGGCGGTGTGCTTACCTTCAAGAAGAGCAAGCTGCCACAGACATTGGCGAATGCAGTGCCGCTGGAGCGCATAGTGCTTGAGACGGATGCACCGTATATGGCCCCAGTGCCACATCGTGGAGAGCGTAATGAGAGTGCTTTCGTAGTAGACATTATAGAGAAGATGGCGGAATGCTATGGGGTGATGGCAGAGGAGGTGGCCCGGATCACTACAGACAACGCCATAGGATTCTTTGAACTCCACAGAAGAATACAGTGAATTCATTCTTAATTTATTCCATTAGATGCAACAATCATACATTATAACGTTTTCCGCAGCCCTTTTTGTGGCACAGATGCTTTTGTCATGTGGCGCTGACGCTTATATGCGTAAGGGTGACAAGGCTCTGGCGTTGGGCGAGTACTATGTGGCGGCGGAGAACTATCGCAGGGCGTATTCCAAGACTCCTGCCTCGGAACGCGACACGCGCGGTGAGCGTGCGTTGAAGATGGGGCGATGTTATGAGCGTTTCAACAGTAGCGCCAAGGCTATTGCCGCATACAGGAATGCGGCGCGTTATGGCAAGGCGGCAGCGGAAGACAGTCTGCACTACGGGCGGCTGCTGTTGAAGAACGGTGAATACAGGGCTGCAGAGCAGGTGTTCAGTGCTCTGCATCAGTCTATGCCGGAGAATATACTTGTGAGAAACGGACTGCTGTCCGCGCAGAAGGCACCAGAATGGAAGAAGGAGGGCTCGCGTTATACTGTAAGGAAGGCGGACATCTTCAACAGCCGCAGGGATGACTATTCCCCTGTATTGGGCGGTGAGGATTATGACAGGCTTTATTTCACATCGACACGTAATGATGCTTTGGGCGATGAACTGAACGGTGTGACGGGAATGAAGTCTGCGGATATCTTCTATTCCGAAAAGGATGACAAGGGTAAATGGAGTAAGCCCGAGGCTATTGGCACTGGGCTGAATACAGAATACGATGAGGGGGCGTGCTGTCTTACTCCTGACGGAAGCCAGATGTATCTTACGCAGTGTACATCCGATCCCTCTTCGCCACGTTACGCCAAGATTGTTACATCCAACAGGGCCGATGCGTTGTGGGGAGCGGTGACGGATTTCAAGGTTTCCAATGATACGCTTTCTGCATTTGCCCATCCGGCCATATCGCCTGACGGTGAGTGGCTGTATTTTGTCAGTGATATGCCGGGGGGCAAGGGAGGACTTGACATCTGGCGCACAAGGCTGACGGCCGCCGGCCCGATGGGAGTGGAGAACCTTGGAGAACCTGTCAATACACCCGGTGATGAGATGTTTCCAACGTTCCGGCCAAACGGCGACCTGTATTTCTCGTCTGACGGACATCCCGGTATGGGAGGACTTGACATATACATTGCCACTATAGGAGAGGACAACCGCTATCATATCACTCATCCGGGATATCCTCTTAATTCGCAGGGGGATGATTTCGGTATGACGTTTGAAGGTCCCTATAACCGTGGCTTCTTCTCCTCAAGCCGTGGTGACGGCAGGGGAAATGACCATATATTCTCCTTTGAGAACCCCGAGATAGTGCAGCTGATAAAGGGATGGGTATATGAGCAGGACGGTTATGAGCTGAACAATGCCGATGTGCGGATTGTTGGCGATGACGGAACCAATGAGCGTATCACGGTGAAGAGCGACGGCTCGTTTGAGTATGTCGCAGAGCCGGGCGTGCAGTATATAATACTTGCCACGTGCCCGGGCTATTTGAACCATAAGGAGGAGATAATAATACCAGAGACAAAGGAATCGGAGACATACACGCTGCAGTTTGCGTTGCCAAGCATATCCGCTCCCGTGCTGATAGACAATATATTCTATGAGTTTGACAAGGCCACGCTGCTTTCCACAAGTACCAAGGCGCTTGACTCTCTTGTCATGCTGCTCAACGACAATCCGAATATCACTATAGAGCTGGCGGCGCACACGGACTACAAAGGTTCTGCGGAATATAACAGAAACCTGTCACAGCGGCGTGCCGAAGCTGTCGTCAAATATCTTATAGGCAAGGGTATCGCCGCCGACAGGCTTACACCAAAAGGTTATGGTGAGGAGAAGCCTAAGAAAATTCGGCGCAAGGTGGCGGAGAGATATGAGTGGCTGAAGGAGGACGATGTCCTTACGGAGGAGTTCATAAAGCGCCTGAAGCCAAAGGAGCAAGAGACGGCGAATGCTCTGAACCGCCGTACAGAGTTCTCCGTACTGCGCACCACATATAATATGTTTGACAAGGACGGAAATATCAAGCAGCTGCCAAAGCCACGCAAGCGCCCTGTGGAGGAAGGTGCGGAAGATGAGTTCATCTTTGACTTTTAGAATAAAATCGAGAACAGAGTTTATTATATCAATGACAGAGTTTCCTGTAGAATTTACTACATACACAAAGGGACTGTTCGGTGAGGAGCGGTGGCAGCGCTATGTTGACTCTTTCAGTCAGCAGGTTCCCGTCAGCATACGGCGCAATCCTTTCAAGCCCGTTGCGTTAAACCATCTGCCCATTGAACGTGAGGTGCCGTGGTGCCGTGACGCATGGTATCTCTCGGAGCGTCCCAACTTCACCCTTGACCCGCTTTTTCATGCCGGCGCATATTATGTGCAGGAGGCGGCCTCCATGTTCCTTGACAATATCCTGCGGCAGTATTGTCCAGCGGACTTCTTTCAGAATGGAACGGCGCTTGACCTTTGCGCCGCTCCGGGAGGCAAGAGCACGCTGTTGCGCGCTGCTCTGCCTGATGGCGTGCTGCTGATGAGCAATGAGCCCGACAGGCGGCGCGCCAACATACTCATGGAGAATATGCAGAAGCAGGGGCATCAGGAGGTTGTCGTTACCAATAACTATCCTAAGGACTACGCCCGTACAGATATGGAGTTTGACCTCATACTTACGGATGTGCCATGTTCGGGAGAGGGAATGTTCCGCAAGGATGACGGGGCGATAGGGGAGTGGAGCCTGCAGAATGTGATGAAGTGTGCGGCATTGCAGCGCAGCATCATCGAAGAGATTTGGCCACGCCTAAGGCCTGGGGGCATATTGGTGTACAGCACCTGCACCTTCAACACGCATGAGAACGAGGAGAATGTACGCTGGATAGCGGAGACACTGGGCGCGGAACTGCTGCCTGTGGATATTGACGCGCGGTGGGGCATTACAGAATCGCTGCTTGAAGGCTGGACTGGCCCGGTGTACCGTTTCATTCCAGGCATAACGTGCAGCGAGGGATTGTTTGTTGCCGTGATGCGCAAGAGTCCCGACAGCCATTATAAGTGCAGGCCGCTGAACCTCCGTAAGGCTTTCGGCAGGCTGCGTATCCTCAGCGACGGGCATCCTGTGGGCGTTCAGAAGGGAAAGAGCATCATCCCTGCGCACGCGGAGGCATTGCTGGCTGGATTGCCGGCCGACAGGTATGCGCGTGTGGAGCTGACGCACGATGAGGCCCTCCGCTATCTGCACCATGAGGCGGTGGTGCTGCCCGATACAGCTCCGCGTGGTTTCGTGATTGTCACATATAGGCAGATACCGCTTGGATTTGTGAAGAATATAGGCAACCGTGCCAATAATCTTTATCCGCAGGAGTGGAAGATAAGGAATTTATAAATTAAAGCATATTATAATAGATGGAAAAGGAAGAACAAATACTTGTAGGAATTGCAGGCCAGGACCGTCCGGGTGTTACAGCGTCTGTCACAGAGATACTTGCCAAGTATGACGCGAGGATTTTGGACATCGGTCAGGCGGACATACACAGCACACTGTCGTTGGGAATTTTGTTTAGGATAAAGGAGAGCCTGTCGGGACAGGTCATGAAGGAACTGCTGTTCAAGGCTACGGAGCTGAACATCAACATTGACTTCACGCCAGTGTCAGATGACCAGTACGAGGAGTGGGTTGGCCAGCAGGGAAAGAACCGTATTATCCTTACGGTCATAGGACGCAGCCTTTCCGCAAAGCAGATAGCCGCAGCCACGCAGGTGATAAAGAAACAGGGGCTGAACATTGACTCCATCATACGCCTTACGGGTCGCCAGAGCATCAGGCGGCCAGAAAAGAATATCAGGGCGTGCATAGAGTTCTCGCTGCGCGGCACCCCCAGCAGCCTCAATGATATGCAGTCGGAGCTGATGCACCTGTCTGCGGACATGGATTTTGATTTTTCCATACAGCAGGACAATATGTTCCGCAGGATGAGGCGGCTGATATGCTTCGATATGGACTCCACGCTGATACAGGCCGAATGTATTGACGAGCTGGCACAGCGCGCTGGCGTGGGAGATAAGGTGAAGGCCATCACGGAGCGTGCCATGAGGGGAGAGATAGACTTCAAGGAGAGCTTCAAGGAGCGCGTGGCACTGCTGAAGGGCTTGGATGTGAGCGTTATGAAGGAGATAGCGGAGTCGCTGCCTATCACGGAGGGCGTAGACAGGCTGATGCAGGTGCTCAAACTGTATGGATACAAGATTGCAATTCTTAGTGGTGGCTTTACTTATTTCGGAGAATACCTACAGCGCCGCTACGGCATCGACTATATGTATGCCAATGAGCTTGAGGTGGACAGTAATGGCAAGCTGACGGGCCGTTATGTGGGTGATATAGTGGACGGACACCGTAAGGCGGAACTGCTGAAGCTCATTGCGCAGGTTGAGAAGGTCAATCTGGAGCAGACTATCGCTGTGGGCGATGGCGCCAACGACCTGCCGATGATTTCTGTCGCCGGCCTCGGCATAGCGTTCCACGCCAAGCCGCGTGTCAAGGCTACGGCAAAGCAGGCCATAAGCACCATAGGACTGGACGGCGTGCTGTATTTCCTTGGGTTTAAGGATAGCTACATTAATTAGTTGTTTGGTTGTTTTGTGGTTTAGTTGTTTGGTTGATTGTTTATGAGTCGTTTAGTTGTTTGGTTGTTTTGTGGTTTAGTTATTTGCGATTAGCAGAAAAAAATATATCCACTACATCCCAACAACCAAATAACTAAACCACAAAACCACCAAACAACTAAACCGCCTTATCAAGTCCGGAGCGCTTGTCGCGATGGTATGAGCGGTAATCGTCGAGTTCTATCTCCACATCGGGCTCCTGCAACGGCAGGTCATGCGGCAGGCGGAACTTCTGGTACTTTATTTTCAGTCCACGGGCTATCCACATGGACTCGTAGTATGTCTGTATGGAGAGGATGCGCTGCGTCTCCTCGTCCAGACCCTCGTGATGATACAGGTCTGTCGTGCGGAACAGTAGCGGCAGACCGTTTTTGTCCACCATATATGATGTGTATGTGAACAGGAAGTTGGAGTCTGTCTTCAGATGCACTATGCCGCCATCCACAAGGAAGCGCCGGTAGCGCTCCATGAAGTACGTGGAGGTGAGGCGCTTGCGCGGGTTCTTCATCTGCGGGTCAGAGAACGTCAGCCATATCTCCTGTACCTCGTCGGTATCAAAGAAACGGTCAATTATTTCGATGCTCGTACGCAGGAAAGCTACATTGCGCAAGCCCTGCTGCAGGGCCTGTGTGGCTCCCGTCCACATCCGCGCACCCTTGATGTCCACGCCTATGAAGTTGATGTCTGGGTACAGCCTCGCCAGTTCCACGGTATACTCTCCCTTGCCGCATCCCAATTCCAGCACTATGGGGTTATCATTATGAAAATACTGTTGCCGCCAATGGCCCTTCATGTCGAAAGGCACATTGTCGACAACACTGTATGGATATTGGAACACGTTCTCGTAGCGTTCCATGTCCGCAAATTTTGCAAGTTTTCCTTTTCCCATTAAAACAAGGTCACATTTTGTGGACTTTATTCAATGACAACACGCGTCCAGCCGTGAACGTCCTCCTCAATGCCGTACTGGATGTTGCGCAGCTTGTTGAAGAGTTTCTCGCTTACAGGGCCCGGCTTGTCGCCGAACACGTATGACTTGCCAGTCTCCACATCGTCAATGCGAGAAATCGGAGAAATGACGGCGGCGGTGCCGCAGGCGCCGGCCTCCTCGAATGTCTCCAGCTCCTCCTCGGCAATCTGTCTGCGCTCCACCTTTATTCCCATGTCCTCGGCAAGCTGCATGAGCGACTTGTTTGTGATTGAAGGCAGGATGGATGTGGATTTCGGAGTGATGTACGTGTTATCCTTGATGCCGAAGAAGTTTGCGGCTCCGGCCTCGTCGATATATTTCTTCTCCTTTGCGTCGAGATAGAACTCGCAGGCATATCCCAACTCATGAGCCTTCTGGTTTGCCACCAGAGACGCTGCATAGTTACCGCCTACCTTGTATATGCCTGTTCCCAAAGGCGCTGCGCGGTCATGGTCGCGTATTATCACGTATGGATTGGCAAAGAATCCGCCCTTGAAGTACGGGCCTACGGGTGTCACGAAGATGAGGAATAGATATTCTGTTGCAGGATGCACACCCACCTGTGCGCTGGTTCCTATGAGCAGAGGGCGTATATAGAGTGTCGCGCCGCTCTCGTATGGTGGTATGAACTCCTGATTGAGGCGGACAACCTTGTCCACCATCTCGTTAAAGAGCTCTGTAGGCATCTCGGGCATGAGAATGCCACGGCAGGTGGACTGAAGACGCGCGGCGTTCTCGTCTGTACGGAACACACGTACCTTGCCGTCCGGACAACGGTAGGCCTTCAGACCCTCAAAGGCCTCCTGACCATAGTGCAGACTCGTGGCGGCCATATGCAGAGGTATGGTCTCCTCCGAGCAAACCTCTATCTCGCCCCACTTGCCGTCACGATAATAGCAACGAACGTTGTAATTTGTCTTTCGGTAACCAAAGCCAAGGTTACTCCAATCTAAATTTTCCATATCATACTTGTTTTTATTGTTTGTTGGAAACTGTATCGTGGATTAATTCACGGTTAGCAGATGCAAAATTAGCAAGAATATTGCATTTACGCAAGAAAAAGACATAAAAAGAGTGGGGGACAGGGAAAAAAGTATGCGTATGCTATATATAAATAAGGTACGCGTACATATAATTATAGTGTTCTTTGGGCTGTGACGCGTTCAGGCACCAATATCCATGGGGTAGGAACCTCTGCGGATGGCCGCTGCCTCTCTGTAGACGGTCCCCTGCGAAAAATCTATGGTCTTTTTGAAAAAATCTATGGTCCGCAGAAAAAAATCTAACGTCCCCAGAGATTTCTGGAACGTTCCGGAAAAACAGAGGACAGTTTCAGCTCTTCCATCTGCGGCTTATGAGAATATCCATTTGCCCAATTTCCATAGAAGTACGGCCGTCAGAACTATAAGCGCCATCAGGAGAATAATGGTTACGGCGGATGCCAAAGCCCTGCGGTTCACATCACGGACTATCGTCCTCTCATCCCTTACATAGCCTATGATCATTTTTAGATTGCGCGTGTTTGACCTGTAGATGAAGTCAAGAACGTTGCCGATGAAGAATGGAATCATCCCTGCCAGCACATCCAATAAAGAATTGCACAGCACGGCCAGTGTCAGCGGTACAGACCGTACTATGAAAAGTGAGAAATAGACAAACGGCAGTGCGCATAAGGCCGAGAAAACGTCGCCTATGCCGGGTACAAGCCCTATGACTCCGTCTAAATAGTACTGGTCCATATACCGCGCTATGGTCTCCATGGTCCTGAACATCGGATGCTGTTGTATGTATTCCCTGTTCCTCATATTGGTAGTGCTTGATTTTTTATTTTTTGCAAAGTTAAGAAGAATTGTATTCACTGCAAAAGAATTTCAGGATTATTTACAGGATACGATGCTGCGCCGTGGCGGAAAATTCTGTCCCCTGTTTCTGCTTCATGTCACAGCCTTTCGGTTCAGAATAGTACTCTGACGGCCGAAAATGTCAGTTGGGGGGGTGATAACACGGTATATTTAGCAAAAATATCTTCTTTCTGTACATTTTTCTTTCGTAATAAGATAAAAATAATTAAATTTGCATAAAATAACTGTGGTTATGGTAATGAAAATCTGTTATCAGAAATAGACAAAGCCCGGCTTCCTTATGTGCCACAAAGTCAGGCCTTTTTACCAGCATAGAATAATTTGGGTGGCACGCTGCAATATGTTTATGAAATATCTAACGTTATTGATTGCCTTTATGACGTGCATTCTTGCAGGATGCGGCGGAGGCGGTGGAGACAGTATTGACGATGGCGGAAAGCCCGACGATGGCGGAAAGAACGATGGCGGCGGCACCACCACGTCCGACAGACTGACCCTGTACGGTGACGCTGCCAATGGGCATCTGAACTTCACAAGCAAGTCAGCGAAGCAGACAATCTCATTTGAGGCCAGCAAAAACTGGCAGATCAGGTTTACGGGCCAGAGCGAGGCGGCCTCATGGTGCCATCTCTCCGCCACGTCCGGCGAGTCCGGCGCGCACAGCGTCACGGTCACCGTGGATGATAACGACACGTACGACGAGCGCAACGCCTCTGTCGCCATTACGGCAGGCAACGCCACGAGGACGGTGGTGGTGACGCAGAAGCCGGCGAACGCCCTGCTGTTGAGCAGCGCGAGGGTGGAGATGGAGAGCGGCGGAGGCCGCTTCGACATCGAGGTGCAGGCCAATGTGAGATATACCGTGAGCATTGCCCCGCAGTATGCGGGATGGCTGCGGCAGGCGCCCACGCGTGGCACGCGGGGGCTGACCAAGAGCACTGTGACTTTTGAGGCGGACGCCAACGCTTCGGGGAATTTCCGTGAGGGCGAGATAGTTTTCACTTCGCCGGAGGGACTGACGGAGACGGTCCACGTGTATCAGAAGGTGGATGAGACGATTGTGCTGTCAACTAACGAGATTTATGTCACCAGCATGGCCGGAACGCTGCAGGTTGACGTCAGCTCATATACGGACTTTGACTATACCATAACCACGGGCGATGAATGGCTGCATAAGTCCGCCACACGCTCCATGTCAACGCATACGGTCTACTTTTCCTACGACGCTTACAACAACACGAATGAGAACCGCAAGGCCACGGTTGAGTTTAAGGGGCCGCACGGCAGGACAGAGGTGCTGACGGTGTACCAGACTTACAAGGGAGCCGTAGTCATTGACAGCAAGGAGATGGAAATCTCGGCGGCAGGTGGCACCCTGCCTATAAAATACACCGCCAACAGGCAGATGGATGTGAGGATGCCCGAGTGGATAAGCGTGGTGAACGGGATGGAAGGCCGGACACGCTCCATGGAACCGTACGAGCTGTGGGTGAGCATACCGCCATACATGGAGACGGAGGCGCGCACGGGAGTGATAGAGTTCGTGGACAAGAGTACCGGCGAGGTGTTGGACAAGGTTACAGTGACCCAGGCGGGGCTGATGTTCACGTGCACGTCCTCGCTGGTGGACGGCGATTTTGCGGATGCGCGCACACACACCTTTACCATTGACGTAAACACCAACGGCAACTGCACGCTGGAGCTGCCGGACGGCATCACGTCCCTTGGCGACAACAAGTATCAGATAAATGCCAATACAAGTATGTCCACAAGCACGCTGCGCCACATCAATGTCTTGGTGAACGGAAAGAATATGAAGTCATACGCGGTGCATCAGAGCCGTGTGGTGACTCCACAGTTCGAGATGACGGACTATAACGTGGGCTATAAGGGCGGAGACCTTGTCATTACTGTGAGATGCAACAGTGACATGAAGGCCGTTGTCTCAGGCACGCCGTCATGGCTGAAGTACAAGCAGGCCACCGTGGGCAACGGGGAGAGTAATGACTACTTCACCTTCACAGTGGCAGCCAACAATTCACGCGAGGATCGCAGTGCGGTGGTGACGTTCTCCACCGCTGGCGGCAGATGGACGGGAAATGTGAACATAAGGCAGACAACCAATCCCATAGGCGTGGAGGCGGAGAATAAAGTGACGCTGACAGAGCCGGGCAGCCTGGCGAAAAAGCCGACAGAGGAGCTGATGGCGATGGAGGACCTGTCATTGAGCGGTGAGATTAACAGCAATGACATGGCCACGATAAAGAAGATGGCCACAGAGGGCAAGCTGAAGGTGCTGGACCTGACGAACGCCTCTGTCAAGGCCGACGGGACTGTCAGGACCGACAACACGATAGGTGATAATGCCTTTGCCAATACAAAACTGGAGATTGTGAAACTGCCGGCGACGGTGACCAAGATGGGGATGAGCGTCTTTGCGGGCGCGGCCGTCAAGTACGTGAAGCTGCCTGCCGCATTGCAGACAATGGAAGGTAGCTGCTTTAATGGCTGTTCCAATCTGAGCGAGATGGATTTCCCTGCCACGCTGAAGGAGATACCTTATTATACGTGCATCCATACGCCGGTATTTGCAAAGGTGGGGCTGCACAACGGTCTGGAGAAGATAGGTGATGCCGCTTTCGCAAGGTCTCTTGGGGAGAACAGCCAGAACCTGCTGACAGAACTGACGATACCCGAGACGGTGAGGGAGATAGGCAATGCGGCATTCATGGGCGCGCGCATCAGGACGCTGACAATACCGGCCAGTGTGACGTCAATCGGAAGGACGGCGTTTGACTACTGCACCCAGTTGACGGACGTGGTGTTTGAGGGAACGTTGGCAAATCTTCCGCGAAACATATTTAATAATTGTGAGTCGCTGTCCTCCATCAAATTCCCCAAGGGACTGAAGGTGATAGAGGAGGGAGCGCTTAACCATACATCAATCCCGCACTTGGTAATACCAGAGGGCGTGGAAGAGATAGGGAACAGCGCACTGGAATGGACGGGCATGAGGTCCATAACCCTGCCCAGCACGCTGAAAAGGATAGGGGACAATGCCTTCGCATGGCATGGAACTATGGGAAACTTCAAAACCCTTGTGCTTCCGGCAGGCGTGGAGAAGATAGGAAGATACCCGTTCAAAGGCTGTGAGTTCTCCGCGCTGGACTGCCGCATGACAACACCGCCGGAATTGCCGACGGCATTGTTCTGGGGGGACTTTGATTATTCTAAATGTACGCTGTACGTACCTGTGGGATGCGCAGAGAAGTATCGCAAGGCAAACTATTGGAACAAATTTACCAATATAATAGAAAGATAACTATGAACAAATTTAAATTAATTCTCTGCATAGCGGTGCTTGCAGTGGTGATGTCGCTCAGGGCGCAGACCCCTACGGAAGGGGAGGCCATAGACATGGGCGTCAGTGTGGCATGGAGGGCTTATGACCTTGGTTCGGAGGAAGTTGCGAAAAAGGGAAGCCTGTATGCGTATGGGTGTATGGACAATAATGCACCATTCAAATCGATGTATAAGTTCTATGATAGGAACGAATGGGCAGTGGTATTTCCCAAGAAGGACTTTGCCGGTGATGTGGAGTACGACGTTGCGGCAGCCACGACAGACGGAAGATGGCAGATGCCTACGAGCAAACAGTGGAGAGAGCTTATAAGCAACTGTAATGCGGAATGGACTACCGTGGGAGGAACGGCAGGAACTCTGCTGACATCGAAGATCAACGGTAATTCCATATTCCTGCCAGCGGATGGTAATGGATCCCGGTCTCAGTATTTCGCTTCAGACAACAATGGGTCTAATGCTTATATTGCAGAATTCTCTTTAGGTTCAGGATTGGTGACTTATACAAGCTCTCCATGGCGCGGTCTGGCTGTGCGTCCTGTGGCCGGAGCAGTGAGTGGACCGGCTCTGGAGTCGGTGGCGCTTAGCTGTGAGTCAAATAATATGTTCGCCAACACCACCATGCAGATAAAAGTGACCGCAACCCCGGCCGATGCGAGTGTGGCAGGTGCGGTGTGGAGCTCATCTGACGTGAATGTTGCCACAGTGGCCAACGGAGTGGTGACAGCCGTGGGAGCTGGTACTGCGGACATAACCATGAAGTGCGGCGATGTTACAGGTTCCATAACAGTGAACGTGACAGCGGTTGAGACCGCCAACGAGGCGTTTGTGGACCTTGGTGTGAGCGTGCTGTGGGCCTCAAACTATTATGGCGCGAAGTCTGCAAGCGCAACGGCGCCGGCATATTCTTTCGCAAAGGTGAGTAGGTCAATTGCAGGAACGTCAACCTATTGGTTCGGCTTTGAGGACCGTGTGCTGCCAAAGGCAATTAGGGGTGACATACGCTATGACGCGATAGCCAAGGGCACCAACGGCGAGCAGCGTATGCCGTCAAAGAGCGAGACGGAGGAGCTGCTTGATGCTGTATGTGTGCTGAAGACGACGCAGAATGGCGTGAGTGGCTATCTGCTGACATCGAAAATAAACGGCAAGTCAATCTTCCTGTCCGAGCAGATGGAGACTGGCTTCTATATAGGTGACTGCAGCGAGGACCAGAAGAGTGCTTATCAGTGCAGAACCAGCAACGGCGGATTGGTGGTTGGCACTTCCTCTACTCCAGAGTACGCATATCCTCTGCTGTCGGTGAAGCTGAAGGAGGAGACCCCTGCCTTGAAGGAGTTTGTCATTGCACCGGCAGAGGCAACGGTCTATGCAGAGAACAGTGTGCGCCTGACATTCGAGACCTCACCGCTTGGCGTTGACACAAAGGATGCCACATGGACCTCTTCAGATGAGGCCATCGCTGTCGTGGATGCCTATGGAAATGTTACAGGAGTGAGCGAGGGCGAGGCCGTAATATCGTTGGCTCTTGGCGATGTCCGCTCTTCCGTGACCGTAAAGGTCAGGAAATTCCCAGAGATTGCCGCCAGCGGCGTAGTGGATATGGGACTTTCTGTAAAATGGATGAGCTGTAACCTCGGTGCGGATAATCCTTGGGAACTTGGTGACAAGTATCTGTGGGGCGGTCTGACTCCTGTGGAGGCAAACGGAAGCGCGGATAACTGGCAGAGTCCGGAGCCTAAGGAAATAGCAGCCACAGAGTTTGACGCCATATACAACAATACAGACAAGACACGCTGCCTGCCTACATATAATGAGTACCAGGAGCTTGTGAACAACTGTGATAGGGAGTGGGTGACATACCATGGCGTAAAGGGTAACCTTGTAACGTCGAGGAAGAATGGCGCCAGCCTGTTCTTCCCTGCCATGTCTGACTATAAACAGTCCATCGCCCCACAGGTTATGGGTGCATATTTCAGCGGCACCAAGGGCTTTGGCACCAGTGGCCGCGTCTATGCGTGTCAGGTTGGTAATGGAACGTTCTATCAGACGGAACTTTACGGTTATTATGCCCTGCTAATGCGTGGCGTGGAGAGTCCTGCTACTGGAATTTTCCAGCCGAGAATAGAAGGCGAGGTGACCGTCTATGACATGAAGGGCATCCGCATGGCACAGGGTAAGGCGAGCAAGGTCCTCGGCCAGCTGCCGAAGGGCCTGTATATCGTGAATGATGGCAAGAACAGCGTGAGAATAGTGAAGTAAGCAAGAATAATATTGGTGAATGACAATGGGGATGCGCCGGAATAACGGCACATCCCCATTTTTTTTACGATGCTTGATAATGTGTACTGTTGGGCGACAGCTCTTGGGATTGAGAACAGAAAACTGTACCTTTTGCTGTCGCGTATTGTAAATGGCTTTAAATACCGTCAGTGATGATTATTCCGCCCAAGGCCTGTAGGGTAATTTTGGCGTTGCCCTTCTTGTCAACCTTGATGGTCTTCTTTACTGGTGTGAGCGGTGCGATGCTGCCTTTCTTCGGTGCGGCGTCGGTGTAGAATGTCACCTCCTTGCCTGCAAACATTGGGAGATTGATGGTAAGGGTCTTGGCGGTGTCCTCGCCGTTGAGGCCTGCCACATACCAGTTGTCGCCATGACGGCGTGCCATGACGGAGTGTTTGGTGGGATAGCCGTCTATATACATTGTCTCGTCCCATGTCGTGGGCACGGCCTTGAGGAAATCCATCTCAAACTGCTCCAGTTCGGTGAGATTGCTCTTCTGCATACAGATGCACTGTATGCTTGTCTGGTTCATGATGGCGGAGGCCATCTCGAAGGTGTCGCTGGTGTAGCGCTTATGGCGGCTCTTGTTGTCCTTGCTTAGGAAACGGTTCATGATGCTGCCGCCCCAGTCCATGCTTGCCACGGTGTTGCGGCAGAAGGGGTGCATGGTAAGTTCGAAACCCTCGCGCTTGGCATGGTGCTCGTTGAAGTATACGTTCTCGGAAGCCAGCACAGCCTCGGAGGCAACGAAGTTCGGGTACATCTTCTCCCATCCGCGTGGCAGGGTGCAGCCATGGAATATAACCTGCAGGCCATGACGGTTGGCATCGCTGAGCAGATCCTCATACAGTTGCATGGTCTGCTGCTTGTCGCCGCCGAAGAAGTCTACCTTTATGCCTTTTATACCAATGCTCTCCATCCACGCCATCTCTTTCTCACGGGCGATGGAGGTGTTCATGCAGTTGCGCGGAGTCTGTGGAGCGTCGTTGGCGTAGCCGTTGCTGTTATACCATAATAATAGGTGTACGCCTTTTGACTGTGCGTACTTGCTTAGCTCGGCAATCTTGTCGCGGCCGATGGTCTCGTCCCAGAAACCATCCACCAGACAGTACTCGAAGCCCATTGCTGCGGCGACATCAATGAACTCTTTCTGATCCTTGTAGTTGATTGAATTGTCCTGCCATATCAGCCAGCTCCATGTGTAGCGTCCTGGCTTGTATTCCTCACGGGCAGGATACATCTCTTCTACCACATCGTAGCTTATGGTGGTCTCGGCTATAGGCTTCAGTGTGCTGCCTACAGTTATTGTGCGCCATGGCGTGCTACCAGGAAGACTAATGGCAGGCGTGGTAGACCCCAAACCGTGTTGCTCCGTAACGTCAGGGAATGCTATCGTGTAGCCTGCATTGGGATTATAATCGCTCAGATGGCTGCCGCAATAGTTGCTGCCTACGCCTGTCTCGCTGACAAGGACCCATCCGGCGTCACCTACGTGGAACAGGCATGGGAATGTGTAACCCTTGCCGTATCTTGACTTCTCTGCCATAGGGGCGTCGGCCTTATACTCTTCCTCATAGCTTGGCTTGGTGCTCATCCATCCTTTGTGGTCACCGTCTATTTGTGGACAGACAAACGTGGTGGTGGCATCGGGAAAATTGAAGCCGCTGACCTCCTCGAGAATGGTGGTGCGGCGTGGTTCATCACGGTCTTTGGTTAATGCACCGCCTAACTTATATCGGTATGCGATATTGTTGTTGCTGACTTGAATTTCGATTGTCATGCTGCGCTTGCCTGTCTTGGAGGTGGTCTCAAGGTTCAGCGCATTTGCCTCGTATGTTTTGTTGGAAGCCTTAGTACCTGTCATTGTATAGCTGTACGATACTTTCTCCTCTTTGCTGTTTGTAACCTTCAAATCCTGGGTGTAGTCACCCATGTCTGTCTTTAGTCCAAGCTGTGAGGGCTTGAGCATTTCTTTGCCTTCGTAGTTTACCGTGTAGAAAAGTTTGCCGTTGGAGTCATCTATGCTTACCAATAACTTTCCATCTGGTGATCCTATATTATAGGTATTGGCTTTTGTCGCAGACGGAGCGATAAGTGCGGCTCCTAATAATACTAATAATGTGTGTTTGCTACTCATAAAAAATAAATAGATTAATTGATAGGTTTTGTATTTAGTGCAAAAATACTCTTTTATTCTTAATTAACCAAATAAATGTACACATTTGTTTGATATTAGTCAAATATTTTCATTAAAGAGGGCTCTTTGATGTAATTTCTTTTGAAAAGTGTTGCGAGAATGAAAAAAACTGCGTACCTTTGCATTCGCTTACGACAAGAAACAACAATTCTTCGACAAGCGATTAGACACGAGTTCTTTGAACGGCTTTACATAGACAGAAGAGACAGTAGTACAAGAAGCGT
>JAUNOM010000011.1 GCA_030531085.1 Prevotellaceae bacterium | reverse complement strand
AAAGGGCCGTAGATTTTTTTAAAAAGGCCGTCCAAAATTTTCCATGCGGCGTTCATATACGAAAAACTCCGTCTGTCAGAGACTTTTATCCTGACAGACGGAGCTGTTATGACCTGTATGAGGTGTGGAAATTAGAGTCCGAGACTCTTCTTTATCTCCTCTACGCGTGCGTCGGCCTTTTCTGTGGCTGCGTTGTAGTCGCCGTCAAACTCACCGGCCACTGGCACCTCGCAGTAGAACTTGATTTTTGGCTCTGTTCCTGACGGACGGACGCTGATCTTCATTCCATCCTCAGTGAACCACTGCAGAACATTGCTTGTGGTTGGCATATTGAGGTCGCTCTCCACACCGTTTGACACCTGTTTCAAGGTCTTGTAGTCCTTGACCGTGACAACTTTTGAGCCAGCTATCTCCGTTGGAGGTGTGGCGCGGAAGTCCTCCATCATTTTCTTTATCTCGTCGGCTCCGCTCTTGCCCGGCTTCACCACGTTGATGGTCGTTTCCTTCTGGAAACCGTACTCCTTGTATATGTCAAGCAGCAGATCGAACAGTGTCTTGCCCTGATCCTTTGCCCATGCCGCAATCTCGCAGATGAGACAGATGGACGCAGGAGCGTCCTTGTCGCGCACCTTGTCGTAAGGCAGGTATCCGAAGGACTCCTCTCCACCGCCTATGTACTTGCGCTTGCCCTCGTTCACACGTATTCTGTATGCTATCCACTTGAAACCAGTGTACTCGTCAAAGCACTCCACGCCGTTTGCGTTTGCAATCTTCGCGATGAGCTCGGAGGTCACGATGGTCTTCACCATGAAGTCGGAGTCCTTCAGCTGTCCCAGCGCCTTCTTGTTCTTTATGGTGTACCAGTAGAACATACAGGCGGTCTGGTTTCCGTTGAGAATCTGCCACTCGCCCTTGGCGTTGCGGCATACAATGGCGAGACGGTCAGCGTCAGGGTCGGTAGCCACCACGAGGTCGGCGTTGAGCTTCGTTCCCAGCTTCATGCCGAGTGTCATGGCCTCCGCGTTCTCCGGGTTTGGAGACACGACGGTGGGGAAATTACCGTCAACGACCATCTGCTCCGGCACCACGTTGATGTTCTGGAAGCCCCATGAGCGCAGGCACATCGGCACGATGTGGCGGCCCGTTCCGTGCATGGCGGAATAAACTATGTTGAGGTCCTTCTGACGCAGGATGACGTCTTGGTCGACCATTCCCTCCTTTACGGCTACCATATAGTCGTAGTCCATCTCGCCGCCGATGATCTGTATAAGGTCAGGGTTGGCCTCGAACTTCACGTCGTCGATGGTTACCTTGTTCACCTCGTCGATTATGCCCGTGTCATGCGGTGCAAGCACCTGCGCGCCGTCGTCCCAGTATGCCTTGTAGCCGTTATATTCCTTAGGATTGTGCGATGCGGTGACGTTCACGCCGGCCTGTGCTCCAAGCTGGCGTATGGCGAAGGATATTTCCGGCGTCGGGCGAAGGCTCTCGAACAGATATGCCTTGATGCCGTTGGCGGAGAATATGGCTGCGACGGTCTCCGCGTACATACGTCCGTTGTTGCGGCAGTCGTGTCCTACCACTACAGAGCATTTCTTCCCCGGGAAGGCCTTCAGGATGTAGTTGGCGAATCCCTGTGTGGCCATGCCAACCACATACTTGTTCATACGGTTTGTACCTGCGCCCATTATGCCGCGCAGGCCGCCAGTGCCGAACTCGAGGTTCTGATAGAACGCGTCGATGAGGGCGGTTTTGTCCTCAGCGTCGAGCATTGCCTGAACTTCCTTGCGGGTTTCTTCATCAAATGACGGTGACAGCCATTGCTTGGCCACTGCCTCGCATTGTGCGATTAACTGTGCGTTGTTTTCCATTGCTCTTTTTGTTGTGTAGATTTTAATTGTTAACAATTTATATTATGGTTACACTTTTATGGATAAGTGCCGGATATAAATTCTTGCCACAAAGTTAAGCAAAAAAAATCATTTTATGCAAACTTTATGAAGTTTTTTGTCAAAAAAGATGCGTTTTACTTGTTCGGACACAAAAAAATGTTTAATTTTGTGGCAATGAAAACAGAACTATTACTTGTGGGCAAGACGAATAACAGGAATTTTCAGGCCGCCATTGATGACTACATCGGCAGGATAGGGCATTATATGCAGTTTCATGTTACTGTTATTCCGGAATTGAAGAACACCAAGGCCCTGACAGAGGTACAGCAGAAGGAGCGTGAGGGTGAGTGTATCCTGAAGTGTCTCCAGCCTTCTGACACCCTTGTGCTTCTTGACGAGCGCGGCAGCGAGTTCCGTTCCGTTGAGTTTGCGGCATGGCTGGAGAAGCGTCAGCAGACGGCGCGCCGCCTTGTCTTCTGCATAGGAGGGCCCTACGGCTTCGCGCAGGACGTGTACGCACGCGCGAACGACAGGATAAGCCTGTCGAGGATGACATTCTCGCACCAGATGGTGCGCCTGGTGTTCGCGGAGGCACTGTACCGCGCCTGCACAATCATCAAGGGGGAGCCTTATCATCATGAATGACGGGCGGCAGGACGCTGAAACTTTGACAATATACTATTAACTAACAAAACAACATAATCAAATTGAAAAAACTGACACTATTATTGTCGGCACTCGCCATGGCAGGTGCGGCAAATGCGGATGAGACGAAGGCAGGCTCGCGCTGGTGGTGGCTGGGGTCGGCCCTTGACACGGCCAACGTGCGCTGGAACATGGAGCAGTACGCCTCGCACGGTATCGGGGCGCTCGAGATTACGCCGTTGTACGGCGTTAAGGGTAACAGCGCCAACAATATCGAGTACCTCTCGCCCAAATGGATGGATATGCTGAAGTATGTGCAGGCGCAGGGCAAGCGTCTCGGCATACAGATTGACATGAACAATGGTACGGGATGGCCTTTCGGCGGACCTACTACGCCCCTTGAGGAGGCGGCGTGCAAGGTCCTGGTGGTGGACTCCGTGCTGAACAGCTCTGTGCTGAAGGCAGGCTACAGGATAGAGGTGCCGCAGAAGGAGCGGAAGTACTCGCGCCTTGATTTCGTGATGGCGTATCCGAAGGCCGTCAAGGGATATAAGGGCGAGGCGGTGGACGTTACGGCCTTTGTGGGTGCTGACGGCACCCTGCGGTGGAAGACTCCCAAGAAAGGGGACTGGCGTATTATCGCCGTGCACGTTGGACGCACACGGCAGCAGGTGAAGCGCGCCGCGCCGGGCGGACAGGGATATGTCATAGACCATTTTGACAAGGTGGCGGTGAGGCATTATCTGGACAGGTTCGACAAGGCTTTTGCGGAAAGCAACACGCCGTGGCCGCATTCCATGTTCAATGACTCGTACGAGGTGTACGGCGCGGACTGGACGCCCACGCTGCCGGCAGAGTTCGAGAGCCGCAGAGGTTATTCCCTAAGGAAAAACATCGACAGGCTGGTGGACAGGGACCCGAAGATGGTCAGCGACTACAGGGAGACGCTGTCTGATATGCTGCTTGAGAACTTCACGGACCAGTGGGCGGCATGGGCGCACTCGCATGGCATGACGGTGCGTAATCAGGCGCATGGCTCGCCTGCAAACCTCATTGACGTGTATGCCGCCGTGGACATACCGGAGATAGAAGGCTTCGGACTGTCCGAGTTTGGCATAAAGGGTCTGCGTGTGGACCCCGGAATGACAAAGCTGAATGACTCCGACTACTCCATGTTGAAGTATGCCCCGTCTGCGGCGCACATCACAGGCAAGAAACTCGTGAGCAGCGAGACCTTCACATGGCTTACAGAACATTTCCGCACTTCTCTGGCGCAGATGAAGCCGGACATCGACCTGATGTTCTGCGCCGGCGTGAACCACATGTACTTCCATGGCACCTGCTATTCGCCGCGAAATGATGCCTGGCCGGGCTGGCGCTTCTACGCTTCAGTGGATATGTCGCCTACAAACAGCATCTGGAGGGACGCACCGCAGCTGATGCAGTACATACAGCGCTGCCAGAGCTTCCTGCAGAGCGGAGAGCCGGACAACGATGTCCTCGTTTACTTCCCTGTACGTGACCTTTGGCTGAAGAATACAAGGAAGCTGCTGATGCAGTTCGCGATACATAACCTTGGCCATCTGGCACCGGAGTTCAAGAACTCCATCCTTGAGCTTGATTCCCTGGGCTATGACTGTGACTATATATCGGATAAGTATCTGTTGACCTCAAATGTTGGCAAGGGCGGTGATATTGTGACCGCCGCCGGAGTGGCGTACAAGGCCTTGCTGATACCCGAGGGCAGCACATTGACCGAGGACGTGAAGGCGCATATCGCGGACCTGAAGGCTAAAGGCGTGAAGGTGATATACGGAAATGACGTGAACGCACTGGCAAAGGCCGCGAAGCCGGAGCTGATGAAGACGAAATACGGGCTGAAGATGATCCGCAGGAAGTATAAGGGTGGATATGGTTATTTCATTGCCAACCTGACTCCGAAGGATGTTGATGCCTTTGTGCCGCTGGCCGTCAGCGTGGAGAAAGCGAAGTGGTATAATCCGCTTGAGAACAAGTGGTATGACACAGAATGCAGTGAACAGGGGCTGCGTATAGCATTGCGCTCCGGGCAGTCCATGATTCTCGCGCCGTATTCCAACACTCAGGATGTCGCATTGTCAAAGGTTCTGACAAAGGAGAAGGAAGGCTCTTCCATAAATATAGACAAGGGCTGGAAATTGTCGTTCATAGAGGAGGCCCCGAGGGTAGGGGAGACTTTCAACATCGACAAGCTGCAGACGTGGGAGACTCTGGATAATGATTCCGCGAAGGTGACAATGGGCACCGGCGTTTATGAGACTACGTTTGACATTCCATCTGCAAAACCGCAAGGACAAAAAGTGGCAAGGAGGAGGAATGCCGTGAAGGCTAAGGCCGTGGCGCAGAAGATGGGCGGCACATGGGCGATAGACCTCGGCGACGTGCGTGAGAGTGCGCGCGTGTATGTGAACGGTAACTATGTAGGCTGCGCGTGGAGCGTTCCGTACGTGTTGCAGTTTGATGGTTCCGTGCTGAATGAGGGTAAAAACGACATTCGCATCGAGGTTACGAACCTCCCGGCGAACCGTATAGCAGATTTGGACCGCAAGGGCGTGGAATGGCGTAAGTTCGAGGAGATAAATGTGGTGGACATAAAGTACAAGAAGGCGAAGTATGACACATGGGCGCCGATGCCGTCCGGCCTTAACTCGTCTGTGAGGATTTATTCTCTGGAGGAATAACAGTTTACTGTTGCATAAGAAAGCAGGCAGCATGGATGGTTTGTCCGTGCTGCCTGCTTATTATATATATAAGGTGTATGTTTTTGCCTTATATCATACATGAGTAATGGTCCACTACGCCGATGAGATGTTTCTTGTCGTCAAGTACGAGTACGGTGTGCACCTTGTTCTTGTTCATGATGGACTGTATCTCCGTAATCTTTGTGGTTGCCGTCACGCATTTCGGGCTTCTTGTCATTATATCGTCCACGGTGTGGTTGAAGAAGTCCGCCTGCCAGCGCTCCATGGCGCGTCTGATGTCGCCGTCCGTTATCAGTCCTGCCACAGTGCCGTCCTCATTGAGCGAGATGCCCAGTCCTAACTTTCCTGCGCTGACATGGATGATGGCCTCGCCGAGATGTGTGGTGGCGTGGATGATGGGCAGGTCATCGCTGCGCATCACATCCGCCGCCGTAGTGAGGAGCCGCTTGCCGAGTTCGCCGCCGGGATGGAACTGTGCGAAGTCGCGTGGCATGAAATGGCGCTGTTCCATTAGCGCGATGGCAAGTGCGTCACCCATGGCTAACTCTGCTGTGGTGCTGCTGGTCGGTGCCAGGTTCAGAGGGCACGCCTCTTTCTTCACACGTACGTTGATATGGTGTGTGGAGTACTTCGCCAGCAATGAGTGTGGATTTCCGCTCATGCCTATGATGGGAGTGTTCATGTGCAGGATCATAGGGACGAAACGGAGCAGCTCATCCGTCTGTCCGCTGTTGGATATTGCAAGAACGACGTCGTCCTCTGTTATCACGCCGAGGTCACCATGGTAGACGTCAAGTGGGTTTACGAATACGGCGGGCGTGCCGGTACTTGATAGTGTCGCCGCTATCTTAGCGCCGATGTTGCCGCTTTTTCCAACTCCTGTGACGATGATTTTTCCCTTGCAGTTTTTCATCAGGTGAACCGCCTTGTCAAATTCATCGTCCAGCAGTTCGATGAGATCAAGCACGGCCTGTGCCTCCTCCTGTAGGGCTTTTATTGCAATGTCGCGAATTTTCTTCATAAGTCATGAACAATAATATGGTTCTTCTTTAAGCCTTTAAATCCTTTATCAGCGCTTCAAGGTCGTCTAAATGCAGCATATTTGGCCCATCGCTCTTTGCGTGGTCCGGGTCTGGATGCACTTCAAAGAAAAAGCCGTTGGCTCCGAATGCCTTGGCGGCCTTTGCCATCGCAGGGACAAACCGTCGGTCACCAGCCGTGCATCCGTTGCCGCCGCCGGGCCGTTGCACGCTGTGCGTGCAGTCCATTATAACTCGTGGAGTTATCTCCAGCATATCGGGAATGTTGCGGAAGTCCACCACGAGATTGTTGTAGCCAAAGCAATTCCCACGTTCCGTAAGCCACACATTATTTATAATAGAGTCTCCATTGGCCATTGTCACATTTTCGGCTTCCACAGTGTCGATAACCTTCTGCACAGGATAGCGCATATCCTGTCCTGACAGGAATTGCGCCTTCTTTATATTCACAGTCTTACCAGTCCGTGCCGCAGCCACGAGCAGGTCTGTCTGTCTGCAAAGGAACGCCGGTATCTGCAATACATCTACAACTTCTGCGGCGGGCTTGGCCTGCCAAGCCTCGTGTATGTCGGTCAGTAGCCTAAGCCCGTACTTCTCCTTTACGTCCGCCAGCATCTGCAGTCCGCGCTCGAGACCTGGACCGCGAAAAGATTTTATACTTGTCCGGTTAGCTTTGTCAAATGAAGCCTTGAATATGATATCGTTTTTTAGTCGGTTGTTTATGCACGCTATGCGTTCGGCAACGGTGTCGAGTAGCTCTGCGGACTCAATTACGCATGGTCCTGCTATGAATATGCTTTCTGTCATAATGATTTGCTCAGTGTTTCTTCCAGAATCTGCTTGTGATGTCAGTCATTTCACCATCAGCGATTTTATATAGCCTCTGATTGGTAGTCTCTTTGTCAAGGCCTCCCTTGTCCTTTATGTAAGGGCCAAGTTTTATATAGTCAAAATTCTCGAGATTGATGTTTGATGCCATCTTCGTGCGCCCGGAATACCATCCTATGTGCATCTCCGGGTGTGCGGATTTCATCCATTGCGCCAGACTGTTCACCGTGGCGGTCTCAGCGTCTCCCCCCATAAAACATATACAGGTGATGTCTGTGCCATATTGCTCTATCATCCTGTTTAGTGACATGGCTGTTAGAGGGTTGCCTATATCTTCCCATAAATATTGACTGTGGCATCCCTGACAGTGACAAGGACAGTTTGATATATTTATAGAGAGCGTGACCTCATCAGGAATTTCCTGAAAGACCACGCCCGTATTTACATACTTCATATAAAAGTTATTCCGTCATTTTGTTTGAGCCTGCATAATAGCGTTTCGCAGCTTCTTTCTGGCGTGCCTGTGAGAAGTTGCTGACGCGCTTTAGGTATCCGATGATGCGTGTCATGTAGTCTATGTTATTAGAGTGGCATGATGGGCATTCGTGCAGGTATCTCTTGTCTATGTGCCCACAATTATTACAGATAGTGTTTGGAATATTGAATGTGAAATAGTTGCATCCTTCTTGTGCCGCCACCTTCAACAACTGTCTGTACTGTTCCTTTGACAGATGCTCCTCAAGGTTCATGTGCAGGGCAGAGCCGCCTGTGAGGTGTTCTATATATGGTGCACCATGCAGCTTGAACTTGTCTATAATGTTCAGTGACTGGTCCTCTACAATATAGAAATATGAATTGTAACAGTCACGTGGTACAATATATCCATCCTCTCTGTCCCATTTAGCGTGCTTCACACCGACATTCTCCGCAGGGATCATCTCGCAATTAAACAGAACGTCCTTTGTGCGGTATGCCTTGTTGAGTTTCTCTATAATGGACAGTATGCCCTGCACAAACTCCTTGTAACGGTCATTAGGAGTTATCTTCAGTCCCATGAACTCTGCCGCTTCCACAAGGCCGTTAACGCCAATCGTCAGGTACTGTCTGCCCATATTGATGTATCCAGCATCGAACAGAGGCAGCATGCCGTGTTCCTGCAGTTCCTTCAGATTTTCATTATATGCCAACTGTACCTTGTGACACAGGTCTATGACTTCTTCAAGGAACTCCTTGTAGTCACGGCCATTGTTTACGGCATACTGTACACAGCGGTTCAGGTTTATTGTCAACACTGATTTGGAACCGGTGCTTACGCCTCCCGCTCCAAGTGTGTATGAGAAACCGTTGTCCTGTATCTCATTGCGCAGACGGCAGCATGAGGATAGGGAGTCGGCGTTGTCACTCATGTATGTGAAGAAGGAATGTCCCTCGGAGTACATCTCGGCTGTAAACTCTCCCCATTCTGGATCACGACACTCGCCGTTGTCTGCCAGCAGTGCCATTGTCTCCACAGGGAATGTGAGTACAGTCTTTGTGCGTTCTTTATTGAACCACTTCATAAACCTCTTTTGTAGCCATGACAGGCTTGTCCAATGTGGCTGCGAGCCATCAGGGAAATAGAAATTACCAAAGAGTGACTCAAAATAGAACTTGTCGTAATATGCAATGTTCCAGAACACCGCCTGGAAGTTTCTTGCACCCGTAGGCTGGTTTATGGAATATACTATTTGTTCAAAACAGTCTGTGATAATCTTGTCAATCGTGCGCTGGCGCTTGGATAGATCCACGACCTTGTCAGCGTGCTGATAATAGTCCTCACCATACTCCTTTTCAATAAAGTAGTTTAAGTACATCAGGAATTCAGGAGTGGCGCACGCACCAGATAACATGGAGCTCACGATGAATACCATATTGACAAAACCACCACAGAAAGATTTCAGATTGGTAGGTGCGGTAGAGTTGCCGCCTATCCCCATTGTGCCATTGATGAGCCATGGATACATGGTGATAGATGCGCAATATGGAGCGATTGATGTCTCATCATTCTTATATATAAAATGATGTGTCAGCAGGTCTATATATTTGTCGGCAAGTTCTTTTCCATACATTTTCTTTATGCGGTCTGTAAGAAGCCTGCGGTTTAGACGTATGAAGTTAGACTTAGGCAATTCACCTATGAGTGTCGCAATATTTTTGTGCTCCACATTGGCGTTGGCGTCAAATTTTGAACCAGTAGCAGCATTCGCAGCTTCCATATAGGCTGTCAAAAAGTTCAACTTGTCAAGGGTCTCGCGGTCCTCTGTATGACTTTGACGGTATAGCATGAAACACTTGGCAACCTTGTAGTGTCCCTCCTTCATCAAGGCTACCTCTACTTGGTTCTGAATGTCCTCTACCGTAACATTCTCTGTTATATCCAAGTGGCTGATAATCTTGGATATAATGGAAACATTAACAGGCTCTTCTACTGCGTCAAACGCTTTCATTATAGCGTTCATGATTTTGTCAAGTGAGAACTCGTCCCTTGAACCGTCACGCTTGGTGATAGTGAATTTCTTAGACTCCATTTTTGGAAATTTTTAAAATCAGTTTATTGTAAAAGTTTTCCGTTTTGGAAAACTTTTCTAAAAAACGTGATGCTGTTTGTTTTCTTATTTGTGGATGCAAAGATACTACTTTTCTTTCGTTCCACCAAATATTCAATAAATAAAAAGACTTACTTTTTGCGGAGTCTTTTCACGTTCTTTATCTGTAATATCTATATTTCCAAACTATTACAATGTAAGTATGAAGCAAAAGATTTTTCTTGTACATTTTTTGATTAAATATTCACCGTGTTGTGTGAAAAAACTGCATACTTATTTGAAGTTGAAAAGAGAGTAAAATCCTGTGATTGTGAAAACTTGTTTTATTTCATCTGTGATACCGGTTATTGTGACATCTCCTCCCTTGGCTATGGTAGCCTTACGTAGTGAAAGGAACAGTCTGAGACCTGATGATGATATGAATTCTAATCTTGAACAGTCCAGTACAATATGTTTGTCCGCATTATTGAGAAGCGGTGACATCTCTGCCGCAAATTGCTGAGATGTGGCTGTATCGAGTCTTCCTTCGAGTCTTCCCGTAATGGTATCTTTGTCTTGTTGTATTTCTAATGTCATATTATTCTCTTTTAGGTGTTTCGGTTTTATAACATGGGTGTATTTTGGGGTAATCTGTATTTCATAGTCAGAATATTGTTCTCCTCCCTTCTTTCGTATGTGACACTCTCCATAAGGTGTTGCACAAGGAAAATGCCCAGTCCGCCTATATTCCGTTTTTCTGCAGTCAGTGTTGTGTCAGGCTTTGGGGCTTGTGTCGGATCAAATGGTATTCCGTTGTCTTTAAGTACAAATATAATGTGTTCACTGCCATCTATGTTCTTTACGGTTTTAGCAGTAAGGGTTACATATTGTCCTTTTTTACCAGGATAGGCATAATTCATCACATTCACAACAGCCTCCTCAAGGGCGAGATTTAGTTGGAATATGGTATGCATAGGTAAGAATAACTCCTTTCCCATAAGTGACACCCATTCTGCCAAGACTGTCACTTGAGAGATATCATTTATTAGTGACAGGCTTTTTTGCATATCCTTACTTAAAATGTTTTAGTCTAACAAGTCAAGGGCAAAGGTAGCAATAATATTTTAAATTGCAAAATTATTGACACTTTATTATTGCTCTTTTATAAGAATTGCCAATGAATAGAAACTGATGAAATTCACTATGAAATCTATATGTATTTAACCCCGTTGCAATAGCTATCAGATTACCTCGCAATCTCTATGCTTTTACACTGTAATCTCAATGCTTTTACAAGGTAATTTGATAGCTTTTGCAACGTTATTTTTATCTTGCTGTTTATTAAGCTGTTATGATTGTTAGTGCATGGCTCAGAGACTATGCGGAATACCGATATTTCTTTGATGAAATCAAACATCGCCATACACTCAAGGAGGTTGGCGATGTCGCGGAAGATCGGTATGATTGGAAGATTGAGAGAGGTAGAAGAGGCATAAGCCTGTAATTGGAACAGAGTTTCCCCTTTCTATATGTTAGCGGATATATTTAGCTTAACTATCACTACGTGCTATATACTGGAAATCATAGAAATCGGCTGTTCCATTACCCACAGAAATTAAAGCAGGACGCAGTGACCTGAACCAACTTAGATTGTTGTGGTTCATATCCGACAATTCAAGCCCTGTGGCGATGACTTTCCATTTTCTGCCATTTTTACTTGCTTCAATAACGAGTATGTTCTCCTGATTACGCAAACGTAGCCAACAGTTCGCAGCAGATTTATATGGAACAGTCTTAATCAGTTTGCAATGGTCATAGACTTTTAATGTATTACCGTCAGAGGTTATTCCCGAAAAGGCTCTCTCGTCATAGAAAAGACACAGTCCCGACTCTTGCGTGTTATTTTGTACTCTTACTTTTACGTCATAAGATTTATCACGTGCAATGACAGTGAGAACCCTGCCTTTGGCAACACTGGCTCCGCGGCCTTTCAATGTCAGTTTTTTATTACTGAGGGTTATGGCATCATAATCAAAATCCTTGAAAATAGTCCATTGAACCCCTAACTTCTCACCTGAGAAATCATCACTCAAATCAAGACCATGTTTGATTTTCTTTGAGGCGACAGGCAGTGGTTGCTCTTTCTTGGTTCGGAACCATCCGTCTTCCGTATATTCCAAAGGCTCAAGCAACGTGTAGCGACCCAATGTATGAAAACCATTAGGATAGGCATGGTATACAATCCACCAGTTTCCATTGGCATCATCAAATATTGTTCCATGGCCTTTTGACCACCATTGGTCATCAGCTGTCCAAGTATGGATGACTGGATTGTAGGGAGATTCTTCCCAAGGGCCTTCAAGGCTTTTTGACCGTGCCGTTACTACCATGTGGCTTGTTGGAGGGCCTGCTGTGCCACCCTCAGCTGAAGTCAGATAATAATATCCGTTAAGAAATAGTAATTTGGGTGATTCAAGATATTTCTCCGGCCATTTACCCTCCGTAACCCAATCCTTTGGAATATCCCAACCGGAATATACTGTCTTCATTGGTTCCGTCAAGGCTGTTCCCTCATCATTAAGAGGAGCCATCAGACCTTTGTCTGTGAACAAATAACGCTTGCCGGTTTTTACGTCAACGATATGCCCGGGGTCTATGCCTCTGGCTCCTTTAACCTCGATAGGTTCTGTCCATGGTCCCTCGATTTTGTCGGCAATACATACAAAAGTCGTTTTTCTATCAGGAAAATAAAGATAGTATTTCCCATTATGCTTATGTAAATCTGGTGCTAGAGGACAATTGACGCCTTTGGTTACAACATGGGTAACCGGTTCCCAGTTCACTAAATCCTGGGAGTGCCAGATCAGAAACCCCGGTGTATACTGGAACATGGAGTGGGTCATGTAAAAATCCTTACCATCGCGAAGTATGGTGGGGTCTGCATAATCACCGGCAAGGATGCAGCGAGGATAACTTTGCGAATGAGCTACCATACAAATGACGGCCAGCATCATTGAAATAATAAGTCTTTTCATTGCTTCTATTTATTGAGTTTGTATTCTGAGTATAATATGAGAATA
This sequence comes from Prevotellaceae bacterium, assembly GCA_030531085.1. GTDB lineage: Bacteria > Bacteroidota > Bacteroidia > Bacteroidales > Bacteroidaceae > Prevotella. The sequence continues at coordinate 48,517 of JAUNOM010000011.1, read as the reverse complement.
GGAAGAGAGTATAGAGGTTAAATCAGACGCAAAATTACTAAATTTCTTTGATAAATATTAGATTTGAGGGACTTTTCTATATTTGCATGGTAATAAGTAACATTCGAGATATTGATAATGATAATTTTGTCCATTTGTACATTACGTTGTTACCCAAATGGAATAATTCGCTACTGATTATCAGTGGGGGATAATAATTCCTTGACAACTATCTTTCAATGCTAAAGTAATCGAGCAGAACACTATCCAATTCTTTCTCATCGACTATTCTTTCTTGATGTATAGAGCCTTGTTTTATCACAAACTTATTCCCGGTTAAATCCATATACCCATCCGAGGTTAGGCGCGACACATGAAGTTCGCTATATGCAGAATTACCTGTTGAGCGGAGCAAGTTCGGGCCATAAAAATCACTCAAATGACAGTTCAATCGTGCCGCCTGAAGTAGCGGCATATCTTTTTCACCTTTTTTGACCAGTGAAAACCAGCCTGATTGTTGCTCCGTGAAATAGAAAGCCTGATTATCAACAGTCTGGATGCGCTCGGTTTCCCATTCTATGCTTCCATGCGGAATCGGGCCACCGTAACCCACATCGCAAAAAAGCCGTTTCCCATCTAAATTGACTATTATTGCGCAATGGGTTGCCGGGACAGGGAAAGGTTCGAGATGTCTGAGTTGTCTGCAAGGACACATCCATGCATCAAATCCAAGTGTGCGAAGCAACAGGTGAAACAATCCGTTCAATTCAAAACAATATCCGCCTCTCTTTTTATACAATAGTTTATCCATTAACCTTTGAGGTTCAATGTTCACAGATTCGTTCCAAAGGGTAATGGCAAGGTTTTCAAACGGTATCTTACATAAATGTGCTTTTACCAGCTTGTCCAGATAATCCTTTGTAGGCGGTTCTACTTCCAAATCTAATTTTTCCAAATAACAGTATCTTAAACCTTTTGGAATACTGTAAAATACAGACCAATCAAAATTCTTTGACCAAGCCATATAGTTCTCTTTTAATGTTTTTATAATGTTCTTTTTTTGATTTTCTTTATAGAAAACTTATCTTTTATAGATCTATTCGCTGAAATCTGTTGATTTTAGTCAAAAAAGAGGTGCGTATAATATAAAAACAAGCAAGAAATATTGTAGATTGTGAAAAATTAAGTAACTTTGCACTGTGTTTTTCATAGTATTAGATTTAAGGTTAACAAAGATTGGGGCTCAGCGGAGCCCTTTTTTTGTGCCCGTTAACAGATATTCTATACATTGTATTCTTTTCCTTCGTTAGCAAGCACTGTATTCTCAAATACAGCTTTCGCCTCATTTAGTAATGGGGTCTCATCAGTGTAGCGTTGGCTGAAATGTCCTATTATTAGTTTCTGTACACCAGACTCATAAGCTGTGAGTGCTGCTTCATGTGCAGTAGAGTGAAGATACTTTATAGCCTTATCTTTCATGTCCTCTCCGTATGTGGCCTCATGATATAGAGTCGTCACACCGTGCAAGTACTTTTTTAGTTGGGGCATATAACGTGTGTCAGAACAGTATGCGTATGCACGTATAGGATCCGCCTGTGTGGTAAGACGCTCATTAGGGATAACTTCTCCTTCAGGTGAAGTCCAGTCTAATCCTGCACGTAGATTGTTTATTTGTGAAAGAGGTATATCATAGAACTTCAACATATCAGGTTTTATATGCCGTTGTCCTTGCTTTTCCCTAAAGATGAATCCACTGCATGGCATACGGTGGTGTAGAGGTATGGTCTCTACTGTCATTGAACGGTCTTCATATATGATTTCATGTTTAGAGGTGTCAATAGGATGAAATATGACATCATAGTCAAGAGTGGAGCAGAAAGTCTGTAATTCCAATTTAAATAATGTGTCATACTCTTTCGGAGCGTATATATGGAGTGGGGAAGTGCGTCCCTGCAATCCAAATGTACTGATCATGCCAATAAGACCAAGAACATGATCTCCATGCAGGTGGCTGATAAAGACCGCGTAGAGTTTTGAGAAATTGAGACGTGAGCGTCTTATTTGTGATTGAGTACCTTCTCCACAATCCACCATGAAGAGTTTTCCGCGGATGTCGATAATCTGCGATGATGGATGGTGGTGTCTTGTCGGTAATGCAGAGCCACATCCGAGTATATGGACTTTGAAAGGTTGCATAATATTTATCTTTATTTATAAATAAGGTGGAATTATACTTAATGGAAATTAAGTTCTCTTTATCTAAGATCTATAATCTCTGCTTTTGGGTAATCCTTGGCATTGAATCGAAAACTGTTGTCGCTAAACTGTTGTTGCTTTAGTGCCGATACAGTAATGGTTATCCATTGTTCTTTTTGTTTCATCTTTACTTGTTTCAAATTGTACTGTTTGTCAATAAGTATATACATCTCCTTAATATTTCTGCCATTCTTACTTTGGGCAGTAAGATGTACCTGATAACCGTTTGCAGTATTGGACAATGTCATGTTATATCCTTTTTTGTATAGGCTTAATACGTGATATGGGTTCATAGTCTGTTGTTGTGTGGCAGAAGGAGTGGAAATGTTGACCTCATCGTTTTTCTTGTTGTACAACCATTGTGTTTTTCCATCATACCATACTATTGCCTTGTCTGTGCGAGCATTGAATTTGTTGCCTTTTACAGCTATTGTCCCACTTTGTTTACCGAAAGAGTTTCCAGATATAGTAAATTGTGCGCTGGCTCCTTTGGATAATGCTACCTTATTTGCCGCCTTGTCAAGAGTTTTACGTGCTTGGGTAGTACTGGAGGCGGCATTTGTCAATAATGATGTGAACAGTATTGATACTATTATCAAAATCAGTTTTCTCATATAAATATAATAAGATATTTTAGTTTATGTTTAATGTGTTCAATAATGATTGTAGGGTGTTTTCATCCTGTATGAGTACTTCGCGTGGCTTGGAACCATGAGCTGCACCAACAACTCCAGCTTTTTCAAGTTGGTCCATAAGGCGTCCGGCACGGTTGTAACCTATTGCGAATTTCCTCTGGATAAGTGAAGTGCTACCCTGCTGTGACATGACGATGACACGCGCTGCGTCTCCGAACAGTTGGTCAAGATTACCAAGGTCTTCCGCATTGCCTGTTCCTCCTTCATCTGCAGATATAGGTTCTGGCAGTTCATACGGTCCTTCATATCCTAATTGCTTTCCTATAAATTCATTTATAGCAATGACCTCAGGAGTGTCTACAAATGCACATTGTACTCGTACAGGTATTCCTTTGTCGAGAATGAGCATATCGCCACGGCCTATTAGCTGGTTGGCTCCAGAACAGTCAAGGATAGTACGCGAATCTATCTGGGACATAACTTTGAAAGCCATACGGCCTGGGAAATTGGCTTTTATTGTTCCTGTGATAATGTTGGTGGTAGGACGTTGTGTTGCAATAATCATGTGAATACCTACAGCGCGCGCTTTTTGTGCGATACGTGAAATAGGTAGTTCTATTTCCTTACCGGCAGTCATGATTAGGTCACCGTATTCGTCTATTATCACAACAATGTATGGCAGATAACGATTACCGTTTTCCGGATTGAGTTGATGGTTAAGGAACTTTTCGTTATACTCCTTTATCTTTCGTACATTTGCACATTTTAGTAATGTGTATCTGTCATCCATCTCTTGACAGACAGAGTTCAGTGTCTTGACAACCTTTGATACATCTGTGATTATTGGCTCATCTGCATCATTTTCAGGAGGTAGTTGTGCAAGGAAATGATTGATGAGCGGTTTGTATATGGATAACTCTACCATTTTGGGGTCTACAAGTACAAACTTTAGTTCAGATGGATGCTTCTTATATAATAAGGATGTGATGATGGCATTTAGTCCAACGGATTTTCCCTGACCAGTAGCTCCTGCTACAAGGAGGTGTGGTATTTCGGCAAGATCTACCATATATATTTCATTGGATATGGTCTTTCCTAAAGCTAAAGGCAATGTCATCTTGGATTCTTTGAACTTTTTGGAATTTAGGACACTCTCCATACTTACTATTTGTGGATTGACATTTGGAACCTCTATACCTATGGTCCCCTTACCCAAGATAGGTGCTATTATACGTATACCAAGGGCTGCAAGTGATAATGCTATGTCATCTTCCAAAGAACTGACTTTGGAAATCTTTATGCCTGCGGCAAGTGTTATTTCATATAATGTAATGGTTGGTCCTACTGTTGCTTTGATGCTGTTCACTACAACACCAAAGTTGCCCAGTACCTGTACTATACGGTCTTTGTTAGCTTTCTGCTCTTCCATATCAATGAAGGAGCGGTTGTCGTTATCATATTTCTTTAATAAATCAAGTGTGGGATATTTATAGCGAGATAAGGTAGCTTTAGGATCGTAAGGTGTAACAGTATTTTCTGAAGAAGCCATGACAGTGCCATTTGCGGTCTCTTCTTGTACACCTTGACTTATCTCCATCTCCATTTCTTTTTCCGTATTGTTTTGTGTATGTGGAGGAGCTACTTCTGTATCTTCTTGGAGTATCAGTGAAGCCTCATTACCGTTTACATCAAATACAACGGTCTGACTTGTTGGATCTTCATCAGATTTTGACGAATCTAAAGAACCTTTATTGTCATCTATGACAGATGTCTTTTCTTCTGGCTCAAGAACTTCTCCGTTAGGGCCAATGTTCGTTACTTTGAAAGTAACACGGCTTGTAATGTATCCTATAGGGTTAAGTATTTTACGGATTACAATTATGGTTTCAGATGACAGGTATGTAAGAAACAATATGGCTGTTAGGACAAGGATGGCCGTTAGGCCTGGAGTCCCAACTATGCCCTCTAATGTATGGCATACAAGTTCTCCGTGTCCTCCACCAGCATTGAACACTTGGTCCGTAAATAATGGATTAATGAACTTTGCTGCAGTTATGCTGCTCCATATCATTATGATTGCAAGGGAAAAGAACCATTTCCATAAATCCAATTTGTAAACACCCATCATAGACAATGAACATAATGATGTAAATACAGGAATTATGAATGCTGGTATTCCAAAACAGATAGCTATGAAAAAATGTGAGGTGTATGCCCCCCATGATCCACATGAGTTGTGAAATTCACGACCTGTATTCATCAAGTCGCCAGCTATAGGATGAAGAACGAAACTTTGATCGTCAGCTCCTGTTGTGAAATATGAGATAAAGCAGACGAAAAGTAGAATAGATATTAAAAGAAGGATTATGCCAACTGTGAAGTTCGCTTTTTCGTTAGCGAAAATAGAAGTCAGGCCTATGGATTCACGATATGATACTTTCTTGAAGTTTTTATTTTGTTTCTTTTTTACCATCTTGTTATAGTTACTTCTTTTTATTAATAGTGCACAAAGGTAGTAATTTTTGTTCAAATCTACAATATATAATTATTTTATTTTGAGTTTTTTTCAAAACGACATTTGGCTTTCGTTTTTTTTTTGTAAATTTGCGGCATGATAATAAAAACGAATTTCAAATAATTAACCCAAACAATATCTTTATGAATATTAATCGTGTATATGGCTTCTTTATTAGCCTTTTTGCATTTGTGGCATTGTCACAGAGTGTTTGTGCCAAAGGTGATTATCCTTTTGATATGCCAGAAGTAGCTTTGCCGCAGATTCCTGACTATATTGTCAATATAAAGGACTTTGGTGGTATAGGTGATGGAGGTTCTATGAATACTGCTGCTTTTGACAAAGCTATGCGACATCTTGCCAATAAAGGTGGAGGAAAGTTGGTTGTGCCTGCTGGTATATGGCTTACAGGTCCTATCCAATTTCAGAATCATACAGAATTGCATGTAGAGCAGGGAGCACTTGTTTTATTCACTACGGATTTTGATGCGTATCCAACTGTGAAAACGGTTTATGAAGGTAACATGATTCAAAAGAAGATGGCGCCATTATGGGCTTATGAGAAAACAGATGTGGCAATAACTGGAACTGGTGCCTTTGATGCTCAAGGCCAGGCATGGAGGCCATCAAAAAAAGGAAAATTCACTTTAGCACAATGGAGTGAGTTGACATCTGGAAAGGGGGTAGAGTATAAGAATGTATGGTATCCTGATGCTAAGAATGACGAATTAGCGGGAAAGCCTTTGAAGCCTGATATGCGTAGGGTCACTCAGAGACCGGTGTTGTTGGAGTTTACGTCTTGTAAGCGTATTCTTTTTAAAGATGTAACTTTTAGTAATTCTCCTGCATGGAATACTCATCCTTTAAAGTGTGAGGATGTAACGATTGATCATGTGACAATACGTAATCCCTGGTATGCACAGAATGGAGATGGATTAGATTTAGAGTCTTGTAATCGCGTGATCGTGAAAAACTCTACATTTGATGTAGGAGATGATGCAATTTGCATTAAAAGTGGTAAGAATAAGGAAGGACGTGATTGGAAAATGCCATGCCAGAATGTTATAATCGAAGGATGTACAGTATTACATGGACATGGTGGATTTGTCATAGGTTCAGAGATGTCAAGTGGTGCAAAGAATATTTATGTGAACAATTGTCTTTTTAATGGCACAGATACAGGGCTGCGATTAAAGTCAACCAGAGGTAGAGGAGGTGTTGTCGAAAATATATACATCAACAATATAAATATGGTGGATATAAAAGATGATGCTTTCACTTTTGATTTATATTATGCGAATAAGCCCGCTGTAGGTAAGGCAGATGCTGACACTTCTGCAAAAGATGTAATACCTGCTGTAACGGAAGAGACTCCTTGTTTCCGTAATCTATATATTTCAAACATAATATGTCAGGGAGCCAAACGTGCTATTTATTTTAATGGATTACCCGAAATGCCACTTGATAATCTACAACTGAAAAATTCTCTATTTGTATGCGAGAATGGTGCGGAATTACATTATGCTAAAAATATTCTTTTTGAAAATGTAACAATAAAGAATACAAAGGGACAAAGACTCGTGAAAACTGATGTCGATAGACTTGTGGAAAAGTAATGTTTATCATGTCCTTTTGATTGCAAAAAACAGAGAATGAGACGGTAAATATATGAAGCATGGATTGGTACTTGAAGGAGGAGGATTGCGGGGTATGTTCTCTGCTGGCGTCATGGATGCTATGATGGATGAAAGTATTACCTTTGATGGCCTTATTGGCGTGTCAGCTGGAGCTTTGTTTGGATGTAATTATAAGTCTAAGCAGAAAGGTCGGGCATTAAGATATAACATACAACTAAAGAAGGACCCGAGATATATGGGAATAAGGCCACTGATAAAAACTGGTAATATTGTCAGTCCACAATTCTCATATCATGTAGTACCTTTTGAGATAGATCGTTTTGATATAAATGCATTTGAATGTAATCCAATGGAGTTTTGGATGGTATGTACAGACATCATAACAGGTAAGCCTGTGTATCATCGTATGGAAAACTTTACGCATCATGAATTGGAATGGATGAGGGCTTCTGCTTCTATGCCAGTTGTGTCAACTCCTGTGTATGTGGACGGTAAAGTCATGCTTGACGGTGGAATAACAGATTCTATACCTTTGCAGGCTTTTCAGAATATGGGTTTTCAACGTAACGTTGTAGTGTTGACACAGCCTAATAATTATTATAAGAAACCTATGAAGATAAATTGGTTGATAAAACTCATGACGAGAAAATATCCTAAAGTGGGCGAATGTATGGCAAGAAGACATGAAATGTATAATATGCAACTTGATTATATTATGCAACAGGAAAAAGCTGGTAATACCTTATTGATATATCCAGAGGAAACTTTAAAAATAGGAAGAACCGAGTTGAATGAAAATAAGATGAGAACAGTATATTCAATGGGAGTGATGAAAGCCCGACAGATGATGCCATTGATTAAGGACTTTATTACACATTGAAGGTTGTTATATAACATCTGGCTATTCGTTTTTATATATCGGAAATTTACAGTTTCAACAACAAAATCGAAGAAAATAGACTGGGATTATAAAAAAAAACAGAAAAAATATTGTTAACTGAAAAAAAAATATTAATTTTACACCGAAAAACTCATAATGGTGGTTGTATGGACAGGTGAATTGCTAAATTATTCCTATAATATAGTCCTTGTCCTATTCCATATTAGACACTAACCAAAAAACAATTTATATGATTAATCTTAAATCAATTGTTGGCTGTGCAGCTGTAGCTGCCTGCGTCTTAACGGCCTGTGATCAAAAGGCGACTCATGACATGGAGGGATTAAAATCAGGACTAAATCCAACGGCTTTTGACACTGTGATTAACAAAAAACAAGTAAAACTTTATACTTTGCGTAATGCAAACGGTATGGAAGTGGATATTACTAATTTTGGAGGTCGTGTAGTTTCTATCATGGTACCTGACAAAGAAGGTAATTTCCAAGATGTTGTTTTGGGATATGATAATGTTGCACAGTATGCTGATTCTGTTAACTCACCAAGTGATTTTGGAGCGGCTATAGGACGATATGCAAATCGTATCAATAAAGGAAAAATAGAACTTGATGGTGTCAAGTATCAGTTAGCTACAAATAATTTTGGACACTGTTTGCATGGTGGCCCTTCTGGATGGCAGTATCAGGTGTACGATGTTGTGGAGAGCAATGACAGTGTTCTGAAGATGAGCATAGATTCTCCAGATGGTGATAATGGTTTCCCTGGCAATGTAAAGGCTACAGTTACTTATACTCTTACAAGTAATAATGCTCTTGACATAGCATTTGAAGGAACAACAGACAAGACAACGATTATCAACATGACAAACCATTCTTATTTTAATTTGAGTGGAGATCCTACAACAACAGTGCTTGACCAAGAGTTATGGATAAATGCTGATAAGTTTACTCAATCTGATGATACTTATATGACAACAGGTGAAGAGGTTTCTGTAAAGGACACTCCAATGGATTTTACTAATCAGCACGCTATCGGTGAGCAAATCAATGACACTACGTTCCTTCAATTGAAAAATGCAAATGGATATGATCATAACTGGTGTCTCCTGACATATAAGGATGGTAAAGGTGATGATACTAAACCATGTGCAAAGGTCTTCTGTCCGACTACAGGTATAGAATTAACTGTTTACACATCAGAGCCGGGCATTCAAGTTTATACTGGCAATTTCTTGGAAGGCAAGGTTGTAGGAAAGAAAGGTATAAAGTATCCGCAGAGATCCGGAATTTGTCTTGAGAGCCAAAAATATCCAGACTCTCCAAATAAGAAGCAGTGGGTATCTCCTGTTTTGAAGAAAGACGAGAAATATAACAGTCACCTTGTGTATGCTTTTAGTGTGAAGAAGTAATAGGTGTACTCTATGATAGTGATAATATAATAAACCTAAATAAAAAATAGAAATGAGCGTATTAGAAGCGTTAAGAAACAATGGATTTCAAACTGTGGACTATGCAGTATTCGTGGTCTACATTATTATCCTTGTTGGTCTTGGAGTGTTCCTCAGCCGCGGAAAGAAGGGTGAGGAGAAATCATCTACCGACTATTTTCTTGCCGGTAACACATTGACATGGTGGGCTGTTGGTGCCTCACTGATTGCTGCAAACATTTCTGCGGAGCAGTTTATTGGTATGTCTGGTTCTGCCTTTAATTCTGGTATAGCAATGGCAGCGTATGAGTTGATGGCAGCGGCTACCCTTCTTGTAGTGGGTAAGTTCTTACTACCACTGATGATTGAGAAAAAGGTTTTCACTATTCCACAGTTTTTGCGTGATCGTTATAACGATGGTGTAGGCCTTTCATTCTCTATCTTCTGGCTTTTCCTATATGTGTTTATAAATCTGACTTCAGTTGCATGGCTTGGAGCTTTGGCTATTAAGCAGATACTAGGATTGCCTGCAATTATGGGAAGCATGGCAGGAATGCAGGTTGATTTCACCCTTCTGACAATAATATTGATTCTGTTCCTTGTTGCTGGTCTCTATTCTATATATGGAGGTCTCGCATCTGTTGCATGGACCGATGTTATGCAGGTTACATTCCTTGTTGGTGGAGGCTTGATAACAGCTTATGCTGCTCTTGATGTCATAGGTTCTGAACTAAACATTGATGGTGGTGCTTTTGGAGCTTTTGCTGAGATTTATAGTCATTTAGGCAGCATAGAAGGAGATAAGCATTTTAATTTGGTTGTAACACGTAATACCAATATTCCGAATATTACAGATGATCCATATTTTGATATTCCTGGTATTGTCGTGATTGTAGGTGCCCTTTGGCTTACCAATTTGGGCTACTGGGGCTTTAACCAGTATATAATTCAGAAAGGTCTTGCTGCAAAATCACTTGACGAGGCAAAGAAAGGTATGATTTTTGCTGCATTCCTGAAAATATTGATACCTTTTATTGTTTGTATTCCTGGTGTTTGTGCATTCTATATAATGAAAGGTTCTTATGAAGGTGTTCCCGTTATAGAGCTTTTGGGTGACAAACTTGCTGGTTCTATAGAGCGTTCTGACGATGCGTATCCGTACTTAATCCGCAATTTTACCCCTGTATTTGTAAAAGGACTTTCATTTGCGGCTCTTGCTGCGGCTGTGATATCTTCTTTGGCATCTATGTTTAACTCTACTTCTACTATCTTTACAATGGATATATATAAGCAGTATTTGAACAAAAATGCATCAGAGAAGAAGTTGGTGACTGTAGGACGTATAACTTCTGTATGTGCTCTTGTCATGGCTTTGATAGCTGTTTATCCGATTATGGGTGGTGCCGATCAGGCTTTCCAAGTTATTCAGGAATATTCTGGATTTGTATATCCAGGTATTGTTGTAATCTTCGGATTAGGTTTATTGTGGAAGCGTGCAAGCGGTGCAGCAGCTGTAGTTGTAGCTATAGGTACTTTTGCATTCTCCATTCTCTTTAAGTTCTTGTTGCCCGAAGTTCCATTCTTATTACGTATGGGATATGTCTTTATATGTTTGGTTGTCCTTTTCTTTGGTATATCATTTATGTCAAAGAATACCAGGCCTTCCGAGGAGGTACCAGAGAAGACGAAGCGTACATTGTTCAAGTGGGCTCATATAACATTAGGATTTGCTGTAGCTTGCTTATTACTTGGATCACAGTGTTTCTTCAATGAAGATCTGAAGAATCTTGGATTTGAGGCATTTTTCTTCCTGTCTGCTATGATGTTCTCTTTATATATTTATTTGTATAACAATGCAAAAGATACGGTTGAAGATGTAAAATCCATTGGTATAGATATCAAGATTTTCAAAACAGACCGTGCATTTAATATTGGAGCAGCAGGAGTGATTATCATTCTTGTAATCCTTTATACTATCCTTTGGTAAAGGATAATGTAAGGGTGAGAGAATTTAAGGTTTTAGATTGTAGAGTAGGTTTATGTTTGATACATCTATCCTTTATACAATCTAAAACCTATAATAATTAAATAATGTAAAAAACACAATTATATATTATGTTAGAAGAACTCAAACAAAAAGTTTTTAAAGCTAATTTGGATCTTGTTAAACAAGGCTTAGTGATTTTTACATGGGGTAATGTGTCTGGCATAGACCGTGAACAAGGCCTTGTTGTTATAAAACCTTCTGGTGTTAGTTATGACGAAATGAAGGTTGGGGATATGGTAGTTGTAGATTTGGAGACAGGAAATGTTGTAGAGGGTGATTTGAATCCATCATCAGATACACCTACTCATCTTGTTCTTTATAAAGCATTCCCCAATATACAAGGAGTAGTACATACACATTCTACATACGCAACAGCTTTTGCACAGGCTGGTAAAGACATTCCTAATATAGGTACAACACATGCTGATTATTTTTATAAGGATATTCCATGTACAAGAGATATGACAGAGGCAGAGGTTAAGGGTGCCTATGAGCTTGAGACAGGTAATGTTATAGTAGATGAGATCCTTAATATTCGTAAGATAAATCCAGATCATACTCCAGCAGTCCTTGTAAAGAATCATGGTCCTTTCTCATGGGGAACATCTCCTGACAATGCGGTTTACAATGCAAAGGTGATGGAGCAGTGTGCAAAAATGGCATTTGTGGCGTTCTCTGTAAATCCCCAATTGACAATGAATCCTTTATTAGTCGAGAAGCATTATATGCGTAAGCATGGGCCCAATGCATATTATGGGCAAAAAGGTCAACAACATTAATTGAATGTAAAATATTTGTTGTTGCACATTCATAATTTATAATAATTGATACAATCCTTTTTAATTTTAAATCTATAAAACTATGATTAAAGCATTTAAGAATCTTGAAGTATGGTGGGTAACTGGTGCTCAGCTCCTTTATGGAGGTGACGCTGTAGTCGCAGTTGATGCACATTCAAATGAGATGGTGAATGGACTCAATGAATCCGGTATCCTGCCGATACAGATTGTATATAAAGGTACAGCCAACTCTTCAAAAGAAGTTGAAGATGTCATGAAAGCTGCAAATAATGCAGAGAATTGCGTTGGCGTTATCACATGGATGCATACATTCTCTCCTGCTAAAATGTGGATAAAAGGTATGCAGGCTTTGCAGAAACCTTTGTTACATTTCCATACACAGTATAATGAGCAGATTCCATGGGATACAATGGATATGGATTTTATGAATCTTAATCAGTCTGCACATGGTGATCGCGAATTTGGACATATATGTGCGCATCTACGTAAACCACGTAAGGTCGTATCAGGATATTGGAAGGATGAAAAGCCACAGCAACAGATTGCAGTATGGATGAGAGTTTGTGCAGCATGGGCAGATTCAAGGGATATGCGAATTTTGCGTTTTGGTGATCAGATGAACAATGTCGCCGTTACAGATGGTGATAAAGTAGAGGCTGAGGTTCGTCTTGGATATCATGTTGACTATTATCCAGTGTCATCACTTATGGAGTACTATAAGAAGGTGACAAGTGCAGAGGCAGACGCTTTGGTAGAGGAATATAAGAAACTTTATACAATTGTTCCATGCGAGGCCGGAGAGGATGTTTATTGGGAGAAAGTTAAAAATGCAGCAAAAGCAGAGATTGCTATCCGTAGAGTACTGGAAGCAGAGGGAGCAAAAGGCTTTACTACGAACTTTGATGACTTAGGAGGTGCAGATGTAGATGATCCTAACTTCCTTGGATTTGATCAAATTCCAGGTCTTGCATCTCAGCGCCTTATGGCTGAAGGATATGGTTTTGGAGCAGAAGGAGACTGGAAGTCCGCAGCCTTATATCGTACATTATGGTTCATGACACAAGGTCTTCCTAAGGGTGCATCATTCCTTGAGGATTATACTCTTAATTTTGATGGTGCTAATTCTGCAATACTTCAGTCACATATGCTGGAGGTTTGTCCACTCATCGCAGCAAATAAACCACGTCTTGAGGTACATTTCCTTGGAATTGGTATTCGTAAGAGTCAGACAGCTCGTCTCGTGTTTGATTCTAAAACTGGTGATGGTATCACAGCAACCATTGTTGATTTAGGAAATCGTTTCCGTCTTATAGTTAATGATGTTAATTGTATTGAGCCGAAACCACTTCCAAAACTCCCAGTTGCCAACGCATTGTGGATTCCGCAACCATCTTTTGAAATAGGAGCAACAGCGTGGATTCTTGCTGGTGGTACGCATCATTCATGTATGTCATACGATATCACTCCGGAGTATTGGGAAGATTATGCAGAAATCGCAGGCATAGAAATGATACGAATAGATAAAGATACCACGATAGCAAACTTTAAACAGCAACTTCGTAATAATGAGGTATACTATATGTTCAATCGTGCATTGATGATGTAGAATCCTTCCATATTTATAAATGCGCTTTATAAAATATACAAGATGAACGCAAAAGAAACAATACAAGCAGGTAAAGCCATTCTCGGTATCGAGTTTGGCTCTACCCGTATAAAGGCTGTTCTTATAGACCAACAGAATAACCCTATAGCACAAGGCAGTCATGAATGGGAGAATTCTCTAATAGATGGACTATGGACTTATAGTGTTGAGGAAATATGGTTTGGTTTACAGGATTGCTATGCAGATATGCTGAAAGATGTGAAAGCGCAGTATGACTGTACCATAGAGTCGCTTGCTGCCATAGGTATTTCTGCAATGATGCATGGCTATATGGCTTTTGATGAGAATGACAAAATCCTTGTTCCTTTCCGTACATGGAGAAATACTAATACTGGTTCTGCAGCAGCTGCACTTTCTGAATTGTTTGTATATAATATACCCCTTAGGTGGAGTATTTCGCATCTTTACCAGTGTATAATAGAGGATAATGATCATGTAAAGAATATCAAGTTCCTTACAACTCTTGCTGGCTTCATTCATTGGCAGTTAACTGGAGAAAAAGTTCTTGGAGTGGGGGATGCTTCTGGAATGTTGCCTATTGATCCAGACACAAAAAATTATAATGCTATGATGGTTCAGAAGTTTGATGAGCTAATTGCTCCTAAGGGATATCCTTGGAAACTTCTGGATATTTTACCGAAGGTTCTTGTAGCAGGTGAGAATGCAGGCTTCTTGACAGACGAGGGCGCAAAACGTCTTGATGTATCGGGTCGTTTAAAAGGTGGTATACCATTGTGTCCACCAGAGGGTGATGCTGGTACAGGAATGGTTGCAACAAATGCAGTAAAACAACGTACAGGTAATGTTTCTGCAGGTACTTCGTCTTTCTCTATGATTGTTCTGGAAAAGGAACTTTCCAAGCCTTCAGAAATGATAGACATGGTAACAACTCCTGACGGTTCTCTCGTGGCAATGGTGCATTGCAACAACTGTACATCTGATATTAATGCATGGGTTAAACTCTTCAAGGAATATCAGGAACTTTTAGGTGTTCCTGTTGATATGAATGAGATTTATGCAAAGTTGTATAATAATGCTCTAACAGGTGATGCAGACTGTGGTGGTATCTTAGCATACAATTATATATCTGGAGAACCTGTTACAGGATTGCAGGAAGGACGTCCTCTCATTGTACGTTCTGCAAATGATAAGTTTAATCTTGCTAACTTCATACGTTCAAACCTGTATGCGACTGTAGCGGTTCTTAAATTAGGCAATGATATTTTGTTTAAAGAAGAGAAGGTCAAAGTGGACCGCATAACTGGACACGGCGGACTATTTAAAACTAAAGGAGTGGGCCAAAGAGTACTTGCCGCTGCACTTAACTCTCCTATATCTGTAATGGAAACAGCAGGTGAAGGAGGTGCATGGGGAATTGCTATTCTTGCAGGATATGTGGTAAATAATAAATATGGCAGAAACCTTGCTGACTATCTTGAAGAAGTTGTCTTTGAAGGTAATACTGGTGTGGAAATAGCTCCTGACAAGGAAGATGTGGAAGGGTTCAATCGATATATTGAAACCTATAAGGCTGGATTAGCAATAGAGAAATCTGCTGTTGATTATAAAAGATAGTTTATATTTGAAACATTTTGTTGTACAGCATTTTGTTAATGCTGTACAATAATAAAGAATATTAAGAAGATGGCAAGATACGTTATCGGACTTGATTACGGTACAGATTGTGTATCAACGCTTGTTGTAAACGCTGATACGGGAGAATGTGTAGCTACCAGTGTGAAATATTTTTCACGCTGGAAGAAAGGACTATACTGTAATCCTAAAATAAACCAGTGGCGCCAACATCCTAAAGACTACCTTGATGCTCTTGAAGAAAGTGTAAAAGAAGTTTTATCACAATGTGCATCAGGTGTTTCAGAAGAGGTGGTAGGGATAGCTTTTGGAACAACTGGTTCTACACCAGCTTTTACCGATGAAACCGGAACGCCTCTTGCCATGCTCCCTGAGTTTTCTGATAATCCTAACGCAATGTTCATGCTATGGAAAGATCATACAGCTATAATGGAAGCAGAAGAGATTAATATTCTTTGTAAGAAATGGTCTGTGGATTATTCTAAGTATGTTGGTGGAAAATATAATGCAGAGTGGTTTTGGGCTAAGGCAATGCATGTATTACGTGAAGACGACTCTGTTGCAACAAAGGCTTACTCAATAGTGGAGTGTTGTGAATGGTTACCGGCTGTTCTTACTGGTGTTAATGATGCTAAGAATGTAGTACACAGTCGTTGTGCCTATGGTCATAAAGCTATGTGGAATAAGGAGTGGGGAGGATTGCCCTCGGAGGACTTCTTTGTTGTCTTGGATCCACGACTTGCAACATTGCGCAGTAGATTATTAACAACGAAAGCAGAAACAGCAGAAAAGCCAGTAGGAACATTATGTATAGAATGGGCAGAAAGACTTGGACTTTCAACTGATGTCGTTGTTGCAGGAGGTGCGTATGATTGCCATATGGGAGCTGTTGGTGCAGGTGTAAAACCCAACACGCTTGTTAGAGTCATTATAAATTCTACTTGTGATGTCATGGTTGCACCGTACGAGCAAATAGGAGATAAATGTGTTAATGGAATTTGTGGACAAGTTGACGGCAGTGTTATTCCTGGAATGTTAGGACTGGAAGCAGGACAATCTTGTTTTGGAGATGTTTATGCTATGTTTCGTCGTGTATTAGAGTTTCCTTTAACTCATATATTACCCAAAGTTTTATGTGACAAACTTACACAACATGAAATAACAAAAATAATAGATGATGCTTGTAGCAATATAATCGTTAATCTTACAAAAGAGGCAGAAAAGATTCCTGCTTCAGAAAGTACCATAATGGCCACAGATTGGATAAATGGCAGACGTAGTCCTGATGCCAATCCTTCTTTAAAAGGTACCATGTGTGGTTTTACATTAGATACAAATGCTCCTCAGATTTTTCGTGCTATTGTAGAGGCAACGGCTTATGGTACAAAAGCTATTGTAGACAGATTTGAGTCAGAGGGAATAAGGATAGACGAAGTCATAAGTATCGGTAGTTTCTTATTAATGACACCGTTTGTTATGCAAACCATGTGTGATGTTATTAATAAGCCTATCAAGATCTCAAATACAGATCATGCTTGTGCTCTTGGCGCTGCTATTTTTGCGGCAACAGCAGCAGGATGCTATTCTAAAGTGGAAGATGCGATGCAGGTGATGAATAACGGGTTTGCCAAAGAGTATCATCCCATAGCTGCAAATGTAGATATTTACGACAAGTTATACAAGCGATACGTAAAGATAGGCGAATTTACAGAAAAAGAACTTTTTCATTAATATTTAATTAGTCTTATAGTACATAATAACAAAAAAGAATTTTACCAATCATAACAAATATATAACCCTTATAAATATTAAAAAATTATGAATGACATTAAAGTTTTGAATCATGCTGCGGACAATATACGTATTCTTGCAGCAGCAGCAGTAGAGAAGGCGAAGTCTGGACATCCTGGTGGTGCTATGGGTGGTGCCGATTTCATCAATGTACTTTATTCTGAGTATCTTCAATATGATCCAAAGAATCCAGAGTGGGTGGGACGTGACCGTTTCTTCCTTGATCCTGGACATATGGCCCCTATGCTATATTCTCAACTCTGTCTTGCAGGTAAATACACTCTTGATGAACTGGCACAACTGCGTCAGTGGGGCTCACCTACAACGGGACATCCAGAATTTGAGATAGCACGTGGTGTAGAGAATACGTCTGGTCCTCTGGGGCAAGGTCACGTTTTTGCTATCGGTGCGGCTATTGCTGCCAAGTTTCTCGCTGCTCATACAGGTAACCCAACATTTGAGAAAGAGACTATTTATGCTTACATCTCTGATGGTGGTATCGAGGAAGAAATATCACAAGGCGGTGCACGTGTTGCTTCTGTTTTAGGACTTGATAATCTTATAATGTTCTATGACTCTAATGACATCCAACTTTCCACCGAAACTAAGGAAGTTTTAAATGAAGATACAGCGGCCAAGTATCGTGCGTTAGGTTGGTATGTAATAGAGATTAATGGTAATGATGCAGCACAGATCCGTAAAGCCATAGAGGAGGCGAAGGCTGTAAAAGGACAGCCAACCCTTATTATTGGCAAATGTGTAATGGGTAAGGGTGCAATAAAAGCTGACGGTTCTTCATACGAGGCAAATTGCAAGACACATGGTGCACCACTTGGTGGCGATGCTTTTATAAACACAGTGAAGAATCTTGGTGGAGATCCAGAGAATCCTTTCAAGATTTTTGATGATGTTAAGGAACTTTATGCAAATCGTGCAAAGGAACTGGAGGCTATATGCGCAGAGAGGTATGCAGAAGAGAAGGCATGGGCTGATGCTAATCCAGAGAAAGCAGCTCAGCAGGCTGATTGGTTCAGTGGTAAGGCGCCAGAGATAGACTGGACTAAGGTTTTACAGAAGGACAATGATGCCACACGTTCCGCTTCCGCTACTTGTCTTAGCGCTCTTGCAGAGCAGGTGCCAAATATGATATGCGCTTCCGCCGATCTGTCTAATTCAGATAAGACTGATGGTTTCTTGAAAAAGACACATGCTTTGACAAAGGATGACTTCAGCGGTGCTTTCTTCCAGGCAGGTGTAGCAGAGCTTACCATGGCTTGTTGCTGCATTGGTATGGCATTGCATGGAGGTGTAATTCCTGCTTGTGGTACATTCTTCGTATTCTCAGACTACATGAA
This sequence comes from Prevotellaceae bacterium, assembly GCA_030531085.1. Classification (GTDB taxonomy): domain Bacteria; phylum Bacteroidota; class Bacteroidia; order Bacteroidales; family Bacteroidaceae; genus Prevotella. The sequence goes on along the minus strand of JAUNOM010000011.1, from coordinate 29,919 downwards.
GCCTGCTGTACGTATGGCTGCACTTATGGAACTCCCTGTGAAGTTCATCTGGACTCATGATGCGTTCCGTGTAGGTGAGGATGGACCAACCCATGAACCTGTGGAGCAAGAGGCACAGATACGTCTTATGGAGAAGTTGAAGAATCATTCAGGAAAGCCTTCCGTTCTTGTGTTACGTCCTGCTGATGCAAAGGAGACAACAGAGGCATGGGCCCTTGCTATGAATAATACAACAACACCTACAGCTCTTATACTTTCTCGTCAGAACATCAACAACCTTCCTGATGGCAATGATTATTCAGAAGCAGCAAAGGGCGCTTATGTAGTTGCTGGCAGCGATGAGAATCCTGATGTTATTCTCGTTGCTTCTGGTTCCGAGGTTTCAACACTTGTTGGTGGTGCAGAACTTCTTCGTAAGGATGGTGTGAAGGTACGTATTGTCAGTGTTCCTTCAGAGGGTCTCTTCCGTCAGCAATCAAAGGAATATCAGCAGTGTGTAATTCCTGCTGGTTCTAAAATCTTTGGTATGACAGCTGGTCTGCCTGTAAATCTTCAGGGATTCCTTATCGGTGCAGCTATAGAATCAAAGATTTGGGGACTTGAGAGCTTTGGTTTCTCCGCTCCATATAAAGTTCTTGATGAAAAACTCGGTTACACCTCTGAGAATGTTTACAATCAAGTAAAGGAAATGCTGTAATTATATATGGGATAGTTAATGATTTACTGTAATAAAGAGTATATGACTCCATTGATTGGTAAGTTTTTAACTATCCCTATATTCTCAATCCTAAACACGCTAACGACAGTCTACAATAGATAGTCATAAGCAGTTTTATATTTTATTATTTACTTTGAAAATCAAAAAACTATGGCTAACAAGATTATTGGTGTCGCCAGCGATCATGCTGGTTTTCCATTAAAACAGTATGTACTCCAGTATCTGGAGGAAAAAGGAATAGAATATAAGGACTATGGTACATATAGCGACCGTTCATGTGACTATCCAGATTTTGCCCATCCACTTGCAGAAGATATAGAGTCTGGTGTTGTTTCATGTGGTATAGGCATCTGTGGTTCTGGTGAGGGTATGGCGATGACACTCAATAAGCATCATGGTGTGCGTGCCGGTCTTGTATGGAATGTAGAGGTAGCACATTTGATTCGTCAGCACAATAATGCTAATTGTATTGTGTTACCAGGGCGTTTTATAACAAATCGCGAAGCTGCTGTTATGCTTGATGAATTCTTTAAAACTCCTTTTGAGGCAGGTCGCCATCAATTACGTATAGATAAGATGTAATTTTCTTTTATAACATAAAATGTAATAGGCCGTCAATATCATGATATTGACAGCCTATTACATTTTTATTGGTTTAATTTATACAATTCCTATAATTTCCTTTACACTTGAACAGCCATGTTTGTCCAACCATAGATTTATTCCATCACGTACCTTTATTGTAGTTGATGGATCCAAGAAGTTTGCTGTACCTATTTGTATGGCTGTAGCACCCGCCATGAAAAACTCAATAGCATCCTCAGCTGTTGATATGCCGCCCAAACCAATTACAGGAACTTTAATAGCCTTAGCCACTTGGTGCACCATACGTACTGCTACAGGTTTAACGGCAGGGCCTGATAAACCGCCAGTACCGATAGATAATAGAGATTTACGATGTTCTATATCTATGGCCATCCCCATAAGTGTATTAATAAGAGATACACTGTCTGCACCTTCTGCTTCAACAGCTTTTGCTATTTCTGCTATGTCTGTAACATTTGGTGACAACTTAACGATTAGAGTTTTATTATATCGTTTTCTCACCTCTTTTACTACACTGGCCGCTCCTTCTGTAGTTGTGCCAAAAGCCATACCACCATGTTTTACATTAGGACAGGAGATGTTTAGTTCTATAGCCGGAATGCGTTCCAGTTCATTGATACGCGCCGCACATTCTCCATAATCCTCAATACATGAGCCACTGACATTGACAATCATGTTTGTGTCTATATCCTTTATGGTTGGATATATGGAATTTATGAAATACTCTACTCCCTTGTTCTGTAATCCTACACAATTAAGCATACCGCTGGCTGTTTCCGCCATTCTCGGGTAATCGTTACCCTCACGGTGTTTCAAAGTCGTTCCCTTTACAATGATGCCACCAATTTCGTTCAGTGGTACGAAATCTTGGAACTCAACACCATAGCCAAAAGTACCGGATGCGGTCATAACGGGATTCTTTAACTCCAATCCGCCTATATTTACATTTAGATTTGCCATTTCTTTATTAAAGTGTTAAACTTACATCTATGCCCATTGCAGTCTTTTTGCGTTTATAACAGGGCCTTCTGTACATATACATATATTTCCTTTATCATTTGTCTTCTCCACGCAGCACAGGCAGGCTCCAAGTCCACACGCCATCTTGTTCTCCAGACTCACCTCACATTCTATTCCAGCCTTTTCCGCATACCGTGCCACTGCTATCATCATCGGTTTGGGGCCACAAGTGGAAACCATGTCAAAGTCTTCTCTTGTTAATATGCTGTGGTTTGTAACAAATCCTTTCTCTCCTTCAGATCCGTCTTCTGTAGTGATAAATACCCGTCCAATCTTTTTAAACTCCTCAATCATCAACAGGTCAGTCTTTGTACGTGCACCAAGCAGGAAAGTAGCCTCTCCACCCATATCCTTAATAGCCTTTCCAAGGTATAACAATGGTGCCACTCCCACACCGCCACCAATGAGAATATGACGCTTCTCTGGAGTTGCAGGTAAGGTGAATCCGTTTCCTAATGGAAGCATGACATTTAGATTATCTCCAGAATGCAGTTGTGCCAGTCTTCGTGTACCGTCACCGATTGCAGCGATAAGCAAGTGTAGCTCATTTTTTATGACATCCACATTATTAATGGATATAGGACGACGCAGAAAGGTTGTAGAAGAACCGTCAACCCTGACTTCAACGAATTGCCCAGGTATCATGTGAGGTAATGGCTCATTATGTGTCAGCTTCAACAGCACATACTTTTCATTAATATGCTTGACGGCAGTAACCGTCATGTCAATACATTTTTTCATTATAACAGATATTTATGTCTTGTGTTCCTGTTTATATTAATCACACTCTTTTATAATCTCAATCAGCAGCCTCCATACTTTCTCCACGGACGGGATATGCAGTCTTTCGTCCGGTGAATGTACGTCACGCATTGTAGGCCCAATGGAAAGCATATCAAGAAGCGGATATTTTTTTGCGAACAGTCCGCATTCCAATCCTGCGTGTATGCTTGTTATGGTCGGTGAGGCATTAAACAAACGCTTGTAGCACATTTCAGCAGTTGCCCGCAGATGACTGTGAGGATTCATCATCCATGCAGGATAACCGTCATTATGTGTTATGGAGGTGGCACCCGCCAATTGAAATACTGCACTTACAGTATTTACAATGTTCGTCAGGTTACTCATCAAGTTTGAACGCTGGCTGCAGGTTATACAACATTGTCCCTTATCACTATTGTATACAGTATATATCACGGCGGTGTTTGATGACGTTTCTGTCATTCCATTTAGTGATGGATCCTGACAGATGGAGTATACCCCATTATGCACAGCCTGAAGAGCTTGGATGATTTTGTTGCCACAACTTTCCGGCATAACCATTGTCGGTTCCGTACTCTCCATGTGCCATTGTATGTTCTTTTCTGTAACATTAAACTCTTCTTCCACCTCACAGCAGAATATGTTCCAGTCCACACGTACAGTTTCTTTCTCCACATTAGGCACGGCAAATACAATCTCCCCCTCACGGGTAATGGCGTTGTGCAATTTTCCCGCATTGAATGCTGCAATGCGGAGCGGCATCTTGCTTTGCTCCTTATATAGAAAGCGTGCAAGAATTTTTATAGCATTAGCCCGTTTCTTGTTTATGTCCTCTCCAGAATGTCCACCTGTCAGCCCTTTTATAGAGGCACGCATGAAGAAGAAACCTTCTGGAGCCTGTTCTGGAGTGAATTCAAAAGTGGCTGTAGTAGTCATGCCTCCTGCACATGACACATAGAAAAGCCCCTCGTCTTCGGAGTCAAGATTTATCAAATAAGCCCCCTTTAACATATTGCCGTCCAGTCCATGCGCTCCTGTCAGTCCTGTTTCCTCGTCCCGTGTGAACAGACATTCTATAGGTCCGTGCTCTAATGTGTCGTCATCCAGTACTGCCAGTTCCATTGCGCATCCTATGCCATCGTCTGCACCGAGTGTCGTTCCCTCTGCGTGCATCCATTCCCCATCAACGTATGTCTTGATAGAATCTTTAAAGAAGTCTATTTCATGTCCAGATATTTTGTCACATACCATGTCAAAGTGACTCTGTAGTATAATCGCCTTACGATTCTCGTAACCTTTAGATGCGTTTTTTCTGATAAGAACATTTCCTGTCCCGTCCACAACAGTCTCCAAACCTCTGTCTTTTCCAAACTTTACAAGATAGTCTATCATCTTCTCCTCATGTTTGGATGGACGTGGAATGTTGTTTATTTCATGAAAAAAGCGGAATACACTTTCAGGCTTTAAGTCTTTTTTTGTCATAATTAAACTTTTTTATAGTATGGTTTCGGATTTTTCTTGTTACCTTTGCAATCGCAACACTTTTTCATATATCAATTAGATGATATGTGATATGGTGTTGTGTACTTGCTTTTGCAAAGTTACAAAAAATATAGAGAACGAACAATAATATAATAATAAAATGACAAAGAAAAATTTATTCAGCGCCATAACAGTCGGTGCTATGGCCGTTGCTATGTTTGGTTCTTGTGATAATTCGCCAAAGGCGGAAACAGATTCTGCAACACAGCCGAAGGCTTCACAAGAGTTGAAGATAGCTTTTGTTGAAGTTGACTCCCTCATTACCCAATATGAGTTTTGTAAGGAATATACTCAGATATTAGAGAAGAAGAGCCGTAACATACAGAGCACATTGCAGCAGAAAGGCCAGAAATTGCAGTCGGATGCCACTAACTTCCAGCAGAAGCTGCAGCAGAACGCTTTAGACCGTGCCACAGCAGAGAGAATGCAGGCCGCTCTTCAGAAACAGAATTCTGACCTTGAGGCTCTTCAGCAGCGTCTTGGAGCAGAAATACAGGAGGAGACAAACAAGTACAATCAGGCTCTGCATGATTCCGTCCAGCATTTTATAGCTAAGTACAACAAGAATAAGAAGTACACCATGATACTTTCAAAGTCTGGTGACAATATTCTGTATGCAGATAAAGGGGTGGACATCACTGCAGAGGTGGTTGCAGGCTTGAATAAGGCTTATAAGAAAGGCAGCGTCACAAAGAAGTAAAAGGCTTCTTGGGACATCATAGGACGATTTCCACTTCCATCTAAAATTCACTGTGCTTAAATATCCCATTAAAACTATGTGAATTATGAAAGAAATCCATTGGGGATTCATTGGCTGTGGTGAAGTGACCGAAAAGAAAAGCGGTCCAGCTTTCAATCAGGTAGAAGGTTCAAGTATCGTTGCCGTTATGAGTCGTAACGGTGATCGTGCGCGGTCGTATGCGGAGCGGCATGGTGTACCCAAATGGTATACTGATGCTCAGGCGCTTATTGACGATCCTGATGTGGATGCTGTCTATATAGCAACACCACCGTCAAGTCATGCTACTTATGCCATTATGTCCATGAGAGCAGGTAAACCTGTGTATGTGGAGAAGCCGTTGGCTGCCAGTTATGATGACTGCGCGAGGGTAAACCGAGTCTCGACAGAGACACACGTGCCATGTTTCGTGGCATATTACAGACGCTATCTCCCATATTTTTTGAAAGTCAAGGAACTGCTTGATCAAGGACGTATCGGTAAGGTGCTAAATGTACAGATACGTTTTGCCTGTCCTCCACGTCAGGTAGACTATAATGCTCCCGAAGAAAGACCATGGCGTATACAGCCGGATATAGCCGGAGGCGGATACTTCTACGACTTGGCTCCGCATCAGCTTGATATGCTTCAGCAGTTCTTTGGGGTTATAGTTCATGCAGAGGGCTATAGTGCAAATATTGGCGGTCTTTACCAGGCAGAGGACACAGTTAGCGCCTGCTTCAGCTTTGAGAATGGGCTACCGGGCAGTGGCTCATGGTGTTTTGCAGGACATGAGTCCGGACGTGAGGACCGTATAGAGCTGATTGGCGAAGAGGGCATTCTGTGTTTCTCTGTGTTTGACTATGACCCTATAGCATTACACTCTTCCAACGGAGTGGAGATGTTCGAAGTTGAAAATCCGCGTTATGTGCAACAACCACTAATTCAGGCTGTTGTGGAGACACTGCAGGGACGTGGTGACTGCCAGTGTACGGCACTTAGCGCTACTCCTACCAATTGGGTGATGGATAAGATTCTAAGAAAATTTTAATGAGAATTGGTTTTCTGATTATATATCTTTCACTGACACTGTCTGTACAGGCTGATACTATAAGTGTGGTGTGCGATACTGACACTGCGCAGGATGTAATGCGCTATGTGCCAGAGAACAGCCCGTTACATACAAAGAAAAAGAACTGGTTTGTCCGTGCTTACCAGTTTATGGATAAGGTGCTGTCCCCTCCAAGGGACAGCGCCTATATTGATGTGCAGAACTATAACTGGTGTGCGGAGGCACAGCTTACTTCACGTTTTGAGCTATATGAGATTGACGGTTCAGGATTTAATATTGAAGTCTCACCGGCAATGCGCACGAGGATAGGTCCTTTCTTTGGCTGGCGCTGGGCTTTTCTGGGGTATAACTTTGACTTGAAGTCCATATTTATAAATAGTGACGATACAGATCTTGGAGGTTCCGTCTATTCTGCGGCATTCGGCATAGATTTGTTTTACCGACGAGTAGGAGGAAACTATAAGATTCGCCGGCTTGTTGTTGGTGACAAGGATTATAGTGACCTCTTACATGGCCGGGCGTATGATGGCATACATACGGGAATGACGCGTATCAGTTTCTATTACGTATTTAATTATAAGCATTATTCTCATCAGGCGGCGTTCAGTCAGACCAACAGGCAGTTGCGTTCTGCTGGCAGCCCTGTCGCAGGAGTGTCGTATGCGCATAACCGTGCCTCACTTAATTGGGAGAAACTTGCTTCAATGATGAATAATGCCAATGAGGGTTATGAGCCTCCGAAGGTGTTTCAGACAATGAAGAATGACGAGTTCTCTGTTACTGGTGGTTATGCATATAACTGGGTTTTTGCTAAGAATTGGCTTGCTGCAGCAGAGATGACAGGAGGATTGGGTTACCTTCTGCATCATTCAGATGTAGAATCAGACTCGAAGCCGGGTGATATGTTCGCGCAGATAGAGACTTTTTATAAAAAGAACATAGCCTTTAATGGAAATATGCGCGTGGCGTTGCTGTATAATAATGGACCTTGGTTTGCAGGAACACAGGCGGTAATGTTTTATTATAGATACGGCAACGGGGCTGTGATGACCCAGAATCTTCTCGGGTCTGTATATTTTTATGTAGGTTGTAATTTCTGAATTGTATTTGTGCTGTATCATATATCAGGATTACAATACAGCATATTTGGAAAAATATTCATTTTGCGAAGTGTCAGAAAAATGCCTTTATTTCTGACACTTTGATTTTTCACACTCTCTGAGAATGCCTGCGTTTCAAAATTATTTATCCGTGGGCACGTACAGCGCAGTTTTGAAAGGCTTGTATAAGGTGTTGAAATACTGTAAATTAGCAGGAATTGACCAGCATATAGAATATGAAAACTCTGTTTTTTGCATATATATAGTTCCAATTAGATAGAGTTTGTATTGCAATCTCTATCTAATTACACTGCAATCTCTATCAAATCACGTTGTAATAACTATCAAATCACACTGCAATTTGATAGAGATTGCGACCGTACTGATGTTTTTTGCGTTCAAGATAGATATAAAGTGTTGCTCTTTCTCTCCAGAATGCGATGTTGTCGTGACACTTTCAAAAAAGCAAAATGTCACAAAAACAGCCCCAAAAGTAACGTTTTGTCAAAATACAGGTGAAAAAGGCACTTGGATATAATGTCCTTTTCTTTATCATATTTATCCATTTTGTATATGTGCCTCATTTAGATTTGTTGTAATCTGTAATGATGTTTCCAAATGGTATCTAATATAAATATTCTAAAAATAATAGATGTAGGGCTTGTCAATACAGAAAAAAACAGTAACTTTGTCATCACTTTAACGCATGAAATATATAAAAGTGATGAGAAAATTAATATTATCGCTATTGTCCGTATGTGGTCTTGTGAGTGGATGCAAAACCCATAAGACCGTTGTTGTGTTAGAACCAGAGGAGTTTATTACCGCTATGCAAGGTGACTCTATGGCTGTATTGCTTGATGTGCGCAGACCGTCAGAGTATGCGGAAGGGCATATCAAGAATGCCGTAAACCTTGACTGGCTTGACAGTGCACGTTTCAATGAAGGATTGTTGTCGATAGACAAGAAGCATACATACTACATCTATTGCCGTAGTGGACGCCGCAGTAATGCAGCGGCAATAAGAATGCAGGAAGCAGGGTACAGGGTGTTTGACATGAAGGGTGGGGTATTGCAATGGAAAGCCTTGGGAATGCCTCTTGTAATAGAATGATATTATGATTATAACCTCGTTGATTGACAATATAAGTATGAAAGGTATGGCCACAGAGCATGGCCTAAGCCTGCACATGCACTTGAATGATGGCCGCCGGATACTGTTTGATATGGGACAGGGTAGGCTGTTCATGGAGAATGCAGAACGGTTAGGAATAAGTGTGAAGGATGTGGACATGGCCGTGGTGTCACATGGACATTATGATCATGGAGGAGGATTACGCGTGTTTCTTGAAAATAACGATAAGGCTAAAGTTTATATGAGCAGGTATGCCTTTGAACCACATTTCTCCCTGCGTGACACAGGTATGAAGAATATAGGTCTGTCTTCGGAATTGTCTTCCAATGACAGGCTGGTGTATTGTGATAATCTGCAGACACTTGATGGTGGCATTACGCTCTTCTCTGGGGTGCATGGTGACAGTTTCTATCCAAGAGGTAACAGGCTGTTGTATGGGCCTGTGAATAGAGTCCATGATGATTTCCGTCATGAACAAAGCATGGTTATAGAGGAAGATGACAAAACAGTATTGTTTGCAGGATGTGCCCATGCTGGTATAGTCAATATAATACACCAGGCAGAAAGAGTAGTAGGAAAACGTATGACACATATTTTTGCAGGAATGCATTTAGTGAAGAGCGGACTTGAAGAAAAAGAGGAACGAGATTTCGTTTGTGCTCTGGCTGACAGACTGATGGAACATCCGAACAGCAAGTATGTAACCATGCATTGTACAGGAATAGGACAATACGAAATGATGAAAGACAGGATGTGTGATGCTATTGTATATATGAGTTGTGGTGATAAGATGCGGATATGACAGAGATGTTAAAGCCTGTCGTGTCCAATAGAATTTATGAAGTATGAAATGCACGTTAATTAATCCTTAAATTATAGTTTTTCTTTGCTTGTTCTTGCATTGATACGGAAAAATGTGTAACTTTGTACTCTATTCGAACGATTAAACACAAGTAAAATATTCAAAAAACACATAACATATTATGAGTCAGTCGGTAGATATAAGAGAATTAAATGCTCTGATAGAACAAAACAGTAATTTTGTAACGAATCTGGTGACGGGAATGGACCGTGTGATTGTTGGGCAGAAACACCTTGTAGAATCACTGCTTATAGGTTTGTTAAGTGACGGTCATATACTGTTAGAAGGTGTACCGGGACTTGCAAAGACTCTTGCTATAAAGACTTTGTCCAGTCTTATAGACGGACAGTTCAGCCGAATACAGTTTACTCCAGACCTAATGCCTGCTGATGTTGTGGGAACCATGATCTATTCACAGAAAGATGAGAAATTCATGGTGAAGAAAGGACCTGTGTTTGCCAACTTTGTATTGGCAGATGAGATTAACCGTGCACCGGCTAAAGTGCAGTCCGCTTTGCTGGAAGCCATGCAGGAGCATCAGGTAACCATCGGTGATGACACATTTGCACTGCCAAGGCCATTCTTGGTAATGGCAACCCAGAACCCGGTGGAACAGGAGGGCACATATCCGCTGCCAGAGGCACAGATGGATCGTTTTATGCTTAAAGTGGTGATAGACTATCCGACGATAGAGGAGGAGAAGCGTATAATGCGTGAGAATCTTGCAGGCTCACTGCCTGAAGTCCTGCCTGTTAGCTCTGAACAGGAGATTTTGAAGGCACGTGATGTGGTAAGACAAGTATATGTCGATGAAAAGATAGAGCAGTATATTGCTGACATGGTGTTTGCAACACGTTATCCGGAACAGTATGGTCTTGGAGAATTGAAGGAGATGATAACATTTGGTGGTAGTCCGCGAGCTTCTATCAATCTTGCTAAGGCGGCGAGAGCGTATGCCTTCATCAAGCGCAGAGGATATGTGGTGCCTGAAGACGTTAGGACTGTGGCACATGATGTGCTACGTCACCGTCTTGGTCTTTCATACGAGGCGGAGGCCAGCAATGTGACAGCAGAGGAGATTGTAAGCAAGATAATAAATAAGGTAGAGGTGCCATGATGCGTGAGGAAACTGATATCTTCAGTAAGGTCAGGAGAATAGAGATAAAGACCCGCGGACTGAGCAGTAATATGTTTGCGGGCCAATATCATTCTGCATTTAAAGGCAGAGGAATGGCTTTTGCTGAGGTAAGGGAGTACCAGTATGGAGACGACATACGTGACATTGACTGGAATGTCACCGCACGTTTTCATCGCCCCTATGTGAAGGTGTTCGAGGAGGAAAGGGAACTGACCGTTATGCTGCTTGTGGACGTGTCCGGTTCATTGGACTTCGGAACAAAGGTGCAGACAAAAAGCGAAATGGCGACTCTTATGGCGGCTACTCTTGCCTTTAGCGCCATACAGAATAACGATAAGATAGGAGTGATTTTCTTCTCGGACAGAATAGAGAAGTATATCCCTCCGAAAAAGGGACGCAGGCACATTCTTTATATAATACGTGAGATGCTTGATTTCCATCCGGTATCAAAAAAGACAGATATAGGTGCGGCGCTGGAATATCTTGGCAGAATGCAGAAACGCAGATGCACCGCCTTTGTGATGAGTGATTTCTATGACCGTAAGGACTTTGACAAACAATTGCAGGTATGCCGTTCACGACATGATGTGGTTGGAATACAAATATATGATCCACTGATGAGACGCTTGCCGGATGTGGGATTGTTGCGAATAAGGGATGCGGAAACAGAGCGCGAGATGTATATAGACACTTCAAGCAAGGCAGTACGCAGAGAACACGAACGGTATTGGAATGAGCGTATGGACACATTGCGGCATTTGTTTCAGAAGAATGCTGTGGACTTTGTCTCTGTTGCTACAGATGGTGATTTCGTTAAGGCTCTTAGGCAAATGTTTGCAATCAGAAGTTAGGGAGTAGAATTGTTGACAGACCCTATGATAGAGAAAAGATTAAAATATACACTGCTTGCCATTGTGCTGCCAATGATTACAGCGGTAGCCTCGCGAGTGAACGTGGAGGTGATGATTGACTCCACACAGATGGTTGTTGGCGAACAGACAATGATGCACGTTTCGGCAACAATGGAAAGAGGACAGCAGGTTGTGTTCCATCAGTGGAAACCGCTGGAGATGCTGACTCACGGTGTTGAGGTAGTGGAGGCACCTACAGTGGACACAATGGATGTTGGTGATGGATATGTAAAGGTAACACAGCATATAGTGCTTACATCTTTTGAGGATTCACTATATTATATTCCTGCGCAGAAAGTTAAAGTTAATAATAAACTGTATGAGTCTAAAAGCCTGGCTTTAAAGGTCGTAACAATACTAGTTGATACGCTGAAGACGGATCAGTACTATGGAGCGAATGATGTTCAGGATAACCCATATCAATGGGGAGAGTGGGAGTTTGTCGTATGGATGAGCTTGTTGGCGATGATAATGTATATACTGTGTTTCCTTGCATATATACGTTTGAAGAGCAACAAGCCGATACGTCTGAAGGTACGCATCATAAAGAGAATACCTCCACATCAAAAAGCCTTGAATACCATTGACAGCATAAAGGATACTGTAACCGTTACGGACGAAAAAGCTTATTATACAAAACTCACAGATGCTTTGCGTAAGTATATAGAGGAGCGTTTCGGCTTCAATGCCATGGAGATGACAAGCTCGGAGATTATCGAGCGGCTAAAAAAGAGCAGTGACCAGCAGAAAATACAGGAACTTACGATGCTTTTTGAGACAGCGGATCTTGTGAAGTTTGCAAAGCATACTGTTGGTATGAGCGAGAATGACCGCAATCTTGTCTCTGCAGTAGATTTCATAAACACAACCAAACAGGATAATGTGCCGACAGAGGAAAAGGTGCATCCACAGGCTACAGAGCAGGAAAAACAGACCATGCGTATGAGATTGTCATTGAAATGGGCTATGGCTATAATGATAATGGCTGTGATAGCCTTGGTGGTATATATATCATGGCTGGTATATGAGCTAAGAATGTAATTGTATATCGAACTATATGGAATTTACACAACCAATATATTTTCTGCTTTTACTGTTGCTAATACCGTATGTAATATGGTATGTGCAGTTTAGAAACAGCGGAAAGCGTAAAATGGAGGCATCCGTAACCTTTAGTGATGCTTTTGCCTATCGTCGTGCGCCTATGAGTATGCGTGTCAGGTTCATACACCTGCCAATGGTAATGAGGTGTTTGGCTTTTGCACTTATTGTCATGGCAATGGCGCGTCCGCAGACATACAATGCATGGGATGAGCGTACCGTTGAGGGAATTGACATTATGCTCGCTATGGATGTCTCTACAAGTATGCTGGCGGAAGATTTGACACCTAATCGCATAGAGGCGGCAAAACAAGTGGCGGCAGAGTTTGTACAAGACAGACCCAATGATAATATCGGCTTGACTGTTTTTGCTGGAGAGGCTTTCACGCAATGCCCCATGACAACCGACCATGCCTCATTGCTGAACCTGTTACGTAATGTCCGTACCGATATCGCGGCACAAGGACTTATAAGTGATGGCACAGCTATTGGTATGGGATTGGCAAATGCTGTATCAAGGCTAAAGGGGGCAAAAGCCAAGAGTCGTGTGGTGATTTTGCTGACTGACGGTTCTAATAATATGGGTGATATATCCCCAATGACTGCCGCACAGATTGCAAAGAGTTTGGGGATACGTGTATATACCATAGGAGTTGGTACAAACAAGGTGGCACGTTATCCTATGCCTGTGGCAGGCGGAGTGCAGTATGTCAATATTCCAGTAGAGATAGACACCAAAACATTGAGAAGTATAGCAGCTGTCAGTGACGGACATTTCTACCGCGCAACAAACACGAAGGAGTTGAGACGTATATATAAGGATATTGATAAGTTGGAAAAGTCACGCCTGAATGTAAAGAAATTCTCCAAACGTTATGAGGCTTATCAGCCATTCGCACTGGCAGCGTTACTCATTTTGGTGTTTGAGATACTGTTAAGACTAACTGTTCTAAGAAGAAATTAGAATATGAGATTTGAGAATAGTATATATTTATGGATGCTTAGCATAATACCCATATTTACCTTATTGATGGTATGGGCGGAACTGCATCGTCGTAAATTGTTACGTAAATTAGGTGATGCACATCTGGTGAGGCATTTGATTCCGGATGCCTCTGCACAGCGCAGGTGGATAAAGTTCGCAATTACACAGGCTGTAGTCGCTGTTCTTGTGTTAATGATTGCCAGACCGCAGATGGGAACCAAGGTATCGCATGAGAAACGTAATGGCATAGAGGCTATAATAGCTCTTGATATCTCAAATTCTATGTTGGCAGAGGATGTCACGCCAAGTAGACTTCAGAAGAGTAAGATGCTGATAGAGAATTTGGTGGATAATTTTACAAAAGATAAAGTTGGCATGATTGTATTTGCAGGAGATGCATTTGTTCAATTGCCTATAACCAGCGATTATGTTTCCGCCAAGATGTTTCTTCAGAATATAGACCCTTCACTAATACCTACTCAAGGTACTGATATTGCACAAGCCATAAACCTTGCAGCTAACAGTTTCACAAAACAAAAGAATATAGGCAAAGCCATCATTGTTATTACCGATGGTGAAGACCATGAGGGAGGAGCGATGGAAGCAGCCAAAGCTGCTAAAGAGAAAGGCTTTAAAGTCTTCATACTTGGTATAGGTAACACCACAGGTGCACCTATACCTGTAGTAGGTGGAGGATATATGCAGGACAATACTGGAAATACTGTTATGACTGCATTAAATGAGCAGATGTGTCGTGATATAGCGGCAGCAGGCAGCGGTACATATATTCATGTTGACAATACGTCTGCTGCTCAAGAAATGTTGAATAATGAGATATCCAAGATGCAGAAGGGAGAAATGGAGTCAGTTGTATATTCCGAGTATAACGAACAATTCCAGGTATTTGGAATCATTGCCTTGATACTTATTATCATAGAGGTGTGTATCAGCGAGGCTGTAAATCCCTTCTTCAAGAGAATCCGCATATTTCGCAGACATATTGCGGTAATAGCTTTAATGTTAGGTGTAGGAGCTATATCGGCAAGTGCGCAGAGTGACAGGCGTTTTATACGTTCAGGAAATAGAGATATGTGTGGTGGAGCAGAAGACGCGCCAACGAAGGCTGAGATAAAATACCGTAAGGCCTTGTCTGCAAATTCTGCCAATCCACAGGCTTTGTATAATCTTGGATGTGCCCTTATGGCACAGAAGAAAGATTCTGCAGCCATAGATATGTTTGGCAAAGCGGCGAACATAGAGACAAGTAAAGAACGGCGTGCAATGTGCTATCATAATGCAGGAGTGATATTACAGGGACAACGACAGTATGGAGCTGCCATAGAGCAATACAAGAAGGCTTTAAGATTGAAACCTCATGATAATGAAACCAGATACAATCTGGTATTGTGTCAGAGACAGCAAAAGAATAGTCCAGACAATAACAAGAATAATTCTAATAATAACTCCAACAATAATAAGAACAATAAGAACTCAAAGAATAATCAAAACGACAAGAATAATAAAAATAATCAAGAAAAGCAGCCGCAGCAACAGGAAGGGCAGATGAGTAAAGAGAACGCAGAACGTCTGCTTGAAGCTGCAATGCAAAATGAAAAGGCTACACAGCAGCGCATGAAGAAAGCTGCCGGCAGATCCCAGAAACGGAATCTCCAGAAGAATTGGTAAAGTACTTTTGGAGAAGACAATTTGACATGAATTATATTTATATCTTTACAATGAAGAAACAATATATCATATCTATCTTAGCCGTGTTATTTATAACACTAATTTGTGGTGGAAAGGTAACGGCGGCACAGATTACGGTACAGGGACCGTCACAGGTAGCCGCCGGTGAGCAGTTTTATCTGCGATATGTTGTAGGTACAACAGATGTAAGTGGCTTCCGTCTTGGGAATATACCTGATGCTTTGGAGGTTCTTATGGGCCCGAGTACCAGCACCCAACAAAGTTTTTCCATGGTTAATGGTAAGACTACGCATACGTCATCCGTCACTTATACATACGTGTTGATGGCTACCAAGAATGGAACGTTTGTTATTCCATCAGCACGTGCAACAGTAGACGGTAAAGCTACCGTTTCTCAAGCATTTAGAATAAAGGTTTCAGGAAAAGCGCAATCCAATCAACAGCAAGGTGGCACACAGCAGCAACGAAGTGTTAACCGTGTTGATAGAGCAGGAACAAAAATCCAAGGTAAGGATTTGTTTATAAAAGTGACAGCCAATAAAAAGCGTGTGTATGAACAGGAACCGGTATTGTTGACGTATAAGGTGTATACACAGTTAGAACTGACACAGCTTGAAGGAAAAATGCCTGACCTCAATGGTTTTCACACCCAGGAAATACCATTACCACAGCAAAAGACATTCCATATAGAGACAGTTAACGGAAGGGCATATAAGTGCGTGACATGGTGCCAGTATGTAATGTTTCCGCAAGTGTCTGGAAAATTAGAAATACCGTCCATAACCTTTAAAGGCATTGTTGTACAGCAGAACCCTGCGATAGATCCATTCGAGGCATTCTTTAATGGTGGTTCTGGATATATAGAAGTGAAAAAGGAGATTAAGGCTCCTTCTGTAGAAATACAAGTGGACCCGTTACCAGTAAAACCCGCAAACTTCTCTGGTGGTGTTGGACAATTCACAGTGTCTGCAACACTTGACAAGAATGTAGTAAAGGCGGGTGACCCTGTGAATTTGCGTTTCATTATAAATGGAACCGGTAATATGAAGTTGATAAAACAACCGGAACCTCAACTGCCAAAAGACTTTGACAAGTATGACGCAAAGGTCACAGATAAAACAAAACTGACATCTGCTGGTGTTACGGGAAGTATGGTGTATGATATGCTTATCGTGCCACGGAATATGGGACGATATCAAATACCTGCTATGGAGTTCGTGTATTTTGATACAAACACTAAGACGTACCGGACACAGACCACCAAGCCTATAGATTTGACTGTAGAGAAAGGTGACGGCAAGGGTGGTGGAATGATGGATTATTCACAGCGTGCAGATAATGACATTCATGATATCATGAATAATGGGCCGCACGTGGAGACTCCAGACAGAACATTCTTTGCATCCACATTATACATTGTGTTAAATGCTGTTATACTTGTAGTATTTATCACCCTTGTAGCTATATTCAGGAAACGTGCACTTGCGTTAGCTGACATAACGACAATGCGTGAGCGTAAGGCTAACAAAGTTGCAGTTAAAAGATTAAAGAAAGCGGCACAGCTTATGGCACAAGGCAAGGATTCTGAATATTATGATGAAGTGCTTAGGGCATTGTGGGGATATGTTGGTGATAAATTCGCAATGCCCGTGGAGCAGTTGCTGCGTGACAATATCTCGGAGAAACTTACCAAGTGTGGAGTACAGGAGAATATCATCAGAAGTTTCATTGAGGCAATAGACGAATGTGAATACGCCCGTTATGCACCGGGAGACGCTTCTGGTAATATGTACAAGACATACGACAAGGCGACACTTGCAATAACAACTATAGAGAAGAACATAAAATGAGACCATTACGATATTTATCCATAGCTATATTTCTTGTCATGGCGTTTGTTGTGAAAGCGTCGCCATTGGAGAATGATATGGCAAAAGCTAATGCGGCGTATCGTGCTGCAGATTATCAAAAGGCGGTACAGTTATATGAGCGAATATTAAAGACAGCCCCATCAGTGGAGGTGTATTATAATCTCGGTAATTCCTATTATCGCATAGAGAATATACCTATGGCTATTCTTTATTATGAAAAAGCTGCACGCCTGTCTCCTCTCAATGCGGATATTGTGCATAATATAGATATTGCCCGTAGCAAGACAATAGATAAGTTACCTCCTGAATCAGAGTTTTTTATTGTGCAGTGGTATAAATATATGCAAAGTGTTCTGCCTATAGACGCGTGGGCTAATACGGCTTTATGCGCATTGGTTATATCACTTTTGCTGTTCCTTGCATATTTATTCATGGATAATATGTTTGTGAGGCGCTGTTCTTTCTATTTCTCCTTGCTTTCACTGTTTGTTTTCATTTTTGCCAATATATGTGCATGGCAGCGTAAGAGTGTTCTTAGTTCACATGACGCCGCTATTGTAATAAGTGAGACTGCATCTGTGAAAGTGTCTCCAACCGCAAAGGCGGCCGAGGCTTTTCTTCTTCATGAGGGAAGTAAGGTACATATAACAGATACAGATATGGAAGGTTGGCTTGGCATACGTCTTTCTGATGGCAGGGAAGGCTGGATATACAAACGGAACGTAAAAGAAATATAACGTAGATATATGTTGAATAGTATTGACATTTGGGGCTTACAGTACTGTTTCGGTAGCAACAGTGCTATACTCGATAATGTGGCACTGATGTTAACGGATGCATGGACATGGGCTCCTCTATATATAGCCCTGCTGTTTCTTATTATCAAGAATAATGATAATATGCAGCAGATCTGTATGTGCTTTGGCTTTGCGCTGCTCTGCGTTGCAATAGCGTCAATTATGGCAAATGTTGTAGTGAAACCCATAGTGGAGCGCCCGAGGCCCTGTAACACACTTGAGGTAAAATATTTAGCGCAGATAGCTGGCGATATGCACAGTAAAGATTACAGTTTCTTCTCCTCGCACGCGGCAAATACAATGTCCCTTGCGCTCTTCTTTGCACTTCTTGTCAAAAGCCGTCTGCTTACCGTGACTCTTTTTGTTTGGTCTTTAACTAATTGTTGGACACGTCTGTATCTCGGGCAGCATTATCTTACCGATATAATGGTAGGCATAGCATGGGGACTAATAGCAGGAGCGTTATCATATTTTATTTTCAGAAAAGTATTTCATCACATTTCACGTTCATATAAATATGTGTCCTCTCAATATACCAAGAGTGGATACTCACAGTTGGACGTTGATGTGGTGGTCTCCGTGTTTGTAATCACGATAATGGTGGCATTTGTTTATTAAAATTCCAATAAAGATATATGTTGTCTCCAAAGGATATTCAAATTCAAGAATATAATTATTCATTACCAGAGGAACGGATAGCCAAGTTCCCAATGGAAAAGCGTGACGAGAGTAAACTCCTTATATATAATAAAGGTGATGTGAGTCATGATGTTTTCAAGAATATCACAAATCATTTGCAGCAAGGTGCATTGCTGATATATAACAATACCCGGGTGATACAGGCTCGTTTGCATTTCCGTAAGAAGACGGGAGCGCTTATAGAGGTATTCCTTCTTGAACCATACTCTCCGCGCGATTATGAGCAAGTGTTTCATGCACATGATCATTGTGCATGGGTGTGCATGATAGGAAATCTGAAGAAATGGCGTACGGTGACATCTGATAATATCCAAACAGGACGTGAGACCCTTAGCCGCAAGATTACAGTAGGAGAGCGTGAGGTAACATTGTCTGTAACTCTTGGAGCGGAGGAGCATACTGGACATATCGTTAATTTTGAATGGGATATGAATGATGTTTCATTCGCTGATATCCTTGAGGCTGTAGGCGAACTGCCCATACCGCCATATCTTAACCGCAAGACAGAGGAAAGTGATAAAGTTACATATCAGACAGTCTATTCAAAGATTAAAGGTTCTGTCGCCGCTCCTACGGCAGGCTTGCATTTCACTAACGCTGTATTGCAGGACTTGGATGCGCATGGAATAGAACGTGAGGAAGTAACACTTCATGTAGGTGCCGGAACATTCAAGCCTGTTAAGGCTGAACGTATAGAGGGTCACGAAATGCATCAGGAATATATAGCTGTAAAACGTCATACAATAGAACGCATCATAGCTCATGGAGGAAAAGCCGTTGCCGTTGGGACAACAAGTGTGCGCACTCTGGAGAGTCTATATTATATTGGCTGCCGTCTTTACCGTAATCCCATGCTTACAGAACAGCAGCTTGGCGTGGAACAATGGGAGCCGTATGATACTCCATGTGACATACCAGCAGTGCAGGCGCTGAAGTGTATCCTCGACTGGCTTGACCGTAATGGTCTGCAAACACTGCATTCTGTAACAAAGATAATAATAGCTCCCGGGTACAAGTATCATATAGTTGAGATGCTGATAACCAATTTCCATCAGCCGCAGTCCACACTTTTACTGCTGGTCAGCGCATTCATTGGCAATGACTGGCACAAGGTGTATGACTATGCCTTATCTCACGACTTTAGATTCTTGAGTTACGGTGACTCCTCACTGCTAATACCTAACTCCTAAATAAATTCCATAAAAATTTTCAAGACTATGAATTACGGATATATAAAAGTTGCTTCTGCCATTCCAAGCGTTAAGGTTGGCGATTGCCAGTTTAATCTACAGCAGATAGAACAGATGATAGTGCGTGCCGAGGGGCAGGGGGTAGAAGTGATGGTCTTTCCCGAACTTTCTGTAACAGGTTATACCTGCCAGGACCTCTTCCGTCAGCAGTTGCTGCTTGATGTGGTGGAGCAGTCTGTGCTTATGCTTCTGGACTTCACGCGCCAGTTGGATATAGTAACGATAATAGGCGCTCCCGTACAGGTTGGAACCATTCTGCTTAACTGCGCCATTGTCATACAGAAGGGAGAAATACTTGCCATCGTGCCTAAGACATACCTCCCCAATTATGGCGAGTTTTATGAGAAGCGCTGGTTTGCTTCCGCACAGGATCTGCATCCTACAGAGATTATCTATGCAGGAAGCAAGACCTTTGTTTCATCTCAGCCCACAATCTTCCATACATATACAGGCGCGAACTTCGCAGTAGAGCTGTGTGAGGATGTCTGGGCTCCTGAGCCTCCATCAACCAAGCTGACCCTCGCGGGCGCTGATATCATCTTCAATCTGTCAGCTTCAGACGAACTGATAGGCAAGCATGCCTATTTGCTGCAGCTGCTCTCTCAGCAGAGTGCACGCACCATGAGCGGCTATGTGTATGCAGGCTGTGGTTTCGGCGAGAGCAGTCAGGATGTTGTCTATGGCGGCAATGCGCTTATATATGAGAATGGTCTGTGTCTTGCGCAGAGCGAGCGTTTTTCGTTTGAGCCGCAGATGGTGGTGACTCAGATAGATTATGAGAAGTTACGTGCAGAGCGCCGTAATAATACTACATTTGTAAATGCACAGAGAACGGGCTATAGGCATGACGAGATACGTTTCATTGATTGTCATTCGGTTACTCTTGATGACTTTGTGTTGGTCCGTGATGTGAACCCTACGCCTTTCATTCCCGAGGCGGTCGATATGCGGACATCGTGTGAGGAAATATTTAATATACAGGTGGCAGGTCTTGCCAAGCGTCTGGTGCATACTAACTGTAACACCGTTGTTATTGGTGTCAGCGGCGGTCTTGACTCTACACTCGCCCTCCTTGTGTGCGCAAAGACTTTTGACAAACTTAAATATCCACGTACGGGCATTATTGGCGTTACCATGCCAGGGTTCGGCACGACAGACCGTACGTATACAAATGCCGTAAACCTTATGCACTCGCTTGGTGTTACTGTAAAGGAGATATCCATCAGCAAGGCCTGCATCCAGCATTTTGAGGACATAGAGCATAATATCGAGAATCATGATGTGACATACGAGAACAGTCAGGCACGTGAGCGAACCCAGATACTCATGGACCTTAGCAATAAGTACAATGGAATGGTTATAGGAACGGGGGATCTTTCCGAGCTTGCCCTTGGATGGGCCACATATAACGGCGATCATATGTCCATGTACGGGGTTAATGTGTCCATTCCTAAGACTTTGATACGATATCTGGTGCAGTATGTGGCGGAGACTTGCATCGACAAGGACTCAAGCGCCACCCTTATGGACATTATTGCAACCCCAATATCACCAGAGCTCATCCCTGCCGATGAGGATGGCAATATAGCGCAGAAGACAGAGGACCTTGTGGGGCCGTATATCCTTCACGACTTCTTCCTGTACTATATGCTGCGTTGCGGTTTCCGTCCCTCAAAGATATATATGCTGGCGTGTCATGCTTTCGGCCCGGCCAGCCAGCACCCCTTTGACGAGGATACGATACGCAAATGGCTCAAAACCTTCCTTAAACGCTTTTTTGCCCAGCAGTTTAAGCGCTCATGTCTGCCGGACGGCCCTAAAGTTGGCTCTGTATCACTGTCTCCTCGCGGTGACTGGCGTATGCCGAGTGATGCCAGCAGTGCGCTGTGGCTGAAAGAAATATAGAAAACATAACTAAAACCAGCATAAGAATATGCTTCTTTTCCCTTTTGCCAAGATAAACCTTGGCCTTAACGTTGTAGAACGTAGACAAGACGGGTATCACAACATAGAGACAGTATTTTATCCCATCCCTATAACGGATGCCCTTGAAGTGCATACCATGTCAGAGGCCTTTCCTCTTAATGTCTCCTGTAGTCTGAAGGTTACAGGAGTTAAGGAGTTGTGTGACGAACGCAAGAATCTTGTAGTAAAGGCATACGATCTTCTGGCTAAGGATTTCACTTTGCCGCGAGTGTATGCGCATTTGCACAAGGACATCCCGTCACAGGCAGGCATGGGAGGTGGTTCCAGTGATGCCGCCTTCATGTTACGAATACTGAATGAGCAGTTTTCCCTTGGACTGTCTCCAAAGAAACTGCAAGAGTATGCGGCGTGTCTTGGAGCGGACTGCGCATTCTTCACCACGGCTTCATTGAATAATCCGCAACCCGTGTATGCCACGGGTATAGGTGATATTCTTCAGCCCTTTAATGAGCCTTGGCATATACTGGACGGCAAATGGATTGCTCTGGTAAAGCCAAATGTTGCGGTGTCCACTGCGGAGGCATACGCGGGCATCACACCGCGCAATCCGTCAAAGTGCTGCAAGGATATAATCATGCAGCCCGTCCCCACATGGAGGGACGAACTTACCAATGATTTCGAGCAGAGTATATTCCAAAAGCTGCCCTTACTCTCGCAGGTCAAGGAAACGCTCTATGACAACGGCGCAATATACGCGGCCATGTCAGGCAGCGGCAGTACAGTATTCGGCATTTTTGATGAGGAGCCGCAATTGCCAGAGATAAGCGACACGTTCACAGCTAAGTTCAAGTTATAAAATAGTTTTTATGCCAGCAGCAAATAACACTACACGCCGCCGCACGGCGAAAAAGGAGATAGACATCTCTCTTGGACACATGCCCCCACAGGCAGTGGACATGGAGAAGGCTGTGCTTGGCGCACTGATGATTGACACCGATGCCTTCTCTATTGTTTCCGAACTGTTGCATCCCGAAACATTCTATGAGCCACGTCACCAGAAGATATTCCGGGCCATACAGACCCTTAACATGAAGGAACGGCCTGTGGACATGATGACTGTATGCGAGGAACTCAAGCACGAGGGGACGTTTGAGGAAGTCGGAGCGCCCACATATATTGTCGACCTCACGCAGCTTGTCGCTTCTTCCGCCAATGTTGAGTACCACGCGCATATTCTTGCACAGAAGCATATTGCGCGGCAGCTCATCTCATACGCCTCAAATGTGGAGACAAAGGCCTTCGACGAGGCGCAGGACATCGACGAGCTGATGCAGGAGGCGGAAGGTTCCCTGTTTGAGATATCCCAAAAAAATATGCGGCAGGACTATACACAGATTGACCCTGTCGTAACCCAGGCGCGTGAGCTTATTCTGAAAGCCGCGAACAATACTGGCGGTATAACAGGCGTGCCTACGGGATACACGGAGTTCGACAAGATAACCTCGGGATGGCAGGCCTCCGACCTCATCATCATAGCGGGCCGTCCGGCGATGGGCAAGACGTCTTTCGCACTGTCACTGGCAAAGAATATCGCCATAGACAACCATGATCCCGTTGCCTTCTTCTCCCTTGAGATGAACAACGTGCAGCTTGTCAACCGCCTTATCTCGAATGTCTGCTCCGTTCCAGGCAGCAAGATCATGAACGGCCAGCTCACACAGGATGAATGGAAGCGTTTCGACAATAACATCGGACGGCTGATGGGCGCTCCGCTGTATGTGGACGACACTCCCGGTCTGTCTGTCTTTGAACTGCGCACCAAGGCACGGCGTCTGGTGCGCGAGAAGGGTGTCAAGGTCATAATGATAGACTACCTTCAGCTGATGAATGCCAATGGAATGAAGTTCAACAGCCGTCAGGAGGAGGTGTCAACCATATCACGCTCGCTTAAAGGCCTTGCAAAGGAGCTTGACATCCCTATCATTGCACTGTCACAGCTGTCGCGTGCGGTGGAGCAGCGCCCCGGCGAGGATGGTAAACGTCCGCAGCTGTCAGACCTTCGTGAGTCCGGTGCCATAGAGCAGGATGCGGATATGGTGCTGTTCGTGCACCGTCCGGAGTATTATAAGATATTTGAGGATTCAAATGGCAATAATCTCAAGGGCATGGCCTATATCTGCATAGCCAAACACCGTAAAGGTGCGACAAAGGATGTGATATTGTCGTTCAAGGGAGAATACACACGCTTTGCCAATCCCGATGAGTACGACTCGTACGATGGTGTTCCACAGGGCGACACAACGGAGGAGAACTCTTTCCGAAGCTCCAACTTGAACTTACCCGTGGACAATGGCGACCCATTAGGCGGTGGAGCGGTATATAATGATGTTCCGTATTAATAAAAAAGGTCCAGAGACGTCAACGTTTCTGGACCTTTTTTATATTCTCTCCGTTTTACTCCCTGTCAATCTTCATCAGCAGGATGCCTATCAATATGCTTTAGGACTGTATTGTCCAACTTGCACAGTTCAGACAGCCCTCGTGGCGGATTAAATCTCGTGCGTCAATCATCTCCGCATGGCCTCGATACATTGGCATAAGCGATGTTATCTGTTCAAAGGCCTGCTCATCTTCGTCATAACCAAAAGCGGGAATGAATAAAGCCTTGTCGGTTTGCAGCCAATTGATGTAAGCCCAATTATGTTTGTGCTGACGTTTTACATGATACTCCAATTTCTCCACATTCTTGAAGTGACGTTTCAGAATATCGACAACTTCGCGCGTGAAATACTTATCGTACTTGTCATAGTTGGTTATCAGAACGCTGTCATTGCCAATATACCTCACTAACCCATCCGCATGGCCAAAAAGTTCATATGTATCCCATGGCAAGACAATCAATTCCGCCATAAAATGCTCTTCAATGATTTTTGTCAGTTTCCCTTTTTCGTAATTATTCTCACTGAAAATCTTTTCTATCATGATGATTTTGTCTTCACCACAACGGATAACATTTCCGCCATCAATAACCAAAGGTTTTTCGGGGACTTTCACTTTGAAACCATGTTCACTGCAAACTTGATTGCCGTCCGTCCGTGTTGCAAGCAGCTCTTCTGTGTCGTGCAGATAGTCGGAATCATAAGTATAGCCGCAGAAAACATCCTTTGCAACTTGTACAGGCATATAGTCCCTGCACCAAATATCATTTGTATTGTTGAGGAAACGATAATTCACGCCATGCCTTTCAAGCGCAGTAATCAAATAGGCATACGTATTAGGTGATTTCTCTTATAACAATGACGAGAAATAGACCGTATTACATTGAAAGTCCGTAATCATACTGTGGGATTATATTTTCTTGGTGTCTTTTTCAACCTCACATGATATAGGCCGTCTTTCTCTTTCCGTTCTATAATTCTTTCGGTAGGCACATTCCAGTCAATATCTGCAAAAACGAAACGCTGCAAGGCCTTATCCTTAATGCCTATGCGTGTGGTTTTATTGATTTTTCTATCATTCTTCAATGTATCATGAATAGGAACAACATCCGGCATCCCGATACTGTGGTTGAATATCTCGTACATGGACACTCGTGGACCGCCTGCGACTCCAGTAAGCTCCCATTCTCCAGATGCGTTCTCCTTGTAAATCTCTACGCCGCGTACAAGTATTCCGCCAAACTGTGTCAATTCATCACCATCGCGCACTGTTTTAAAAGCAATGTCCACACCGCTGCCATGGAAGAACCATTCCACACAGTTGCAGTCACGATAGTATGTGTCAATATCCTCGTCAGGAGTATCCAAACTATATAGATAGAACTCTATTTCGGCAAACCGATAGATGACATCGCTATTGTCTCTCGAATCTTTCTTGAGTATGCAATAGTTATTCATCAGCTTATTTGCGATTTCTCCAAAGCGTTCTCTTCGTATGTCCGTCAAAATGTCCAAATTCATAATGATAGCTTGTTTCAAATGCTACTACTCCCTGTCAATCTTCATCAACAGGATGCCTATCAGTATCCATATTATCTCGCGGACGCGGCATATTATGCTGACGAAGATGCCGAGGGCGGCGGACAGGCCGAGGGCGGCTATGGATAATACGAAGCCTCCCTCCTGCACGCCTATCTGCATAGGCAGGAAACCTATCAGATTTGCGAACAGGGTGGTGAAGGCAAGGATGAGGATGGAGTGCAGGAATGTGAGCAGCATACCGTTGAAGCCACCGCCGCAGTCTATGCCGAACAACAGCAGCATAAACATTATCTCCAGACTCTGCACAATGCGTGAGAGATACTCCAGGGAAAGACTGTAATAGAAATTTCTCTTGTCCTGCTGGTGCAGAGCGGCAATCTGCGCGTCTATGTTACGCAGCGCCTCGGCATGGCGCTCCTGAAAGCGGCCGCTCCATCCCTTCAGGCCCGGTATCTTGCCTATCAGCCTTATCACCTTCACCACGAGTCCGTTGCGGTAACCCTTGGAGAAGAGGTATATGGCGGCAATGCAGAACAGCGTTATCACTGCCAGCGTGCTCCCCACAACCGTAGTCAGCGGCACATCGCCCATGGCGGCAAGGATCAGGTACAGAAACACCGACGAGAACCAGAACAGGAAGTGGGCAAAGACGTGCATCATGGCATAGAGTATCACCGAGGACGCCGCGTGCTGCTTGCTGATGTCCTTCGACAGCTCCATAATGCGGTACGGCTCGCCGCCCAGACCGCCCACAGGAGTGGCGTAGTTAAGGGCGTAGCCCGTGACGGTGAGGCGCATGATGCGCCAGAAGCCCACGTGCTCCTCGTCGTTGGTGCATCCCCTGATGGTGCACTGCCATGCAAGCGCATTGATGCCGTATATCACAAGCCATATTCCGATGATGGGGATGAGCCAGTAGCCCGTGCGGCACAGATGCTGCCATAATTCAGCGAAACTCACGTCAAATGTCAGGAGCATCACTACCACGGCGGCTATGCCAAGGAAGAAGAATATGTTGTTCAGACGTTTCTTGGTCATTGGGTGCTTTATATGATGATGCTGTCCGCTATCCTTTTGCAGAATCTCTCGTGCCTGTGGTTAATATATACGGTGAGCAGGGACATGGCCACTATCTCAAAGACAAAGTTCATGGCAGGGATGTCCGCGAGACAGAAGATGAAGAACATACCTGCGCGGAAGTTGAAGGTGAGCATGGCGTTCCATCCCATGATGGCCTTCGAGTGCCGGTGGAACTCGCTGCGTATCTCTTCCGGCATATTGTCCGCGCTGCCGTACTTCTGCCTTATCTTCGCCATAAGGTTCTGGAACTGCGGTGTCTTCGCCTCCTGCTTGCGCGTGTAGCCCACGTATGAGTGCAGGAATGTCTTCCACACCAGGTTTCCCTTCCATGGTGTCTCGTCGTATATCTGCTTCTGCTTCACGGAATTGTCAAGCTCGCTGCCTTTTCTGCCTTTCAGGAAGAAAAGGTGTATCTGTATATAGTAGTCCGCAAGGCGCTGCTGTCCGCCCATGCCCACAAATCCGGAGACGAGAGCCAGCACAAAGACCACGACTGCCGCGATGACGGCATTCTGCTCCGTGTTCTCTATGCCAAGCCAGCCGAACTCGATGTCGTGATACTTGTAGAAGCGCCACACCAGCGCCACATAAATAGGCACAAACCACGCAAAGCCCGCCGCTCCGTCCAGTATGCGCCCCATCTGGCTCTTCTTGCCAGTCATGCGCGCCAGCTGTCCGTCCGTGCAGTCGTAGATATCCGCCCATAAAAGCAGCAGTACGGCGATAATATTCAGCATGAGGCCATGCATACCCTCATAATAATAGCTTCCGTGCGCATAGAAAAAACAACTGCCGGCACCTATGAACATTGAAAGGATGGTGACGGTGTTCGGATGCACGCCGAGGCGCGCGAACAACAATGCCCAGAAGTAGCTCAGCGGACGGACCACGCGATAGTCAAGCCAGTCTTCCGTCTCTGAGGACTTCAGGGTCTTCTTTATTTTCTCGTTCATTTTTTTTAAAACAAATATGATGGAATGTTGTCTTTTGCATTCTGGAAATCCTCCACGGTGTCCAGCTCGCAAGAGAACAGTGTGGTGACGTCAAGGACCTTGAATGTATGTCCCTGCGGTATGAGGCGCTCAAAGGCCAGCTCATAGAATTTATTCTCGAGATGCTCGCTGTTCATCATAACCTCCAGCTCCCTGAACAGCGCCGTGGAGTATGCCGCTCCAAAGCGCTCTATGCCGAGACTCTCGCCCGCGGCCGCCGCCGGAGAGCACGTCTTGCTAATCTCGAGTATGGAGCCGTTGTCCTCCGTCACCACCTTCATCTCCTCCTCGCCGAGGGGATGCTTTATAAGGGTCAGCACATTGTCCGCCGCATCCCCCACAACCTGCGCCACAATCTGCGGATCATAGAGCAGATCGCTGTCCAGCAGCATGAAAGGCTCACCGTCCACGGCCTGACGGGCCAGCCACAGGGAATATATATTGTTCGTGGAGTCGTAAACATCATTGTGAATGAACTGTACGGTGACGCTGTCGCCGTAAGTGTCCTGCACAAACTGCTCAATCATGCCGTGCAGGTAACCCGTTACAATGACAAAATCGCTGATGCCGGCAGATATGATTGCGTCCATGGAGCGTTGCAGCAAAGGACGGCTGCCTATGTTCAGCAGACACTTAGGAGTTTTCAGAGTAAGCGGCCGCAGGCGTGACGCCATACCGGCCGCAAGGATGACGGCCTTCATTACGCGTTCTTTTTATACGCCTCCTTTATGGCGTTCACTACCGTCTCTATCTGCTTTGGCTGTCCGAGGGTGATGCGCAGGCAGTCCTCCAGACCCTTGTCACCCATGAACTTTATTTTGTACTCCTGCTCCGCGAGAGACTTCTGCAGCGCCTCCTTTATGGCTACAGGATACTTTATTAGAATGAAGTTCGCCACGCTCTTGTAAACCTTGAAGCCCGGCAGAGAGCCCAGCTCCTTCTTGAACAGCTGACGGTCCCATTCCATGTCCTCGGCCACCTTGCGGTAGTGATCGTCACTCTCCAGAGCGGCGAGAGCCACCGTCTCGCTGAAACGGTTGTATCCAAGATATTTGTTGGCGTAGTTGAGGAAGCCCTCGTGTCCCTTGCCTATGAAGCCGAAGCCCATTCTTAGTCCCGGCAGGCCGTAGAACTTGGACAGCGTGCGTGAGATGATGAGGTTGGAGTACTTTGCTACCAGCGGAGCCACGTATGAAGTGTCATTGGTGATGAATGAGGCGTACGCCTCGTCGATGAGCACCATCGTGTCATCGGGTATGTTCTCCATGATGCGGCCTATCTCCTCGGGTGTGAGGCTGTTGCCCGTAGGATTGTTGGGCGATGCGAGCAGCAGCATACGCGGATGTATGCGGTTGGTGTACTCTATGACCTCGTCGATGTCGTATGCGAAGGTGTCGCCCGTCTCGTGAAGCGGATACATCTCGAATGCGCCGCCACACTCGCCAGCTATGCGGTTGTAGTACCACCATGAGAATTCTGGAATCATGATGACGTTGTTGCCGCCCGTGGACAGGTAGTAGTGCACGGCGTTCTTCAGTATGTCCTCACCGCCATAGCCTATGAGTACCTGCTGTTCCGGAATGCCGTAAATCTCGCTCAGACGCACTGATACCACACTCTTCTTGCCCTCGTCATAGATGCGCGTGTAGAAGCACAGGGTCTCGGGGTCGAAACCCTTTATCGCGTCAATCACCTTCTGCGAAGGCTTAAAGTTAAACTCGTTTCTGTCAAGATAAATCATCTTTATTTTATATTTGTTATTGCTGGTTGTTTTTTGTGATTTGCAAAATTACTTATTTTTATTTGATTGACAAAATAAATAGCGTAGAATTTACGGGAACCGGCGAAATAAGGCCCATGAACGGACAGCCTATATATAATATATGTACGCGTACATATATTATATATAGGCTCACAGGCTACTCCTCCGCACGGCACGTTCTCCTT
>JAUNOM010000038.1 GCA_030531085.1 Prevotellaceae bacterium | reverse complement strand
GACCGCGAATTTTTCTGAAAAGACCGTAGATTTTTTCTTAAAGGCCGCGGATTTTTCTCCAGGGGCCGTCCTCGCGCCGTCCGGCATGGTCTATCGGGTGCCCCAGTACAGGAACAGCATAGAAAGCAGCACGAGAGCAAGGTCCACGACCTTTGCCTTCAGGTTCTTCTCCTTGAACAGCATCGCGCCGCAGATGAAGCTGACTATGACGCTGCCGCGGCGCACCATGGACACCACGCTTATCATGGCGCCGTCAATGCCCAGGGCGTAGAAGTACACGAAATCGGCGGCGGAGAGGAAGATGCTTATCAGCGGAATGCTCCAGTGCCACCTGAAAGGCGTCGTCCTCTTGTGTGTGGGCCACCACAACAGCAGCAGCATCGCCAGCATCATGAAGAACTGGTAGATGTTGTACCATGCCTGCACGGCCATCTTGTTCAATCCCACGCCGCCGTTCTCGGGAGAGGCCATCAGATACTTGTCGTACAGGCCGGAGATGGCGCCGAGGATGTTGGCGAGGATGACGAAGTAAATCCATTTGTCGTGAGACCAGTTGATGCCTTCCTTGCGGCTCGTCTTCTTCAGCATCTCTATGCCTATGAGGGCCACAATGACGCCCATCCACTGCCAGATGTTCAGCCTCTCGGCAAAGAAGACCATGGCGCCGACAAGCACGAGGACGGGACGGGTGGCGTTGATGGGGCCGACGATTGTCAGCGGCAGGTGCTTCAGGCCGAAATATGCCAGAATCCATGAGGCAAGCACTATGCAGGACTTGACGATGATGTACTTGTGGCCCTCCCAGCCGTAGTCCGCACAGTAGAAGATGGAGTCGCCGCCGATGCCGCCGCCGTGCGACAGCACTATGAACGGCAGAAAAATCAGTGAGGAGAACAGGGTGTTGAGAAGAAGCACGGGTATGACTGCATTCTCCTTGAGGGAATGCTTCTTGAACACATCATAAAAGCCTAACAGCGCGGCTGATAGGAACGCTAATATAATCCACATCGTTAATAGGGAGTTTTATTCGGAGATATATCATGAACGATTGTAACCGGAGGACGCCTCCTTGAGGGGCCATGCTCCAATTACAATCGTCTTTTGAATGTTGTTTTTAAAAATTATGCCCTGCGGCGCGGACGGTTACTTGCCGCCCTTGGCGCTGTACATTCTGGTCTGCTGCTCAATGAGCTCCTTGTCGTCAAAATAGTCTATCCGCATGGCGTGGCGCACCTCGTTCAGGGTCTGTATGCCACGCTCGCGCGCGGCCTGCGTGCCGCGTTTCAGTATCTCGTAGACCTCGGGGATGCGCTGCTCCCACTGGTGACGGCGCTCGCGGATGGGCTCCAGCCGGCTGTTGAGCACGTTGTAAAGGAATTTCTTGCACGTGCCGTCGCCCAGGCCGCCGCGCGTGTAGTGCTCCTTCATCTCTTCAAGGTTCTGGTACTCGGGCAGGAACTGCGCGAAGTCCCCGTCGGTGCAGAAGGCGTCAAGATATGTGAAGACGGTGTTGCCCTCAAGATGTCCCGGCTGCTCTATGTGTATGTGCTCGGGGTCTGTGTACATGGAGTTGACCTTCTTCTTCAGTTCCTTGGCGGTGTCTGACAGATAGATGCAGTTTCCGAGAGACTTGGACATTTTCGCCTTGCCGTCCGTGCCGGGCAGGCGCAGGCAGGCTGCGTTGTCCGGCAGCAGAATCCTTGGCTCCACCAGCGTGTCGCCGTAGATGTGGTTGAAACGGCGCACAATCTCGTTCGTCTGCTCAAGCATCGGCTTCTGATCCTCGCCCACGGGCACGGTGGTGGCCTTGAATAGCGTTATGTCCGCCGCCTGTGAGATGGGATAGCAGAAGAATCCAGTCGGGGTGCCGCCCTCGAACTTGCGCATCTCGAGCTCTGTCTTCACGGTCGGGTTCCTCTGCAGGCGCTGCACGCTGACGAGGTTCATATAGTAGAACGTCAGCTCCGTCAGCTCGGGGACTGCGCTCTGTATGAATATGTTTGTCTTCTCGGGGTCGATGCCGGCGGAAAGATAGTCCAGAGCCACCTCGATGACGTTCTGCCTTATCTTCTCAGGGTTGTCGGCGTTGTCGGTGAGGGCCTGCGCGTCGGCTATCATGATGAAGATCTTATCGTACTCGCCCGAATTCTGCAGTTCCACGCGGCGTCTCAGTGAGCCGACATAGTGGCCTATGTGCAGCTTTCCCGTAGGACGGTCGCCCGTAAGTATTACTTTCTCTTTGTTGTTCATAGGATAAATTGTGTTTTACATAATGGTGGGTCCCTTATTCCCTCACAGTCTTTGACTTCTGCCTGTAGGAGAACTTCCAGACCCTTGCGCTGTATGACGGCACCACCATCCTGACGACATCGTCGCCCTTGATGTGCAGTTCTGTCTTGTCATCGGTAAGCAGGTCGGTGGCCTTGTACCTCTTCTCGGGTATACCTAAGAAGTCGAGCGCGTGCATGGGGATGCGCACGTCGATGTCCACGGCATTGCCAATAAAGTTGCATACGATGAGGAGTATCTCCTTGTCGTATTTGCGCAGGAAGGCGAACTGCCCGTGGTTGTTGAAACGGGTGGAGGAGGGGTTCACGTACATCAGGTCGTAGAAATCCCCGTCAATCGCCTTCTCCTTGCTGGCAATGCCAAGCACCTTCTTGTGTATCTGGTATATCTCGAGTTCCTCGGGTGTGAGGGCGTTGACCCTGCTAAGGGTGTCCACACACCAGTAGTCGAAGATTGTGGTGCGTCCGTCGCGCCCGGAGAAGCCCTCCTCGTCCATGCCCCTCTCGCCGTACTCCTCGCCGGCGTAGAGCATGAAGGGGTTGGCCTGCATCAGCACGGATGCAACAAGTCCGGGGATACCCTTGCGCGCGGAGCCTGCGAAGAAATCGCTCGCCACCCTCTGCTCGTCGTGGTTCTCAAGGAAATAAAGCATGTGCTGCTTGATGTCGTTGGTGGACTGCCATGCGTAGGTGATGTTCTGCGCCGGTCCGTATCCGCAGATGGCGGCGCGCATGGTGTCATACATGCCAACTTTGTCATACAGATAGTCGAAACCGCTGTTGATATACCTTCGGTACTGGTTGGGATCGTACACCTCGCCGATGAAAATCATCTCGGGATGCCTGTACTTCACATTCTCCGTGGCCCATGCCCAGAAGGCGGCGGGCACCATCTCGGCCATGTCGCAGCGGAAGCCGTCAACTCCCTTGGCAGCCCAGTAGAGCAGGATGTCAAGCATCTTGTGCCAGGTGTCGGGGACGGGCTCGAAGTGGCCTATATGCGTCCAATAGTCCACGCCGTAGTTCAGTTTCACGGTCTCGTACCAGTCGTTCTTGCCCGGATGGTTGTCGAAATGGTCGTTGCCAGTGGCCTTCGCAGGGTACTCCTCGTACTCCTCGTTGCTCTCCGCCGCACCCGTTCCGCCGGTATTCACACCGTTGCACAGGTCAAATGACGGATCAAAGCTGCATCCGGGGCAGTAATAGAAGTTGTTCTGCGGGTCAAAGCCGTTGTCAACGTTGTCGTCAGCGCCAAGGTCGATGACACCATCAGGCTTCATGATGGAGTGGTACTCCCTCGCCACGTGGTTTGGCACGAAGTCAATGATGACCTTCAGTCCGGCCTTGTGGGTTCTTGTCACGAGGGCCTCGAACTCCTTCATGCGGCTGTCCACATCGACTGCGAGGTCGGGATCCACATCGTAATAGTCCACTATGGCGTACGGCGAGCCAGCCTTGCCCTTGACAATGGCGGGATGCTGGCGTGGAATGCCGTAGGCGGAGTAGTCTGTCTGCGTCGCGTGGCGTATGACACCCGTATACCAAATATGTGTGAAGTGCATCTTCTTGAGATGCTTCAGCCTTTTCTGGTCAAAGTCATTGAATTTGCCAGAGCCGTTTTCGGCAATCGTACCCCACTTCTCGCGTGTGGTGTTACGATTGCCGTATAGTCGTGTGAATATCTGATAAATTAATATCTTGTTATTCATTATGAAATGCCA
Source organism: Prevotellaceae bacterium (assembly GCA_030531085.1). GTDB lineage: Bacteria > Bacteroidota > Bacteroidia > Bacteroidales > Bacteroidaceae > Prevotella. The sequence continues at coordinate 15,540 of JAUNOM010000038.1, read as the reverse complement.
GTGATGGTGATACCCTCAATTCCCTTCGCAATCTTGAGAATCATGCCCTGCAAAGCCTTGCCCGGTCCGCACTCGACGAAGTCCGTCGCGCCGTCCTCTATCATCTGCTGCACCTCGTATGTCCACTTTACCGGGGCTGTCAGCTGCGCGATGAGGTTCTTCTTTATCTCCTCCGCATCCGTATGAGCCTTGGCGTCCACATTCTGATATACAGGGATGCGCGGCGTCTTGAACTCTGTGGCCTCGATGGCTGCCTGCAGCTCATCCTTGGCGGGCTGCATCAGCGGTGAGTGGAAGGCTCCGCCTACAGGGAGGGGCAGGGCGCGCTTCGCACCGGCCTCCTTCATGGCCTCGCACGCCTCGGCGATGGCCTCCTTGTTGCCGGAGATGACGAGCTGTCCGGGATTGTTGTAGTTGGCAGGCACCACGATGTTGCCCTCCTTTGAAATGCCTGCGCATATCTCCTCAATCTTTGCGTCAGGCAGCCCGATGATGGCGGCCATTGTTGAAGGGGCGGCCTCGCACGCCTTCTGCATGGCCTGCGCACGATGTGAGACGAGCTTCAGACCGTCCTCAAAGGACAATGCGCCTGCCGCAACGAGTGCGGAAAATTCGCCAAGGGAGTGGCCCGCGGTCATCTCCGCGTCAAACTCCTCGCCAAGGCATATCGCCTTAATCACGGAATGAAGGAATACGGCCGGCTGAGTGACCTTTGTCTGCTTCAGTTCCTCCGCTGTGCCTTCAAACATTATCTTTGTTATCTCAAAACCAAGTATCTCGTTGGCCTTGTCGAATAGTTCCTTTGCCTTAGGGTTGCTGTCGTACAGGTCTTTACCCATTCCACTGAACTGGGCACCCTGTCCTGGAAACACAAATGCTTTCATCCTGATTGTTTTATTAAAGGTTTATATGTGTGTCTTATAAAGAAAAAGTCCCGGTCACCGTCACTGTCAGTGAGGCAATCGGGACCTTAAATATCTCATAGTTCGTTTTTTGCTTTATTCAGCTGCCTCGGCAACCGGAGCCTCCTCCTCTGCAGCAGGAGCGGCGGCAGCGGCAGAAGCCTCTGCACCCTCTGCGACAACAGAAACAGGCAACTCAACCGCAACCTCCTTGTGGAACACTACTGTTGCGACATAATCGCCTACAGTCTTGATGTCCTTCATGATGATGCGCTTGCGGTCAACCTCGATACCCTTGGCTGCGAGCTCAGCAGCGACAGTAGAGCTGTTCACTGAACCGTAAAGAACGCCAGTGGCGCTCACCTTGCTTGTGATGGTCAGAGCTACACCGTTAAGTGCCTCTGCCTCCTTCTTGGCAGCCTCGAGAATAGCGGCGAGCTTGTGCTGCTGCTGCTTGAGGTTCTCTGCGAGAATCTTCTTGGCTGATGCAGATGCTATGATGGCCTTACCTGTAGGAATGAGGTAGTTACGGCCGTAGCCAGGCTTTACGTTTACGATATCGTTCTTGTATCCAAGACCGATGATGTCTTCCTTTAGTATAATTTCCATGTGTGTAATCCTCCTGTGTTTTGTTTACTTCATCAAATCGGTTACGTATGGAAGCAGTGCAATCTGGCGAGCACGCTTTACAGCCTGCGCCACACGACGCTGATACTTTAGAGATGTTCCTGTGATACGGCGAGGAAGGATTTTTCCCTGCTCATTAAGGAACTTCTTAAGGAACTCTGGATCTTTATAGTCGATATACTTGATGCCGCTCTTCTTGAAACGACAGTATTTCTTCTTCTTTGTGTCGATTGTCGGTGCGGTAAGATAACGGATTTCTGAATTTTCTGCCATGGTTTAAGCCTCCTCTTTTTTAGCAAGTTTGTTACGGCGCTTCTCTGCATAGAGAGATGCATACTTGTCAAGCTTGACGGTCATGAAACGGATTACCTTCTCGTCACGGCGATAAGCAGTTTCAAGAGTGGCAATTACTTCTGGCTCTGCCTTGAACTCAACGAGGTTGTAGAAACCTGTTGACTTTTTGTCAATAGCATAAGCCATCTTCTTGAGTCCCCACGCTTCCTCATTCAGGATCTCGGCTCCGTTGTCGGTGAGAACCTTAATGAACTTTGCGACCGTTTCCTTTGCCTGATCGTCAGACAAAACGGGAGTCAAAATGAAAACGGTTTCGTAATGATTCTTCATTGTTTTGTTAATAATAAATTATGTGTATTGTTTAAGCTTTTGCAAAAAGCGCTGCAAAGGTACGAATTATATTTTAGATAATTATCATCTGTTACAGTCTTTTTTACATTTTCGTGACGTTTTATTATCATTTCTTGTGTTAAATCAAGAAAATTATTCTTTAACAACCACAATATATACGCCAAACAGGCACAATGCGGTAGCCAAGAGGTCCTGTGACGTTATAACCGCCACGCCCACTGCTATGCTGCTTACCGTTGCCACTATGGGCTGTATATAATTGTACATGGAGATGGCAGTTGGGGACACATTCTTCTGTCCCACAACCAAGAGCAGGTACGCCAGACCCGTAGCCATCACCACTACATATCCCAGCTGCAACCAACTGACAAGGGTCATGGCCTCCCAGTTGGACGCGATGATGTCCTGTGCAGTAATCGGAGCCATGACAACGGCGGAGAAGAGGAACAGCCATTTGATGAGGGTCATGGCGCTGTAGCGGCCCAGCACATCAGTGAACAGCAGCAGGTACAGCGCGCCAAAGATCTGTGAAAGAACAATCAGCGCGTTACCCAATAAAGGATTGTCTCCGTTTGCCAAACCGACAGTGGCATCGCCGCCGGAGAATACAGGGAACACGAACAGCAAGGCACCGGCAAGTCCCATGAATACTCCCATGCTTCTCACAAAACTGATTTTCTGCTTCAACAGCAGCAGCGCAAGGACGACAGTGAAGATAGGAGCCATGCTGCATATCACCGTCGCGTCAACAGGACTGGTGTACTTTAATCCTAATATGATACATGACTGACTGCCAGCGTTTATCAGCATGGATGCAAAGAATATCTTTAGCAGGTCACGTGGCTCAACGCTTTCCTTTGGTGCTATGTTCTTGGGCATTATGGTCGCCAAAATCCAGAACAGGATGGCTCCGCCTATCATCTTTATGCCGCATAGCGCCCAGCCACTCACAAGGCCGCTGATCAGGAAGCCCTTGCACACTGTCGCATACAGTCCCCATATCAGATTTGCTCCGATAACGGCCAGATGCGATGAGAAAGATTTCATATTTACAATGTTGTTTTTATTGGAAGAATATAGAATGTAAGACAATAGTCATCTCACACTTTAATACAAAAATTAGGAGCAAAGCACGCAAACACATCCATACAGGGATGGCGTCCGCACCTTTGCCCCTAAACATCATATTGTCATCTCATAATGATTAATAACTTCTTGCTATCAGCACTCTGCACTTGGAAGGTTTGCCTGATACCATGTCAGTACCCGGTGTCTGCTCGAAGGCAAACGGCACACAACGTATCGTTGCCTGTGTCTCCTCCTTTATCTTTGCCTCTGTCTCTGCCGTGCCATCCCAATGACACAAGAAGAAACCGCCATCCTTAACCTTCTCCTTGAACTCCTCATAGTCATCACACTCATAAATATGTGCATCACGGAAGTCCTTGGCCTTCTTGAATATGTTGTCCTGTATGTCAACCAGCAGATTCTCCACGTATTCAGTCAGTCCATCGAATGAAACGGTCTCCTTCTCCAGAGTATCACGGCGCATAACCTCGACAGTGCCGTTCTCCAGATCACGTCCGCCCATAACAAGACGGACAGGAACACCTTTCAACTCGTAGTCTGCGAACTTGAAGCCCGGACGCTTGTTGTCCGCATCATCATACTTCACGCTGATGCCCTTCGCCTTCAGCGCATCAATCACAGGCTGGAACTTCTCTGCAATCATAGTCTGCTGCTCGCCCTTGCCTATAGGTATAATTACAACCTGAAGTGGGGCCAGCCTTGGAGGAAGTACCAATCCGTTGTCATCAGAGTGCGTCATGATAAGAGCGCCGATGAGACGTGTTGACACGCCCCATGATGTAGCCCAGACATACTCCTGCTTATTCTCTTTTGTGAGGTACGTAACTTCAAAAGCCTTAGCGAAATTCTGTCCGAGGAAGTGGGAGGTACCAGACTGAAGCGCCTTACCATCTTGCATCATCGCCTCAATGGTGTATGTGTCAAGAGCACCTGCGAAACGCTCTGTCTCACTTTTCACGCCCTGCATCACTGGCACAGCCATCCATTCCTCTGCGAAGCGCGCATAGACCTTCAGCATCTGCTGTGCCTCTGCCTCCGCCTCCTCACGTGTGGCGTGAGCGGTATGTCCCTCCTGCCAAAGGAATTCGGAAGTGCGCAGAAAAGGACGTGTCCTCATCTCCCAGCGCATAACATTACACCACTGGTTGCACATGAGCGGCAAATCGCGCCAAGAATGAATCCAGTTTTTATAGGTATTCCATATAATTGTCTCGGAAGTAGGGCGCACAATCAGCTCCTCCTCCAACTTTGCCGCGGGATCCACCACAACTCCATCTCCTGTCTCATTCGTTTTCAGACGATAATGTGTCACCACCGCACACTCTTTGGCAAATCCCTCAACGTGCTCTGCCTCTCTTGAAAGGAAAGACTTAGGTATAAGAAGTGGGAAATAAGCGTTCTGAGCACCAGTCTCCTTGAACATTTTGTCCAACTGCTGCTGCATTTTCTCCCATATAGCATAGCCATAAGGCTTTATCACCATACATCCTCGCACGGCAGACTGCTCTGCCAAATCCGCCTTTACAACCAAGTCATTATACCACTGGCTGTAATTGTCGGCACGCTTCGTTAACTCTTTTAATTCTTTCGCCATTATGTAATTTGTAATTTTTTGTTTGTAGATTAGCCTTAATGTGCATTGCCGTAACGATATGCAACAATGCTATTGGTTGCAAAATTAATAAAAATATGCGACAAATGGCATAAAACGCACTTATAATACGAAAAAAAATACAATTTTAAGTAATTTTCTTTTGCATTATGGATTTTTTGACTAACTTTGAAGAAGAAAATCAAGATACGGCCAGCCAAGCTATAAATTGAATTGTGGAATAATCAAATAAAGAACAATATGGCGAACAAAAGAAACTTAAAACGTTGCATCAACCACATTTGTGGAGAGCTTTTAGCTGAGTGCATAGCAGTATCAACATATAGCGTAAATGTGGACAAGGAGAATGTGGACTCTCTCATGAAGTCCATACTGCACACACATTCTGACTATATTATGAGAGTGTCACATCCCGAACCGGGAATGCCGGCCAAAGTGTATTATAAAAATATAATGAACAGTTTTGTCAGCGAGGTAAACTACTACGTTGACCATATCAGCAACCTGCATTAAGATTACAATGTTGAAGAAAATTTGTTCCTGGGTGTTATACCGTTTTCTTGGCTGGCGTAAAGAAGTGACGGTTAAGCATCCTGATAAATACATAATATGCCTTGCACCGCATACAAGTAATTGGGATTTTGTGATAGGACAGCTGTATGGACGCGCAGAGGGTCTGCGTTCAAACTACTTGATGAAGAAGGAATGGTTTTTCTGGCCTTTGGGACCTTTGTTCCGGAGGACCGGAGGAATACCTGTGCACAGGGAGAAGAACACAAGTATGACAGATGCGCTTGCTGAGATGGCCTTAAAGGAAAAAGAATTTCATCTCACTATAACGCCCGAAGGCACACGTAGTTATAATGCGGATTGGAAGAAAGGCTTCTACTTTATTGCGGCAAAGGCGGAAATACCTGTTTTGCTGTACGCCCTTGACTATGAGCAAAAGGTTATAAGATGTACAAAAAGTATAACACCTACAGGAGATATAGAAAAGGAACTTCCTGGTATCAAGCAATATTACGTAGGAGTAAAAGGTAAATATCCGGAAAAATTCGGTATGTAAAAACTTTGAAATAAGGAGAAACAGTGAAGATTTTACGTTATTGGTTGTTGATTATATTTGTGGTATGCTGTTGTATACCATGCTTTGCTATGTCGTATGACAAACATGTGCAGAAGATGCAGATAGATGACGCTTCCAAAACTATCATTATTTACATGGATGACGCTTTTGCCGAACAGAAGTTTACAGGCAAAAGCGTGCTGAATATATATAAGAAGACCACCAAAGACGTGCACAAGGCACTGCCAAAGCAATATGCTGATTACAGTATACGCATCATGACGAAAGGTGCGGCCATAGAAAGTCTTATAGATAAGGAACGGCAAGCGGAGCCCGTTGTAGAAAAAAACAAGAAAAAAAAGAGAAAAGGCTGGTGGGGGGATATAACATATAATGGTAAACCTTGGATTACAAACGTCTCATTACCACATACAGTAAACAATGGTTTGCAGGGCAAACATATTGCAATATGGGCAAGTCACGGCCGTTTTTATGATATCACCAAAGCGACATGGAGATGGCAAAGGCCGAATATGTTCTGCACAAATGAGGATTTGTTCACACAGACTATTGTTGTACCATTCCTGATACCCATGTTGGAACGTGCTGGAGCCAATGTGTTCACTCCACGTGAGCGCGACTGGCAGACAGAGGAAGTGATTGTGGACAATGGAACTCCTGGATATAGTGAGAGAAACTGTTCCGGACGGTGGAAGATCTCAGAAGTCAAAGGTTTTTCCATGCCGGATGGGAATATACCAGATGGATACAATCCCTTTGACTTTGGCACAGTGAGACAAGCAGAGGCTACACGAGGGAAGAATGCAAGTGTGGCATCATATCAACCAACCTTCAACAAGACAGGACGCTATGCTGTGTATGTCAGCTATGCGACACTTGACAACAGTGTAGATGATGCACTGTATACTGTATATCATCAGGGGCAGCAGACCACATTCAATGTGAACCAGCAAATGGGAGGAGGAACATGGGTATATCTTGGCACATTCGAGTTTGACAAAGGTAACTCACCATACAACCGTGTTGAGATTTCCACACAATCCTCATCAAAAGGCATCGTAACAACAGACGCTGTACGTTTTGGTGGCGGTATGGGAAATATAGAGCGCGGAGGAACGACAAGTGGAATGCCACGATGTCTTGAGGGAGCGCGATACTATGCGCAATGGGCAGGTGTTCCTTACTCTTTATATTCAGTATATGAGGGGCAGGATGACTATAAGGACGACATCAACAGCCGTTCATTAATGACAAACTGGATAGCAGGCGGTTCTCCGTATGCACCAAACAAGGAAGGCAAGCAGGTACCAATAGATTTATGTCTTGCTGTACATTCTGACGCAGGATTTAACCCTGACATGGAATCCATATATGGCTCACTTGCCATTTGCACATCTGACTTTAATGACGGGAAGCTCGACACAGGCAAACCCCGTGAGCATTCAAAAGATTTCTGCAAACTATTGCTGGAGCAGATAACAAAAGACATAAAGGCACATTATCATCATTGGGAATGGCGTGATCTGTATGACCGCAATTATTCCGAAACACGCCTGCCAGCAATGCCTTCCGCCATTATAGAGACTCTGTCGCATCAAAGTTTTCCCGATATGCGGTTAGGGCACGATCCAAACTTCAAATTCACTCTTGCACGTTCCATTTATAAGAGTATCCTGCGTTTTGAAGGTTCGGCACATGGAGAAAAGGTAATAGTAGCACCTTTGGCCCCAATTAACTTCCGTGTTACATTGGACGATAATGGCTATGCCCATCTTGCATGGACTGCTCAAAAAGATAAGGAAGAGTCAACAGCCGACGCCACATCATATAATGTATATACAGCGATGGGAGGTTTTGGTTATGATAACGGTACCAATGTCTCGCAAGCATCACATTCCGTAAAATTAGAAAAAGATTTGCTATATCGTTTCCGCATAACCTCTGTCAACGTAGGTGGAGAGAGCTTCCCCACAGAGGAGCTTTGCGTGGTATGGCATGGAGAGGAAGCTAAGACCATAATGATTGTCAATGGATTTCAGAGATTGTCAGGACCTATACAGGTTAATACATATTCTGAGAAAGGATTTGACTTATATACAGACCCTGGTATATCATACGGTATGACGGCAGGATGGAGTGGGGCACAGCAGGTGTTCTCTACCGCAACAGCCGGACATGAAGGGTATGGAACATTCGGTTATTGCAGCGATGATATGGCAGGACACTTTGTTGCAGGAAACAGTTTCAACTATGTAGCGGAGCACGCCATGGCTATTCTGTCTGCCAATAAATACAATATTGTAAGTGCAACAAAAAGTGTTGTGGAGTGGGGTGGTGTAAACCTTAACGACTATGATATGGTAGACCTGATTTTGGGAAATGAAATATATGCGGAGAATACATTGAATGTATATAAGACCTTTACCAAACAAATGCAGAAACAGCTGCAAAACTATCAGAGAGCAAAGAAAGGCGCTTTGCTAATAAGCGGATCATACATAGGCAGTGATATGCAGAAGGAAGACGAACGTGATTTTTTGTCAACTCTGCTTCATACTAATCATGTAGGGACAATACGTAATGATAATGCCGTAGTGATAGGGTTGCAACAGACATTGGCTGTAACCAATGCCATAAATCCAGAGCATTATGCCACTGTACAAAGCGATGTATTGCAACCCGCAGGCAATAACGCATTCATTGCAATGCAATATGGCAATGCACAAACAGCTGCCGTCGCATACAAAGGCTTTACCAGAACTTTCGCCATGGGCTTTCCATTTGAGTGTATCACAAATGCAACCCAACGCGCTGTAGTAATGCAAGGTATATTAAAGTTCCTTTTAGAATAGACTAATCAAATATCCAAAAACGATGTATACAATCACAGCAAACGCTTCTGGTACAAGAAGCATTGACATAACAGTTGAAAATCTTCAAACGATTTTGCGTTTCTCATTATTCAACAATCTTGTTGACAGTAATGGTATTGTTGACGATGGGGTTGTGGATAAACTTCGTATGAACACACGCGCACTTGTCGAGTCTACAGGTGCGTCAGACAAAGCACTGATGGATCTCTGCTTCAACGTTATATATCATCCAAATATGAAGTCCATAGCATTAAAGAACCTTATCGATTTATATAATAACACAGAATTAAAAGAGGGCACAGCAGACAATTAAATATGCTTACTGACTTTTTACCTACAACAAAGAAAGAGTGTGAACTACGAGGATGGGACTATCTCGATGTCATACTATTTTCTGGTGACGCATATATAGACCATCCGTCGTTTGGCGCCGCAGTGATAGGTCGCACACTTGAGGCGGCAGGCTACAGGGTGGCTATAGTTCCGCAACCGGACTGGCATGGTGACTACCGTGATTTCAAAAAGCTCGGTAAGCCACGCTTGTTCTTCGGTATCTCACCTGGATGTATGGACTCTATGGTCAATAAGTATACAGCCAACAAACGCTTGCGTTCAGAGGACGCATACTCACCGGATGGCAGACATGACTGTCGCCCGGAATATCCGACTATTGTATATACTCGCATATTGAAGAGCCTATTCCCTGATATACCTGTAGTATTGGGTGGTATAGAAGCGTCTTTACGTCGACTGACACATTATGATTATTGGGAAGACAAGCTAAAAAAATGTATTCTCTGTGAATCTGGTGCGGACTTGATAAGTTATGGAATGGGTGAGAAGACTATTGTGGCACTTGCTGATGCCTTGTCTTCAGGAAAGAAATTGAACCAACTGCACGAACTGCCACAAATCGTCTTTAAATGCAATATAAAAGACATTCCAAAAGGTATAACTCCTGATGACATCGTATTGCATTCACATGAAGAATGCCTTGCAGACAAGAAAGCACAGGCGGAGAACTTCAGGCATATTGAGGAGGAGTCAAACAAGATGTATGCCCAAAGATTATTACAGGCCGTTGATGGAGAATATGTGGTTGTAAATCCCCCTTATCCACCAATGACGACAGAGGAGATTGACCGTTCTTTCGATCTGCCATACCAACGTATGCCCCATCCCAAATATAAGGACAAACGCATTCCGGCCTATGAAATGATAAAGTTCTCCGTAAACCTGCATCGTGGCTGTTTTGGCGGATGTGCCTTCTGTACCATATCCGCACATCAGGGTAAATTCATTGCCAGCCGTTCAAAGAAGAGCATCATAAAGGAAGTAAAGGAAGTAGTCAAACTTCCCAATTTCAAAGGTTATCTGTCCGACCTTGGAGGACCATCCGCCAATATGTATGCAATGGGAGGACGCAACATAAAGGCGTGTGAGGTATGTAAGCGTCCATCATGCATACATCCGCAAATATGTCCGAATTTGAATACAGACCATACTCCTTTGCTTGACATCTATCATGCCGTTGATGCAATACCAGAGATAAAGAAGAGCTTTATTGGATCTGGTATACGCTATGATTTGCTATTACATCACAGCAAAGACGCTAAATGCAACGAGGCAGCAAGGACATACATACAAGAGCTGATATGTAAACACACAAGTGGGCGTTTGAAGGTTGCACCGGAACACACGGCTGATAATGTGTTACACTTTATGAGGAAACCGTCCTTTAGACTTTTTGGAGAGTTTAAGAATATCTTTGATTCTATAAACAAGAAAGAAGGCCTACGGCAGCAACTGATACCTTATTTCATATCATCACATCCCGGATGTACAGAACGTGACATGGCCCAGCTGGCAGATTTGACAAAACGTATGGGATACAAACTGGAACAGGTACAGGATTTCACGCCTACACCAATGACGGTATCTACAGAGACATGGTATTCCGGTTATGACCCTTACACATTAGAGCCCGTATTCAGTGCTAAAACACAAAAAGAGAAATTAGCGCAACGGCAGTACTTTTTCTGGTATAAGGAAAATGACAACAACGGCGAATACAAGGGTAGCAACAAACGGAATGAAAAAGCTCCAGAACGTGCAAGAAGTTCATATAATCCAAATTTCAATAAGAACAACAAAGTAAAGAAAAGGAGGAAATAGAATATGCCACCATTAGCAGAACGACTTCGGCCGAGGACTTTAGACGAATACATAGGACAAAAACATCTCGTTGGAGAAGGTGCGGTGTTGCGCAGAATGATAGACTCGGGACGTATCTCATCATTTATCCTATGGGGGCCGCCAGGAGTCGGCAAGACAACATTGGCACAGATTATAGCCAACAAGCTGAACACTCCTTTCTATACCCTTTCCGCTGTAACAAGCGGTGTAAAGGATGTTAGAGAGGTGATAGAGAAGGCGAAGAATAACCGTTTCTTCTCACAGGCGTCACCTATACTCTTCATTGACGAGATACACAGGTTCTCAAAGTCACAGCAGGACTCCCTGTTAGGAGCCGTGGAACGTGGAGTCGTGACACTAATCGGCGCTACAACAGAGAATCCTTCCTTTGAGGTTATACGCCCATTGCTATCGCGATGCCAGTTGTATGTACTGAAATCACTTGAAAAAGAAGATTTGGAGGAACTGCTGCAACGTGCGATAAAGACAGATGTTGAATTGAAAGAACGCGACATACGATTAAAAGAGACGGGGGCCCTAATGCGATATAGTGGCGGTGACGCAAGAAAACTTCTCAATATATTGCAGCTGGTAGTAGAATCAGAATCCTCTAATAAAGTAGAGATAACAGATAAACTTACAGAAAGTCGGTTACAGCAAAATCCCCTGGCTTACGACAAGCAGGGCGAGATGCACTATGACATAATATCCGCCTTCATAAAAAGTATACGTGGCAGTGACCCTGATGCGGCTTTATACTGGATGGCACGTATGATAGAGGGTGGGGAGGATCCGCAGTTTATAGCCAGACGTCTTGTTATCAGCGCGGCAGAGGACATTGGACTGGCCAACCCCAATGCACTGTTACTTGCCAACGCCGCTTTCGACACTGTTATGAAAATAGGCTGGCCTGAAGGACGTATTGCACTTGCAGAGGTATGCGTGTATCTTGCCACTTCTCCCAAGAGCAACTCTGCCTACAATGCCATAGATACTGCTATATCCTTGGTAAAGGATACTGGTAACCAGCCCGTGCCTCTTCATTTGCGTAATGCTCCTACTAAACTGATGAAAGATCTCGGATATCATGATGGTTATTTATATCCACATGACTATCAGAATAATTTCACCGTGCAGCAATATATGCCTGATACTCTTGCTAATACTCGTATATGGCATTCGCAACACTCTGCGTCAGAGGAAAAACTATATCAGAATATGATAAGACTCTGGGGAGACAGATTTAAAGACTAACACTAATCAAACTACATAACTAAATGAAAAAAACATTCATCGCTTTATTTCTTTTGTCCGCCACTTACGGTTTCTCGCAAACCAAGAAGATAGGCGACTATATTGAATCATTTACAAACAACGCACCTTCCGGAATGTTGCCAAGACAGTGGCAGTATTATCCGGATAAGGGCGACTTTGTATGTGTCAATGGCAAAAACCGTTTCACAAGAGCGCTCTATGGCTCAAATACAGACTATAGAATGGAAACGTCAGACAAGCCGGTTTTTGCTCTGTACAAGAAAGGTAGCTATCGCAACATCCGTTTTGTCATACAAGATGTACAGCTTGACGAGGTAGAATACTGCGAGGCCCGTTATGGAAAGGGACGCCGCAGTTATGTATTGAAAGACAAGCGATGGGGCAAGGAAGCCGTAGTAACTCTGGAATGTGTCATGATGCCTGATACAGAAGGTGGCTATTGGAAATTTACTGCACAGGGATTTGGTAGTAAGGATGTCGACATCAAGGCATTGATGTGTAATATTGCAAATCCCAAATTACGCCGGAACGGTGACATAGGTGCGGACAAGGCCGGTTCTTTCGAGGCTTCACCAAAGAATGAGGGACTTGTTACTATAGAACAGAAATTCAAGAATATATTATACGCTGTCACCGTTCCGTCACCTAACAAGACTGTAGGGCACACCCTTGTCCTGCTACCTGCCGAGGAGAGCGATAAGCAGAACATTACCACAAGCTTTGAAAATTCAAAGAAATATTTTGAGGATTTGGCCTCACGTGTGTCATTCACTACCCCTGATCCATATCTGAATACTTTGGGATCAGCTCTCACACTGGCAGCAGACGGAGCATGGGATGGGTCAACATGGTTACACGGAGCCATTGGCTGGCGTATGCCTTTGGCTGGTTGGCGTGCAGGATATTTAGGGGATGTACTTGGCTGGAACGACCGTGCCGTCAGTCATTTTGATGCATACGCACGTTCACAGGTAACCAATGTGCCGGCCACCATACTTTCTCCAACTCAAGACCCGGCGGAAAACCTTGCACGTGCACAGAAGAAATGGGGTACACAAATGTACAGTAATGGATATATCTGCCGTAATCCGAACCGTAATGACCAGATGCATCACTATGACATGAACCTAAACTATGTTGACGAGCTGCTATGGCACTTTCAATATGATGCAGACTCCGCATATATGCGTAAGATGTGGCCTCTGCTTACATCGCATTTAGCATGGGAGAAACGAAATTTTGATGCAGACAATAATCACCTGTATGATGCCTACTGCTGTATATGGGCAAGTGACGCCCTGTATTATAATGGTGGTGAGGTCACACACTCTACAGCATATAATTATCGAGGCAATCTACTTGCCGCAAAGATAGCAAGAATAATAGGTGAGGATCCTACTCCTTATCAAAATGAGGCAGAGGCTATACTTAAAGCAATGAACGAAAAACTTTGGGTGAACGCCTCTGAAACAGATAGATACTCCAATTCTATTTCTAAATCATATAATGGACATTGGGCAGAATATAAAGATGTTATGGGACTGAAGCGTATTCACGACAATGCAGCCTTATGGAGCATCTATACCCCTATAGACTGCGAGGTCGGAACTCCACAACAGATGTACTCATGCACAGAATATGTGAACAAACATATTCCGCATATTGCCGTTGAAGTTGCCGATGCCCCAAATGCAGGTCAAATAATATCGACATCAGACTGGATGCCTTATTCATGGTCTATCAATAATGTGGCTTCTGCCGAGATTATGCATACAGCACTGGCCTTCTTCCGTGCAGGAAGAGCCGATAAGGGCTTCAGCCTATTGCGTGCAAACATAATGGATCAGATGTATCTCGGCGTATCTCCAGCTAACCTGGGACAGATAAGTTATTATGATGCGGCCCGCGGAGAATCATATAGAGACTTCGGAGATAATATCGGTATATCATCACGCGCTATCATACAAGGAATGTTTGGTATAGTGCCTCAGGCTCTTGATGGAAAATGTGTCATACGTCCAGGATTCCCAATGGAATGGGACAGCGTACAGGTCAAGACTCCCTACCTGTCATATAAATACAAGAGAGTAGGGAAGAAAGGTTGCTTGCATATAGAACAGCATTTCACAAAACCATTACAGATAATAGCACGTATAAATGGCGATGGAGGCAGTTTCAATGATTATGAAGGCAATTCCAACGAACTACAGGAAATAATATTTGATATACCGACAACCAACGCATCAGCAACAGAAGGAGCACAGGCAGACGGCACTTGCAACCCTATGATAAAAGCCTCTATCAAGTCTGTAGAGTTTGGAAACGCTCCAAAGAAACAGACACTAATAGATATGAGAAAGGTGTATAACGCCAATGTCACCGACATTTTCAAGAACAAATATCTCAGTCCGCGCCCTCAGTCCACATCGCTTGAAATTCCTGTACAAGGAATAGGAGAGTGGTGTCATCCAAAATTTGTGGTAGAGATAAATGATTCCGTATTCCGCTCCATAGCCACTAATAACAAGATAACTGTAGAAGGAGTGACATTCTCCACACAACAGAGAGGCAACAACATAGCCTTCGCTTCATTGTGGGATAATTATCCTGATTCCATTTCCATTCCTGTAAAGAAATCATGTAAAGCCTCCAATGCTGCGATAATGCTTACAGGAAGTACAAACCACATGCAGGCATATATCAGCAATGCCCTGATAGTGGCCCATTATACAGATGGAACATCAGACACATTAAACCTTTATCCACCATATAATTATTGCCCTATCGAACAAGACTACTATGTGGACAATAAGGCTTTCCGACTTCCCTCTGTTAAGCCGTTCCGCATAAGCCTGTCTACTGGAAAAGTTTCACGTGAACTTGGTGACGAGATGGATATACCATCAACAGAAGTATATGGACGCGAGTTGCGTGGAGGCGCAGCACAGTTCCTTACAATGTCTTTAAATCCTAAAAAGAAGGTGAAAGCATTTACGCTACGCTGCTTGTCAAATGACATTGTAGTAGGAATAATGGGCATAACAATGTATTGACATTACATACCTAATTCAAGTACAAAAAGCGATCTGTAAGCTGTATGTTTAATCGCTCTTTTGTATGTCTATCAAGTCCCCCCAGCAAAAGCATAGAGATTACCTTGCAATCTCTATCAAATTACACTGTAAAAGCTATCAGATTACCGTGTAATTTGATAGCTTTTACAGGGGTATCTCT
>JAUNOM010000037.1 GCA_030531085.1 Prevotellaceae bacterium | reverse complement strand
TAATTAACAACAAGGCAATTGGGACTCTCTGCATAACACCGCTGGTAGTCTGTGGCGTGCAAATCGTCCACAGAATATCCTTTCTTTTCCAAAAAATCATGCGCTTTGGTTATTTGACTTATAACCTCCTCGTTCCGTCCATGGTCCTGCCATACTCTCTTGAAGTATATACGCATGGAACTCGTTGGCATAATACCATGTTTCTCTAAGTCATCGGCCAGATCTATAAAAGAGGCGGCATTAGCAATAGTGTAGTTGCATCTAAGTGTTACATTCATATTTGAATGTGCTAACAACATCCTGCAATTGTCCAATATTACAGAATAGCTGCCTTCATTATTTCTTGTGTGGCGTGTCTGATCATGGATTGTCTCGTTACCGTCCAATGTTATTTGGAAACTTATATTGCAATCCGTAGTAGCCAGTTCCTTGATAATATGTTCTGACAACAGATATGCGTTTGTGGTGAAGTGGAGTTTTAATTCCTTGTCATGCGAATCTGCCATGCTTTTAGTAAAGTCTATCAATGGCTTTACAACCTTGGTATACTGCATCAGAGGCTCACCTCCGAAGAATGTGAGATCAAACGTTTTTAACAGCTCGTTCTCCATCTTCTTTTTTATTAACTTGTGTATGCGTAGTATCACTTCATCAGACATTATGCTGCTCTGCTTGTGGCTCTCATAACAATACCAGCAGCGCATATTACAGTCCAATGTCGGATTTACCGTCAATGAGAATCTTGTAACATCGTTATCATGCCTCTCCCATTGCTCTATACACTTTCTGTATTCTATGTCCTTATCATATACGAGAAAGTTCTTCTGAATAAGGAAATTGTAGAATTCAGGGTATGCCTTCTCTATTGAACTGACATTTTCCATCTCGTATATGTCCTTGATATGCGGATCTAAGATGGCTAATTCATCTGTAAGTGAATTGTACAGCATCCAGTTATTCTCCTGTTTTGTCAGATAATTGTAAAAACTTTTTTTCATTTCTGCTTTATACTAATGGGTTAATTTGTTGATAATAGCTCCTGTTATTCCATTCAGATTTAACTCCCATGCGGCTTCGGATTTTGGAATAGAACATGGAAGATCTATTATTTCTATGAACTCTGGACACATTATCTGCCAGTTAGGGCGTCCGTATTCCATGAATTGGCTGACAAAATTGATTGTGCGCCAGTCTGTTGTCATGTCAATAATAGACTGGCATTGCATACGCATCTCTGTCATGAAATCGTCCTCGAAAGGACATTCTCCATTTTTGTATCTGATGTTGTAGGCCAACCGGGCTACAACGTAGCAGTATATGCCCCCCAGCCCAGTTTTGAATGAGGTGTCCTTCATTCGCTTTACACTTATAATGGCAACGGCATCGTCAATGTAAGACAACTCTTCCTCTATGTCATCCTCTATCAGATTATGCGACCTTAGATATATTAATGCCCATCCTATACCAGTCAGTCCATTTTGGAACATCACCCCAATTCTGTCCTCTGCCAGTTCCTTAATTCTGTTCCACAGACTGCAAACTGTGTCAATGATACCGTCATGTCCCCTTTCTGCATATAGCACACATGCAATCAGTGCTCCTGTAATTCCAGTATATAATCCACAATGATGCAGATTACTGACGTTGTCCTTGAGATATTGCACCGCTGTTGCCAGTTCTTTGTCAGAAATGTAATTACCATTATGATTGATATTATAATATTTGTTGTTCATATCCTTGATGGACTGAAAACTGTAATTGGACAATGTGTCATAATATCTTCTTAGTTCTTCATTTCGCATCCTGTTAGCGTCCATCATCTTCATGATGGTGTTAAACATGCTCTTGTCAATATTCCATGCTATGGAACGTGCAAGCATCCGTTCGGATGTGGGAAACAGCAACTCGCTTATCAGGAGGTTGTTGTAATATACCTGTGGCGAGTGAATCTTATATGGGAAGATTTGCCTGTATATATGACCGATTAAAAGATTTGAAAGTATGTGGCAGCCTCCTCCCTCTTTCCATGCCTTTATACTTATATATGCCTCCTCACAACCATAGTGCATAAGCCCCTGCAACCCTTTGATCCTGTTCCAATATGCTTTTGATGTCGCATAACCTGCACCCAACACACATGGTATCTGCTTTGTCTCACCAGAACAGGCTGTTATGTCATGATTGTTCCACTCTATGTATGGAACGTATTTCATACTGTCCACATATATGTATGCTCCATTTGAGTATACATTGTTATCAGAGATGGTGATGTTTCCGTCATCGTCCTTGTGTAGAGGTATTGAACGGCAGCATAGTAAACGGCTGTTGTTGCGTTCAAGCTCATCAATAAGATATTTTCCCCAGTCTTTTCTGTAAAAACGCATGTGTGCATCCAATAATAGGAAATATGGTGTGTTGGATAATTGCACTCCCAATTCCTTGGATATGGCGGCTCCTAATCGGTGAGGGTTCTTTATATATGTAACATTTAACTCCTCAATATCTCTGTCATAATCGTATTCATCGTTTGAGTCATCATTTATGACAATTATTTCTATTGGACATCCTACAGTGTCATATATACTGTGAATGGTGTTCGCCACTTCTTCCTTTTCGTTTAGGAAAGGTATAATTATTGTCAGTTTTTTGTCATTAGTGGAGTTTCCTTTATGTCTGTCCTGCATTTCCTGGGCTATTTCTGATAACTTTTGTATGGAGCGGGATCTGATTAAGTCTGTCTTTTCTGCCTGCTCTATGCTGTGTAACGAGGAGACTTGTGTAGAATGTATCCTATAGCGTACCGCAACATCTCTTGTGTTGTGTATCACCTTGCCGGCAGCGACCAGCCTTGTCCACAGGTCATAGTCTTCCGCATATACCATAGTGCTGTCATAGCGCATCCTCACCGGATGCTCCAATGCTGATTTACGGATTATGGTGGTAGGATGGTAAATACAGCAGCCGTTGATGAGATCAGATAATGTCACTTTGCCCTCAAGAATACCAGTCTGATTTCCGCCAATATCATCTCGGTTGTGGAATAGAGTCATGTCTCCACCAAGAACATCTACCTGATGATGAGATTCCATATAGGTGAATTGCTCTTTTAGACGTTCTGGATACATTATGTCATCGGCATCCATTCTCGCAATATATTTCCCCCTGCTTTCATCAATCAGAGAGTTTAATGTTCCTATATAGTCATGGGGATATTCTATTAGTCTGATACGTGGGTCACTATATCTTTTTATAATGTCAATACTGTTATCGGTGGAACCATCATCGCCTATCAGCAGTTCAAAATCCTCAAATGACTGCATAAGAATACTGTCTATACATTCTTCTATATATAAGCCAGCATTGTATACCGGCAGGCATACGGAAATAATTGGTTCTGTAAATGTATGGTGTGGCATACGGTTTTAGTTGTATTTAGGTTAGTGTATTGTGTCGTTATACAAATGGGTGTGTGGATATTATAACTGTCTGTACAGAATTTCTCTGAAATATTTTATAGTTGCCTGTAATCCGTTTGCCAACTCCACCTTAGGTGTCCATCCGTCAAGAATACTTGTTGCCAATGATATGTCTGGAAGCCTGCGGCGTGGGTCGTTTTCTGGTAATGGCTTGCGGATTATTGGCGAGCATGATGATGTGAGTTTCACTATTTGCCTTGCCAACTCCTGTATTGTAGTTTCGTTTGGATTGCCGATATTGACAGGGCCTGTAATATCTTTGGGGGTGTTTGTAAAACGTATGATAGCTTCTATCAGGTCGTCAATGTACTGGAAGGAACGTGTTTGCCGGCCATCGCCATAAATAGAGATACTCTGCCCTTTGAGAGCTTGAGTGATAAAATTTGATACTACGCGACCATCTTCCACAGCCATTCGTGGACCGTACGTGTTGAATATGCGGATAATTTTCAACTTTACTCCAAACTGTCGGTGATAGTCCATACACAGACTCTCTGCGCACCTTTTCCCCTCATCATAGCAGGAACGTATGCCAATTGGATTGACATTACCATAATAGTCCTCTGTCTGTGGATGTACCAATGGGTCTCCGTATACCTCGCTTGTTGAAGATTGTAGTATTACGCAGTCATTGGCCTTGGCAATTTCCAACATATTTATTGTGCCTATGACTAGCGGTTTTGGTGGTGTATATAGCATTCTTCTGATAGTGCACAGGTGAGGCAGGGCATGCTAAATTGAAAATGACAGACAGTCCTTGTTCCATAAAAGGGATGGTGATGTCGTGTTTCTTGAATTTGAACATTGTGTGTGGTAGTAGATGTTGTATATTGTCCATACTGCCTGTGTAGAGATTATCCACACATAGTACATGGTATCCATCCTTTATAAGCCTCTCGCACAGGTGTGAGCCTATGAAACCCGCCCCGCCGGCGACTAATACAGTTTTATTTTTATTTCCTTTCATGGTATCAAATGGATTATATACTTGGTTTCTAATTATTGTCAACTTTTTATGGTTGCATAATTATTTTGAACGCAAAGGTGCGAAAAATATATGAGAATAGAAATAAAATGAATGATTATTTTATACTTAGCATATAAAATGTACACTTTTGTGTGCATGAGAACAGGCAGGAATTGCTCTTTCCTGTCTGTTAATACAAATGCAGTTGATGTGTGTAAAGGTTATAAATATATATATCTGACTGTCTGAAATCAATGATAATAATATTTTTTATAAGAAAAAACACTCTATAATTGGAAAAAAACTATCGGATTAGTTGCTTTTTAATATTTTCTTTGTACCTTTGTTGCGTCATTCAGTGTTTTATTTGTTTTTCATATACGCAACACTAAAAATGAATAAGATCTCTGTCATGGCAAAATACATGGCAATTCCTGTTGCTATAGTATTTGTTGAACTGTCAAATTGTAGTGTTGCGAATAATAATGAGGATGAACACATCTGTAAATGACATATTCTTAGCTGGGACTTATGATGTCTGCTTATCAGATGCGGAGAGGGCAAAAAAGGACATTATTATAGAATCAGTCAGGGCGTTCTCGCAGTGCTGTGTGTGTCAAGGCGTATATGTGATAGACTACAGCAACAGGAAATTTGCATATATGTCGGATAAAATGGCATCGCTCTGCGGACATCATGCAGACACCATGCGTGAGATGGGTTATGACTTCTACCGTAACTACGTGCCATGTCAGGAATATGCCTTGCTGAAGGAGGCTCATCGTAAGGGCTTTGAATTTATGGAGAGAGTTCCCAAGGAAGACCGCGTTCATTATTCCATGCAGTATGATGTGCATATTATAAACGGCAGAAGAACACACTGCACACATCATACGCTGACTCCTCTTGCTTTGGACAAGAAGGGGCATATATGGCTGGCGCTCTGCATTGTCACTATCTCATCAAAGAATCACTACGGACATATTATAATAAAGAGGGAGAACGATGGCACTTTTTATGAATACGATCATCATCTCCATAAATGGGTTGGGAAAAGCGCTGTGATACTGACGGACATGGAGCGTAGCGTGCTGTGGATGATCCGGCAGGGCTATACGCTGACAGATATGGCGGAGATGCTGTGCAGGACGACAGATACGGTAAAGGCCTGCCGCAGGCGGCTGTATGCAAAATTGGGAGTTGTCAACATGATGGAGGCCATGAACCATGTGGAGATGTACAGCCTTATATGAGAGAGGCCTTCAGGCAGTCTTCCTCATCAATAATTATTGCTTGACAGTCATTTAAGCAATAAATAATTTATTATTGCGTTATAAAGATATAGAGCGTTAAGTGAATGGCGAGACATAGCATAACCGGCTCTGCCACTTTGCCTGCAAGGAACCGGAAGCTATCAAGTCCCCAAACAAAAGCTATCTGATTACCTTGTAAAAGCTATCAGATTACTCGGTAAAAGCATAGAGATTACATGGTAAAAGCATAGCTTTTACAGTGCCCTGGGTATCAGATGGTTACGGACATATTTGCAGGCGTGTCACGGGGTGGGCCGCATTATGCGCTATATGGCGGAGGCAGAGCTACAAACCATATATGCCGCCCCTGGTACAACTATGCGGATGGAGGTATATATAACAACAATGTCGATATTGTCCTACTCTTGGACGGCTTAGTCCTGTATTTGTGACAAAGGAATTTGTAATTTTGCAGGTGACGTAAAGGGGTGGTTTAGGGGTTGTTGGTTTTGGGTTGTGGGTCTTTGAGGTATTTGGTTGGAGGTCTTAGGTTATGGGTTGGAGGTCTTTGAGGTATTTGGTTTATGGTTTTAGGTTATGGGTTGAAGGTCAGAGGTAGAAAAAGGCCACTGTCAGAGAGGACAGACCTACAACCTAAAACCACAAACCAAAAGACCAAAAACCATAGACCCAAAACCTAAAACCATAAACCCACCAAACCTAAGACCCACAACCCAAAACCAGCAAACCAACAACCACCCCGCAAATCTAACCAAAAAACAAAAACCTACAACAATGAACAACTATCCAAAGATAGGCATCAGGCCTACCATCGACGGCCGTCAGGGCGGTGTACGTGAGAGTCTCGAGAACAAGACCATGGCTTTAGCCCATGCAGTGGCAGAACTCATCTCCTCAACAGTGAGGTATGTGGACGGCACGCCCGTGCAGTGCGTCATAGCCGACGGCACGATAGGGCGCGTGGGAGAGAGCGCCGCCTGCGCGGAGAAGTTTGAGCGCGAGGGAGTAGGGGCCACCATCACCGTCACATCATGCTGGTGCTACGGCTCTGAGACCATGGACATGAACCCGTACTGGCCCAAGGCGGTGTGGGGCTTCAACGGCACGGAGCGCCCGGGGGCGGTATACCTCGCGGCAGTGCTGGCCGGCCACGCGCAGAAGGGGCTGCCTGCCTTCGGCATCTACGGCCGCGACGTGCAGGACCTGGATGACAACACCATACCCGGGGACGTGAAGGAGAAGATACTGCGCTGGGCGCGCGCCGCAGTCGCTGTGGCACAGATGCGCGGCAAGAGCTACCTGTCGGTGGGAAGCCAGTGCATGGGCATCGCAGGCAGCATAGTGGACCAGAACTTCTTCCAGGAGTATCTGGGTATGCGCAATGAGAGCGTGGACGAGACGGAGATACTCAGGCGCATGGACGAGGGCATATACGACCACGAGGAGTACGAGAAGGCCATGGCATGGACAGAGAAGCACTGCAAGGTCAACGAGGGTTGGGACAAGAACCGCCCGGAACGGCAGAAGACCCGCGCGCAGAAGGACGCCGACTGGGAGTTCATAGTGAAGATGACCCTGATAGTCCGCGACCTGATGCTGGGCAACCCACGCCTGCGGGACATGGGCTTCAAGGAGGAGGCCATAGGACATAACGCCATCGCGGCAGGCTTCCAAGGGCAGAGACAGTGGACGGACTGGAAGCCGAACGGCGACTTCACCGAGGCGCTGATGTGCAGCACCTTTGACTGGAACGGCATACGCAGGGCGTATGTGCTGGCAACGGAGAACGACTCATGCAACGCTGTGGCCATGCTCTTCGGCAACCTGCTGACGGGATGCGGCCAGATGTTCAGCGATGTGCGCACATACTGGAGCCCCGAGGCCGTGAAGCGCGTCACGGGCAGGGAGCTGACAGGACTGGCAAAGGGCGGCATGATACACCTGATAAACTCCGGCGCCACCACGCTGGACGCCACAGGCCAGAGCATTAACGCCGCTGGAGAGCACTGCATGAAGCCCTGTTGGGAGATGACCGATAAGGATGTGCAGGCGTGCCTGAAGGCTACCAACTGGATGCCGGCGGACCGTGACTACTTCCGCGGAGGCGGTTTCTCAAGCAACTTCCTGTCAAAGGGCGGCATGCCCGTCACAATGTCAAGGCTGAACATGGTGAAGGGCCTCGGCCCCGTGCTGCAGCTGGCAGAGGGATGGACGGCCGATGTGGACCCGGAGATACACAAGGTGCTGGACAGCCGCACCGACCCCACATGGCCCACGACATGGTTTGTGCCGCGCCTGTGCGACAAGCCGGCCTTCCGTGACGTGTATTCCGTCATGAACAACTGGGGCGCCAACCACGGTGCCATAAGCTACGGACACATCGGAGAGGACCTCATCACCCTGGCCTCCATGCTGCGCATACCCGTATGTATGCACAATGTGGAGGAGGACAGGATATTCCGCCCCGCGGCATGGAACGCCTTCGGAATGGACAAGGAGGGGGCCGACTACCGCGCCTGCGGCGTATACGGACCTATATATAAATGAAACAACACTTGAAAGACAATGGAAGGATACAGAGTAAGGCAGTATGACGGCCCTGTAAAGCGGTACTGCCAGACACTGGAGCTGCGTGACAACCCCGGGCTGATAGCCGAGTACAGACGCCGGCACAGCCGTGAGGAGTCGTGGCCGGAGATAATACAGGGCATACGCGAGGTCGGAATACTGGAGATGGAGATATACATCAGGGGCACTCGGCTGTTCATGATAGTGGAGACTCCACCGGACTTCGACTGGGACACGGCGATGGCGCGCCTGGCCACTCTGCCGCGCCAGCAGGAATGGGAGGACTATATGTCCGTCTTCCAACTGGCTGAGCCCGGCGCCTCATCCGCAGAGAAATGGAAACCCATGGAACGGATGTTCCGATTGTGGTGAGGGGTTTCTTTGGTTTTGGGTTATGGGTTGTGGGTTTTAGGTCTGCTTCGACTATGGTTTTAGGTCTACTTCGACTATGGTTTTGGGTTATGGGTTGTGGGTTTTAGGTCTGCTTCCTGTAACAAAGAACCTCAAGAAACAACCCACGAACCATCATTAAAAACAAAGAACAAACTGACCTACAACCAGAAACCATCAACTCACAACCAACAACAAACCGACCTACAACCCCAAACCCATAACCAAAAACCCAAGAAAACAAACCGACCAAAAACAAACAACCCATAACCAAAAACCAGAAACCAAACCGACCCACAACCAAAACAAACAACCAAAACTAAAGAAAACCAACAACCTACAACCAAAAACCAACAACCAATGAAAACAAAACCCATCATCGGCGACGGCACCTTGGCCGCCCTTGTACCCTTTGTGCTAATAACAAGCTGCTTTGCACTATGGGGATTTGCCAACGACATCACCAACCCTATGGTGAAGGCCTTCTCAAAGATATTCCGGATGAGCGTCACGGAGGGAGCACTCGTGCAGGTAGCCTTCTACGGAGGATACTTCGCCATGGCCTTCCCGGCCGCCATGTTCATCCGCAGGTATTCCTATAAGGCCGGCGTAATGCTTGGCCTTGGACTGTATGCGCTGGGCGCCCTCATGTTCTTCCCTGCCAAACTAACAGGCAGCTACTACCCGTTCCTGATGGCATACTTCATCCTTACCTGCGGACTGTCGTTCCTGGAGACGAGCAGCAACCCCTATATCCTGTCCATGGGCGATGAGTCCACGGCCACGCGGCGCCTCAATCTGGCGCAGGCCTTCAACCCCATAGGGTCGCTGATGGGTATGTACGTGGCGATGAACTTCATACAGAACCGCCTGAACCCCATGGACACGGCGGAGCGCGCACAGCTGTCGGCAGAGGACTTTGCCGCCGTGCGTGACGCGGACCTTGAGACCCTGATCGCCCCTTACCTCATAATAGGACTGGTGATAGCCGCAGTGCTGCTGCTGATATACTTCACCCGTATGCCTCATAACAACGACCAGTCGCACAATATGGACCTGAAGCCGACACTAAAGAGGATATTCGCCATACCAAGGTACCGTGAGGGCGTGGTGGCGCAGTTCTTTTACGTCGGAGCGCAAATCATGTGCTGGACATTCATAATACAGTACGGCACACGCCTGTTCATGTCCGGAGGCATGGAGGAGCAGGCCGCGGAGGTGCTGTCACAGAAATACAACATCATAGCGATGGGAATATTCTGCGCAAGCCGCTTCATCTGCACATTCCTGCTGCGCTATCTCAATCCGGGCCTGCTGCTGCGCACGCTGGCCATAGTGGCAGGAGTGTTCACAATAGGCGTTATCACGCTGCAGAATATATATGGTATGTACTGTCTGGTAGGCATCTCCGCCTGTATGTCGCTGATGTTCCCCACCATCTACGGCATAGCGCTGCAGGGACTGGGCGATGACGCCAAGTTCGGAGCGGCAGGTCTCATCATGGCAATACTCGGCGGCTCCGTATTACCGCCGCTGCAGGCCTCCATTATCGACATGGGCACAGTCCTCGGAATGCCCGCCGTGAACGTGTCCTTCCTGCTCCCCCTCATCTGCTTCATTGTCGTCACGGTCTACGGACACAGGGCGTACAGGAGATTTAGTTATTAGTTGTGTTCTTTTGGTTTTTGGTTTTGGGTTGTAGGTTTTGGGTCGGAGAATGTAAAAAGGGGCAGACCCACCACCAAAAACCAACAACCTAAAACATGAAAACTTAAAACCAACAACCCAAAACCATAGCCAAAGCCGACCTACAACCAAAAACCCAAAACCATTAACAAAGCTGACCCAAAACCTAAAACCCACAACCAAAAACCAAGAAAATCACATTTTCTTAGTAAACGCCAGCGTCAGCAGCTGCCATCCATTGGCGGTGCGAGTGTATGTCTCGCTGACAAAGAAGGGGAACGACACCTCACGTCCACCTACCTCACTCGTCAGCTGAATGTCGCTGTACACCACTGCGGTGCTGCCGCTTATG
The DNA here is from genome assembly GCA_030531085.1 of Prevotellaceae bacterium. Classification (GTDB taxonomy): domain Bacteria; phylum Bacteroidota; class Bacteroidia; order Bacteroidales; family Bacteroidaceae; genus Prevotella. The sequence goes on along the minus strand of JAUNOM010000037.1, from coordinate 9,317 downwards.
CGCGGCTCCACGCTGTGTACCTCGGCGTGCTTGTACCAGATACCGCCCTTTTCTATAGTCCGCAGCTCCGCTGTCCGTCCCCATGAACCGCCCATGTGCACGAACATGGCATCCTTATGGAACAGCGCCGCCAGTTCCTTTGTATTCTTCTCTGCCATCCACCGCCACTTCATTGCCGACAGACGGGACACCTCCGCCTCCGCACGTTCCAGCGAGTCGGCCACATTCCATTTCAGATAGTTCTGCCGGGCCTTATAGTCAGCGTTGAAGAAGCGCTGCTCCTTGTTCAGCCTGCGCATCCTCTTCATCTCCTTTGCCGTCAGTGTGAAGGGGCGGCCGTTCACCTCTCCCTTAGCCGCCGCGATGTTCTCGTGTATGTAGTCGGGATTTGTCGCGCCGGGAATGGTCAGCAGTCCCTCCTGCATCTCCCACCGCAGTATCACCTGTGCAGGCGTTACGCCGTGAGCCTTGGCTATGCTCATTATGACAGGGTCCCTGAACAGCGCCCCCTTGCTCATCGCTCCGCCGAGCGGAAACCAGCACTCCACCCTCATACCGTGCAGTGTCGCCATTGCGCGCTCCTTGATACGCTGCGCGTAGGGGTGGCACTCCATCTGCATGATGACGGGCTTTATCTCCGTGGAGTCCACGCACCATCGGAACAGCTTCTCCGCCCCCGGCACCTCAAAGTTGCTCAGTCCCAGGGCGCGTACCTTGCCCTGTCTCACCGCACGCTCCAGATTCCTCCACGCGGCCTTGATGTCTCCCACAGGCTGGTGCGGATATACCAGGTCGACATAGTCGAGTCCCATGCGGCGCAGCATACGGTCAATGGCCGTAGGGTCGCCATATTCCGTGGGCCATATCTTGCTTGTCACCCATATATCCTCCCTTTTGCATCCTCCCTCGGCAATGAACTCATTGACAGCGTCGCCCACTCCGCGCTCATCCATATAGGCGTGTGCCGTGTCTATGTGGCGGTAGCCGGCGCGCAGGGCTGTCAGCACAGCCGCCTTGCACTCCCCGTTGGTGGGGACATTGAATGTTCCGATGCCGAACTGTGGCATCTGCACTCCGTTACCCAGTGTGATCATGGGTATCTGCGCGTATGCCGCCATCATGCTCAGGCAGCACGCTATTGTAAAAAGTATTCTTCTCATCTGCTTTACTTTAACTAATAACTAAACAAAAGCTATCACTTCTATGTCATATTTAATAATAATGTAAATAAATCAAGCGTTTTTTGAGCCAAGAAACACATCGCTCATGCTCATGTTGTCAAGGGCATTGTCAATGCTTACCACCTCCTCCGCGGTCATCGTCACATCAGCCGCCGCCATGTTCTCGCGCAGTCTCGACACGTGTCGTGTGCCCGGAATGGGGACTATGTACGGTTTCCTGTTCAGCATCCACGCCAGCGCCACCTGCGTCATGGTGATATGGTGCTCCTGGGCTATGGAGTCCAGCAGCGTGAACAGCTGCCTGTTCTTCCTGAAGCTGTCCTTCTGGAACTGCGGCATCGACGCCCTGTAGTCCGTCCGCCCGTCAAACTGGCTCAGCTCCGAGTAGTAACCGGAGAGCAGTCCGTTGGCAAGCGGCGAGAAAGCCATCAGCCCTATGCCGAGTTCCTCAAGCAATGGGAACAGGCTCTCGTGCCCACGGGCCATCATGGAATACCGGTTCTGTATGGTGGTGACGGGACATACGGCGTGCGCACGGCGTATATAGTCCCCGTCGCCCTCTGATATGCCCCAGTGCAGTATCTTTCCCTCGCGCATCAGCGATGCCATAACATCGGCCACCGCCTCCGGCTCCACGTTCCTGTCGGTGCGATGCTGCAGGTAAATGTCTATATGGTCTGTCTGCAAGCGGCGCAGCGAGCCCTCCACCGACTCCCTTATCCTGCCGGGACTGCTGTCGGGCACCAGCGGATGCGTGCCGCCATGCAGCTGCGGTGCGAATGATATTCCGTACTTAGTCGTTATGACTACCCGGCCGCGGTATGCCTTCAGCGCCTTGCCCAGCAGTATCTCATTGTCGTGAGGGCTGTCTGGCGTGCCGTATACCTCTGCTGTGTCAAAGAGGGTGTAGCCCATATCCACCGCCTCCGCTATCAGGTTCGCCATCTCCCCATGGTCACGCGCCGCGCCGTACGCATGGCTCATGCCCATACATCCCAGTCCTATGGCGGACACCTCGGGTCCGCCCTTGCCCAACCGTCTTGTCTTCATCATCTTGATATGCCTTTCTTTCCATTTATTATGTTCACTCCCCTTTGCGTGGTGCCATGCCTCATGCCGTCAACGGTATGCACACCGCCACCGTTGCCTGCGGCTTTCCTCACGGCATTGACACCGCTTGCTGCCGTCTGTGCCTCCCAGAACCTTACCGCATCGTCAATCCATCCCTCCGCCACCGTGCCTGTACCCAGGCCAAAGCCATGCGGCAGGCCGTCGTATGCGTGAAACTCCGTTGGGATACCGAGTGCCGCAAGGCCCTGCAGACGGCTCTGCATGGTCCGCCATGAGGCTATGCCGTCAGCTGTACCGACGCAAGCGTATGTCGGAGCGTCATAACGGCTGGTGGCGGAATAGCCTGTATACTGCATTATCACGGCCGCCGCGGGCAGAATATCGGTACGGGTGGTGAGCTGCTGAAGGTAGTAGCCGTTGCCAAGTGCCGCCGCCATCCGCGCTCCGGCACTGCCTCCCCACAGGGAATAGCCGTCCGCACGCACCTCCAGACGTTCTGCGTTATCGTTAATGTACTCTATCGCCCTGGCAAGATCCTCGTAGGCGTCATCGGGACGGTATATCAAGGCAAAGGCGTTGTACCCCTTTCTGGACAGCTCCAAGGCATGGGGGAAGCTGTCGTGCATGGCTCCGACGTACGCAAAGGCACCCCCTGCGTTGCATATAGCGTATGGCGCGCCCCGCTGTCCCTTGAAGAATACCAGCACCGTGTTACGCTTTTCCACGTCGGCGCGCTTCTCCTCGTCGGTGTAGATGTCATGGAAAACGACCTCGCCACGCTGTATACGCTCCTTCAGACTGTTCACTATCTCCACAGTCATGTCGGGATCAATGTGACTGTAGTATGTCAGCCGCAGCTGTTCCAGTGTTGTTCCGCTCCAGTAACCCGTCTGGACAGGAAACAGCAGCCTGCCATAACCGCCGAATACAGGGTCCGTCATGACATCGCTGATCCTGCTTGTACGGCTGTATTCCCCATTGTCTCTCATCATGTCCTTACCTTCCGTGCCTCTCACACTGTCTGTCTCACCGGAGCAGTTGACGGTCAACAGGCAGAACAGGCCAAGGAAAATGTTCTTACAGCTCATCGTTTGGTTGTTTAGTTGTTTGGTGGTTTGGTTGCTTGGTTGTTTTGTTAATACTGTGACAACTCATCTCTCATCCCTCACAACTCATAACTAAACCCTATTTCCATCCCATGAACATCCGTGCCGTCTCTGCCGCATGATGGTCAAAGAACAGACTCCTGGCCGTGTCAAGCACCGCTATGGCGCTCATCTCATCCTCTGTCAGTGTGAAGTCAAAGATGTCGAGGTTCTCCCTCATGCGCTCTATATGCGTTGTCTTCGGGATTATGATGACACCACTCTGCAACAGCCATCTCAATGCCACCTGCGCCGCCGTCTTTCCATGCCTTTCGGCTATGGATGTCAGCGTCCCGTTGGTGAAGAAGCCGTTACGCCCCTCGGCAAGCGGGCCCCATGACATGAGGCGTGTGCCGTATTCGCCCATGATGTTACGCAACTCGCGCTGCTGGTTGAACACGTGTGTCTCCATCTGGTTCACGGCCGGCACGATGTCCATATTCTCTGCCAGGTCGATGAAGTGGTCTGGATAGAAGTTTGACACTCCTATCGCCCTCAGCTTGCCCTCCCTGCAGGCGTCCTCCATGGCGCGGTACGCCCCGTAACGGTCACAGAACGGCTGGTGGAGCAGCATCAGGTCTATGTAGTCCGTGCGCAGACGGCGCAGACTATCCTCGATGGACGCCTTGGTCTTGTCGTAGCCATAGTTTGATATCCACACCTTGCTGACGAGGAATATCTCGTCACGGCCCACACTGCTGTCGGCCACGGCGCGCCCCACGCCCTCCTCGTTATGGTAAGCCTGTGCGGTGTCTATCATTCTGTAACCCACTTCCAGCGCTTCCGCCACGTGTCGCTCACAGTCACCGGGTGCTATCTGGTACACGCCATACCCCATCTGTGGCATCATTACTCCATTGTTCAGTTTGATGTATTCCATATTCATTGTGTTTATTGGTTATTTTTCATGGTGCAAAGTAACAGAAAATCCCCGAAACCGCATTAATACAGATTTCGGGGATAATTTACAAATTTGCTTTTTCGTGTGGTATTTGGGTTCTTTGGTTGTAGGTTTATGGTTCTTTAGTTTAGCTTCAAGCCACCAAACAACTAAACAACCAAACCACAAAACAACCACACAACTAAAACGCCCACTTCTTTCCATTCCTTATGTACACCTCGCCCTTACGGGGATGTGACACACGCTGGCCGTTAAGGTTATATATGGCGGAAGACTTTGCAGCATGCTCTGCCTTGACATCGGTCACACCGGTGACGGACGGACTGTGGAAGTCATCATATTCAAAGATACATTCGCCATTCTCATAGCAGGCAATCAGACTTCCGCCTACATATAATGAACCATTATAATTCAGAGGTACCGCAGTAGGAAATGTGATGAATGTCTCCTCTGTTCCTATTCCCTCAACCCAATATCCTAATGAAATCCCACGAAGTATAGGGTCTGCATAGCCTAACAACAGCCGTCTGTACTGCCGTCCTTTGACTGAAATAGTATCCTCCTGCGCTATCTTGTACAAATCATCACTTGCTATTTCACCATATTCATCTGTACGGTAAAACTCATCACCTGTACGCAGAGAGAAATCCAACTTCAATATACACTCACCGGATTTATCCACATCATACACCCTACCGTTCTCATCCTCATAGGCCAGAAAGGTATAGTCCCTTGCCGGATCATCATGCTTTACATACATCCTGCGGCAGAGCTTGCCATACTCCATGACCTCCTCGCCAACATTGATGGTATAATACAATGGCGGATCGGAGTGGAGAAGAGAGGTGGCAACCATCTTCCACGCCTTGCCATCAGTAAGCAATGGCTTGCGGTTCTGCGCTACAGTGACTGACAAACCATGGAAGTCTTCATGCTCAAAGATACATTCGCCATTCTCATAGCAGGCAACCATGGTAGAAGTGGTGTACTGTGGATTACCAGCAAATGCCATCATGTAAGATGCATCATCACTTGCACCTATGCCCTCAACCCAATATCCCGACATACTCAAGCCAGAGCCATCAGAATATCCATACTTCAAACGGCGATACCGCTTGCCTTTCACCATTATCGAGTCCTCTTCTAATATCTTATAGCCAGGAACCCACTCTACAGCAATGCCGTTACCGTCATCCAATCCTCTTTGAAACTCATCACCTTCATGCAGTGTGAAATCCAGCAACAATGCCAATGTGGTGTCAAAGACCTTGTAAAGCCTACCGTCCTCCTCGTATGCAAGATAAGTATAATCCTTCAAAGGGGTGTAGTAACTCGGCAAGTCCGCCGCATCATACTTGACATATATCCTGCGACAGAGTTTGCCATTGGCCTCCACCACCTCGCCTACTGTCTCCGTATAGTAGACAAACGGATTACCGGGACAATGAGCCTGACAGCGGTATTTCCACACCTTGCCATCCGTAAGCATCAGCTTGTACTGGTTCTGCGCGCCAACAGTGACAGACGGACTTTGGAAGTCATCATGCTCAAAGATGCACTCGCCGTTCTCGTAACAGGCAAGCATCACAGGAGAACCATAAGATGAGACACTGCCAGAGGTTGGAACCACAGGAGGCGGTGTGATAAAGACCTCCTCCGTGCCTATTCCCTCAACCCAATATCCTAATGATATTCCATCCAGTGCAGGGTTTGCATAGCCTAACAACAGCCGTCTGTACTGCCGTCCTTTGACAGATATTGTTTCCTCCTGTACTATCTTGCATAAATCGAGGTTTTCCTCTCCATATTCATCTGTACGGTAGAACTCATCGCCCTTACGCAGGGACAAGTCCAACTGCAATATAAACGCACCAGATTTATCCACATCATACACCTTGCCTTTCTCATCCTCGTAGGCCAGGAAAGTATAATCCATCGTCGGATCATCATGCTTTACATACATCCTGCGGCAGAGCTTGCCATACTCCATGACCTCCTCGCCAACACTGATAGTATAATATAATGACGGCACAGACATAACGGTGGAGTACTTCACCATCTTCCACTCCTTGCCATCCGTAAGCAATGGCTTGTGGTTCTGCGCGCCAACAGTGAGGAAATGACTGAACAGAAGCGCAAAAAGAAACATTAACGTCCTCATAATCGTGTATTTATTTAGGATTAGTTTTAGGTTAGTTGTTAGTTAATTATTTTTTACAAAAGTAGTATTATTTTTCATTAAGCGATACTTATTATACATTTTTTCGCTATAAACGCAGTAAGTTTAACATTCTTTTACTTCTTAAAGAATGTTCATTCCGTAAAGTCCGACGGCGGGGCGCCGAGGTATTTCTGCACGTAACGGCTGAAGTATGACACGGAGGAGAAGCCGAACATATCCGATATCTCCGTTAGTGACAGCCGGCGGCTGCGCAACAGGCGCACGATGTCGAGTGATGTGTAGCGTGTTATCCAGTAGGCTGCGGGGAAACCGCTTACCTTCTTCGACACCTCCGACAGGTATTTCGGCGTAACACACAGTATGTCGGCGTAGTATCCTATCTCACGGTTCCTGCGATAGTCGCCACGTTCCAGCAGTGCCAGAAAGCGGTTCATCAGCATGGCGTGCTGCTGTGTCACCTTTTCCTGCTCCTCTCCGTACAATGTGGCGTGGAAGTCGAAGAAGTCTATTATCATTGCCTGCACGGCATTGACGATGGCGTCCCGGTAAAACCTGTGTGTGGTGTGCGAGAGCCTTCTCCTGACATAGTCAAAGTCCAGCCTGCACACCGTCTGCTGCTCTGGTGTCAGGTGCATTATGGGGTTGTTGAAGAGCGCGAGACTGCCGCGCATGCCGTAGTTGCTCTGCGGTGTGGCTATGGTGATGAACTGTGGCGTGACGTATACCACATCCACCTTGAAGTCGTCGCTCTCGTGTATGTCGCTCAGCAGGTCGCTGCGGCGCACTATGAGGCAGTCGCCCTGCACCATTTTCAGCCTCCTGCCGTTGAACAGGAATGTGCACTCGCCCCTGTGGCAGTAGGCGTGGCACAGGCATCCGGCCTTCTCGCCGCTGCCTACGTCCTTTAATGTGGTGTCGAATATTGGCATTTTAGTTGTTTAGTGGTTTGGTGGGTTAGTTATTAGTGGTGAGTGATGAATTATCAGTTATGAGTTATTAATGATGAGTGATGAGTTTTTAGTGATGAGTTATGAATTATTAGTTATTAGTGATGGGGGGTTAATTATAAGTTGGGCGATGGTTTGATGGTCTTATTGTTTGATTGATTAATACTAACAACTCATAACTCATCATTCATCACTCACAACTAATAACTAATTCTCTCCACCATCCTCATCTCCCCTGTGTCCAGCCACCCTGTCAGGATGTATTCTGTCTGTGGGTCGAGTAGGGAGGCTGTCAGAATGCGCTCCATTGTGGCGCTGTCGTGGCGCGGAAGGATGTAGAATGCCGTCTCGCCGTGCATGGCATGGCGCAGCGCCACCTCGCCCGTGGAAATGTTAGGCAGCGTGTGCACGAATGCCGAGGGACTGGGGTAGTAGTCTGCCTTGTCGGCTATGGAGTCCATATACAGGCTGTCCGCGGCAAGGGACGACTGGCTGTTGAAGAGTATCACCGCCGTGGAGCTGCCGGTGTCTTGCACATCACGCAGCAGTGTCTCCGCCCCGAGATACGCCAACTTTGACAACGGGTCCATCTTGTGGAACCTCGGGTATGCGGACCCTGTACTGCGGTACTCCGCCGTCAGCGCCTCCGGGGAGAGGTCACGTGCCGTGTATGTCGCCACCGTCCTGTATCGCGGCCGCGACGGCGGCGGTGTCGGCGCGCCCTTTGTCATGCGTATGGCCCCGTTGCATCCCCCGAAGCCCGACAGCATCTTTATGAACTCACGCCGCGCGGTATGCACCGCCGTGGGGGATATGCCCACCCGTCCGCTCACTCCACGCTCGGCATACCCCATTGACGGCAGCACCAGCCCCTCGTCAAGTGCCGTGGCCGTGATGATGGTCTCCAGCAGCCCCGCCGCCCCCATGGTATGTCCGTAGTATCCCTTCAATGCCGACACGGGAATGTCTGACAGTCCGGCGCGCTCTATGGCCTTTGACTCCATCTGGTCGTTGTACATGGTGGCCGTTCCGTGCACCCCTATCGCGGCAAGGCGCTCCCTATCGCCTGCCACCTGCTGCAGTGTCAGCAGGCATCCGTCCCCCTTAGGGTGCGGTCCGCTGATGTGATATGCGTCATTGCGTATGGCTCCGGCCGCCAGGCGCCACTGCCCCGCCGTGTGGGCGGCGGTGTATATCATGGTGGCGGCCGCCTCTCCGAGGTTCAGGCCCATGCGCTCCGCGTCAAAGGGACGGCAGGGCTCCGGCGACAGGGCTTTCAGTGACTGGAAACCGGAGATGATGAACTCGCTCTGCACATCGCCTCCCGTCACTATGGCCGTGTCACACTCCCCCATGTCTGTCAGGCGCATGGCGAGTGTCTGCGCCGCCACGCCGGAGATGCAGGCGCAGCATACCACTATGGGCATGGTGGTGACGCCCAGTGTCTGCGCTATGCGCCCGGCCGTCACGCCCGGCGAGGTCATGATGTCGCCCTTGGTGGTGCTGACTATGAGCAGGGTGCGCGGGCTTTGCACATCGACAGGGCGGCCTGCCGCCTCCGCCTCTGCAAGGGCCTGGCGCACGGACCGCACCACAATGCTCTCGAAACGGCTGAGACCCGGCAGCATCATCGCGGCCCATTGTTCCTCTGTGAACAGTGAGGCGCAGAAGCCGAAGGGCACTCCGCGGCTGCCGGCATCATGCCATGCCAGTGCTGTGCGGCCGGACTTGACGGCGGCGTAGTTGCTTTGGGTTGTCATGCCCAAGGGGGACGTTATATTGGTGGCGGTAAGTGTGGACATTCTTTTTAGTTGTGAATTATGAGTTATGAGTTCTTAGGGCTCACCTGAAAAAGTGTGTGGATTAAGCATACAATCTTGTTAGTCTGAA
>JAUNOM010000010.1 GCA_030531085.1 Prevotellaceae bacterium | reverse complement strand
CTAACAGCATGACGGCCGTGACAGGCTCTGAGAGGAAGATGACCGACGCAAGGATGGTAACCAGGGGAACACAGTAAATATAGTTCGATGTCTTTGCCGCACCTATCACCTTCACCGCCGCATTCCACATTACATAGCACAGCATGGAGGCGACAAAGCCAAGGAACAGCAGATTAATCCACACAACGGGTATGCTTAATTTCCCGAAATTAAAAGTCGAGGATGTAATAATCAGGAACAGCGATGCTGTGAGCAGGCCATAGAAGAAGACTTTTCTGGTGATGAAGAACGTGGAATAATGGTATCCTAAGCGGCGGAGCATAACACTGTAGCAGGCCCAAAGTAAGGCGGCCACGAGTGCGAGGAAATCTCCCAAGAGATTTACTCCCAAGTCCATGCTGCCATTATAGACAACCATCCCCACGCCAACAAGAGCCAGCAGAGAACCGCCCAGCATCCACTTGCGCAACGGCTGATGAAAGCACACGCAGCCTAAAAGCATTGTGAATATTGGGGCTGTGCATATCAGCAGAGAGACGTTTGAGGCAAAGGTTATGCCGAGGGCCGTGTTCTCGGATATGAAATACAGCGAGCCTCCACAAAGTCCGCACAGCAGCAGCATGAGTTCGTCCCTGACATTATCCGCGAACAGCTTACGCATGGAAAAGGGGATGATGCAAAGATATGCGAGCAGGAAACGGTACAGGAAAATCTCTATCGGGGCAAGTCCGTGATTGATGAGTATCTTTGTGGATACAAACGTTCCTCCCCATATTGCCACGGTTATAATGGCGACGATGTGGAACAGTGCCATACCTTGATTGGAATTTGTGATGTGTAGCTTCATAGCATTATACTTTTATTGTGAATGTGCTTATAGTGTGCGTATCTTTTGATTTCTTCTGCAAATTTAATATATTTTTCCCATTCTTCCTATACCTATTGTACAATTACTATATTTTTCCTACCTTTGCACAAAATAGTAGATATTATTCCTAAAGTCGCATTTAAACCGTTATTAAAACAGAACAAAAGGACTATGATTAAATTAGATGAAATCGACATTAAATTGCTGAAGGCACTGCAAAGAGACGCCAAGGCCAATACAAAGGCGCTATGTGACGAGGTGCACATATCCAAGACTCCCATCTACGAGCGCATTAAAAAGCTGGAAAATGAAGGTGTGATAAAAGGTTACACAGCTCTGATAGACAACAAGAAGGTGGGACTACCACTGGTCGTGTTCTGTAATGTGTCACTCGTGGCGCACGATGACGAGCACATACATACATTCAAGAATGAAATCGCCGGCATTGACGAGATTATGGAATGTTACAGCACAGGCGGTTTCTATGACTTTCTGCTCAAGATTGTATTGAAAGACCTTGATGAATACAATGTCTTCGTTTTTGAGAAACTTACCAAGGTGCACGGAATAGCGAAGATGCAGAGTTCTTTTGTGCTAAGTGAGATAAAGAACACCACCACACTCAACATACGCCAATGAGTATAAAGCATAAAAAAGCCACCCCGGTACATAAAATACCAGGGCGGCTATGTCTATTGGACGGTTATTGGATTAGCCGTTAACCTTCTTCATGTGTGCGATGAGCTCGAGAACCTTGTTAGAGTAGCCGATCTCGTTGTCATACCAAGACACAACCTTTACGAATGTGTCTGTAAGAGCGATACCTGCCTTAGCGTCGAAGATAGATGTGCGAGTGTCGCCAAGGAAGTCAGAAGAAACAACTGCATCCTCTGTGTATCCGAGTACACCCTTGAGCTCGCCCTCAGAAGCCTCCTTCATTGCAGCGCAAATCTCCTCATACTTAGCTGGCTTAGCGAGGTTTACAGTGAGGTCAACAACAGAAACGTCAAGAGTAGGAACACGCATTGACATACCTGTGAGCTTACCGTTGAGCTCTGGGATAACCTTACCTACTGCCTTAGCAGCACCTGTAGAAGAAGGGATGATGTTGCCAGCGGCAGCGCGGCCACCACGCCAATCCTTCATTGAAGGACCGTCAACAGTCTTCTGTGTAGCAGTTGTAGAGTGTACAGTTGTCATAAGACCGTCTGTGATACCGAACTTGTCGTTCAGGACCTTAGCGATAGGAGCAAGACAGTTTGTTGTGCAAGAAGCGTTAGAAACGAACTGTGTGCCCTTTACGTACTTGTCGAAGTTAACGCCGCATACGAACATTGGAGTAGCGTCCTTTGAAGGAGCTGACATTACAACGTACTTTGCGCCTGCCTCGATGTGAGCCTGTGCCTTCTCCTGTGTGAGGAAGAGACCTGTAGACTCAACAACATACTCTGCACCAATCTCGCCCCACTTCAGGTCGGCTGGGTTACGCTCTGCAGTTACACGTATCTCCTTACCGTTAACGATGAGCTTAGAGTTCTCTACGTCTGCCTCGATAGTGCCCTCGAACTGACCGTGCATTGTGTCATACTTGAGCATGTAAGCGAGATAGTCTACTGGGCAGAGGTCATTGATACCTACTACTTCAATGTCATCGCGGTTCTGAGAAGCGCGGAAAACGAAACGACCGATACGGCCGAAACCGTTAATACCAACTTTTGTTGCCATTTTTGTTTGTTTAATTAATTAAATGTGAATAAATCTCTTTACAAAAATATGTATTTTGCGTTACCCAACGTCTTATTTTATGGTAAATTTCAAAGGCTTGTTGCGTTTTTTTGCTTTATAAGTCTTTTTTTCACCTTTACGAGTGCAAAGTTACGAATTTTTTTTTAATTTTGCACAATAAATCAATATTAATTTTTAATCTAAAGGAAAAAATGGGAAAATTCATACAGGAGTTTAAGGAATTCGCTGTGAAAGGTAACGCCATAGACATGGCTGTAGGTGTAATCATTGGCGGCGCGTTTGGAAAAATCGTGACAAGTCTTGTGAACGATATCATAATGCCACCGATAGGATGGATTATCGGGGGCGTGAATTTCAGCGATCTGAAGTTCTCACTGCCGGCAGAGAAGATTGGAGGCATCGAGATGGCGGCCGCAACCATCAACTACGGCAGCTTCATACAGACAATAATCGACTTTACCATCATTGCACTCTGCGTGTTCATGATGGTAAAGGGCATCAACACCATAAAGAAAAGCAAGAGCAGTGAGCCTGCGGAGCCAGCGCCTGCCGCACCCGAACCGTCAGCTGAGGAGAAGCTGCTCATGGAGATACGCGACCTTCTGAAGAACAAATAATTCTACGCCTCCTGGTCCACCCCGACACCAAACAGGGCAAAGTCTCCTTTCAACGGGTCATCGGGGAATATCTCAAGCAAGCGTTCCGTCAGTCTGATGGCTGATGTCATACTGGCCGTCTTGGATTTTATCAGTCCGAGGCGGCCTGCTTCTTGCAGCACGTGCGTATCCATAGGGATTATCAGAGTACGTTTGTCTATGATGTCGCTCCAGAGTCCGAGGTCAACAGGAGAATTGTCACGCACCATCCAGCGCAGGAACATACATATACGCTTGCACGATGACTGCGTGTTCTTCGGTACTATGCCTTCTATTCCCTTCGCCGCAAAGAACGTAACAATAGCCTTCACCGCATCAAGACATGACAGTTTGCCGTCACACATCTGTACAGCGCCCCCACTGTTAGCGCTTTTCACTACATACTCCTTGATGGAACCGTACTGTACCAGCATCTCCTGCAATGCGGACAGCATCGTATACATAGTGGAAAAGGTATAAAGTCTATAAAAGCAACGTGCGTCGTCATTAGGAACATCTTCCTTAAACGCTCCCGACTTCACCCACTCACAGAATCCCATGCTACGCTGCCTGCTGCAATCAAGCAGAAACTGTATCTTGCGCATGAACTGGCTGCGGCTGCCATAGCTGAGACAGGACGCCACAAACGCCAGCACCTCCCTGTCCAACTCGCTGTCCACCTGGTGCATAAACCACGAAGGGTCTCCCACAATGAAATCCTTCGTCTCATATTTTCTCGCCAACTCCCGTATATCCGTGTTCACCATTTGCAACAAAGGTCTTTAAATTTACTGTATAATCCGCTATTCCCCAACGTAAAACCTCAAACTATATACCATCATATAAAAAGGATTACAATCCCCCGAGGAGTTTGTAATCCTTTTTGATAATTCCTTTATTCTTTTTCTTAGAGTATAGTCTTCACAGCCTCGTACATACCCTTCTCCTGAATAAGGTTGAGGTATTCTGTCACAAGGTCAGTAAGTCCGGCAACCTCATTGATATTACCCTGCTCCTTCCAGATAAGGTCTACAGCGCCAAGGACACCTTCTGCCACCTTGCGTGTGTCGCCGGTAGCCCACAGTTCCTTAAGCAGATCCATTATCTTCTGGTCGTCATTCGGCTCAATAGGAGCGCCGTCAGCACGAGTACCACCCTTATAATATGTTATAATGGCAGCGAGACCGAATACCAGTCCCTTTGGCAACTCACCCTTGCGCTCCAGATATGTCTTGACTCCTGGGAGATCACGCGCCTGGAACTTAGGGAATGAGTTAAGCATGATGCTTGTCACCTGATGATCCACGTATGGATTGTCAAAGCGCTCAAGCACATCGGCAGCAAACTGCTGCAACTCCTCCATAGGAAGGTTAAGAGTCTGCATGAGCTCATCATACTGCACCTTCTTTATATACTGTCCCACAACCTCGTCATGCAATGCGTCACGAACGATGTTGATGCCAGAGAGATAAGCCACAGGAGACAGAACGGTATGAGGACCATTGAGGAGTGTAACCTTACGCTCGTGGTATGGAGCCTCTGACTCTGCTATCAGGACATTCAGTCCTGCCTTCTCTGCAGGGAACTCCGCACGCAACTCATCGCAAGTCATGTTCTCCGCCTTCTCTATAACCCAAAGATGGAAAATCTCGGCCTGCACAACAAGGTTGTCAGCATATCCAACCTTCTGCTGTATATCAGCTATTTCCTTACGTGGGAAGCCCGGCACGATACGGTCAACGAGGGTTGCGCAAACATAATTATACTTCTCGAACCACTCCTTGAAGCCTGCGTAGTCAGCGCCGAAGTCATCCTTCCACAGCTCGATATACTGACGGATGCACTCCTTGAGGTGATGGCCGTTAAGGAATATCAACTCACATGGCATGATGATAAGTCCCTTCTTCGGGTCACCATCAAATGCCTTATAACGATAATACAGCAGCTGTGTAAGCTTTCCAGGATATGAAGAGGCAGGAGCGTCAGAGAGCTTGCAGGTGTCATCGAATGCGATACCGGCCTCTGTGGTATTTGATATAACGAAACGTATTTCCGGCTGCTCCGCAAGAGCCTTGTATGCCCAGTTCTGAGAATATGGATTTATAGCGCGACTGATAGTGTCTACACGTGTGAGTGAATTCACCGCCTCGCCATTAAGACGTCCCTGCAGATTTACATGGTAGAGACAATCCTGACCATTGAGCCAGTCCACCATACCGCGTTCAATAGGCTGCACTACGACAACAGAGCCATTGAAGTTGGTCTTTTGATTCATGTTCCAGATAATCCAGTCAACAAAAGCGCGGAGGAAGTTTCCTTCACCGAACTGAATAATTTTCTCTGGCATCACGCTCTTTGGCGCGGTGCGAGCATTTAGTGCGGGTAATTGTGCCATTTTATGTATTTTTTATTAAGTAGTTAGTTGAATTATATTCAGGTTGTATTCTTCAAATATTAGAGAATTGATGCAAAGTTAACGAAAATTATTGAATGTAAAAAGCAATACCTGTCTTTTATCCGCAATTTAGCATTTTTTAACCCCTGATTATGAATGAAAGAAAAAACAGGATACTCAAAAGGTTTCATTGGAATATCATAAAAAATCAAAGTGTCAGAAAAAGAGGTGTTTTTCTGACACTTTGATTTTTCAAGTCCTCTGAGAATCGTTTATTTCAAAATTATTTTCCTATGGGCCCGTACAGCGCATTCTCCGCACTTTACAAAATCATCTGATTATCTTAACTTTATCTAAATTCACCTTTTAATCAATGTGTAAAAGCATACAGAAAGAGCCTTAAAACCGCTGTAATCTGATAGCTTTTACTCTGCAATCAGATACAAATAGCAATGCAATATGATAGAGATTGCAGAGTAAAAGCTATCAGATTGCGCGCGAACGTATAGAAAACGTTATTTCAAGGACTAAAAAACGGCCTCTTTCTCTCTAAAATGCAAGGTGAAGTCGAAAGTTCCGAAAAAGCAAAACGTAAGCAAAAAGGCCTTTTTGCTTACGTTTTGTCAAAATCGCCTCTCTCACTTTTGTAGCTGCAAGAGGGATTGTTTTATCTCAAAGCATACTATCATTCACTGACCGTCACTGTCTTTATCAATCGAATGCGGTAATCGCGAGTCTTATCACTGGTACCCACCAGTCGAGAGAAATTTATATAGGAATATGCGGTAGTTCCATCACCGCATAAATATTTTATATCATCCTTACTATCCTGTATTTTTGTCAAGCCATTAGCTTCCAACACAGAATTAAGGTTAGCATAATTTGGATTGTCATCTACACGATGATATGTCTCAGCAATAGTCTTTCCTTGCTCTTCTGTAGGCAAAGTCCAACCTGTCATACCGTCTTCTGAATATGCGGCAATCTCATCTGTCGGCAGGACATCAACATCTGCCAAGTCCCATTCCTTCTTACTTAACAATGTAGCGGTATTTCCATTCACCAGTGCTACAATATGACCATTCCATATTGTACCTGCCTTTATCGAAGATGGCGTTACAGGAGTGTCTGGAGTATCAGGAGTTCCAGGCGTAACTGGGGTGTCTATGCTACTGTCATCCTCTCCGAACACGAACGTCTCTGTGGCGCCCTCGCCCCACGTAGCACCAGAAATAGTCAATGTCAATATATAATGTGTCGAATTTTTATCGTATTGGGCTTTATATAAATATGGCGTGCCGGCCACAATCTGCTTAATAGTCTTATGTGAGAGTTCTGTCTTTCCAGATGACAATGTCTGCTTTATGGTGAGAACAGGAGTGGTGTTTATGCTGGGTAGCACATAGAATGTTCCGGTAGTCCATGTGCCATCAGCAGACTTTGTACATTCCAACATAGGCTCCACGCTTCCACTAAGTTCCCCTTTGTTATTGATACTTCCATATAGTGGTGCTAAACTGATGCTGACACTCGTGGCCTCAGGTCTGACATCCGTCAATACAACATTGACAGAAGCCACCTTGTATTGCATCGCTATATCCTCTGCGATGTCAGAAGTAAGGCTTATCTGCTTTGTTCCCATCATTAGCGGAGTCGTGGTATATCCTTTGGAGAAGTCTGTGCTGCCACTGACTGTCGAAATGGTGTACTGTCCGGTCTTAAGTCTCATCGATATGCCATCTTCTGGACTGTTTATCGTCTGCTGCGCCGCCACAGCATTATTACTGTCATAAGCATAAACAGTAATAGGATACACAAGGTCACCCCCCCCAATGACTGCATTGGCCGTAAGATACACCTTGTGCATGGAACCGTTAGAAACACCTTCACTGTCTTCATGGTCAGACTGACAAGCAGCGCACATGGCCACTGCTGCCACAAAAAGATAATTTTTGTTCATCTTGTAACACTTAATTGGTATTAGACAAATAAAAAAATATATTATAAAAAATCTCAGTTATCAGGTAAATAAGAATTACGAGTGAATGCACTACGTTATGATAATAGTCTCTTTACGCATTCACTCACAGCACGCCCGTCAGCTCTGCCAGAGAGCTTCTTCGTAGCGAGTCCCATGACCTTTCCCATTTCCTTAATAGATGTGGCTCCAATCTCTTCGATTACAGCCTTGACTTCCACCTCCAACTCTGCGTCGGAAAGCTGCTTGGGCAGATAGTCAGCATAGACTGCAACCTGTGCCAGCTCTGCGTCAGCAAGATCCTGTCTTCCTTGTTGAATGAAAATGTCCGCAGCCTCTCTACCCTGCTTTGCCAGCTTCTGTAGGATTTTCATGGCATCAACATCGGACAGCTCGTCACCAGCGCCCGGAGCAGTCTTTGCCTCGAGGAACACTTTCTTCACATTGCGTAGAGCATCGCGCCTCACAGCATCCTTCGCCTTCATTGCCGCGATGATATCTTTTGAAATTTGGTCGAAAATTGACATTGTTATGTTATTTAGATGATTATAAGTTACAAATGTTTATAACACTATAGTATATTCTATTCCAAAGAATAGTCTACAGTCGTAACAACTCGTACTCTTTTTATATATGGTGAGTTGGCATCACGATCCTCGATGGAGAACTGTCCCTGCTGTGCGCTTTTGATTCCTCCCAATGTGGACTCGGAGTCCTCTGCAAACTTCTGCGCAGTCTCCCTGGCCTTCTTTGTCGCTTCCTCTACCATTCCAGGCTTAATGCTGTTTAGCCCTGTGAACTCATACCTCACAGCATTTGAACCATACTCCTCACTAACAATGGCTATGCCCTGCCGCATAAGTTCTGTCTGCCTTCTCATAAGCTGTCGGACTTTGTCCACATCAGATGAGATGACTGTGATAACACTTGTAGCCTTATATCGGTAGTTCATAATCTCATTGCCATAGTTATCGGCCTGACGGTCCGAGATTACGGGTGGATTGACGCTTATCTCCTCACTCTTGATGCCCGCACCTTTAAGAAAATTCACCACCTTTTGGTTCTTCATCTCAAGTGTATTGTACATCTCGGAAGGATCATTGCCCAACTCCTTGTACACCAAAGGCCATGTGACCTTATCCGCCTTGACCTCTCGCTCAGCCAGACCTTTCACAACAACGCTCCGGTCCATGTCCTTGAATGTGACAATGCCACTGCGTATCGAAAAGCCCATTACCACCATACCGACAGCAATGATTAGCGAACTGCATATAAGACTATTTTGTTTCATATTATTTCCTAAAAAATCATTTGATTACGACAGTACTGTATTTGACTATCTTTATTCTCTTATTCTTTGGAATGTTCGGTTTAGCCCATTTACCATCTATCACAGAGATGGTAGCCGACTTTCCTGACGGTACAGCATCAACCGCTTCCTGCAGAGTCATGTAATTACCCTTGCCCAATGCAGACACTATATAATCGTAATGGCGGACATAAGGTTTTAATTCTGGACAAACTTCTGCCATGGCATCAACAAGATGTGAGGCCACAACATGGGCGCCATAGACATTATAATGTGTATTGTCCTGACGGCCTTTCGCTATTCCGTACTCTCCAGGCTTTATCCACATATGGAGTTTACGGCTTCCCTCAATGCCCATGGACTGCTCTATATCGTGCGTTATCTTGTTTGCGTCCACGTATGGCACACGCATCATAAGTGCCACATTGCGTGGAGTGAGGATATAGTTACCGTGTGTGTCTATCAATGTGTCACTGTTCACATTCTCCTCTTTGTATGCTACATTGCGTAAAGACTCATCGTCAACACCGAGGTCTGGCTTTTTATAGAAATTACGACGCACAACAGCATTCATTATTATAGGCGTTGCTCCCTTTTCCTGTGCTGCTCTGGCAAACATACGATAGTTGTCATCAAGGGTTAACCCCGCATCTGTATGACGTCTGTCCCCTATTTTGCCCTTCTCATCATTATGGCCGAACTGTATAACAAGGTAATCGCCGGGTTTCATTGCATCATACACTTTCTTCCAATGTCCCTCAAGGATGAAACTACGTGATGAACGTCCGTTCAACGCATGATTGTCCACAACCACATTCTCTGTGAAAAAGCCTTGCAAAGCCATTCCCCAGCCACGTTCCGGTCCTTTCTTTATATCCTTATTGGCCATAGTGGAATCGCCTATCATGAATATTGTAATACGCCTGTTGCTTGATGTCATTGTAAACAGCAATGACATCAGTATTACTAAGGCTGCCAGTCTTGAATAAACCTTGTTCATCTTCATCCTTTTATACATTTTATAAGTTCTTCCACATCAAGGAGTTTCTGCTCACCTGTTATCATATTCTTTAATGTTACCTTGCCTTCAGCCATCTCATTCTCTCCTGCGAGAGCTACAAAAGGTATGGATAACGCATTAGCATAGGACATCTGCTTCTTCATCTTGACAGCATCCGCATACACTTCTGTCCTTATTCCAGCTTTTCGAGCCGCTGCGGCTATAGGTATGCAATAGGCAGTCTCACGCTCACCAAAGTTGATAAAGAGCAGTTCTGTACCATGCACCGCCTCCTTTGGATACAAATCAAGCTGGTTCAGGACATCATATATGCGGTCAGCACCGAATGATATTCCGACACCTGAAAGTCCCGGCATACCAAAGATGCCCGTAAGGTTATCATACCTTCCGCCACCTGTGATACTTCCTATCTGTACATCAAGGGCCTTCACCTCAAAAATGGCACCGGTATAATAATTAAGGCCACGAGCCAGCGTAAGGTCAAGCTGCAATTCGTTATTCAACATTCCCTTAGAACTATCAAGTGCGCCGAGTATTCCAAGGATATACCTCATCTCCTCAACACCCTTCATACCTATCTCGGAGTCTTTCAACAGAACTGCTATAGTGTCAAGTTTTTGTGCATTAGTGCCCTCAAGCTTTATTATTGGCTGCAACTTCTCTATAGCCTCTTCAGCTATACCGTCCTGTCTCAATTCATCATTTACAGCATCAAGACCTATTTTGTCCAGTTTGTCTATGGCTACAGTGATGTCCACAATCTTATCTGACTCACCAATAACCTCTGCTATGCCAGTAAGTATCTTGCGATTGTTTATCTTAATCTGAACCCTGACACCGAACTTACTGAATATTGTATCGGTTATCTGCATCAGGTCCACCTCATTCAATAATGAATCAGAGCCAACAACATCAACATCACACTGGTAGAACTCACGATAACGTCCCTTCTGTGGTCTGTCCGCACGCCAAACCGGCTGTATCTGATAACGTTTGAATGGCAACTGCAACTCCTCACGATGCTGTACTACATACCTGGCAAATGGGACTGTCAAATCATAGCGTAGTCCTTTCTCGCAGAACTTTGCCGCCAACTTTAATGTTGATGTATTAGCGACTTCATCAGCAGTCATTCCATGGAGGAAATCACCGGAATTCAAGATCTTGAAAAGGAGCTTATCACCTTCCTCGCCATATTTTCCCATCAAGGTAAAAAGGTTCTCCATGGCTGGAGTCTCTATCTGCCTAAAGCCATAGAGTTCAAAAACACTCCTGACTGTATTGAAAATATAGTTACGCTTAGACATCTCCACAGGGGAGAAATCACGTGTACCCTTTGGTATTCCTGGTTTCTGTGCCATTATAGATTACTTTCTTACTATAGTCTGTTCACGGTCCGGTCCTATTGACACAATCTTTATTGGTGTCTCAAGTTGCGTCTCAAGGAATGCTATGTAATCCTTAAACTCCTGTGGGAACTCATCCTCTGATGTCATCTTTGTCATATCTGTCTGCCATCCCTTAAGTTCCTTATAAACAGGTTCTATACCTTTCTCTATATCATAGGGGAAGTCTGGTGTCTCAACACCATTAACTTTATATGCCACACAAGCCTTTATTGTCTTAAATGTGTCAAGGACATCACTCTTCATCATTATAAGCTGAGTAACGCCATTCACCATTATAGAATAGCGCAGCGCCACAAGGTCAATCCAACCACAACGGCGCTCACGTCCTGTCACAGCCCCATACTCATGGCCTATATCACGCATCTTCTGTCCAGTCTCATCAAACAGTTCAGTAGGGAAAGGTCCTGCGCCCACACGTGTACAGTAAGCCTTCATTATTCCATACACTTCACCAATCTTATTTGGACCAAGACCAAGACCTGTACAAGCGCCAGCACATATTGTATTACTTGAAGTAACAAATGGATAAGAGCCGAAATCCACATCAAGCATAGTACCCTGCGCACCTTCGCAAAGTATTGACTTTCCTGATTTAAGGGTTTTGTTCACCTCATGCTCTGAGTCTACAATCTTAAACTGCTTAAGATACTCCACTCCCTCAAGCCATTTATTCTCGACTTCAGTAATATCATAGTCAGTATAATTCATGGCACGCAACTGTTCCTCGTGACGCGCTTTATGCTTTGCGTACTTTTCCTCAAAATTATCAAGGATATCGCCTACACGCAGTCCTGTACGTGCAATCTTATCAGAATAAGTAGGACCGATACCCTTACCTGTTGTGCCAACCTTATCCTTACCCTTAGAAGCCTCTATCGCTGCATCGAGAACACGGTGTGTAGGCATTATAAGATGTGCTTTCTTTGATATATGGAGACGAGACTTCAAATCGTGTCCACTCTTCTCCAAATCCTTAGCCTCATCCATAAAAAGATCCGGAGCAAGAACAACTCCATTACCAATTATATTCACCTTACCACCCTGGAATATGCCTGACGGTATTGAACGCAACACATACTTTTCACCATTAAACTCTAACGTATGTCCTGCATTTGGGCCACCCTGAAAGCGTGCTATCACATCATACTTGGGTGTGAGCACATCAACAACTTTTCCTTTACCTTCATCGCCCCACTGCAAACCAAGGAGCACATCGACTTTACCTGTCATAATAGTATTTTGTTTAAAGTATTACAATTTCTTAAATGCAGCAGCAATTCAATCAGAACTACATCTGTAAAAAAGCTATAACTACATAACAACCGTGCAAATTTAAACATTTTTTTTCAAACAACCAAACATTATGCGAAAAATATCTTACGACAATAAATCTGCGACAACATAACTGCTACCTCCTACAAATATGAAATCACAATCCTTACTGTCAGCATTTGCCGCATCATAAGCCTCTTTAACAGTTAGATACGCAATTCCTTTCAACCCTTTAGATAAAGCAAGCCGCTGAAGTTCCACAACAGGTATTGCCCGATGTGTTGACGCTTGTGTAAAATAATAGATAGCATTTTTAGGCAATAATTCCAATACAGAGTCCACATCCTTGTCATCTACCATGCCAAACACTATCCGTAACTGACTTAATGGATTTTCCTTCTTTTTCCGAATCGCCGTATTCACAATCTGTTTAGCCAGATACTGCCAGCCAGCCAAATTATGCCCCGTATCACAAATAGCAAGTGGACGTGCACTTATAGTCTGCCAACGTCCACAAAGGCCCGTCATATCCACGACACCCTCTACTGCTTTACGGACAACATCCATCAGCCCTGTTACTTTGCATTGATTATCCGCATCTATTTTCAACAAAGGAAGCCCGGCCCTCCGCATTGCTCTCGCTAAAGGCAGAAGACAATTCAACACTGTATTCATATTCTTTTCCTGGCAATCTCCTCCAAGAGCACCGTGCAACACACCAAAACAGTTTGTTTTATAGAGTCTTCCAGCATTCTCCTCCTCGCTACTTTCCACATACCGATTATCCTGCGCAAATATAATTGGTGCTTCTTTCTCTGCAGCTACCCTCTCAAACACCACTCTCGTCTCCCCTGTATGCTCCCCTATCACAACGGGAACTCCCTCCTTTATTATTCCTGCTTTCTCTGTAGAAATCTGAGACAAGGTCGTCCCAAGAAACGCCGTATGGTCAAAAGAAATATTAGTTATAACACTAAGTAAAGGATTTATAATGTTTGTACAGTCAAGCCTTCCACCAAGCCCGACCTCTACCACCGCTATATCCACTGCGCTGTCAGCAAAATATTTAAATGCCATTGCCGTAGTCAGTTCAAAGAATGACGGATGTAAAGGCTCAAAGAAACTGCGTTCTTTCTCTACAAAACCAATAACATACTCATGTTCAATCGGTTTACCATTTACACGAATGCGTTCATTGAAATCTACGAGATGAGGTGAAGTATATAATCCCACTCTATATCCTGCCGCCTGCAGCAATGCCGCCAAAGTATGCGACACAGAACCTTTACCATTTGTTCCTGCAACATGTATTGTATGGTATCGCCGATGCGGATGTCCAAAATGCTCATCCAATGCGAGAGTATTACTAAGACCTTCCTTATACGCACCAGCGCCCACCTTTTCAAAGGCAGGCGCTGCGTTATATAGATAGGCCAATGTCTCAAAATATGTCATATTGCCTATGTTTTATTTATGAAAAATAATTACGGAACTTATCAAATATATTCTTTTTTGTGTCCCTGTCACCATGGAAGTTGTCAGAATCCTTCAACTTTTCCAACGCCTTCTTCTCATCTTTAGAAAGTGTTTTGGGGACATACACGCTTATATTGACAAGAAGATCGCCATTGCCGTATCCATAACCCTGCACAGCAGGAAGTCCCTTACCCCTAAGGCGCAATGTCTTACCCGGCTGTGTACCGGACTCTATCTTCACTTTCAGCTGTGTATCCTCTATGGTAGGGATATTTACCTCCCCTCCCAAGGCCGCTGTCGGGAAGTCAAGAAGCAAGTTATAGATAAGATCCTTACCGTCCCTTATGAACGTATCATTACGCTCTTCTTCTATAAACACCTTTATGTCTCCAGGAATACCGTTTCTTCTGCCTGCATTACCCTTTCCAGGTACATTCACAACCATACCATCCTGCACACCGGCAGGTATGTTCACCTCAACGACTTCCTCGCCATGCTCCACACCTTCACCATTACATTTGGCACACTTGTTCTTGATTACCTGACCTTCACCTCCACACGTTGGACATACACTCTGTGTCTGCATCATGCCAAAAATGCTCTGCTGCTGCTTTATGACCACACCAGAACCATGACACGTCGGACAAGTCTCCTTTCCAGAGCCATCTGCCGCACCAGAACCATGACAACATGAACACGGAACGTCCTTACGTACCTTAAATTTCTTTGTTACACCTGTGGCGACCTCCTTCAAATTCAGGCGTACTTTCAGCTTTAGGTCAGAGCCACGGTGAACCTGCTGGCCTCTACTGCCACCAAAGCCACCGCCAAAACCGCTGAAGCCACTACCACGGCCACCAAAGACATCGCCAAACATGGAGAAGATGTCATCCATAGAGAAGCCACCGGCACCGCCAAAACCGCCACCAAAGCCACCGGCACCACCAAAGCCACCAGGACCATCAAATCCGAACTGGTCATACTGCTGACGTTTCTGCTCATCGGACAACACAGAATACGCCTCGGCAGCCTCTTTAAACTTCTCCTCTGCGTGTTTCTTCTCGGCCTCACTCTTGTCACCTTGTCTGTCCGGATGATACTTTATTGCAATCTTTCGATATGCCTTTTTTATGTCTGCGGCACTGGCTTTCTTATCCACACCAAGCACCTCATAATAATCTCTTTTTGCCATTGTCTCTGCTTTTATACACCTATTTACTGTCCCACTGCCACTTTGGCGTAGCGTATCACCTTATCATTAAGCATATAACCAGTCTGCACACAGTCTATAACCTTTCCTTTCTTGTCATCGCCCATACCTGGTACCAATGCTATAGATTCGTGAAAGTCTACATTAAAGTCTGCTCCTTCCGTCTCTATCTTTTTCACTCCCAACTGTTCAAGTGTCTTCACGAACTTGTTAAAAATAAGCTGCATTCCCTCTCTTACAGCATTTGGGTCGTCACTTTTATCCTGTAACGCCCTCTCAAAATCATCAAGCACCGGAAGAATTGATGTTATAGTCTTCTCACCACCTGCGAGTATCAGCTCCGCCTTCTCCTTCAAGGTACGCTTCCGGTAATTATCAAACTCCGCCTGCTTATACAATGCCTGCTTCTTCAGTTCCTCTATCTCTGCCTTAGCAACCTCCAGCGGATCCTTTTCCTCCTGTGCTGTCTCTTCCTCTATTTCTGTTGGTTCTGCGACAGGCTCGTCATCATCAGACACGGACTCTGCCTTTGTGTCAGCATCACTATTTTCCACCTGAGCATTCTCCACAGGTTCAGACTTCACCTCTTCCTCTACTGTATTAATATTATCTTTCTTCATAATTGTGTTTTGTTATTTTTAATTTGCTACATATTTTAACAACAAGTATGCCAACATACAAGACAGAGGGTGTATGCAACACACACCCTCTGTTCAAATTATTACAAACGATAATTATAGACTCGCATTTACAGCATTTATGAATACATCTGTGCTTTCTGAGCCTTTATCTGCTCATCATAAATGTAATCATCGTATGTCATAAGCTTGTCTATTGTCCCCTTAGGCGTCAGCTCAATTATTCTGTCCGCTACAGTGTTTATGAACTCATGGTCATGAGATGAAAACAGAATATTACCCTTATAGCTGACAAGATTATTATTAAAAGCTTGGATGGACTCCAAGTCAAGATGGTTAGTTGGTGTGTCAAGGATAAGGCAATTGGCGTTCTTCAGCTGCATACGCGCTATCATGCAACGCATCTTCTCACCACCTGACAGCACATTAACCTTCTTCTCCACTTCCTCCTGCTTGAACAGCATACGTCCAAGGAAGCCCTTCATCATCACCTCATTACCGGTACCATACTGTGACAGCCAGTCAACAAGGTTCAAATCACTCTGAAAGAACTCAGTATTGTCCAAAGGCAGATAAGCCGTTGTGATAGTAACACCCCACTTGTATGTGCCACCATCAGCCTCACGGTTGCCATTTATAATCTCGAACAGGGCGGTCATCGCCTTAGGATTGTGTGAAAGGAACACGGTTTTCTGGCCTTTCTCTATGTTGAACGACACATTATCAAACAACACTGTGCCATCAGCATCTACAGCCTTCAGGTTCTCCACCTCAAGAATCTGGTTTCCTGGCTCACGTTCCATCTGGAATATTATACCCGGATACTTTCTTGTAGATGGCTGTATCTCATCCACATTCAGCTTCTCAAGCATCTTCTTTCTTGATGTTGTCTGCTTGGACTTTGCCACATTGGCAGAAAAACGACGTATGAACTCTTCCAACTCCTTACGTTTCTCCTCCGCCTTAGCTTTCTGGTTCTGCGCCTGACGCAGTGCCAACTGACTTGACTCATACCAGAATGAATAGTTACCGGAGAACACAGTCACCTTGCCAAAGTCTATATCCACCGTCTGCGTTGAGACAGCATCAAGGAAGTGACGGTCGTGAGACACCACAAGCACAGTCTGCTCCACATTACTAAGATACTCCTCAAGCCACTGTACTGTGTCGAGATCAAGGTCATTGGTAGGCTCATCAAGCAAAAGGTTATCCGGATTACCAAAAAGTGCCTTCGCCATCATAACACGTACCTTCTCGTTATTTGACAGTTCGGACATCATCTTATAGTGCTCCGTCTCTTTTATTCCAAGATTGGAGAGCAACTGGACTGCGTCATTCTCCGCATTCCATCCATCCATTTCCGCAAACCTCTCCTCCAGTTCGGCAGCACGGTTACCATCAGCCTCGCTCATTTCCGGTTTGGCATAGAGAGCCTCACGCTCCTTCATGTTTTCCCATAATGGCTGGTGTCCCATCAGCACGGTGTCAACCACTGTCATGTCATCATACTTGAAGTGATCCTGTTCCAATACGGAGAGACGCTCACCGGGAGCCAGCTCCACTGTACCCTTATTGGGCTCCAGTTCGCCGCTGATGGCACGTAGAAGCGTTGACTTACCTGCACCATTAGCACCAATAATGCCATAAATATTACCTGGAGTGAACTTGATGTTTACATCCTTATACAATACGCGCTTACCAAACTGAATAGCAAGATTCGTTACTGTTATCATTACTTTTTTTGTTTTGCTGTAAAATTTGGATGCAAAGTTACTAAAAATCTAAGAAATAGCCAAATAATAAAACATAAAAGTACTGATTATCTGCAAGTGACACTTGTTACTGTAACACATAGCTAAATCACAAAAAGCCAAAAATCAAAGTGTCAGAAAAATCGTGTTTTTTCTGACACTTTGATTTTTCATCCCCCTCGTAGAATCGGATATTTGAAAATTATTTTTACTTCAGTGCGTACAGCGCAATCCTGTGTCAATTCATAACATATTAACAGTCATCTAATTAACAAAACAGCACATTCTTAAAGCATATAAAACCGCCACAAAAGAGCCGTTATTGCACTGTAATCTGATAGCTTTTGGATGGTAATCACATACAAATAGCACTGTAATAACTATCAGATTACACCGCAATCAGCATCAAATTGCGCGCGAAGCCATTTTTCCCGCTCTCTAAAACGATAAAAAACGACTACTTTCTCTCCAGAATGCAAAGTGAGGTCGACATTTTCAAAAAAGCAAAACGTCACCAAAAGTGGCAAAAAAGTAACATTTTGTCAAAATGGTGCATTGGTGTGACAAGCGCTTTTCAAACTTAATTTCACCACAAAAAGAAATGTGGAAAGCGGTATATAGCCGCCTTCCACATTCTTTATATACTTTAAAGCGTTACTCCATTCTTGAAAATGGAAATCTCACGATAGCCATTCACCTCGTTACGTGCTGGCTCACCACTTGCCACAGCAAGCACCTTGTCTATAAATTCAGGAACAAGTTCCGCCATGGACTTGCCATCCACAAGCTGTCCGGCATTAAAGTCTATCCAATTCTTTTTGCGATTGTACAAATCTGTATTGGTTGAGATCTTCATTGTTGGAACAAATGTACCAAACGGAGTGCCACGGCCTGTTGAGAACAGTACCAAATGGCAACCAGCAGCGGCAAGTGCCGTAGCGGCAACAAGGTCATTACCTGGAGCAGAAAGAAGGTTCAGACCGTTTGTCTGCAACCTGTCACCATATTCCAGCACACCGCTTACAGGAGCACGTCCACACTTCTGCGTGCATCCCAAAGCCTTATCTTCAAGGGTGGAGATTCCTCCTGCCTTGTTACCGGGAGAAGGGTTCTCTCCTACAGGCTCACCATGTGACAGGAAATAGTTCTTGAAGTTATTTATGAGTGACACAGTCTGCTCGAACAACTCCTTCGTCTCGCAACGGTTCATCAGTATAGTCTCAGCACCAAACATTTCCGGCACTTCCGTGAGGATAGACGTTCCACCCTGTGCCACAAGCCAGTCAGAGAACTCACCCTCAAGAGGATTCGCTGTGATACCGGAGAATCCATCAGAGCCACCACACTTCAAGCCCACGCGCAGCTTACTAACAGGAACATCCTCACGCTTATCTTCTTTGGCTAACTTATAGATGTCACGCAGAACCTTCATGCACTCCTCCGTTTCATCACCTTCCACTCTTTGTGTCACAACAAGCTTTACGCGGTCCTTATCATAATCTCCGAGCATAGCCATAAAATCATCTGGCTGGTTATTTTCACAACCAAGCGAAAGCACCAGAACACCAGCAGCATTCGGATGCAGCACTATATCACGCAATATCTTACGGGTGGCCTCATGATCTTCTGAAAGTTGTGAGCAACCAAAGTTATGATGCCATGCGTATACTGCATCTATTCCGTCAAGACGGGTCTCGGTCTCAAGCTGCTTCGCCAGATGTTCCGCAATACCATTGACACATCCAACGGTGGGAACAATCCATATCTCATTTCTTACACCCACATCACCATTCTTGCGAACATAGCCCTTGAAGGTTCTGTTCTCCTTTTTTATATTGAGTTTCTCATTTACTGGATTGTAAGTATATTCAAGTGTGCCGGCAAGATTGGTCTTGAGATTGTTCTCATTCACCCACTCTCCAGCCTTCAGGGCCTTCTTGGCGTGTCCGATAGGATATCCATACTTTATAATATCCTCGCCTTCAGCCTTGTCTACAAGCAATACTTTGTGACCTGCAGGCGTATCCTGCAGAAGAGTTATCTCCTTACCATCGACAGAGATAGTCTCGCCGGCTTTCATAGCTCTTAGGCATACCACCACGGAGTCAGCGGGATTGATTTTCAGAAAAGCAGTCTGTTTCATGTTTTGTAATTGATTTTAATTCCCCCATGTTATGCATAACCTTTAAGAATCGGGCAAAGCGACATAGAGATTTGTTATATATGTTAGTTATTATGTTATGCCTCAAGGCTACAAAGGGTGAGATAATGCTAAATCTGCGTTCTGCGATAAAACTCCACATTCTCCTTGGAGAGAATCTCTATCGGCATATAATTTACCGGCGTGACGTGCTTTTTCAGAATGACAGCCCTCACAAGGGCGTCCACACTGAAATAACCCTGCTGATAACCATGCTGGGCTATCAGAAAAGAAATGCTGCCCTCCCTTACACAGTGAGCATTCTTCTCAACCATATCATATCCCATTATCTGCACATCGCGACGGTTTGTCTTCAACAGAAACTCACCTACAAGGTGCGCCTTGGAGTTGAGAGTAATGCAATGGTGTGTATCCGGATGCTCTTGAAAGAACTTCTCCAACAACACATTATGCTGTTTACGGGTACTCTGATAAGGCAAATCCAGGACTTCAATCTTCACATTGGGGAAATGATCAGCCATATAATGCCTGAAACCCACCTCTCTGTTCACCTGCTGCTTGCTTGCCACATTTATCCCGTCAAGCGTCTGTTTCATCAACATTATCTCCTTCTCATTATTAGCAATGAGCATTAGCATCTTTGCTGCAAAATACCCACTTGCAAAAGAATCCTGTCCATAAAAGGCCAGGGGTCTGAGATCCGGAAGATAAGAGTCAAGCATGATAAATGGGATATTCTTAGCATGCATTACATCTGTGAAAGGGCGTGTAATGTCAAGTTTTGCCGGAACGAGTATCACACCGTCCGGATTGGCATCCAGAATGGCCTGCGTCTGCTCGTTAAACGACTCCACATCATTTCTTTTATAGTACATTATATTAATATGTACATGAAAGTCACGTCTGACATCACAACACTTTCTTTGTCCTTGCTCCACTTCTTCCCAATACGCCTCACTTTCGTGCCGGGGCATAAGACAATAGAAGTCATATCTACGACTATTGGCAAGAGCACTGGCGTACATATTGGGTTCGTAATTCATTTCATCCAAGGCCTTTGTAACAAGGGCGAGCGCCCTTTTGGAAACATTGGGTCTCTTATGAAGTACCCTGTCCACTGTTCCTACTGAAACTCCGGCTTTCTCCGCAATGTCTTTTATTGTAACGTGTTCGTTTGGCATTGTTAGATTTTATACTGTCGTTAGGTTTATAACGGGTGTTACCTGTTTAAAAATGTTGTGCAAAAATAGCAAAAAAATTCTGATTGCACGAACACGCAACTGTATTTTTTAGCAAAACACAATAAAAACGTCATTTTTTTCTAAAAAAACTTTGTTCTTTAAGAAAATGTTCGTAAATTTGTCCAATAATTAATTAGCATTTAAAACAAAAATACTATAATTAACTAATTTCATAACCCTATCAAATAACTATGGCAAAAGTAGTAACTTTGGGCGAGATTATGCTCCGCCTCTCCCCTAACGGTCAGGACCGTTTTATTCAAACAGACATATTCCGCATCATCCCTGGCGGTGGTGAGGCTAATGTTGCGATCAGCTGTGCCAATTATGGCCACGACGCTTACCTCGTTACAAAACTCCCAGCCCATGAGATTGGCCAGATAGCAGTAAATTCACTGCGCCGCTATGGTGTCAATACACAGTACATAGCTCGTGGCGGTGACCGTGTGGGCCTTTATTATTGCGAGACCGGTGCATCAATGCGTCCATCAAAGGTTATCTACGACCGCGCTAATTCCGCCATCGCAGAGGCAGACCCTTCTGATTTCGACTTTGATGCTATCATGGAAGGCGCTGACTGGTTCCATTGGTCTGGCATAACACCTGCTATTTCCGACAAGGCAGCAGAACTTACAAAGCTTGCATGTGAGGCAGCTAAGCGTCACGGAGTAACAGTTTCTGTTGACCTGAACTTCCGCAAGAAGCTTTGGACCTCTGAAAAAGCAATATCAATAATGCGTCCGCTGATGCAGTATGTAGATGTATGTATTGGCAATGAGGAAGATGCTGAGCTCTGTCTCGGTTTCAAGCCGGAGGCAGATGTTGAGGGCGGCGAGACAAACGCTGCTGGTTATGAGGGAATATTCAAGCAGATGAAAGAGACATTCGGCTTCAAGTATGTAGTATCTACTCTGCGCGAGTCTTTCTCTGCTACATTCAACGGATGGAAGGCTCTTATATATGATGGTAAGGAGTTCTATCAGTCTAAGCGTTACGAGATCAATCCTATCATTGACCGCGTAGGTGGTGGTGACTCATTCTCTGGCGGTCTTATACACGGTCTTCTTACAAAAGAGACACAGGGAGAGGCTCTTGAGTTTGCTGTTGCAGCCTCAGCACTGAAGCATACCATCAACGGTGACTACAACCTTGTAAGCGTTGCCGAGGTAGAAGCACTGGCTGGTGGCAATGCTAACGGCCGCGTACAGAGGTAAAGAATATAGAAGGACATTTCAAAACTCAATTATTCAGAACATTTTATTTTCAAAATAAAGAAATGGCAAAATTTGATAAACTGGCCGTAATGCAGAAAATTGCATCGGCTCCAATGGTTCCGGTGTTCTACAACAAGGACGTGGAAGTTGCAAAGAAAGTAGTCAAGGCCTGCTATGACGGCGGTGTACGCGCTTTCGAGTTCACAAACCGTGGCGACTTTGCACAGGAGGTATTTGCAGAACTGGCTAAGTTCGTAGATAAGGAGTGTCCAGAGCTTGCCCTTGGCATAGGTTCTGTTGTTGATGCTCCTACAGCGGCTCTATACTTACAACTTGGAGCGAACTTTATCGTAGGCCCATTATTTAATCCTGATATCGCTATAGTTTGCAACCGCAGATGCGTGACATACTGTCCAGGATGTCTCACACCATCAGAGATTGGTAAGGCACAGGAAGTAGGATGTGACTTTACCAAGGTATTCCCTGGTGATGTTGTTGGTCCAAACCTTATCAAGGGACTTATGGCTCCTATGCCATGGTCTAAGATTATGGTTACTGGCGGTGTAGCTCCAGAGAAAGATAATCTTGAGAAGTGGTTTAAAGCTGGAGTATTCTGCGTAGGAATGGGCTCTAAGCTATTCCCTGGTGACAAGGTGAAGGCTGGAGACTGGCAGTACATCACAGACAAGTGCAAGGAAGCACTTGGATATTGCGCAGCAGCCCGTGCGTAATTATTCATTTAGATATTATGTTATATGCTCCACAAAGGTATTCATACCATTGTGGAGCATATTATGTTTTACAACAATACTATTCTCCTGTCATTCTGAAGAAGAAGAAGACCCTAACACTGTAAGCCTTCTCCAAACGGCCATTAGTGAGACAAAACTTATGGACAGCTGCTGTATAAAGGGGCAAAACAGAGATTTCTATCTACATAAATATAATGCGGAGAAAATACTGGCACGCTTTGATGATGCTGGCACACTATCTTCATACGGACAGCGTCTGTATGCTCAGGCACATGCAGGAAAGGCATTCGCCATGGCAGATTATCTATGGCAGGTGGGAAGATACGGCGATGCACGTGACGTAATGAAGGAATTATCCTCCAACACTACATTAAACCTTTACAGTGACACCACACTATGGCTTGACTTCCTATACCATCAAGGACGCATTAACTACCGACCATATAATATAGAGAAACACAAGCATAGCATTATAAACAGTTTCGACTGCGCTATGCAATGCTATATCCTGGCGACACGCACTGACAACCCATTATATAAAGCGCTTGCCATGCAGGTACTAAGTATGTATTTACTTAATGACAGCATTATGGCACTGGCCAATAAATACGACCGTGCTTCATTAAGATATATAAATGAAGACGCCATGCCAGACAGTATGCTCGCCGGAAATCTTGCAGAGCGTTCCCTGAACATTATGCTCACATTGGGTGACGCATACAACACATCCATAGCATGGCGCACACTGGCACAATGCTATTTTAAAATTGGCAATGCCATCCGCGCCATTGAATGTCTTGACATGGCGCTTGCCAATCCCGAAACAGACAATATGCCGGGATTACGAGCCACTGTCTGTGAAATGTTATCATTATCATTCGCCGCCACAGACAACAAGCGCAATAGTGATTATTACCGCAATATATACCTTGACTTGCAGGACAGCATACGCCAAGACAAAGAACTTGAAGCACGCGCCATATCAATACAGGAATCAACTACACATATTTGGCATAATGTCACTATAGCCATTACCACATTTTTAATTTTATGTATAATAACAATCACATTATACATAAGACAACGCAGAAAAGGTTATAACGGGAACAGCATCCAAATAGAACACGAACAGGAAAGATTACAAAAAACGGAACTGAACCTATCGAACACAATACGTTCTGCAGTAGAACAGCGTGCACGCATATCTGTGGTTAGCGGTATGCTACCATTAATTGACCGTATGAGTCTTGCCATAGAGAAAAGGGATTTTACTTATGCGGCAGAGCTTTCCGAAGAAATAGACACACAGAATGCTATGCTTACAAAGTGGATCAAATTACGCTGCGGTGTCATACAACCACGTATTGAAACATTTAAGCTACAGAGCGTCTTTGACATCATAACTAAAAACTCCTCACTTCTATCCAGACAAGGCATAACATTGGAAGTTCCAGAAACTGACATAAGTGTCAAAGCAGATAAAACACTTACCGTATTTATACTCAACACACTTATATCAAATGCACGCAATGCTATCAACAGTGATGACGGTACAATACAAATAGAATGTACCGCTAATACCTCCGAGCACTATTGCGAAATCCGCGTAAAAGACAATGGACACGGTATAAAGCAGGAACAGATTGAACATCTATTTGAATACAAGACTATAAACGATGACAGTTATTCCAAATCACATGGCTTCGGACTTGCCAACTGTCGCGGCATAATGGATCGCTACCGCAAGCTATCCTCCCTATTCTCTGTATGTTCCATAAGCGCCTCATCAATTATCGGACGCGGCACCACCATCGCCTTCAGACTTCCATTGGTATTAAAGGCCATCGTCATCATCATAGCAATGCTACTATCCTATAATTCACCAGCCAATGCGACAAACCATTCATATAATGACACTGCTGCCAGACTGTGCGACTCGCTGTATATTGCAAATATAGAAGGACGGTATGACGACGCTATGGTCTATGCTGATTCATGTCTTGTTATAGTAGAACACAATGATTCCGTTGACATAGGTATCAGACTTTCACTATATAATGAGACTGCGGTAGCGTGTCTTGCACTGCACCGTTGGAAAGAGTATACTTATTACAACTATCTGTACACAAACCTATATAAACAACATACATCAGACAACAGCTTGGCAACATACTGCCAAACAATGGAACACAACGAGCAAAAGGCAAACATTGCCTTGCTTATATCATTTTTATTACTGGTCGCTTTCGTTCCTATATTCTGGTTTGTTTATCTTAGGCACGTCCTGCAACAACGCAAACAGACACACGAACAGCTAAGAAACATCAAAGATATTATTCTACACAAGCAATCAGAATACGAACACCTACACCTTATTAATAATATAACGGACAACCAGCTGTCAACATTGAAACATGAGACAATGTATTATCCCACGCGCATACGCCAACTCATAAGTAATAAAAGCAACAATTCCGATATATCAAACACAGTTTCTTATTACCGTACTTTATACAGCCTGCTCACCACGCAGGTTCTGAACAAACAGCTATCTGCATATACATTCCCAATAGAGCACCTCTCTGTATCAGAGACATTCCACCCTTCTGATTGTCAAGAGGGCCTTACGATAACAGCAAACAAAGAACTAATGGCATATCTGTGCCTATTATTGAAACGCCACAATGGCGGAAGACTTCCCCACTCCACCATATCTCAAACCGACACCAATTATGTATCCATATCCTTTATAATGGAAAGAGGGCAGCAACTGCTACCCTCCATTAACGTATTGTTCTCAACATCCACGCCCGATGTAGACTTCCTTATCATGCGTCAGATCATACGCGAGACGACAAACACGTCCCTGCATTATAACTGTGGCATATCAGCAAGCATATCAGACGGTCAGGCTGTCATAACAATAGTGCTGCCAAGAGCCACTGCCTGACAAGTCCTGCCCCACTTTCCGAAATCAATCACTCCACACTGTAATCACGGGAATAACGCATCATCTGCTGTACCATTGTCTCTGTAAAATCCAAATTCACATCAACAATTTCCCCATCGTCATTGCGTACCAAAGTCATCTTAGGATTAAGGAATCCCTTATACGGAGCAATATCAAGACTTCTATACCTCTCCAACACCTCATTATGCAAAGCGGTGTCTATTCTGACACCATAATCCTCCACAAGTGCCCTTGCAGCCTCATAATCACCCTCACTCTTTATACGCTGCACTTCAGCAAGAAGTTCCGCAAAGAGACTTCTTAACTTCCGGTAATCGTTAATCACAAGATAAGTCTTTCCATTACGCTTTACAAGATCCACACATCCATCCCCATGCTGATAACACCAATTAGATATTAGCGCACGGTTACGCATGTGTGCCTCCTCTATATTATCACCAGGCTTAATGCGGACCATCTGCGTAAGCAAGCCATTCATTATATATGTATAATAGTTAGCTTTATACGCCTCCATATCCGGCACCAGCCCCAACTCAAACATTTTCTTATCTGCAATGTAATACAATCCGAATAAGTCTGCCCTTGCCTCTTCTATCGTACTGCCATAGGCTTTCAAAGCATCAGGATCCACACCCGGCATCATCTGCCCGCTACCATGTCCCAAACACTCATGCAGGTCAGTATGCAGGTCATCGCAAGCCTCACCATACTTAAGTATTATCTCTACAGTATCACGATCATGCACAAACTCATCCATAAAGCCATTACCCTTTGCAGCCTTCTGATATGCAGCTGTGAAATTCGTTATCGTCACACTCTTTGAGCCGTGCTGCGCCCTAATCCATTCCGCATTAGGCAGGTTTATACCGATAGCAGTTGACGGATACTCCTCACCACCAATCATAGCCGCACAGATAGCATTAGCAACCACTCCCTTAACTTTCGGTTTACGGAAACGTGGGTCTACAGGAGAATGGTCCTCGAACCACTGCGCATTATCACTGATGGTCTGTGTTCTTCTGCACGCAACAATGTCCTTATACTCAACTATACCCTCCCAAGTGGCCTTCAAGCCTAACGGGTCACCATAAACTTCTATAAAACCATTCACAAAGTCTATATGCCCGTCTATCTCCTTCAGCCACTCTATCGAGTAAGCATCAAAAGTACGCAGGTCACCTGTTGTATAATAATCCACCAACAGTGCTATCACCTGCTTCTGCCTTTCATTCTCCGCATACTCACCGGCCTTGTTCAGGCACTCAACAATATGTTCTATAGTCCTGCCATATTTCCCATTCAGGCGCCACACATCCTCAACCAGCTCACCGTCCGCATTCTTTCTCAAAGTAGAGTTAAGACCGTATGATGGCGGACACAGCTCTCCATCCTGTTTCTTTGCCGCATAATACTGTTCCACCTCTTTCTGCGTCACTCCTATATAATAGTTACAAGCGGATGTCATCACAAGATCCTCACCGTGCGCCTTATTAACTCGCTTCGGCAGAAAAGTTGGATCAAAAATCACAGGCATAATGGTTTCCAACAAATCATCAACAGGCATCGGTAACTTATCAGTGTCTACACGGCGCACCATCGCCTCAAAATACTCCTGCGAGAACTCTGGTACAAACTTCTCACACCCATAATGATGGTAAATACCATTTGAGAACCACACTCTTTTCAGATAAACTACAAGTGCTTTTGCATTGTCATCCTGACAGTCTTCGGTTTCAATCAAGCGATACACCTCCTCAAGTGTCTTACGTATCACAAGGTTATAGCGTCCATACTGGTCAAATGTAATATCACGCCCCCACAGCGTAGCCTCCGCAAGGTAGTATATGTATGCCTTCTGTCTGGCAGAAAGCTCATCAAAAGCTGGCAGTTCATAGCGCAGCATCTGTATATCCGCAAAGCGTTCAGAACATTGTATCATAATGTAATTTACTTTTTATTTGGTATTTGTATATAGTCTTCTGGTACAAAAGCATTTATGTCAAACAGCGGTTTCCCGTCCACAACAGGTATGTCCTCCTCTGTATAATTATTCTCCATGACACATTTCTCCATGTCAACATCTGTATAATGCTTTCCTTTGCCTATCGGAGTTACGGAGATATTATTTCTTAATATATGTCCATATCCGGGCACATCGACAGCCTCATCGACAGATTTTCTGCACAGCATAGTATAGTTTCTCGGATTACTTATAGAGACATTATCCGTAAACTCCACTCCTCCCAGATGATGGTTGGCATATATACCCTTATTCTTATTACGGTACGCAATACAACGTCTTACCACGTGCCTCGGTGCCTCCACGACATCACGCACCATTCCTGCACGGGGCTTCATTCCATATCCACCAGCCTTGAATCCAGTACCATCACCGGCTGGGCGCAATGTACCTGTGCGGAATCCATTATAGAATGCCACACAGTCCTCTATCACAACAGGCGCAAGACAGTTTATCAAATCAAATCCATCATCACTGTTCCACCATGCCCTGCATTTTCTGAACACATTGCCCGTATGTTCTACAGAAGTGCAATGCGCCCCGAAGCCATCCGTATTGCCTCCATATCCATTGTCGGAATAATAGTCATAGTTATTATAGGCATCGCAATTCACAAAAAGATTATCATGTCCGGCAAGCAGATAAACGCCTATAGCCATACCGTCATGAAATGACATATCATCAAGCACACAATGGCTTGCCTCAAGAACACGTACACACTCGCTCTGCGAATGTCCCTTCTGCAACACTCTCAGCCCCACAATCTCCAACTGTCTCATAACAATATAGTCCGCAGACAGCAATATTCCCGTCAGTCTGTAGTCACCGGGATTTATTTCTGACATATCAAATACGGCCCTCTCATCCCTGTATCCAGTAAATACAATGGGACTCCCCTCTTTTCCTGAGCGGGTTATATGAAACACTGTAGCGTAGCGGCCATTATAATACTGTATCTCATCATTCTTCACACGATACAACCCTTGCCTAAAAAACACTGTATCGCCCGGTTCCGCCAGTTGCTGCGCCTTTCCAAAAGTGGCAAAAGGCCGGTCTTTTGTTCCATTACCAGCATCGTCACCGGCTGGAGCTACAAAATAACTCCTGGCGGCAGTCTCCACAGCCAAGCCACCAGACACAAGAAATAAAGCTACAGCCCTAAGACACATAGAGCATAGTGAATGCATTGAAGTCATAGTTCCTAAATTTTATTACTACATTCTTTAAAAACAAAAGACTCAAGAAAGCGTTTCTGCAAATGTCAGATAAGCATTTCCTGAGTCATGTTCCGTAACTTACACATTATATATAATAATGACAGTCATTATGAGCGATAGGCGGGGCTCGAACCCGTGACCCCAAGCTTGGGAAGCTTGTGCTCTACCAACTGAGCTACTATCGCAATAGTTTATATATACAGAAAAAGGAGTGAGTAGACGAAGAACATCAATGAAATGATATAATGCCAACTCATCCCTCTACCGTTCGCCTTGGGGAGCCGATAACGAGACTCGAACTCGTGACCCACGCATTACGAATGCGTTGCTCTACCAACTGAGCCATATCGGCCTGTCCCATTTAGCGGTTGCAAAGTTACGAAAATATTAGGATATATGCAAATATTGTCACGATTTTTTTCATGAAAAACAAAAAATCATTACCTTTGCACTCCCAACTATAACAGAAAAGAAAAGGATTAACATGAACATATTCACAAATATAATAGCCAAAGAACTGCAGTTGGCAGAAAAGAGAATAGAGAACACACTGGAACTTTTGGAGGAGGGATGCACCATTCCTTTCATCAGCAGATACAGGAAGGAACGCACCGGAGCACTTGATGAAATGCAGATATCTGAAATCTGTGACATGAACAACAAGCTGAAAGAGATAGCCAAACGCAAGGAGACTGTCATAAGAACCATAACGGAACAGGGGAAAATGACACCAGAACTACAGCAACGACTGGACCTGTGTTGGGATGCCACTGTATTGGAAGACATCTACCAGCCATACAAACCCAAAAGGCGCACACGTGCACAGACCGCCCGCGAGAATGGACTTGAGCCTCTCGCCATAACCATCAGGATGCAAAAAGACTGTAATCCGAGAAGTACAGCAAGACGATATATCAACGCAAACGTAAAGGACGAGGAGGCTGCCATAAAGGGGGCGATGGATATTATAGCCGAGAATATCAGTGAAGACGAGAAGGCGAGGAACACATTACGCCGCGCATTCAAGCGCGAAGCCACAATAACAGCGAAAGTAGTAAAGGCAAAAGCCGAGACAGACGAGGCCGCAAAGTACTCTGACTATTTTGATTTCTCCGAACCGCTCAGGCGATGTTCATCACACCGTCTGCTTGCTATCCGACGCGCGGAAGCCGACGGCATACTAAGAGTCAGCATATCTCCGGATGACGAAGGATGCCTTGAGGACCTTAAACGCATATACCTGCGGGGCAACAACGAATGCACGCATATCATGGAAGAGGCCGTGCATGACGCATACAAGAGACTATTGAAGCCCTCAATAGAGACAGAGTTCGCCGCTCTCAGCAAAGAAAAGGCCGACAAGGAGGCTATAAGTGTCTTCGCCGAGAACCTGAGGCAGTTACTTCTTTCCGCTCCTTTAGGACAGAAAAGGGTCATGGGCATAGATCCGGGCTTCAGAACCGGATGCAAGACAGTATGCCTTGACAGCGAGGGCAACCTGCTTCATCATGATGTGATATACCCCAACCCACCCCACAATGATTGCAAACGGGCTGCCACAATAATTGGAAACATGATAAAAGACTATGCCATCGAGGCCATAGCCATAGGCAACGGCACGGCAAGCCGTGAGACAGAAGGTTTCATTAAAAAGTTGAACAGCACAAAAGACGTGCAGGTATTCGTGGTGAGTGAGGATGGAGCATCCGTTTACTCCGCCTCACAAATAGCACGGGAGGAATTTCCCAACGAGGATGTGACAGTACGCGGAGCGGTAAGCATAGGGCGAAGACTAATGGATCCGATGGCGGAATTAGTGAAGATAGATCCCAAGAGCATTGGCATAGGACAGTACCAGCACGATGTGGACCAGAGCCTGCTGAAGAAGGCGCTCGACATGACGATAGAAAGTTGCGTAAACTCTGTTGGAGTAAACCTCAACACCGCAAGCAGACACCTGTTAACACACATCAGCGGATTAGGTCCCGCACTGGCACAGAACATTGTTAATTACCGCAATGAGAACGGAGCATTCCGCAGCAGGGCACAACTGAAGAAAGTTCCAAGGTTAGGTCCCATGGCATTTGAGCAATGCGCGGGCTTTCTGCGCATTCCCGGCGCAAGGAATCCTTTAGACAACAGCGCCGTACACCCAGAGAGTTACGGGATTGTTGAACAAATGGCTAAAGACTGCCATTGTACCGTTGGGGAGCTTATTGCAGACAAATCAAAGCGCCAAAGCATAGACCTAAAGAAATACATCAACGGCACTGTGGGTATGCCTACCATCACGGACATCATGAAGGAACTGGACAAGCCGGGGCGTGACCCGCGGGAACAGCTCACTGAATTCGCATTCAGCGAGCACGTTCACACCATTGACGACCTTGAAGAGGAAATGGTGCTGCCCGGTATCGTCACAAACATAACAAACTTCGGTGCATTCGTTGACATAGGTGTGCATCAGGACGGCCTCATACACATATCACAACTGTCTGACAGATATATCAGTGACCCGACAAGTGCAGTAAAGCTACACCAGCACTTAAATGTAAAGGTAATCGGCATAGACCGTAAACGCAACCGTATCTCACTGTCAAGAAAAGGTGTTGAATAACAGATGACAACAAAAAGACACAAGTAACAAATTGTTATTAAAATGGCCTTTTTACTTACAATCCGCATTTTCGTACCCCTCTGAGAATCGCGTATTTGAAAAAAGTTTCATCGTCAGTGCGTACAGCGCATTCTCCGCGCATCACATTAACATACTGGCAATCTGATACTTAGTTATTCCAACAAAAGTAATTGCATACAAAAGCGCACCAAAAGCTATGCTTTCGCACTGTTATCTGATAGCTTTTACATTGTAATCTGATACAAATTGCAATGCAAAAGCTATCAAATTGCGATACAATTTACATCAAATTACAACACGAACCGACATTTACTGTCATAGAAGAGCATGAAAAGGGACTTCTTTTTCTCTAAAACGCTAAGGGAAAGTGACTGTCTCGAAAATACAGATTGTAAGTAAAAAGGCCATTTTACTTACAATCTGTAAAAACATCCCTTTTATTTTTACCCAGCCATAAAACATCTGGCGCCCCCTCTTTTTCTATCACTGCACAACCATTTTTCCAATACCACAACCACTAACACTAACAGACTGTAATTCTAATAAATAGTACGGCAAGCATTTATGACCGCCATTCATTTCTTAAAAAACTTTAACAAACAGCAATATAAATGTATGATTTCTTGCCCGATTAAAAAAAAAGTAGTAATTTTGCACACTGTTTGGAATAAGTATCAATTAACGATCTTAAAAAAGTAAAGATAGCAATGTCTAAAGTTTGTCAAATTACCGGCAAGAAGGCAATGATCGGTAACAACGTTTCACACTCAAAGCACCGCACAAAGCGTAGCTTTGACGTGAATCTCTTCAGTAAGAAGTTCTTCTATGTAGAGGAGGACTGCTGGATAAAGCTGAAAATTTCCGCTGCCGGCCTTCGCATAATCAACAAGATGGGTCTTGACGCCGCCCTCAAGCAGGCTGTAGCAAAAGGCCACGTGGATTGGAAAGATATTAAAGTAATAGGAGAATAAGCACCATGGCAAAGAAAGCAAAAGGCAATCGTGTTCAAGTAATACTTGAGTGCACAGAGATTAAGAACAGCGGTTTGCCAGGTACAAGCCGTTACGTTACTACAAAGAATCGTAAGAACACTCCCGAGCGTCTTGAGTTGATGAAGTACAACCCTATCCTCAAGAAGATGACTCTGCACAAGGAGATCAAGTAATCATCTAAATATAACAGCAGAACTATGGCAAAGAAAACCGTCGCCACCCTCCATGAAGGTTCAAAGGATGGTCGCGCATACAGCAAAGTTATCAAGATGGTAAAGAGCCCTAAGACTGGTGCTTACATCTTTGATGAGAAAATGGTTCCCAACGAGGACGTACAGGCATTCTTCAAGTAAGATACTTGCTGAATAGCATTACATAAAAGCAAAGAGGTTGCATACGTTTTTCATAAACTCATGTAATCTCTTTTTGTTTTTCCATAACAATACGCTTTTACCTTACATCAAGATAAAGAGAATATCACAGGAAGAACAAGACTGTGACACCATTCCATATCTACAATATCAAAAAAGAATGCAGAACTTCAAGGTTATCATTGTCGAAGATGTTCCGTTGGAAATGAAGGGAACAGAGGGTATACTGAAGGCCGAAGTGCCCGAGGCTGAGATTGTAGGCACGGCACAGACAGAAGCGGAATACCTAAGACTGCTACGCACAACGGAGCCGAACCTGGTTCTTCTGGACCTCGGACTGCAAGGAAGCACAACGGCAGGCGTAGAGCTCTGCCGACAGACAAAAGCGAAATATGCCACCGCCAAGGTTCTGGTGTTCACAGGCGAGATACTCAACGAGAAGCTATGGATAGACGTGCTCGATGCTGGAGCCGATGGGATAATACTAAAAACCGGCGAGATGCTTACACGCACAGATATCATAAATGTAATGCAGGGTAAGAAATATGTGTTCAACCAGCCTATCATGGAAGTGATACTGGAGAAGTTCAGGAGCAGTGTCATAGGCGACATCATGAGACAGGAGGCCTCAATAGGATACAATATCGATGAATACGACGAACGTTTCCTACGGCATCTGGCGTTAGGATATACAAAGGAACAGATAACAGCATTACGCGGCATTCCTTTTGGGGTAAAAAGTCTGGAGAAACGACAGGCAGAACTTGTAAACAAACTGTTTCAGGACGGACGCGGCAGACAAGGAATAAACGCCGTAGCACTTGTTGCAAGAGCCTTCCAGCTGCACATTCTAAATCCGGAGAGTTTGGAGCCTGACGAGGAATAGCACTTACAATTTATCAAAAAACAAACATATATAGTAACAATTTCAAATAAAACAAGGCTTTTTCTTTGAAATTTGAAAAAAAAGAAGTAATTTTGTGCAACTTTTTAAGTTATGCGGTTCGGAAACACTAAACAGCATATACGAACCGCACAACAACAGTAATAAAGGAACAAAGAAAATATAACAACAAACAGGATAAATTATGAAACATCAGCTTCGCAGCGCAGTCTGCACAGAGGGTCGCCGCATGGCAGGAGCACGTGCTCTGTGGGTGGCCAACGGAATGAAGAGAGAGCAGTTTGGAAAGCCTATCATCGCCATTGTGAACTCTTTTACACAGTTCGTGCCGGGACATACACACCTGCATGAAGCCGGACAGTTAATAAAGGAGGAAATAGAGAAGATGGGCTGTTATGCGGCAGAATTCAATACTATAGCTATTGACGACGGCATAGCAATGGGGCATGACGGAATGCTCTACTCACTTCCTTCACGCGACATTATCGCTGACTCTGTGGAGTATATGTGCAACGCTCACAAGGCTGATGCCATGATATGTATATCAAACTGCGATAAGATTACACCGGGAATGCTGATGGCGGCAATGCGTCTGAACATACCTGCCGTATTTGTTAGCGGTGGTCCGATGGAAGCCGGTGTATATAAAGGAGAGAATCTTGACCTTATCGCCGCGATGATAAAAGGTGCGGACAAGACAGTGAGTGACGAGGAACTGGCAGAAGTAGAGGGACGCGCTTGTCCGGGATGTGGATGCTGCTCCGGAATGTTCACCGCCAACTCCATGAACAACCTCACAGAAGCGATAGGTCTTTCACTGCCTGGCAATGGAACAATCCTTGCCACACACGAGAACCGCAAACAGCTGATGAGGGACGCTGCACATCAGATTGTAAAGAACGCCTTTGCGTACTACGAGGACGGAGATGATTCTGTTCTGCCACGTAGCATCGCCACACGCACAGCGTTCCTCAACGCCATGACTCTTGACATTGCCATGGGCGCTTCCACTAACACTGTACTGCACCTGCTCGCTGTTGCACAGGAGGCTGGTGTGGACTTCACGATGAAGGACATAGACGCATTGTCACGCAAGACTCCGTTCCTGTGTAAACTGGCACCTAACTCACAGAAATATTCTGTACAGGAGTGCGGACGTGCAGGAGGAATGATGGCTCTGTTGGGCGAGTTGGCTAAGGGAGGCCTGATAGACACAAGCGTAAAGCGTGTCAACGGACACACGCTGAAGGAAGACATTGACAAGTACTCTATACTGAAGGCAGAAGTGGATCCGGAGGCAAAACGTATATATTCAAGT
Source organism: Prevotellaceae bacterium (assembly GCA_030531085.1). Lineage (GTDB taxonomy): Bacteria > Bacteroidota > Bacteroidia > Bacteroidales > Bacteroidaceae > Prevotella. Next base: position 28,282 of record JAUNOM010000010.1, on the reverse strand, counting down.
GCACCGGCAGGCAAGTTCTGCAATAAACTCGGCGTTCAGAACACGACATACGAGACTCTTGACACTGACCGCGCCAACGGCTGCATACGTGACATAGAGCACGCATATACAAAAGACGGAGGTATGGCTATACTGTTTGGCAACATTGCACAGGACGGATGCGTGGTAAAGACCGCAGGTGTTGACGAATCAATATGGAAGTTCTCCGGACCGGCTGTGGTTTTCGACTCACAGGAAGATGCCTGCGAAGGCATTCTTGGCGGCAAGGTGAAGAAAGGTGATGTGGTTGTGATAACACATGAAGGTCCTAAGGGCGGCCCCGGTATGCAGGAAATGCTCTACCCTACCTCTTACATCAAGTCAATGCACATGGGTAAGGAATGCGCTCTGATTACTGACGGACGTTTCTCTGGTGGAACCTCAGGACTAAGCATTGGCCATGTGTCCCCAGAGGCGGCAAGTGGTGGCAACATAGGCAAGATTGTCGATGGGGACATCATAGAAATAGACATACCAAACCGTTCCATTAATGTGAAATTGTCTGACGAGGAGTTGGCAGCACGTCCTATGAGACCACTAAAGCGCAACCGTACAGTATCAAAAGCTCTTAGAGCATATGCACAGTCTGTATCTTCTGCGGACAAGGGCGGTGTAAGAATAATTGACTAATCAGGACATAATTCTATAAATAAAAAACAATTTCATAGAATATATCTCAAGACATGGAAAAGATAACAGGTGCGGAAGCACTGATGCTCTCACTTAAAGCAGAGGGCGTAAAGACTATATTCGGATATCCAGGAGGAAGCATAATGCCCACTTATGATGCCTTGTATGACTACACTGTGGGCGAGAAGAAGGCGTTCAAGCACATTCTTGTACGCCATGAGCAGGCTGCGGCACATGCTGCAGAAGGCTATGCACGAGTAAGCGGAAAGGTTGGCGTGACAATGGTTACATCAGGACCAGGAGTGACAAACACACTTACAGGTGTGGCCGATGCCATGATGGACTCTACCCCGATAGTTGTAATAGCAGGACAGGTAGCCACTAATGTGCTTGGCTCTGACGCTTTTCAGGAGGTTGACTTGGTATCTGTAAGCCAGCCAATAACCAAATGGGCCTATCAGATACGCCGTGCAGAAGACATTGCGTGGGCGGTAAGCAGGGCTTTTTACATTGCAAAGAGCGGCAGACCGGGACCTGTAGTGCTGGATTTCACCAAGAACGCACAGACACAGCTTATAGAATATGTACCTGCGAAAGTGGATTTCATAAGGAGTTACATTCCTAACCCGGAACTGTCAATGGATGCTGTCAAGGCTGCCGCAGAACTTATAAACAACGCGAAGAAGCCTATGGCACTGATTGGTCAGGGTGTGGAATTAGGTAACGCACAGGAAGAGCTGAAGGAATTTCTTGAGAAAGCGGACATACCTGCAGGCAGAACCCTGATGGGACTTTCCGCATTGCCAAGCAATCACAAGCTGAATATGGGTATGTTGGGAATGCACGGTTCTTATTCTGTAAACCTAAAAGAACAGGAGGCTGACGTGCTGATAGCTATTGGTATGCGCTTTTCCGACCGTGTTACAGGTAATCTGGAGCGCTATGCCAAACAGGCCAAGATTATTCACTTGGACATAGATCCGTCTGAGATAGACAAGAATGTGAAAACCACCGTTGCTGTAATAGCGGACTGCAAGGTATCACTGCCTGCTATCACTGCATTGGTAAACAAGGCCGATCACACTGAATGGAAAGAGTCATTCCAACCTCTACGCCAAAAAGAGATAGAGAACGTGATAACACCTGCGACAAAGCCACAGAGTGGCCCGTTGCTGATGGGCGAGGTTGCGCATAGTGTAGCCAAAGCGACAAACAGCGAGGCTATACTCGTTACAGACGTAGGCCAGAACCAGCTGATGTCCGCACGTTACTTTAAGTACCATAAGAGTCGTTCCATAGCAACATCAGGCGGTCTTGGCACTATGGGCTATGGACTACCTGCCGCAATGGGAGCCACATACGGAGCTCCTGACCGTACGGTATGCTGTTTCATGGGCGATGGTGGTCTGCAAATGATGATACAGGAGTTTGGAACTATAATGGAGCATAATATTCCTGTAAAGATGATTCTCCTGAATAACAACTTCTTAGGGAATGTGCGTCAGTGGCAGGATATGTTCTTTGGACACAGAAGATCATTCACTCCTATGACCAATCCGGACTTTGCAAAGGTGGCGGAAGCCTACAATATACCGTTCAGACGTGTTGAGAAACGAGAAGAACTTTCTGACGCAATCAATGAGATGCTAAGTGTTGACGGCCCGTTCCTGCTTGAGACTATAATACAGCCTGACGCAAATGTGGAACCAATGACAGCACCTGGCAAGGCTGTGGACGAGATGATGCTCAACGTGGAATGCTAACATCTACCATAATAAGTATAAAAAAGGATAATACAACACAGATAGAATGGAGCAAGAAACAAACAACTGTTGCACAAAGAATAACAGACCCGTACAGGAAGAGCACAAAGGCTCTCCATTATATACATTACAAGTTTATACAGAGAACATAGCAGGTATTCTCAATCAAATTACTGCGGTATTCACTCGTAGACAGATAAACATAGAATCACTCAATGTCTCTCCGTCAAGTATAAAGGGAATACACAAGTATACTATCACAGCATACTGTGATGAGCCTACAATACAAAAGGTAGTAAAACAGATAGAGAAGAAGATAGATGTTGTCAAGGCGCATTATTACCTTAACAGTGACCTGTTCCTTGTGGAAGTTGCACTGTTCAAGATTGCGACCCCACAGATAATGGTTAATCCGGAAATGTCACGCGCCATACGTCATGCCAACGCACGCATTACAGAAGTAAACGAGACATTCTGTATAGTAGTGTGTGAAGGCACAACTGATCACATACTCAATCTGTTTCATGAATTAAACAAGAACCCTGACAATATCCTACAGTTTACCCGTTCCGGACGCATAGCTGTGACAAGAAACTGTCAGGAAGAGGTAAGCAGATTCCTGCATGAACGTGGAGAGTCGCTATAACCATCGTTCTTAAAGAAACGTAAATCGGCATAAGAACAAGAACTTGAATATGAGTATTGAGAAAACAACAAAATATCTCTGTAAAGCTGATGCCTTCCATTGTGACTTTCAACACCAGCTTTGCCTGGGACATTTAGGTAACAGTATGCTGAACGCTGCGGACATACATTCCACACAGCGTAATTTCGGTATGACATATCTTAACACTATCAACAAGACATGGGTTCTCTCACGATTAGCTATAGAACTTGATGACATACCGAAAGAACATGATGACTTCATAATTGAGACATGGGTTGAAAATGCAATGAAGTACTTCACAAGGCGTAACTGGGACATATATTCAAGTGATGGAAGCAGAATATACGGACATGGCAAGAGCATCTGGGCGATGATTGACACCGTGACGCGCGAACCACAGAACATTCTCGCTGTCAATGAAGGAAGAATAAATGATTACATCTATCCTGAGAAGGTATGTAATATGAAAGATGTCTCAAGGGTTACGACACCATCTATGACAGAATTCACAGAGTTCAGAGTTTGTTACAGTGACATAGACGTAAACGGACACTGCAACTCAATGAAATACATAGACCATGTAATGAATACCTTTAGTAGAGAATATCTGACAACACACCAGATACAAAGACTTGAAATTGCATACGTAGCGGAGGGATATTGGGGAGATACAATACGAATATATCATTTATCACAAGATGACACACAGCATTTCTTCCGCCTTACCAAAAACATTGACAGCAAAGGCGAAATAGAGTTATGCAGACTAAAACTGCATTTCAGAGAAGTGGCTGCAAACAAATGATTTCCAATAAAGAAGCTCTAAGCATAAAAAAGAGGTAAAATCTTGCATTATTCAAGAATAATTACTACCTTTGCAAATCGAAATAAAGACTAATATTTACACACAACAACTTAATAAAAATTTACAAAATGGCAAAAATGAATTTTGGTGGCGTTATCGAAGAGGTAATGACACGCGAAGAATTCCCATTAGAGAAGGCTCGTGAAATACTCAAAGACGAGACCATCGCTGTGATTGGTTATGGTGTTCAGGGACCTGGCCAGGCTTGCAACCTGCGTGACAATGGCTTTAATGTTATAGTTGGCCAGCGCCAGGGTAAGACTTTCGAGAAGGCAATCAACGATGGTTGGGTGCCAGGAGAGACTCTCTTCTCTATAGAGGAGGCTGCTGACAAGGGTACAATCATCATGTGTCTGCTCTCTGACGCTGCTGTAATGTCAGTATGGCCTACATTGCAGAAGTACCTTACTCCAGGTAAGGCTCTCTACTTCTCTCACGGTTTCGCTATCACATGGTCAGACCGTACTGGCTGTGTTCCATCAAAGGACATTGACGTTATAATGGTTGCACCTAAGGGTTCCGGCACTTCTCTCCGCACAATGTTCCTTGAGGGCCGTGGTCTCAACTCTTCATACGCTGTTTACAATGACGCAACAGGCAAGGCTCTTGACCGTACTCTCGCCCTTGGTATAGGTATCGGCTCTGGCTATCTCTTTGAAACAACATTCCAGCGCGAGGCTACATCAGACCTCACAGGTGAGCGTGGCTCACTGATGGGTGCTATTCAGGGACTGCTTCTCGCACAGTACGAGGTACTCCGTGAGAACGGTCACACACCATCTGAGGCTTTCAACGAGACAGTCGAGGAGCTTACACAGTCACTCATGCCACTCTTTGCCGCTAAGGGTATGGACTGGATGTACGCTAACTGCTCTACAACAGCACAGCGCGGCGCACTTGACTGGATGGGACCTTTCCACGATGCCTGCAAGCCTGTAGTAGAGAAGCTCTACGCTTCAGTTAAGTCTGGTAACGAGGCGCAGATTTCTATTGATGCAAACTCTAAGACTGACTATCGTGTTGGCCTTGAGAAGGAGCTCGCAGCTCTCCGTGAGTCTGAAATGTGGCGTACAGCAGAGACAGTACGTCAGCTCCGTCCAGAGAACAACTAATAAGCGACACCGTTGACAATAAGTAGAAGTCAACAATATATATCATAAAAAGAGCGCACCGACATGATTGTCAGTGCGCTCTTTTTATGTATAAGCACCAATACTAACCTAATTGCGCAACAGTGATACCAGCACCACCAAACTGCACGTGCTCATCACGATAATCCACAACATTAGGCACACCGCTAAGATATTCACGTACCAACTGGCGCAGAATACCATTCCCCTTACCATGTAGGATACGCACATTACCACATCCAACGAGAATAGCGTCATCCACGAAACGCTGCACTGCAAGCAGCGCCTCATCACCACGCATCCCCCTAACGTCTATCTCTTGCTTGAAACCACTACGATGTTCATCGATCACTTCACGTGTTATGCGTGTAGCAACATTCTGCGAGGATTTTTCATTTGCAGGTTCACAACCGACCTCAAGTCTGTTCAAAGGCATCTTTGTCTTCATGTCACCTAAAATAACAACGGCACTGTTCCCTTGAACACTCTCTATCAGGCCAACACTTTTAGTTCCTTTTATACGCACATAATTGCCCTCACGAACAAATACATCACTAAGGCTTTCATCATGCCTTTTCACATCCGTGGCAATTACAGGCACAGTATCATTCTTTAAAGCGGCCTCGGCCTTGTCCTTGCGACGTTTCTCCTTACGCTCACGACGGGCTAATATCTGCTTCATCTCCTTTTCTATCAGCTCGTCACTCGCTTTTGTATCAATCTGCTGCACTTCCGCCTTAAAGTCCGCCATCTCCTCTCTCAACCTCTTCGTCGCCTCCTTCTCCGCTTCAGCCTCACGTATCTCACGGATAGTATTCTCAATACGGCGGTTCGCCTCTCTTATCAATTCCTCCGCCTGTTCCTTCGCGCGTCTAAGAATGGCCTTACGCTCATTCTCTATCTCCTCCACACTCTCCTCATATCGTGTTATAGTCCGCTCTATATCCTTCTCACGCTGATGTACAGACTGCCTCTTCTGTTCCCAATATCGCTTGTCCCGGACAATATCATGCAGATACTTGTCACTCATGATATAGTCCTGTCCAACCATATCCGACGCCTCCTTTATCACCTCATCAGGCAATCCTGTCTTACGGGCTATCTCAATGGCAAACGAAGAGCCCGGCCTTCCCACCTGCAACTGGAACAACGGACGCATCTCATGACGGTCATACAGCATCGCGGCATTTGTCACTCCTTTATGATTATCCGCAAACATCTTCAAATTCTGATAGTGTGTGGTTATGACACCCCACGCCTTACGACCCCAAAACTGCTTTAATACAGACTCAGCTATGGCGCCTCCTATCTGCGGTTCCGTACCTGTTCCAAACTCGTCAATCAAAAGTAGTGTGCTATCATTGGAGTAACGTATCATCATCTTCATATTACGAAGATGAGAAGAATATGTAGACAAGTCATCCTCTATACTCTGCTCATCTCCAATGTCTATCATAATGTTAGTGAAAACACCCATAGTGCTTCTCTCACTGACAGGAACACTCAGCCCACACTGTAGCATATATTGCAACAGTCCCACTGTCTTTAGACACACAGACTTACCACCTGCATTAGGACCGGATATAATAAGCAAACCGCGCTCCACTGTTATGTCAAGCGGGTTCATGCACTTCCCCTGCTTTCTCAAACTCTTCTGCAACAAGGGATGCACCGCACGCACCCAGTCCATGTGCGGCACCCTTCTCACCTCCGGCTCTATCGCCTCCATTTCCTCTGCAAGACGGACCTTTGCCTGTATAAAGTCTATATTGCCAAGGAACACTAACGACTGTAGTATACCATCCGTCTCCGGCCGCAACTCATCACTAACCTCAGACAATATGCGTATTACCTCACGCCGTTCCTCCGCCTCCAGTTCCCTAACTCTGTTATTAGCCTCAACAACAGCAGCAGGTTCTATAAACAGAGTCTTGCCTGTAGCGGACTCATCATGCACTATACCCTGTATCCTACGTTTCATTGCAGGAGCCACAGGCAGCATCAGACGGCCGTCACGCATTGTGGGAGTAACGTCCTTATCAACAAGTCCCTCCTGCTGTGCCTGCCTTAGGATTGAATTCAACGTATGGGATATGCTTCCCTCTGTACGTTTCAACTCCTGACGAATATGGAACAGAGCTGAAGAAGCAGAGTCCCTGATATGTCCATACTTGTCCAATATACCGACAATACGGCGCACCTCCTCCCGAAAAGTACGCACATCCTTAGCCAATGTCCACAATGCAGGCCACCTTATCTCCGCACTACCATCCACGCCCTCTGTAGTAGGACGCAGCTTCTCCTTTATATCTATAATAGTACGTAATGACAGCATCAGCTCAAACAGCTCCTGCTCCTCCAGATGCGTACCCTTCAACCTAAGACGGGCAACACTCTGCCGCGCATCATAATAAAACTGCAAAGGGAAATCGTCAGTCTCCTCAAGCAGACGGCGCAGCTCACGCACCTCCGCAAGGCGTGCGACTATCTCATCGTAATCGGTCTTGAAGCTCATCTTGTCCACCTCGTCACAGCCAAGCGTACAAAGACAGTTACCACGCAACATACGTCGCACGTCCTCAAAGCCTATCTTTCTCTCGTAATTATCCGGATATATCATCTCTTCTTATATAAACATAATAACACACAGCCCCTATTCACTCGCATACATGAAGCTGTTCAATAATACTGTCAAAACTATCACATATATATTTAGCGCCAGCAGACTCCAGTTCCTCCTGATCACCATAACCATAAAGCACTCCAAGCGAGTCAATACCACATTCACGCGCCCCTATAACATCATATTTACGGTCACCTATCATCAATACCTCGCTCTTATCCGTCACCTTCAACACGTCAAGTCCACTCCTTATCACATCCGCCTTAGTATGCAGACGCCCTTCCATGTCCCGTGCAAACACATGGTCTATATATTCTTCCAATCCAAAATGCCTTATCACAAATTGAGTCTGCTTTATCATTTTACTTGTAGCAAGACATACTGTGAACCCCATCCCTTTTAGAAGCGACAGGAATTTCTCCGCCCCGTCATACTGTTTCTGCTCATATATACCAACAGAGAAGTAACGTTCACGATATGCCAATACCGCCTCGTGAGCCTTCTGCTCACTAAAACCATAATAGTCCCTAAAAGAATCCTCCAGCGGTGGACCAACAAAGAAACGGAGAGTACGCCAATCAGCCACCTCCACGCCCATCTTTCCAAGCGCATACTGTGCACATTTCATTATCCCCTCACCACTGTCCATCAGTGTTCCGTCAAGGTCTAACATCAATATCTTATATCTCATAAGTCCATATTTTTGTACAAAATTAGTACATTTTCGCCTATTTAGCAACATTTTCGCAAAAAAGTTGCTAAAATATTTGTGTGTTTCAATAAAAACTTGTACCTTTGCACTCGATTTAAAGAGATACCTATTATCAACTAAGGAGAGATGGTAGAGTGGTCGATTACAGCGGTCTTGAAAACCGCCGTGCTGAGAGGCACCGGGGGTTCGAATCCCTCTCTCTCCGCAAAACGTTTTCTGATAAATATCAGGAAGCGTTTTTTGTTATCTGACAGCAAGTCCAAAGAACGCTAATCCGCCATTAATGTCTGTGCGATACAGACAGTAATGGCGGATTGACATATTGTCTACATCCTCACATACAGCCACTGCGGCAGGTGCTTCATTATGCAATGCAGCAGACGCCATCGTCGTGTCACAACGGCAACACCCTTTCTGCGCTCCACAGCCGCTACTATCTGCGACGCCACTTTCTTTGGCGGCATGACCCAGAACAGCCCCTCCCCTTTTGCCATACGGGTGTCCACAAGGCCGGGACGCACGTCCGTAACATATATTAGCTTGACGATCTTATAGGCTTTTTTACGTAATGCCTCAGCGTAATTCATCTGATAAGCCTTTGAAGCACTATATGCCGGAGCGGCAGGCTCTCCGCGCAGACCGCCAACAGAACTGATTATCACAAGATGCCCACCTCCTTTGTTCACAAATGCATTGAACACCATATCCACCACCTGCGTCCATGCCACGACATTGGTCTCTATCGTCGGCAGCTCCACATCATAATCCAGCTCCGCATTCAACTCACCCACTCCAGCACATATATACGCCACATCGACGCCGGCGGCCAGCACTTCACCCAACAGCGTGGACACATGCCCGCGCACGGTTATATCCAGCACTATGTGCTCATACCGAGAGACATCGGCAAAGGCAGTACTGACACGCCGTCCAACACCTATCACCTCATGTCCCTCAAACAGATAATGCCCCGCCAATGCCTCACCTATCCCGGAGGTGGAGCCAACTATCAATACTCTCATATTACTATTCTATATTTTGAAAATCATTATATACTTCAATAATAAAAGCCAACAGACAGCATTGGCGCAAAATGCCACTCTCCACAAAGCAGAAAAACATCAACAGACGGGCTCAAAGTATAGCGTTTATAGCGCGTGTCAACACCCACGCCCACCACAAATGCCAAACCACTACTGACCTTTTCCCTGCCAAGAGTGACTTTCCCGTCCGTAGCGTCAACCGGCTCATAGTCGTCATATTCATTCTTACGGCTGCCATATCCTACCAGTCCCTTGACATAGACATCCAGACTTCTATCCGAATTCTGCCACAAGTCATAGCCGGGCCCTACAGCTCCCACCAAGACATTACGATGATCCGCAGCCATAAAGGGCCGTCCATTCTGCAACACCTCCTTGTGTCCATCGTGGGTGCCCCAATGTCCCATCAGTTCCCCAAACAAACGCTCCGACAAATAGAAGCGAGCACGCACGTCCATGGCAAATCCTTGCGATGAATAAGCGTCCGACATCCACTCATAACCTGCGCCAATACTCCACAAAAAGGCGCCGTCCTTATATTCCGCATCCTGCGCCGGCACTTCAATGGAGCAGAGCAATGTCAGTACAATAAATAACATTCTAAGCTTTCTCATTCTACTTACCGCTTAGGATTATACTGTTCCGCTATGGCATCCAGATTAAACGCGTCTATCTCCTTGCTCTTTATCTTCTCGCACAGTACAGGGTCGTCAGCAAGATAAGCCTGCCACTGCTTGCGCATATATGAACGGCCGGCAGTGTTACGCCCTATATGTATCGGAGTCTCATCCCACTTCCTCTGCAGGCAATACTGTATCCCCACACTCGTATCATAGGTTATCACGAGAGTACCGTCCTTGGACAGGCTGTAAGTCTGCCCGTAAGCCGTTATCAGCAGGTTGTCACCAACGCTTTTCAGTATCTGCCAGTTCTTGAAAGTGCGGAATTTCTGTTCCCCTTTCTTTGTGTATGGAACCCTATAGTCCGTATATACCAGCACTTGCTGCCTCTCCGGATGGCTCTTGCGTGACAGTCTCATGAACTTAATCTGCTCACTCTTCACCTTCATCCTCCCCTCCTCGGTCTTGATACTGATAGTCTTGGCGCCCGATGGCAGGTTGGAGGACCGCTGACCACCTATCTGGCCCGCTATAATCTGATTGTCCTTAGTGGTTATCTCCGTCTCATAATATGTTGTACCGTTAATCACCAGCTGCGCCACCTGGCACGAAGACAATGACAAAAGGCAGAAACTTACAACCGCCACTAACACAAAACTTGAAGTTACATTTCTCATAAGCTGACATTGTTTTAGCGTTAAACAGATAAGAATAGATAATTATACAGCCTCGCTATATGGTGCAAAATTATACGAAAAAACACAAACCGACATCAACATTTCCAGATACTGCAAATACGCCTGATGGAACAACGCATCGGCCAGAGAAGTACGCAGCATCGGCACTTCATCCAAAAGGTTTTGCAGGACAGAGACACTGCACAGATAGACCTCTGAATCCTGTGCTGCAACAATATTCGTACTTACCGGTGTCTGCCTTGTCAGTGAAAGATAGTCACCAACCATGGTGCCAGACATCGCAAAGCCCGTTATACGCTCGTTCACCTCTTTATCATACACTGAATACTTAAAGTATCCCGATTCTATATACCCCCAGTACCGGAGTCGCTCACCATGCCTTACCAGACATTCCCCACGATAAAAATGGCGTATCATGCCCTCCCTGATGCACAAATCGCGCAAGAAAGCCATGTCAAGCGCATCTGTATATGTATTGAAACTGGACATCTGGTAACTTAATTATATAAATTTCATAATACTATCAGGGAACAGTGGCGGTAGTCACAGACTGGTCTGTTACCGTTGTAAATAAGGCGCCAAATAACGCCCTGTAACAGACAGCTTCTCGCCAACAATCTCCTCAGGAGTACCCATCGCCACTATCTCGCCCCCCTGCTTACCGCCTTCCGGCCCAAGATCCACAATATGGTCCGCACACTTTATCACATCCATATTATGCTCCACCACGATTATGGTGTGTCCACGCTTCAGCAACTCGTCAAACGCGTGCAACAGACGCCTGATGTCATGAAAATGCAATCCTGTAGTAGGCTCGTCAAAGATGAACAGTGTAGGTTCCTGTTTCTCCTGCGCTATGTAATACGCCAGTTTCACACGCTGGTTCTCACCGCCGGACAGCGTTGACGATGTCTGTCCCAGCTTTATATACCCCAGTCCTACCTCCTCAAGCGGCAGCAGACGTGCAATGATAGTCCCCAGCAACTGTTCCGTCACCTTGGCACGTGTGCGCCGGCGCACGTCCGAATCGCCACGTTTCCCCTCAATCTTTTCGAGTTCGGAACTAAAGAACGCTATGGCCTCCGATACGGTCATGTCAAGAATGTCGTTAACATTCTTTCCTGCAAAGCAAACCTCAAGCACCTCACGTTTGAACCTCTTGCCATGACAGGCCTCACAGGTCAGTGTAAGATCGGCCATGAACTGCATCTCCACCGTCACTACCCCGGCCCCCTTGCACTCCTCACAACGTCCCCCGTCAGCATTGAATGAAAAATGCTGTGCCGTGACACCAAGCTGTTGCGCCAGTGCCTGCTCCGCAAACAGCTGGCGTATGGCATCGTACGCCTTTATATATGTGGCAGGATTTGAACGTGTGCTCTTTCCTATAGGATTCTGGTCCACAATTTCCACGTGCTTGATGACATCCAGATCACCATCTATTGATGAATATGGTCCGGGCAGTTCAGCCACGAGGTCCAGCTTTCTTCTTATTATAGGATACAGCGTTCCACGGACAAGGGAAGACTTGCCGGAGCCGCTGACACCAGTAACCACTGTCATCACATTCAGGGGGAACACCGCCGTAACGCCTTTAAGATTGTTCATACGCGCACCTTTGAGCACGATGCTACGGTTCCACTGTCTGCGTGCCTGCGGCACCGCTATGCGCTCCATTCCTGTAAGATATGCCAGAGTATGCGACTTTGGGAAAAGGGAAACGTCATGACACTGCCCCACACTACCCTCGTAAACAATCTCTCCACCATGCGTGCCGGCATCAGGACCAACATCTATAAGATAATCCGCAGCACGGAGAATGTCCTCATCGTGCTCCACCACAACCACTGTATTGCCTACATCCCGCAACTTCTTCAGCACCCCAATGAGCTTCTCTGTATCACAACTGTGCATACCGATGGAAGGCTCGTCCAGGATATACAGAGAGCCAACCAATGAAGAACCTAATGAGGTGGTAAGGTTTATACGCTGACTCTCACCGCCGGAAAGGCTGTTACTTGGCCGGTTTAATGTAAGATAGCCCAACCCCACATCAAGCAGGAACTGCAATCTGGTCCTTATCTCCGTTAGCAGACGCTCTGCCACCTTGGCCCTGTGCTCGTCTAACTGCAAGGCATCAAACCACTGTACCAGCTCACAGACGGGCATCTCAACAAGTTCTGTAATGGTCTTGCCGCCAACCTTGACATAATTGGCCTCCTTACGCAGACGTGTGCCATGGCAGTCAGGGCACAGTGTCTTACCGCGGTAACGGCTAAGCATCACACGGTATTGTATCTTGTACTGGTTCTCCTTTACCATCCGGAAGAAGGCGTCTATGCTTACCTGCTCGTACTTATCGGCATTGCGGTCAGATGGCAGGCCATGCCACAGCCAGCCCTTCTCCTCCTCCGTCAATTCATAATACGGCTTGAATATAGGGAAATTGTCGCGTTCCGCATGACGGATGAAGTATGTCTGCCACTCCTTCATCTTCTCGCCATGCCAGCACTGCACACAACCGTCATAGACACTCAATGAAGGATTGGGTATTACCAGACTCTCATCTATTCCCATCACCCTGCCAAAGCCCTCACAGGTAGGACAGACACCAACAGGCGAGTTAAAGGCAAAAAGCCCGTCGGAAAGTTCCTCGAATGTCATACCATCAGCCTCAAGGCGTGTGGAGAAATCATATACAATACCTGATGGAAGGAACAGCAGGCGGCACGAGCCATGTCCTTCATAGAAAGCTGTCTCTGTGGAATCTGTAAGACGTGACACTGTCTCGTGGGAACTGTCAACAGACATTCTGTCTATAAGCAGCCAGATATCATCTATATGCATACAGTCATCTGCACACTGTTCCAAAAAGTCCTCTATCCTGACAACCTCATTCTTACAGTACATTCTGGAATATCCCTGCTGAATGTACATCTCAAGCTGACGCTTGACACTGCGTCCCTCTACCGTGCTTAACGGAGCAAGAAGCATGAAGCGCGTGCCAGGAGTGAAGGACAGCATACACTCCACCACATCCTCTGGGGAGTGTTTCTTGACCTCCTGGTTGGAAACAGGAGAGAATATGCGTCCAACCCTTGCAAACAGCAGACGCATATACTCATAAATCTCCGTACTTGTACCTACAGTGGAACGCGGATTACGGCTGATGACCTTCTGCTCAATGGCTATCGCCGGCGGCAATCCTTGAATAAAGTCACATTCCGGCTTGCTCATACGGCCAAGAAACTGACGGGCGTATGATGACAGACTCTCAACATACCGCCTCTGTCCTTCTGCATAAAGTGTATCAAAAGCCAGAGACGACTTACCAGAGCCACTGACTCCGGCAATGGCGACAAAACTGTTGCGCGGTATGTCAACCGATACATTCTTCAGATTGTTCACGCGCGCACCCTTTATTTTTATATATTGTGTCATAAACAAAAAACTTCTGCAAAGATAAGGCTTTTTAATGAATTACAAATACCGCACATATCCTTATTATATAAAAAAGATTTAAAATTACGTTTTTTTGCCTTTGGTGGGATTTAATATCGTTTTTTTTTATTACCTTTGCACAGAATAATGATATGGCAAATGCCGTCAGAAACCACGAAAAGCGGCAAAAAACGAAAAAACAACTTTAAAAATAGAAATGGACGAGACACAGACTTACGATCACGACAGAATTATCAAGATAAACATTGAAGAGGAGATGAAATCCAGTTACATAGACTATTCAATGTCAGTAATCGTGGCACGCGCACTGCCTGATGTGCGTGATGGCTTCAAGCCGGTTCATCGCCGTATATTATACGGTATGCTGGGTATTGGAAACACCAGCACATCCCCATATAAAAAATGCGCCCGCGTAGTCGGTGAGGTATTAGGTAAATACCACCCGCATGGAGACTCATCCGTATACGGCGCACTGGTACGTCTGGCACAGGACTGGAATATGCGCTACACACTGGTGGACGGACAGGGTAACTTTGGTTCTGTAGATGGTGACTCCGCTGCAGCAATGCGTTACACAGAATGCCGTCTAAGCAAGATGGGTGAGCACGTCATGGATGATCTGGAGAAGGAGACTGTGGACATGACTAACAACTTTGACGACTCACTGCAGGAACCTACTGTGATGCCGACAAAGATACCAAACCTGCTGGTTAATGGAGGCAACGGTATTGCCGTAGGTATGGCGACAAACATCCCTACCCACAACCTGAAAGAGGTCATTGACGGATGTTGTGCATACATAGACAATCCTGACATCGACACTGACGGACTTATGGAGTTCATCAAAGCACCTGATTTTCCTACCGGCGCGTATATATATGGACTTCAAGGAGTAAAGGAGGCATACGAGACTGGACGCGGAAGGATTGTAATGCGAGCCAAGGCGGAGATAGAGTCCGATGATTCACATGACAAGATTGTCGTTACAGAAATTCCATACGGTGTAAACAAGGCACAGCTTATTGAGTATATCGCCGAATTGGTGAAAGAAGGAAAACTTGACGGAATATCAAACGTAAACGATGAAACGGGACGTCAGGGTATGCGTATTGTCGTTGACGTGAAACGGGACGCTAACGCCAACGTAATTCTAAACAAACTGTTCAAGATGACAGCTCTACAAAGTTCATTCTCTGTGAACTGCATCGCTCTTGTCAAGGGACGGCCACGTCTGCTCTCACTCAAGGAGTGTGTTAAATATTTCGTAGAGCATCGTCATGATGTCACTATACGCCGCACACAATATGAACTACGCAAGGCTAAAGAGCGTGCACATCTGCTTGAGGCGCTCATCACTGCCAGCGACAATATTGACGAGGTGGTACAAATCATCAAGTCATCAAAGAATCCTTCCGAGGCGCAGCAACGTCTTATGGAGCGTTTCGGCTTTGATGAGGCACAGGCAAAATATGTTGTTGATATGCGCCTGAGCCAACTCACAGGCCTGCAGCAGGAAAAGCTGCACAACGAGTATGACGAATTGATGAAAACCATAGAATATCTACAATCCATTCTTGACGATCCTGAGCTTTGCAAGAAAGTCATGAAGGATGAACTGCTTGAAGTGAAGGAGAAATATGGTGACGATCGCCGCACGGAGATAAAGATGTCAAGTGCCGAGTTTAATCCGGAGGACTACTTCTCAAATGACCCAGTAGTGATAACCATGAGTCATTTAGGCTACATCAAGCGGACTCTGCAGGCAGACTTCAAGGCACAGTCACGTGGTGGTGTGGGAAGCCGTGGAAGCCGTACACGTGAACAGGACTTTACAGAATATATGTACGCTGCAGAGGCACACGATATGATTCTGTTCTTCACCAAAAAGGGACGTGTATACTGGCTAAAATGTTTCGAGATACCTGAAGGTGCAAAGGACTCAAAGGGACGTGCCATACAGAATATGCTTGAGCTGGAACCCGATGACGCTATCAATGCATTCCTGGGCATCAAGAGTCACAAGTTCAAGAATGAGGACTTCCTGAACTCACATTATGTAGTGTTCGCCACAAAGAACGGAATTGTAAAGCGAACAAGTTTAGCAGACTATTCACGTCCAAGGACAAGAGGTGTCAGGGCTATCAATGTACTTGAGGGTGACGAGGTGGTAAACGTAATGCTCACCAACGGTCATGACGAGCTTATACTTGCAAGCCGCAACGGTCGTGCTGTGAGGTTTGATGAAAATGACATACGTGTTATGGGCAGGACATCAACAGGTGTACGTGGTATGCTGCTTCCTGATGCGGATGATGCCGTTATTGGCATGGTGGTTGCCTATGATCCGGAACAGTCACTTATGGTTATAAGCGAAAAGGGATATGGCAAACGCTCCAAGATAGGTGTGCTTACAGAAGTCACACGCGAGGATGGCACAACATATATGAAGGTTGAGGACGGCGGTTATAGACTGACGAAACGAGGTTCTAAGGGTGTAACCACACTGAATATCACAGAAAAGACAGGTAAGGTGATTGCTGTAAAGTGCGTTACTGGTGAGGAGGATCTTATGATTATCAACAAGAGTGGTATAGCCATACGCTTTGCCATTGCTGATGCCGGAGACACTAAGGGTAGAAATACTCAGGGTGTGAAACTCATAGAACTGAAGAAACGCAATGAGACAATAGCAAGTGTTTGTGTTGTACCTCATGAGGAAGTGGAAGAGACACAGGAGGAGACTGGCACAGAACCTGCCAATGAACAATAATGTTTTAACTTTTTATCTAATATAACTATACTTATGAAGAAGTTTTTTATCACGATGCTTGCAGTGGCTGCCACTACAGCATCATTTGCCCAAAACCCAAAGATTGGCAAAGAAATCAGTGCGACAAAGGATTATGATGCCGGTAAGGCCATCCTTGACGCCCAGTTCGCTACACTGACAGACGAGGACAAGGGCAAGGCCTACGATGCTCTTTACAAACTGGCAAAGGCAAAGGCAGATCCAAGTCTCGCTATCCTTGGTGCAGGAAAGTCAGAAGGCGTTGACTACAAAACAATCATGAATGCCATTGAGACTGCATACAATGGTCAAAAGTACGCATCAAAGGACAGTAAGAAGAACGTTGAGGAGATAGGTCCATTCCGTCCTGCACTGATTAACGCAGCCAACAGCACTAACGATGATAAGGAAAAGCTGGCATACAGCCTGTGCTACACAAGCACTGCAGGTGATAATGATGCTAATGCCGGACTGGCATATTACTTTGCGTCATACGCTTCATATCAGACAAAGGACTTTGCCAACGCTGCCAAATACGCCAAGAATGCTCTGAGTGATGAAAGAGTGAAGGAGCAGGCAGAGCAAGTGTACCGTGTCTCATTGGAACAGAATGTCAAGACGCGTGAGGACAGCATCAACTATGTTAATGAACTGAAGGCTCTGAACTTGGAGAAATATTTTAACCAGATATGCACCATATATCAGGAGCTTGGCGAGGAGGGTCAGGTATTGAAACTGGTGGAGGAAGCACTGGCAAAGGATCCGAACAACAAGATTGCATACTTCACACGTGGTTCGATGAATAACAGCAAGAAACAGTATGACGCCGCAAAAGCAGACTTCAAGAAGGCTGTTGAAATAGATCCAGAATTCATTCAGGCATGGTTCAATCTTGGTGTATGCTCTTCACAGAAAGGCTTTGACTTGAATGAGAAGTACACAGACAAGACAGGAAAGATTGCAGTGGATAAGGCTGCAGAGGTCACAGAATGTCTGAAAGAGGCAATAGGATATTATGAGAAAGTACGTGAGCTGGATCCTAATCACGAAAAGATATCCAACTGGCCTATGCAGCTGCGTATGCTATACAACGCTGTTGGCGACAAGGCTAAAGCTGACGAGATCAGCAAGATGCTGGGAGACATCTAAAAGGATGCTCTTATAAAGGATTAACAGTCCTTACACCCCAAATAACTACGTCTACATTGATAAGATATATTATGAGAATAATATTTTTTTATATAATCTTATTATTTACTCTTACTGCTTCTGCTGACAACACAAAGTTGTCGCAGAAGCAGTTTAAGAAAGATATGGATGCAGTGAAGACCAGCCTTAAAAAAGGTAACGACCTGGAGAAAAGTGAAAAAACACTGCGTAAGTATCTCGCGGACTCAACAATGTACAATCAGAAGAACCTGCACCTGATGCTGATTGAATGTCTACGCAAACAGTACGAGTCAGGCAACGAGAAGATGTACCTGAAAGAGAAAGTGGACACAGCTGTCATTGTACGCACAGCCGTCAAGATGTTTCTTGCAATAGAGGCCTTTGACTCTATAGACGCCAAACCAAACAGTAAAGGCATCATAGATCCGTCGTATCGCAAGAAGTATGCAGAATACCTCATACCTTATTGGGGGAACATTCTTAAAGGTGGCATATTCTTTTTTGCACACAGTAACTGGCAAGAGGCATGGACCAGCTTCGACACATATCTGGACTGTTACCGCCAACCTGTATTCCAAGGACAGACACTCGACACTGCACAACAGAACTTTGCATCATTCCTTGCAACAATGGCAGCATACAATTTATCAGACATTAATAATATGCTAAAGTATGCTGACAAAGCCTTGCTATACCAGCCAACGAGAGAAATGACTCTGCAACGGCTGGCAGATATGTGCGTGGCAAAAGGGGACACTACAAGATACGTGAATTATCTGAAAGCCGGATTTGCCGATTTTCCATATTCAGGTTATTTCTTTCCTAATCTGATAGATTACCTTACCAAGGCAAAGGATTACACACAGGCAATGTATTATGCGAACATGGCACTGGAGAAAGACTCTCTGAACGCTACATTCCTACTAGCAAGACACAACATTCTGATGATGAAAGAAAGATACGACGAGGCTCTTGATGATGGTCTGGCACTGCTTGTCATAAATGACACACTCGCCATACCAAACTATAACGTGGCCTGCATATACTATAAGAAGGCACAGGAGGCCATGAAACATTCTGGCAAGACATACAAGCAACGGCTTAAGGCTGCACAGGCATACTACAGAATGTGTGTTCCATATATGGAGAAATACAGGAAGCTGATGCCTAAGGATATACAATTATGGCGTCCTGTACTTTATGACGCTTACCTTAACCTGAACATGGGAAAGGAATTCGACAGTCTGCCACCATTATAGAAATATATATGGAAAAGAAAATAATGACTGCCTGCACAATTCTCATGCTGGCAACAGCCTGTAAGGAAAAGCCAAAAGCAGAACTCACTCCGTGGGGCAGCACTATAACATACGAATCTTCCTATGCTGACAGTAGTGCGACAAACAATGACAGCCCATATTCATTACGCGAGATACAACAGACGGGTGAGATGATTATGCTCACCCTCAGTGGTCCTGACACTTATTATGAATATCATGGCCGTGGTATGGGAGTACATTATATGCTTTGCGAGAAACTGGCAAAACATCTCGGAGTCACTCTAAGGGTCGATGTATGTCCAGACACGACAGATATGCTGCAAAGACTAAAGAATGGGGAGGGAGACATCATTGCAATGCCTGTCAGCAAGAAACTGCAGTCTGGCTTCATAGTATGCGGTGCAGGAGAAAACTCACAAAGCACACAAGGAGCATGGCTTGTGGCGAAGGGGAACAAGGAATTAGCCAAAGCCATACAAAACTGGTATAAGCCTGCAATGTATGCGGAGACAGAGAAACAGCAGCAATACTTGCTCACAACAGGAAGCGTAACACGCCATGTATATCCTTTCATGATTTCCGCTAAGTCAGGAACAATCTCCAAGTATGATCATCTGTTCAAGAAACACGCACCGACAGCAGGCGTGGACTGGACACTGCTGGCAGCACAATGTTACCAGGAGTCATGTTTTGACTCTAAGGCACACTCGTGGGCGGGCGCGTGTGGTTTAATGCAAATTCTTCCATCAACGGCGGATCATCTTGCCCTGCCACGTCAGAACATATACGAACCCGAGGCTAACATTGCCGCAGCAACGCGGTATATGCGAGAACTACAGTCGCTATTCTCTGACGTGGACAATCCACAGGAGCGACTCAAGTTTGCTCTGGCCGCATACAACGGTGGCTATCATCACGTCCGTGACGCTATGGCATTGACAAAGAAGAATGGTGGTGTATGGCAGCGGTGGAATGATGTCCGTCATTATATCCTGGCACTTTCCATGTCCCAGTATTATCGTGACCCTGTTGTCAAGAATGGATATATGCGCGGTTCTGAGACCGCCAATTACGTTGACATGATAATGAACAGGTGGGCACAATATCGCCATGCACTGCGCACAGGCGGAAAAGTGGTATCGACAGTCAAGGCAAAAGGTATAATGCAACCGCACGACTCGTATTCAAGCGGCCTGCCACACCACCGGGCAACGAAAAAGAACAAATGGCGGAAAGAGGACAATCCGTAAGAACAGACGGGGGAACTACAACTCACCTATCTCCACAAGGCCATTCATCACGACATAAATTATAATGTCAGCGAGAGAACGGGCATTAAGTTTCTGCATGATATTCTTACGATGCGAGATAACTGTCGTCATACTTATATTAAGTTTCTCCGCCACCTCCTTATTTATATATCCTTTGCATAACAACACTGCAACCTCCATTTCTCTTGGAGAGAGCAGAGAATCTTCACTATGTACCTTTACGTTACCATGCCCCGCACTGCGCAAGGTCAAGATATCACGCACAAGAGTCTTCTCGCTCTGACAGACGTTTAACGTGCGGACACCTGTTATCAACATTGGACCGCTGACAAGCACGATTGTCTTTTTGGAATTATTACGGAAAAACACAGAATGCTCAAAATATATACGCGATGCCACAAAGAAGTGCACAAAATTATTCAGCTGTACCTCATCCACCTCATTGAAATTCTGCAGCACCGTAATCTCAGCCACTGGGATAATATCCTCAAGCAAATGCTGAAGGCCTATTCCCGTGAGAACATTATCGTCAATGATGGCTATCTGCATGGAAAGGGGCACTCCCATGCCATGACCGTCTGTATACATATCCCTATTCTTTGTTGGTTCTTATTCTCTATTTGCCACAAAGGTAACATTATTTTTCCATTTCTCATCATTACAGCAGCAAAAAAACATTGAAACATATTGTCAATATCATTTTTTATTTGTAATTTTGTACCCAACCTTAGTTTTAAGGGTATCATTCATAACTAAAACAAAAATGAAGACAGACATAGAAATTGCACGCGAGGCAAAACTTAAACCTATTAATGAGATTGCCGGACAGATTGGCATTGACACAGAACAGATGGAACCGTATGGCAAATACATAGCGAAGGTTCCATACACAAACATCTCAGAGGAAAATGTAAAGAAGAGCAAGCTGATACTTGTAACGGCCATAACACCGACCAAAGCCGGCATCGGCAAAACCACTGTATCAGTAGGACTTGCATTAGGTATGGCAAAGATTGGCAAAAAGGCGGTATTGGCCCTGCGCGAACCCTCACTGGGACCTTGTTTCGGAATGAAGGGCGGAGCGGCAGGAGGCGGATATGCACAGGTACTGCCTATGGAAAAGATTAATCTGCATTTCACTGGAGATTTCCATGCCATAACATCTGCCAACAACATGATTGCCGCACTGCTTGACAACTACATCTTCCAGCACAAGGCGGAGGGATTTGGCATGAGGCAGATATTATGGAAACGTGTGATGGACATAAACGACCGTAATCTAAGGCATATAGTAACAGGCTTAGGGCCATACACCAACGGTCTGCCGCAGGAAGGGGGCTTCGACATCACACCT
The DNA here is from genome assembly GCA_030531085.1 of Prevotellaceae bacterium. Lineage (GTDB taxonomy): Bacteria > Bacteroidota > Bacteroidia > Bacteroidales > Bacteroidaceae > Prevotella. Next base: position 6,167 of record JAUNOM010000010.1, on the reverse strand, counting down.
GCCTCCGAAATTATGGCGATACTATGCCTCGCTAAGGATCTGGATGACCTGAGAAGAAGGATTGACAACATTCTACTTGGATACACCCTTGAGAACAAGCCTTTGTATGTTAAGGACTTAGGCATTGGCGGTGCCATCACTGTACTGTTAAAGGATGCCATAAACCCAAACCTTGTACAGACAACGGAGAACACACCTGCCTTCATCCATGGCGGTCCATTCGCCAACATCGCGCACGGATGCAACTCCATTATAGCCACCAAAATGGCTATGACATACGGTGACTATGTAATTACCGAGGCTGGCTTCGGAGCTGACTTGGGAGCAGAGAAGTTCTTGGACATAAAGTGCCGCAAGGCGGGGCTTAACCCTTCACTGACTGTCCTCGTGGCAACACTGCAGGGACTCAAAATGCACGGAGGCATAGAAGAATCTGAAATAAAGGCTCCTAACAAGGAGGGAGTACTAAGGGGATTTGCCAATTTGGACCGTCACATCTCTAATTTAAAGAACTTTGGACAAACGGTTCTGGTGTGCTTCAACAAATACGCGCACGATACGGACGAGGAAATAGCACTGGTACGTCAGCACTGCATAGAGCAAGGTGTACCGTTCGCTCTTAACAACGCATTCTGCGAGGGTGGCAGCGGTGCCGTGGAACTTGCGAACCTTGTAGTTGAGACCATAGAGGATAATCCATCCGCCCCTCTGCGATACACCTATACTGACGATATGTCAATATACGAAAAGATTACTGCAGTCGCAAAGTCCATATACGGTGCAGAAACCGTAAGTTTCTCTCCTGAGGCAAGAAACAAGATTGCAAAGGCAGAAAAACTTGGCTACAGCACATTCCCTGTATGTATTGCAAAAACACAATACTCCTTCTCACAAGACCCGAAAGCCTACGGTGTGCCTTCCAAATTCAACTTCGACATTAAGGATTTCGTTATCAACGCTGGAGCGGAGATGCTTGTCGCGATAGCAGGTGACATAATACGTATGCCGGGGTTGCCTAAATCACCACAGGCACTGCGCATAGACATTGTCAACGGACAGATTGACGGGCTTAGCTAAGGGAAAACTACGTAAGAAAGCGATATTATAATATTGTGAAAGTGAAACACGTGAACAAAATAAAAAAATCAAGCAAAAAAACTTGTGTATTTCAAATTGATTTACTAACTTTGTAGCGTGTTTTTCATGGTATTAGATTATTAAGGTTAACAAAGGTTAGTTGTCGTGAGACAATTAGCCTTTTACTTTTTATGCCTCAAAAGTGAAAACATGACCAAAGAACAGTTCGAGAGCAATCTTCTGAAGACGCTATGCGGCATTACAAATGCGTTGTCTTGTTTAGAAGATAATGATCCAATATCGTTATTGCCGCCATAGCCTCCACAATAGGAACCGCACGTGGAAGAACACACGGGTCATGACGGCCACGCGCCTTCAATTGCGTCTCATTTCCCTCAATATCTATTGTTGTCTGCTCACGCAGTTGGGTGGCAACAGGCTTGAAAGCCACCCTGAAATAAATATCCTCGCCATTGGATATGCCTCCCTGTATACCGCCGCTGTTATTCGTCAGGACGCCGGCCCTGCAACAGCCCCCAGGAACTATCGCGGCCCCATTGCCGTCACGTTCCAACGTGGTATCGAACATATCATTCTGCTGTGAGCCTCTCAAGGCCACGCCACCAAATCCCATTCCGTACTCAAAACCCTTCACGGCATTAATGGAAAGCATGGCAGAGCCAAGTGTCTGATGCAGTTTGCCAAATTCCGGATCACCAAGCCCAACGGGACACCCTTTTACGACACAGGTTATGACACCACCGATGGTGTCTCCATCCGCCTTGACCTCCTGTATCAACTGCTCCATCAATATCGCCTTGTCGGGATCTGGACATCTGACCGCATTGGTCTCTGTCAAAGTTAAATCATACTTTGTGTAATCTGGAAGCAAGGCAATATCGCCGACCTGTGACGTATACGCTTGGACGCTTATACCCACCTGCCGTAAAGCAAGCTTAGCCATAGTACCGGCAAAGCAGCGTCCTATAGTTATTCTCGCAGAAGAGCGCCCTCCCCCACGGTGATCGCGTATGCCATACTTCTGCTGATAAGTGAAATCCGCGTGCGAGGGACGGTACACACACCGCAAATTCTCATAATCCTGTGAATGCTGGTTAGTATTTCGGACAATAAAGCCGATAGGACAGCCCGTGGTTTTACCCTCAAAAACCCCAGAAAGAATCTCCACCTTGTCCGGCTCATTTCTGCTGGTGGTTATCCTGCTTTGCCCCGGACGACGGCGTGCCATCTCCGCCTGTATAAAATCCATATCTACAGTGACACCCGCAGGCATCCCGTCAATGACACCACCTACAGCCTCTCCATGACTCTCACCAAACGTCGTTACAGTATATATTTTACCAAATGTATTCATAGAACTAACGTTCTGTTGAAATAAACAACATTATTCCTTACAACCTCCCTTGCAATGCCCATTCTCACAGCTGTGCTCGCTGTCACAATGATGCTCACCGCCACAGCCTCCGTCACAGCCACCATGACAGGAACCACAACCACCGTGGCATCCACCGGACAGGTTATTTATCAGTTCCTGTATTTCCTTGTCAGTAGCCTCTCTGCACTCCACTACCTCACCTATGAAATTCAAATCCCTGCCAGCAAGAGGGTGGTTCAAGTCTACACGCACGGAATCATCTGTAATTTCCAACACCTGACCCATAAAACGGTTGCCATCCTCATTCTGCAAAGGAATAATAGCATCCACAAATATATGCTGCTCATCAAACTTTCCATTAATAGTGAAGACAGACTTGTCTAACTTTATAACACGCTCATCATAATAATCACCGTAAGCATCATCTTTCTTGATTACAAAGTCGAAAGCCTGACCTTTCTCCAGAACTTCTATCTGTTTCTCAAAGCCTGGGATGGTAGTACCAAAACCGGATATGAATATAAAGGGATCACTTGCTGGAGCCTCCTCTTCCAAGGAGCGTTCTCCATTCACAACTGTATATAGCTTGTATGCTATAGCGTAATACTTATTCATCTTTTTTCATTGTTTAATTATTGCAAAGGTAGTAAAACATTTTGATATACACAAATTATCACACATAAAATCGTAAAGTACACTCGCGGAAAGCCCGTTTGCATCATTCTCTACATCAAAAGTAGCTTATTAATTACGAATTACATATTAGTTACGATAATAGTACAACGTTCTCCGAACATGAATATAAATGAAATATTTAGTTTCAACAATCTCTTTTTTCTCAAACAAGAATAAAGACAAATTTAGAACGCAACTATATACTTGAATGTACAAAGAGTTGTGTATAATGACAGGTTACACCTATCATAAGTAATGTTTAATTAGAGTTTGCTCTATTCTGAAACGGCAGTGCTGTTCTCATTTATATATGTATCTTTTTTCTCTTTCTTTTTCATATCCTCAATTTGTATACTGAGAATATCATCTAAGGACTCTCGTAGTGAATCGAGGATTTTCACAGTATGTGTGACTATGTGAGAATTGCTATTGCTCATATTTGTTATTGATTGGATGAGATATTTATAAGGAATGAAATATAGTTGTTTGATAGAAGTATAATATACTATATTCAAAAATAAAGTTATGTACAAACAAATTGAAACTACATCCGTAATAACCCTATCTAATGGAGCCCAAAGTAAACCAGTAGCAACATTGGCGGATGAATACGGAGGTGTATGCCAAATTGTCAGAGATGACCGCTGCTATGTTATTAAGCTGAAAAATAATAATGGGCAGTATGAAGATACCACCCATATTTTCCCAGAAGCATTTGAAGTCCTTAAGACTTTGCCGAACCCGCGTTAGCAGTTGTGTTGCGTATTGCATGCAAAGTTATAGGCTTCAAGAATGTCAATCTCTATCGTGTCTCGATTTGATGGACTATCCACTCTCATAATTGATATTCGGTTAGCCCTATTTTTCCGAATGCAAGGTTCTGCGTGATGATTGTTGTAGCGAGTTGAAAAATCATCTGCTTTCCCACAATATATTGGGTTATGTTTCTGACCCAAAACAGCGCGGGTGAACACATATATTCCACCATAGTTTGGTAGAGTTCCTTTCAAATCGTCAAAATCATCGAAAGAAAATTGATGAAGCGTATAGGTTTGACCACTAACGCCCTTAATAGATAATGTTTGATGTAAATTTCTTAGCATAGGCTATACAAATTTTAAGTTAATAAATTAAGACATCACTATAAACCAATGCAAATAGCATGCCAAAGATTGGTGCGCTATTTGTAACAGAGTATATTTCCTCAAATTCCATAAAAAAATGCATCAAACGGAGATTTTTAACATTTGAAATGACTTAATCGGGCATATACCGGGTATAATTCACTATAAACGATAAAAACAAACGGTATATGCAAACATTCCACTCACTCATAGACATGATAAATACGCTGCACACCGAGCAGGAGTGCCGTGAGTATCTTGAAATGGTGCTGTGGAATGGTGTACCTGTCTGTCCGCACTGCGGTTCCATATCAGAACATCATTACAAGCTGACTTCTTTCGGGAAGTTCAAAGGCTTGTATAAATGCAGGGATTGTCATAAACGGTTTACTGTTACCGTGCATACGATGTTTGAAGGTTCTCATGTCCCACTGAAGAAATGGTTTTATGCCATCTATGTTTTCTTGGCTCACAAGAAAGGCATCAGCAGTGTGCAACTCGCAAAAGACATAAAGGTCACACAAAAGACCGCATGGTTCATGCTGTGCCGCATCCGTGAGAACTTACGTGACAATGATGCGGACTTTCAAGACTGCACACAAGTGGACGAGACATACGTGGGTGGAAAGACCAAACACAAGAAAGGCGGACAAGGCAGAAGCACGAAACAGAAGACACCTGTAATGGGATTGCTTTCTGATGGTAAGGTATATGCCAAAGTCATAAAGAATGCTTCAAAGGCTATTCTTCAAGTCGTGATAGAGGAACTTGTACCCAAAGGAACAACGGTCGTTACTGATGAATGGGCAGGATATAATGGAGTACACAAGGTGTACCACCATGAGACCGTGCGCCATAAGATAAAGCAATATGTAAACGAAAGAGGGTTTCATACAAACTCAATCGAGGGATTTTGGAGCCACCTCAAACGTGGCATATTCGGCATTTACCATTTGGTGACTAAGAAGCATTTACCTAAATACGTCAAGGAGTTTGTTTACCGTTACAACACACGCGATATTTCAGACGGAGCAAGGTTTACGGACTTCTTGCAAATGGGAGGATACCGATATGACTACCTTTAATTTCTCGTAAAGTTCAATAAAATACTTGGTTATAACTTCATGTAAAATTTGTTGTTAAAATTAAATAAAAAAAAAAAAAAAAAAAAAAAACAAGACTCCGCCCTGTTGTGGTGGCGGAGTCGCTGTTGATTAGAATTGCAGTTCTGAAATGCAAATTCTAATAATGATTGGAAGAACTTTTCTAACCAATCTCATGAATTCTTTTTTGTTCATATATATGAATATTAAAAAATTAAACTTCTGCATTATACGCGAAACCGCCTCCTAAAATTCACGTTTTGGAGGCACCAAACGTTAAACAATGCAAACAAAAAGCTGGCTTGTGAAAGTCGGCTTTTTGTTGTCATACGGTGTTTTTTAAGCAGTTCTGCGTTTTTTCTGACTTTTTGTTTGGCTGTTTCGTTCTAATTTAGTACCTTTGTTGCAAACTATCAACAAAAGGAGGTTTTAAGAAACAGACATTCATAAACAAAGACATATTACAGACAACTTGTAGACAAGTTATTTGGCTTTAGTAAATCTGGTAAATTGAAAATAGCCCCGAATAATAAGTCGAAAGGTGTGTTTGTACCCTGCAAAGGGCGCAGACTGCTTTTCCGTATTTGGGCTAAAGGTTTTACCAGAACCGACTAAAGCAAAGAAAGAAAAGTTAAGGATGTGTCCTTTTTCTTTTTGCCCTCGCTTAAACAGGTACAAACCCAAAAGTCAAGATATGGAATACAAATTAGATTACATCTCACGGCTGTTTTCAAAGATAAGTCATAAGCGCACGGAGTCTTATGTCATCAACAGGCTGTGGAACAAACTGGA
>JAUNOM010000009.1 GCA_030531085.1 Prevotellaceae bacterium | reverse complement strand
GCTATAAAAACCTAAATATCAGAGTGATATGAATTATTCAGCGAACACTAATTATCATCGGCAAAGTCATAACAAATAATTGATGAAATACATAAATATACAAAGAATCCCTTTCACCCAATTGCGATATTCTTGAACAATGTATATTCTTAAATGAAAAAACAAACATAAACAAACAAATTGCAAGGAATGTTGTACTCAAATAATGTTCTCTCATAGGACTCTTACCTAAATCCAACAGAACGGTTTTCTCCAATATTGACGTAAGAGTAAATAAAATCACCCCCCCCGAATAGATATATCCATTAAATCTCATCAGTTTATCAAGATGCATCTTACACCATATTCCTAACATAAAATATGGAATACCTACAAAGAGAAAATTGCGGACATACACAAATGGAAATTCTTTACCGAGTAAGAGAATGCTATATTTCCCGAATAACAAATCCCCCATAAGAAGCAAAGGTGTCACCCATAGCATATACTTCCAAAGCTTATGCTTATCCACAATCAGCATAATCAATAGAACGTAAAAGTATGCTCCTAAATACCATAGATGCCCGGCAAATGGGTTTTCATTAAATATGAGAAAGAAGAGCCACTGCCTAAGAGATGGTATAAACAGTGCTCCTTGGATAATTGACATTACCTCTTTGTAAGCAACAAACAGCAAAGTTGACCACAAGAGAATATAAAGAATGTGCTTAATGTTACGTCTCAATCTTTCCTGTCCAATGCCATCACCAGAATATAGAAGAAAACCGGAAATCATCAAGAAACATGGTACTGCACATCTTGTAAAGGGCAGGATCAAATCATGCCACTTAAAATTTGTATGCAGAAAAACAACAAGAACTGCGCAGATAAATTTCAATATATCAATAGAATAATTGCGTTGTTTCATTTCACTTTTTGTATTGCCTTATTTACTTTATCTATTACAAATGCTCTTTCTTTTTTCGTACATCCTACATAAAACTCAACTGTATATGTGCAAGCCGTTGCCAACAATGTAATCAGTATAAATGCCCCAAATGACTCTTCAAGATAAATAGACAATGTAAATGGAACTATCAAGGACAGAACTGTAACCATCAAAACATTCAGATACACTTCTTTTAGGTATCTAATGGATGACAATCCTATAAGGCCTCGCAGCATATATAGACGTGCAGCCAAACAGCACTGTGATATTATAATGGCAATCAAGAGGACGCTCTCTGGCATACATCCCATGTGAAGGCAAATATACGAAACTGGAAGGTTCATCATCTGTAAGCCACCCACAACAATCTGATAATTACGTATTCTGCCTGTTGCAAGCATTGCTGTTATCAAAGGATTTGATATAGATTCACTCATTGTAAAGAGTAATGTCAACTGCACGAAAAGCACGGCATGGTCAGGAAGAATTTTTAACCATATCACCAATATATAGTGCGTATTTACCAATATAGGCAACGACAACAACAAAAGCATATAGAATGACAGTCTAGCACCTTGAAATATCAATTTCATCATGTATTCGTAATCACCCGAAGCATACGACTTGGTAATCTGCGGATTTAGAGCTGTCATGAAATTCTGCACAAAACCAGTAATCGCATTATTTACCTGAATTGATATACCTCTTGCAGCATTAACCGCTGGGCCAAAGAACAAATTTAAGACTATATTACCTCCTTGGTCCCTTAACACTGCTGATGATGCACCTATGAAATTCCATCCTGCAAATCCAAACATCTTCATCAGAATTTCCCTATCCCAATGAAAGTGATAGGTACATTCAGAAAAATGCTTCTTGCAATAATAACCATATACCAAACGAATGACGACAGAGACAATGCACATCAATATGGCATAAAATATCAGCTTATCTATAGGAGACGCCATAATCAGAAATGCTATCATCAATTTGAATAATGCCTCTAATATACTGATATATGCAAATGCCGACATCCGCTCATGGGCAATAATTGCAGCGTTATACGGAACACTAATCAGATTTATGACAAATGTGATAATGGAGAATTGCAGTACCAAGTTGGCAGCTGTCATCCTCTCCGCAGGTATTATCATCTTGGCGTTCAGAAACCAAACGCCCACGGTTTCTATCAGCACCACGATTATCAATGACAGCAGCAGCTGTATTGTAACAGAAGCAGAAAATATCCTGTTCAGTTTACCTTGGTCTCCCCTTCCCAACTCGTATGTTATAAATCTGCTGATGGCGGCGGACAGTGACCCGGATATCAAGGTGAACATAGCCACCACTCCACCTACAACATTATATATACCAAAGTCCTCTACTCCCAACGCATTCAATATTACCCGGCTCGTGTACAACGACACAACCATCATAAATAGCATTCTGAAATAAAGAAGAATGGTATTCTTTGCAATACGTTTGTTGTTCTGCGAAGTATCTGCCGACATAATATTTTATTAAAATTGATAATTCATAATCATAATTATGATCATACGAAAAGCGAAATGATACAAACCTCTTTCTTATATAAGTACTCAATTTTATGCATACCCATAATTTGAAGCACTTTTCTATGCTCTAATTGTGGATATATCAAATTTAATTTTAAAAGTTCGCAGCAAAGGCTATTTTTTTGATCTAATTTGAGTGCTTACAGTCTGAATTCCAAATGTTAAAATGCGGCACGCCGAATTGTTAAAGTTTCCTTAGCATGGACGAAAAAGGTGCAAGGAAATGCGATTTTGGTACAATCAGCATTGTAATAAGTATCTTTTTACTCTGTAATTAGATACAGATTACAAGGCTATCTGTATCTAATTGCATTCTAATTTGTATCTGATTTCAATGTAAAAGCATATAAATTGCCTTTGAAAAGGTTTCTTTTGGAAATCAGAGAAAGTCGGGGGCGATTTTTGCCACTTTACAGGCTCTCTGACGCGGTCACCTCTTTTGTGGCGTTTTGGTCCACAGCGGACGTTTTAACACGGCAGAATGAGTTTTCTGTTTTTTGACACTTTGGCATTGGTTGGTACAGCCTGCAGTTTGTTTTCTTTCCCTGTTACTTTTAATGTGTTATTTGTAAGGATTGAGTTCATATTACCTATTCCGCTATATGCTATTCAAAAAGATAGCCATAATCCATTAATGTCTTTTCTAACTCCTCTGCCATCTCTTGTCTTATGTGGTCTGGAAGGGAGTCTTTCTCTGACATTCCTACAGCCAGATTGATTACCTCCCAGCCTGCGGCAAGTATTGGTTCCATGTCCATCTTTGGGCACTCAAGCAACTGGGAATGATAAAATGCTATTTCCTCTATCATAAACAGTAATGTCTCCCAGGCTTTTGACACTTCTCCTTTTTGCGCATACATCATGGCGTGTTCTGTCCACCGCCTTACACTCTCTGCCTGTTCCTGTATGTCATGACTGCTCTCCGCATAGTAGAAATATCTGTCCATGAATGTCTGATGCTTTGTCAGACGGCGTTCTGAAAGCTGTACGCCATTCCCTTGGGTTGGCTGCCCTTGAATGGGGCTCCTCAACTCCTCGAAACTCTCCGCGTGTATTCCGCTGATTGCTACGGTCATGCCGCCAATATTCATCACGAGCTTTCGGTCGCGGTCTATGCGGACCACGTATCCCTCAAGTCCTGCAAAGTCTCCGGAGGTGATTCGGATAAGGGTATGGTTGCGGGCGTAATGATAAAAGGGCTGAAGCATAAAGCGTATCATCTCCGGCCTTGTCTCGGTAAGACGCATAAAGGGGCGCATCTGACTGTCAGGGATGACAGCAGGTTTTCCTGTGCTGCAGTTCTTACATAGATGGTAGTTCGGGAAATTGTCATCAAGGTAGCTCTGAATCTCTGTCACATTACCTTGAATGAATACCAGTCCGCTTATTGTCGGAACTTCCTTTTTCCTTATGCTTTTGGATTTGTCCTTATTACGATAATAACGGATTGTCTTATGAATAAAAAATGGTATGTTGTCCTCTATCAGTCTGTCTGATATAATGTGAACCCTTCTGTGGTGCAGAAAGAGATAGCACCAGGAGCTCTGAACTTCAAACTGTTTCTTGTCAACATATCTGTTTTGGTATATACACGAACTCACTTCCGCGCCAGACTGTACATCTGACTCGGAAATGGCTGTTTTTCCTGCTAAGCTTTCGCTTTCAAGAATTATAGAAATGGAGTTCGTACTATCCAGTGTCATGAAATCCAATCTATCTTATGTCTCCGATGGCAGCCATACGCAATGACGGCAGCCTGTCTCTATGCACATTTACCATTTATTATTTAATAATGTTCTATAATTGAAAAACCACCGGCATCCGTCATACTAACAGACTTCTTTGGTCTTCCAATCCATAGAGAGAAAGACATTATGCTGCAAAATTACACATTTTCTGTGATTTCACAACATTTTTTATCAGAAAAAGGTGGGAATGAAGTAAAAAAGTTATAAAAAAGTCATTAATACGCATATCAAACACCAAAATGCTGACGTATTAATGACTTTTTATTGTATCACTGGTTTATAGAATGTGTTATTGCATAAAATTCAGAAAAGCCTCCACCTGCCCAGACAATGCGGAGTACTGTTCATCGGTAAGTACCATTCTACCTTCCGTCCACGCCTCCTCTCCAAGCTGTATACCTGTCTGAGGCTCTATCATAACATCCGCCTTGATAAACGGAAGTGTAAGCAACTCCACCAACTTGGCGCGGCATCTCGCTGTGGCACCTCCACCACCTGCGCCACTCAAAGCCACTTTCTTGCCATTAATGGCCAATGGCGTCTGATTGTCACCGGAAACAAGAGGACGTGACAGCCAGTCTATCAGATTCTTTAAATGACCGGGATAACTGTAGTTATACTCTGGAGAGCAAATCCACAGCCCATCAGCCTCATCCACCTGCCGGCGTACCCTATCCACAACCTCTGGGACAGGGAACTCCATATCCTGATTCATAAACGGCAAATCAGAGTATTCAAGATACTCAACTGTCACGCGGCCTGCTATCATCTTTTCCACTTCCTGCGCCAACTTTCTGTTAAAAGACTCCTTACGCAGGGAACCTACTATAAATAAGACTTTCTTCATAACATAAAATATTTAATTAAAGAGAACTGTATTCCACTGTTTGTCATAAACGAACTGCCCTGTACCGCAATCAAACAGTCCTGTATCCAACAGTCTCAATCTCGGAATAACAGGCAACGCCACAAACGACAGGGTTATAAAGGGGTCTATACCATGCTGTACTCCCATCGTATGTGCCTTACGTTCAAGTGCCGCAATGGCCTCAGCCGCCTCTGTGACACTCATGGGTGACATCAAGCCGTAGTATGGAAGTGAAAACTCTCCTATAACATATCCTTTTGACGCTATGACATATCCGCCTCCAATCTCCCTCAGTCTATTACAGGCCAACGCCATATCTGCAGGATTGTCTCCAGCACACACCACATTATGCGAATCATGTGACACACTGGTTGCCACAGCTCCATCCTTGATCCCATATCCCACCAGCGGACATAGGGCCACATTACCATTCTTACCGTGCCGCTCCACCGTAGCCAGAACATTATGTTGCCGCCATTCTCCTGCATTCAAGCCTACGCTCTCCGTAAGCAACTCGCCAGGCACCAGCCCCATCGCCACATTCCGCTGTTCCTCTGGGACAATGAAATCCGCAGCATACATCTTGCGGAACCTTACCGTATTGTCCATTATTCCCACCGTTTTCCTCTCCATTGAGGCAATCTTCTCATCCGCCGGCATACCGTCCTTCAATACATAATGTATCTTATTGCAGTCATAGTCTGTAACAACAATATCCGCCACATATCCTTTCCTGACATTTCCACGTTCCTTTAATGAATAATAATGACATGGATTACATGCTGCCATACGGGCCACCTCACCCCATGTGAAGCCTTCCTGCAAGGCCATTCTTACAATATATGATATGTGTCCCTCCTTTGCTATCGTGGCAAGATGCTTGTCGTCTGTACAGAATGCCATCCGCGCCACATCAAGTCCGTTTCGTCTGGCGCAGGATAAGAGCGTCCGAGCGTTACGCGCCGCACTGCCCTCCCTTATATAAATGTTCATTCCACTGTTGTAACATCTCAACATTCCCTCCTCGTCATAACACTCATGATCGTTTGATATACCATGTGCAGCATACATTCCCACCATATCCGGCTCAATCCCCGCAGTATGACCGTCAATGGTCTTTCCCTTAAACAATGCAAGTTTAGCCATCATGTCCGGTTTTTCCGCCACCACGTCACCGTATGACATCACCTCGCCCAGCCCCACGATTTCAGGAATGTCAGTAAACTCACACATCTGCTCCGCTGTAAACCGTCCTGCGCCATTGGTATCGTATGGTGTTGCAGGCACACAAGACGGCACTACCGTAAACACATCCACGGGTGCTCTGCGTGCCTTGGTCAAAAAATCACGCAATCCCTCTGCACCTGCCACATTCACCACCTCATGAGGGTCGGCGATAACAGCAGTGGTGCCAAACGGTAACACCGCCTCACCAAATGCCTGCGGCATAACCATTGACGACTCTATATGCACATGAGCATCCACAAATCCCGCAGTCACCACAAGGCCGCTACAGTCTATAACCCTATCAACATCATTCACATCTATAGAAGCGCCAATAGCTGTAATGCGCCCATCCTCCACAAGGACGTCAGCACTATACATCACGGCATTCTCACTGTCCACCACTGTGCCACCCTTTAGCAGCAGAGAGGGGCGCATACACTGTTCGTTTCCGCAGGACGTTGTCACAGTACCGTCCTCGCGCACATATACCATCTCACTCATATTTCATATCGTTATTACATGGTTTAATACTCTATCACTACCAGTTGCAAAGATACATCAAAAATCTTTATACTCAACTATGGTATAACAAAAACCACATATTTTTAGATATTCTTCACGAATAGGATGATAACACACTTTCTCTCCAACTATCCTCCAAATGGACCAATATAAAAAGTGCGTTCCACAGAAAAGTCCATGACTGCGGAACGCACTTTAACATATTTGCTATAAATTAATTACTTTTTCTTTACCGGATCACAGGTAAGTCCCACGCCCAGTTTCTTGAAAATCTTATGGTCCACCTCTGAAAGCATCACCGTTGAATGTACCTGACATCCGCGTAATGCAGGCAGCTGTTCCAATGCACGACGGCAATTCTCGTCCACCTGACTCAACACGGACAGCGCCACAAGCACCTCGTCGGTGTGCAGACGTGGGTTATTGCCACCAAGATAGTCTATCTTTGTCTTCTGGATAGGCTCTATCATATTCTGCGGAATGAGACGGACATTATGGTCTATACCAGCAAGATACTTCGTGGCATTTAGTAACAGCGCCGCACTTGGTCCAAGCAGTTCTGTGGACTTCGAGGTAATCATGGTACCATCAGCCAGTTCTATTGCGGCACACTGTGTGCCTGTCTCCTGCTTGCGCTGTTTAGCCACAGTGGTAACCTTACGCGTTGCAGTGGTGATACGTGCCTGATTGAACAGCAGTTGTATCTTCTGCACCTCACTCTCATTATCCGCTCCGTTGGCAAACTTGTTCGTGGCGGCATAGTATCGGCAGATTATCTCATTGCGTGAAGCCTCACAACAGGCTTCATTATCACTGATACAGAAACCCACCATGTTAACTCCCATGTCCGTAGGAGACTTATACGGGTTCGTACCATATATGCCTTCAAAGAGTGCGTTCAGCACTGGGAATATCTCAATGTCACGGTTATAGTTTACAGCAATCTTATTATAGGCCTCAAGATGGAACGGATCTATCATGTTCACATCATTAAGGTCTGCGGTGGCCGCCTCGTATGCAATGTTAACAGGGTGCTTCAGAGGCAGGTTCCATACGGGGAAAGTCTCGAACTTGGCGTATCCGGCCTCCACTCCACGCTTGTGCTCATTGTAAAGCTGTGACAGGCACACCGCCATCTTGCCCGATCCCGGCCCCGGTGCGGTGACAATGACAAGCGGACGATCCGTCTCCACGTAATCGTTCTTGCCAAATCCCTCGTCACTGGCGATGAGTGACACATTGTGAGGATACCCGTCTATCAGATAGTGCACATACGCCCTGATGTCCATACGCTTCAGACGCTGTCTGAAAGCATCGGCCGCGTGCTGGCCGTTGTAATGAGTTATGACGACAGAACCGACAAAGAAGCCACGCTTCTGGAACTCATCACGCAGTCGCAGCACGTCCTCATCGTATGTAATGCCAAGGTCCGCGCGTACCTTATTCTTCTCTATGTCCTCGGCGCTGATTACTATTACAATCTCTATCTGGTCACTAATCTTCTTGAACATACGCAGTTTCGAGTCCGGCTGGAACCCCGGAAGGACACGGCTGGCATGATGGTCGTCAAAGAGTTTGCCGCCAAGCTCCAGATATAGCTTGCCCCGGAACTGGGCAATACGCTCCTTTATATGCTCAGACTGTATGCGTATGTATTTGTCGTTATCAAATCCAATCTTCATGTTTGTGTTTTCCTCCCTTACAGAGCGTTGCTAAGGTTTATCATTTCAATGGCTGATATCATTGCATCCGCGCCCTTATTGCCCGCCTTTGTGCCTGCGCGCTCTATCGCTTGTTCTATACTGTCCGTGGTAAGTATGCCATTAAGCACGGGCACTCCGCTCTGCATTGCAGCCTGCGCAATACCCTTCGCAGACTCATTAGCCACCATATCGAAATGCGGTGTCGCCCCACGTATCACCGCTCCAAGACACACCACAGCGTCATACTTGCCTGAATTGGCCATCTTCAGAGCCGTGAGTGGTATCTCGAATGCTCCCGGAACGTATGCGAGAGTAATATTGTCACTGTCGCCGCCATGGCGCACAAAGCAGTCCTCCGCACCGGTTATCAGGTGTGAGACGATGAAATCGTTGAAACGAGAGGCCACAACACCTATTCGCAGCCCTTGGGCTGTCAGTTTTCCTTCTACTACTTTCATATCAGTATATGTTGTTTTTGTTTACTTTTTATTCGGTTTCTTCATGTGGAGCAGATGGCCCATCTTTGTGTATTTCGTATACATATAGAACTCATCCTTCTCGTTACACGTCATCTCTATCGGCTCACGGTCCACCACCTTCAGCCCAAATCCGTCAAGACCTGATATCTTCAGCGGATTATTTGTCATAAGTATAAGCTCATGTATGCCGAGATCTGCCAGAATACTGGCACCCGTACCATATTCACGCAAGTCCGCGGCAAAGCCCAATGCCAGATTAGCCTCGACCGTATCCATGCCCTGATCCTGCAACTTATATGCCCGCAGTTTGTTGATAAGCCCTATTCCCCGGCCCTCCTGTCTGAGATAAAGCAGCACTCCCCTGCCCTTCGCCTCTATACGCCGCATTGCCTCCGCAAGCTGCTCGCCGCAGTCACAGCGCAGACTGCCGAAGGCATCACCCGTAAGACATTCCGAATGCACGCGGCACAGCACCGGCTCCGGTGTGGTTACATCTCCTTTGACTAAGGCCACATGATGCTCGCCTGTCACCTTATTAATATATCCCACCGCACGGAATGAACCGTACTTGGTTGGCAGTTCCGCATCCGTGACGCGCTCTATCAGTTTCTCCGTGCGTCTGCGGTATTCCACAAGTGACTTCACAGTGATGCAGGCCAGATTATGCTCAACAGCCAGTTCCTTCAGTTCTCTGGTACGCATCATCGTACCATCCTCACGCATTATCTCGCAACACAATCCAGCCTCTGTCAGTCCGGCAAGACGCAGCAGATCCACCGTAGCCTCCGTATGACCTGTACGCACCAGCACCCCACCATCCCTGGCCTGCAACGGGAACATGTGTCCCGGACGGCGGAAGTCTATAGATTTGGAATTGGGATCCGCAATGGCCCTGGCCGTAATGCCACGCTCCACAGCCGAGATGCCTGTCGTGGTGGAGATGTGATCCACACTGACTGTAAAGGCCGTCTGATGGTTGTCACTGTTGTGCATCACCATCTGCGGCAGGTCAAGCCTCTCACACAGTTCCCTGCTCATAGGCATACATATAAGACCTTTGGCTATGGACGCCATCATATTCACATTCTCTGTGGTGGCAAACTGCGCCGCACATATAAGGTCACCCTCATTCTCGCGGTCAGGATCATCTATTACCAAGATACACTTGCCTGCGCGCAGCGCATCAAGGGCCTCTTCTACTGTATTAAACTGAAATTCCATTCTTTAAGTTTATGAGATGTTTATGAGATTGTTCTATTCTTAATACATAGCGTTTCTTAAAAAGCCTTATGGCTCATAAAGTCTTTATACATAGCCAGTCTGCTGTCCTCGCTGTCTCCACCGCCCGTTCCTTCGGACTCATGGGGCATGAGCAGCTTCTCCACATATTTCGCTATCATGTCATTCTCCAGGTTCACCACATCGCCCACTTTGGCAGAGAGCAGCGTTGTAGCTCCCTGAGTATGCGGAATAAGAGATACAGCAAACTTGTTATCCTGCACTCTTGCCACGGTAAGGCTTACCCCCTGCACTGTTATGCTTCCCTTTTCAATTATATACCGCATCAACGCAGGACTGCACTCCACCCACAGCCACAAGGCATTGTCATCCTGAACACGCCTGCATACCGTCCCGGTTCCGTCAACATGACCGGATACAATGTGTCCGCCAAGACGTGACTGCAGCGTCAGCGCCCTCTCAAGGTTCACCATGTCGCCCGGTTTCAGGGCGGCAAGCGAGGTGCGCGTCACGGTCTCGGGCATCACATCGGCTGTAAATCCGCCGGATGTCAAGGCCGTCACAGTCAGACACACGCCGTTGGTGGCTATACTGTCACCCACCTGCGTGTCCTGCATCACGACAGAAGCATCCACCTCGATGGTGACACTCCTCGCGCCACGGCGTATGCCCTTCACCCTGCCAGTCTCTTCTATTATTCCTGTAAACATTCCTTTTATCCGTAAACGGGGCGTTATCACCCCCTTTTTATCAATCCGCTGATAAGGATGTCCTGCCCTAACGGCACAATCACCCTATCCGTCAGCTCTATGGCGTCGGCCATCAACTCTATGCCATCACCCTCCACAGGTGTCTTCGCCATCTTGCCGCCAATAATCTTCGGCGCCACAAACGCCATGACCTCGTCCACCAGACCGTCCTTGATAAGCGCCTCACTAAGCGTTCCTCCACTCTCCAGCAGCAGACTGTCTATCTTCTCCGCTCCGGCACGCTGCACAAGCTCACGCAGAGTGTTGCAGTTCCATAACACCACCCCTGCGTCACGCAGCATCTGCAGTTTATCATCATCCGCTCCGTCAGCGTAAGCCACCACTGTGGGTATCTCACTGGCCGTCCTGACAAGCTGGCTCTCCATTGGTATGCGCGCCTGTCTGTCCGCCACTATGCGTACAGGATGACGCACTTCATTCTCCTTCATTCCCAGTCTGCGCAGAGCCTCCTCGCCCAGCCGCACGTTCAGCATAGGGTCATCAGCCAGCACCGTGCCAATGCCGCATAGTATTCCGGCATTAATGCGGCGCACTCCGTGTACATACTCACGCGCCTCACTGCCCGTTACCCACCGGCTGTCACCGGTTGTCGTGGCAATCTTGCCGTCAAGGGTCATGGCCCATTTTGCTGTCACCCACGGCATTCCTGTGGTTATGAACTTCAGAAACACCCTGTTCTGCATACGCAGCCGCTCCACCAGCGCGGCGGCAATAGGCTCTCCCTCCATAATGTCAACCTCCACGCCTGCGTCACGGAGCTTCTGCAGACCCTTGCCCGCAACAAGCGGATTGGGATCGCCAAGACCTACCACCACACGTGATATGCCATGCTCTATGATGGCGTCGACACACGGGGGCTGCTGTCCATGATGGCAGCACGGTTCCAAAGTTACATACATCGTAGCTCCGGCACAGTCCACGCCTTTCTCTTCCGCATCACGGAACGCCATCCTCTCCGCGTGCAGGTCACCACAACGTGCGTGATACCCTTGGGCAATGACATCATCGTCCATTACGACGAGCGCACCTACAAGAGGGTTGGGATTTACAAAGCCCTCACCCTTCTGCGCCAGCAGCATGGCATCCTGCATCAATAATAAATCATCGTCTGTTATCATTTCATGTCTTGCAGCCACAAAGCCACATATTTGCAATATAGTTTGCAAAGTTAGGAAATTAATCTCACAATGCAAAATTTAACCGCATCTTTTTGTGCTTTTTTACACAATACATACTATACTACCCGTATGCGTACATAATTATTTGCTCATATCATTTTTTTTTCATACCTTTGCAGAACTTATTCCCACCCAGAAAAGAAACATTAAACAAGACAAATGAAAAAACTAATCCTCTACGCCGCCATGATGCTACTGGGAGCCAACGCTTCCGCACAATCCTCCGCTAACTATGGAAACACATCATGGACTGCCGACAATGGCAACGGCACATTTACTAACCCTCTGTTCTATGACGAGTTCTCCGACCCCGATGTCATACGTGTCGGCGATGACTACTACCTCGCAGGCACCACCATGCACTGCACTCCCGGACTGGTGGTTCTGCACAGTAAGGACCTCGTAAACTGGAATCTGGCCAGTTACTGCTTCAACCGCTGGAACGAGGTGCTGCCCGATGACAAGTTCCGCCTTACCAACGGCAAGCACGTATACGGGCAGGGTGTATGGGCACCTGTGATACGTTACAACAACGGCACATTCTATGTCTTCACCAACGTGAACGGCAACGGACTGCAGCTGTTCACCTCCAAGTCCGCCTACGGTCCCTGGGAGCACAAGAACCTCAGCGGACACATATACGACCTTAGCGTGCTCTTTGACGATGACGGCAAGGTATGGGCCATACACGGATATGACGAAGTGAAGGTAACACAGTTCAAGCCGGACTTCTCCGGATACGTGGAAGGCTCCGAACGGGTTATAATACCACGCGGACAGGCCATGGGCGAGGGGCACCACGCATACAAGATAAACGGGAAATACTACATCATAAGCGCAGAGTACAACCCTATGGGGCGCTCACAGTGCGCACGCGCCGACAACCTGTTCGGCCCTTACGAGACGACATCCGTAGCGGCCATGGAGTCTCTGGGCACAAGGAAGTTCCCACTGGTAACCAACTCCAACGGGAAGAACATCATGCAGGACGGCATCAAGTTCAATGTCTCCAAGCCCGGCGACAATGAACTGGGCTGCGCGACGGTGCATCAGGGTGGAATGCTACAGACTCCCGACGGCAAATGGTGGGCCGTGTCCATGCTCGACTTCGTTGCCGTGGGCCGCACCGTATGCCTTGTACCTATAACATGGAAGGACGGATGGCCCATGTTCGGCCTCGAGGGCAACCCGGGACGCTGTCCACGCACATGGACAAAGCCCGCCACGGGCGCAGACACGAAGCCTCACTCACCGTACCAGCGCAGCGATGACTTCAACGGCAGGCAGATAAGCCGCGTATGGCAGTGGAACCATGAGCCCGTAGACAACAAATGGGCACTGAAGAACGGCAAGCTGCGTCTGAACGCCATGCCGGCAGAGAACTTCATGTGGGCAAGGAACACCCTGACACAGCGCTGTATCGGCCCTGTATCTGACGCTACCGTCACGCTTAGCGCCAAGAACCTGAAGAAGAATGATGTGGCGGGACTGGGACTGCTGAACATTCCATACGCATGGATAGGCGTAAGCAACGACAACGGCACACTGAGACTGCAATGGATGCAGCAGTCTACAGGCCGGGTGGACCTCGGTGACCTGAAGGCTCTCAAGGCCGCAGCAGGAGCTTCCAGCAAGGATGGCGACGTGACTCTGCGCATACACGGCGACTATGACGAGATGTGGGCGGTGTTCAGCTACTCCCTTGACGGCAAGACCTTCCACAATGTGGGCGACACTTTGAGGCTGCCTTACCAGCTGAACACGTTCCAGGGCTCACGCTTTTCGCTGTTCTGCTTCAACCAGCAGAAGGAAAGCACGGGCAAGAAGGCCGCCTGCGGATATGCAGAGTTCGACGACTTCACCGTCAATGAGCCTATGGCGGACCGCACAGGCAACCTGCCTATAGGAAAAGTCATAACACTTGACAATCTGGCAAACGGCACACGTATGTGGGGAATGAGGCGCGGACTGTGCCACTCCACACGCAAGGGCTCACGGGAATACGACTCCAAGGACTGCCAGTTCCGCGTGCACGACCGCGGCAATGGACGTGTAGCACTGGAATGTCTTAACGGCATGGGCTTCGTAACGATAACGGGCGAGGGAATATCAGCTGATGTGCGCCTCATGAAGGACGAGTCCGACGCCAGCCTGTTCGTATGGCAGGATATGCTGCGCGGAGAATGTATGCTGCTGTCATTGAAGACCAACCGCTTTGTGGGCTGCTCACCGGACATGGGCGAGCCATACTCGGCACTGTTCCCTGGCAGCGACCCCAACCGCAAGAACGGCTGCGTGTTCCGTTTCACAGTGGTGGAAGGCAACTGATGGCCTACTGCCGGTACAAACCATAAAACAACATAGCAGAAAAGATAATGAAAAGAATAGCATTAGCACTGATGGCACTTAGCGCCTGCACCGTGACGATGGCACAGACAGACCATGCCAAGCCTGCGGACACGGTGAAACCGAAGATACTGCAGAACGGTGTCTTCAACCATATAGACTTTGCCGTGACGGCAGGTATAAGCGGTTTCGGATTTGAGTTTGCCTCCCCCGTCACAGACTGGGTGCGTGTGCGCACCGGCGGTGTATTCAGGCCATTGGAACATCACACAGCTGTATTCGGAATGGAGGTGGCGGAGGGACTGAACACGGCCACCAACTCCTCTAGGTTCAACAAGCTGGCGAACATGATGGAGACGTTCACAGGCTACAAGCCAAAGAGTCATGTGAAGATGGAGGGTGATCTGGGCATGAACAACTTCAAGTTCCTCATTGATGTGTTCCCGTTCAAGAACAACCGCCACTGGCATTTCACGGCAGGCTTCTATTATGGCAACGGCACTCTGATAGAGGCCAAGAACACAGCGGAGAGCATGAACACCCTCACAGCGGTGGCAACATACAACACCATGTACAGAAGGGTTCTGGAGAACAAGAGTCCTCTGGACCTGTCATCATTGGGTGTGAACCTCGATGAGCTGGAGATTGAGCAGATACAGGAGTATAAGGAGAAGCTAAGGAAATGGGGCTCACGCGAGAATGACAGCAAGGGCAACGCAATCATAACGGAAGAGGTCGTGACATACGAATACGACCACGCCATAAGTGGAGAGCGCGGCACGGGCACTGTTACATTGAAGAGGGGCTCGTTCTCGGAATACGGCATAAGCATACCGATTGGTAAATATGCCCACGATGTCATTGCACAGGAGGACGTATACTATGACTATTCGGAGAAGCTGTATCAGGAACTGAATGCAGAGAACATCAACCCTTACCACACAAACCTGTCCATAGACACGGAGGCTGATGAGTACCATTATCAGAAGGATGCTAACGGACGGTATATCAAGAAGGGTAGCATAAGATACAGGAAAGGCGAGGTTATAAGAAAGGCCGGGGAGGAGTTCCGTATGGTGCCTGACGCAGACAACATTGTAAAGGCGAGCGCAAGGGCATCGAAATTCAAGCCATACATAGGCATAGGATACGAGATGGGAATAAACAACGACAGGAGGTTCAATGTGGGTGTAGACGCAGGCATAATGTTCTGGGGCAACCACCCGTCGGTAGACGTGCATACTCCTATCGGTGTCAACGCTGACGGGGAGACAATATACATGACATACGACCTGTCTCGTGACATAAACGGTCTGAAAGGCAGTGTGGAGGACTATGTGAACTCCATAAAGCAGTTCCCTATATTCCCGGAAATCAGCCTGCGACTGTCATATAGACTGTGGTAGATTGTCTTGTTGGTTTTGGGTTGTGGGTTTTAGGTTGTTGGTCTTTTGGACTATGGATTATTAATTAAAGAAGAGTTAAAGGGCGAGAATATTCTCCAACCAAAAATAAACTTTAGGTTCAGAACCAATAACCCCCCAAAAGAAAAAACCTACAACCAGTGCAACCAGAGACCCACAACCTAAAACCAAAAAACATAAAACCAGCCCGAAAGACCTACAACCCACAACCTAAAACCTATAACCAACAAAGAAAAACCCAAAACCCCAAAATAGACAAACGTCACTTTTTTGCCACTTTTCGTGACGTTTTGCTTTTTTGAAAAAGTCGGCTTCACTGTGCGTTTTAGAGAAGAAAATACCGCTTTTGGTACACTTTGAAGGCACCAAAACACGCTCTCACATACTATTTGGCATCAATTACACTGCAATATGATATTAATTGGGGTGCAATCTCTATCAAATCACACTCCAATCAGTGCCTGATTACTGTGTAAAAGCTATGCTTTTGCAGGTGTTTTTCAACACACCCAGACAGCTCAAAACAGTTAATCACAAGATTATCAATCAATTAACCTAACGCGTCAAGAATGCACTGTACGCGTCCACGGACAAATAATTTTGAAACAAGGGCATTCTCCGCGATTGGAAAAAATCAAAGTGTCAGAAATAAAGGCATTTTTCTGACACTTTGTTTTTTGGGTTGTGGGTTTTAGGTTTTTCGGGGTGTTTCATCGTTGGCTTTAGACTTAAATTTTATTCTTGGTGGAAGAGCATTCTCGCTCTTTAACTCTTCTTTATTTAATAATCCACAGCCCAAAAGACCTAAAACCCACAACCAACAACCATAAAACCACCCCCGAAAGACCTACAACCCCAAACCTAAAACCCTATAACCAATAAAGAAAAACCTACAACCCTCAACCTACAACCATATAAAAACGCTCCAATCCATCAGCGAGCACACTCCTCGGGCAGGCTATATTAATCCGCACAAAGCCCTCGCCACCCGGTCCGTACATGGTGCCGGGATTGAGCATGAGATGCTGCTCATCCATCAGACGCCTTACTATAGTGCCCGAGTCCATGTCACAGGAACGGCAGTCCACCCATACGAGATAGGTACCCTCAAGCGGCAGGACTGTAAACTGTGGCAGATGGATGGAGAACCATTCACGCAAATACTCATAATTGGAATAAAGATACCGGCGCAGGGCATCAAGCCATTCCCCACCCTGTGTATAGGCGGCAATGGTGGCAATGACGCCAAAGGGGTTGACATCGCACACCTCATTGATGTTTATCGCCCTGTCTATGCGCCGCCGCATGGTATCATTGGCGGCGATGATGGTGGCAATCTGCAGTCCGGCAATGTTGAACGCCTTGCTGGGAGATACACAGGTCACGGAGTTCTGGAGAAACTCCGCTGACAGGGACGCAAAGGGAGTGTAGTCATGGCCGGGATACGTCAGCTCGCAATGTATCTCGTCAGACACGACAAGTACATTATTACGCAGGCATATCTCTCCGATGCGGCGCAGCTCTTCTGCCGTCCACACCCTTCCAGAGGGATTATGCGGATTACACAACAGCATGAGCCTGGCCTCCGGGGCGGCTATCTTACGCTCAAAATCGTCAAAGTCTATGGTATAATGTCCGTCACTATACAGCAGGTTACACTCTGACAATACACAGCCATTGTTGCGGATGGAGGAGAAGAAGCAGTTATAGGCCGGAGTCAGCGTGACAATCCTGTCGCCGGGCTGCGTCATGGCCTTGATGATGGCAGACAGTGCCGGCACCACTCCACTGGTGTAGATCATCCATTCCGCGTTGATGTTCCACCCGTGACGGGACGCGAACCAGCCGGACACGGCATCAAAATACGCCTGTGGCACATGAGTGTAGCCGAACACTCCATGCTCCACGCGCTGGCGCAGGGCCTGTATCACGGCCGGAGCTGTCTTGAAGTCCATGTCAGCCACCCACATTGGCAGCGCGCCGGCGGCCTCGGGTGAGTCCCATTTGTAGGAATTGGTGTCACGGCGCTGTACTATCTCGTCAAAGTCATATTTCATATCGTGTGTATTTTAGGGAATGTAATGCTGTAATCATGCCTCAATCAAGGCGGCGGCCGTCCGTGAGTCTGATCTCACAGTTGGCAGGTGCCTTGATGTTACCGTCCAGTATGACCTCCCCTATACTGTCGGCCACAATGCTGCCGCTAAGCGGGTTCTTCACGCTGTGTATGTGTCCGCTGACGGTGGCGTGGACACTGCTGTACTCAAAGGCCAGGTCACAGTCGTCAGCCATGACACAGTTCTCCAGCACAAGGTTCTCGGCATAACAGAGAGGCTGCGTGCCGGAGATGTGGCAGTTAACAAGACGCAGGTTGCGCGAGTGCCATCCAAGGTACTCGCCGTTAAGCTCGGAATCGTATACCGTCACATTCTCCGTCTCCCACAGAGCGTCCTTGGTGGTTATCCTCGCATTGTGCAGCTCCAGGTTCTTGACATACTGGAACACATACTTGCTGTCACTCTCCAGTCCGTCTATACGGATGTCCCTGCTGAGCATGAAGGGGTAGGTGCCGCCATGCAGCTTCAGGTTCCTGACATCTATCCTGTCGCAGCGCCAGAAGACCTCGTCGGCATCCGTCATCTCCACATTCTCTATCTCTATGTCGTGCATCTCACGGAACATCTTCGGAGCGTCTATCAGGGTGTCCTTCATCTTCAGGTGGTCTGAATACCAGAGTGCGGAGCGGCCTCCCACATCAAAATAGCACCTGTCTATGACAAAGCCGTGAACATGCCAGAAGGGATAGTTGCCCTCGAAACGGCAATTGACAGCCTCGATGTTGCTGCATTCCTTGATGGCCGACTCGCCCTCGCGGATGATGACATTCTCCAGCCGCAGGTCATGCGACTCAAACAGTGGACGCTCTCCACCAAACTCTGTGTCTGATATTACTCTCATTATTCTTATCCTGCTATGATTTGTAATATAATCCATAGCAAATGATGTGCCATATCACATACGGACACGAAAAAAGCATACAGAAATCCATGAAATCTGTATGCTTTCTCACTTTGTTGTCGGAAAAATCACTTTTCCTGTAGTATGCCTTTACTTATTTCTGCGTCTCTATATTCAGGCTTAACACCTGCGGAGCGTCGGGATTGCCGTACTGGGTATCTGGCGCGAAGGGCACTGTTGCAGTGGCATTGTACAGATGGCGCGTGGCTGTGGAGTAGTACTTGAACGCCAGAGCGTCACCGGCATTGCCGTAAACCATAGCTATCCACACCTTGGCATCGTTGTCATAGAAGGCGTAACCTCTGCACTCCGCACCGCAGAACACGGCTATCTGGTCATTGGCAGCTGCCTTGTCACTGAGTGAGTCGGGAAGTGTAACATACGCTGTCATGGTACTCTCGTACTTGTTCACCACACCCTGCGCCTCATTCTGCCATTGTGGAGCATCGAAGGTAGGGTACTGTGGCGGATCGGGAGTAACGGGGTTTACGGGAATGGGGTCGTCATCACCGCCGCCGCACGAAGTGCCGCAAAGGACCAGCGCAGCAAAAAGAACTATCTTTGTCAGTTTATTCATCTTTATTTCTTGGTTATTTTAAATACACTTGTCTTGCTATCCGTCTCTGTATATATAATATAGGTGCCGGCGGCAAGGCTATTGACGTTAACGGTATTGAGTTTCTTGCCATCGGCGGTGTAGATAGCCACGACATTGCCTGCTATGACTGATGCGTCACCATCGCTTTCCTCTACAAATGATATAGAGGTTGGAGCTGCCAAAGAACCCACCACAGCGTCTTTCTCATAACAGAGGGCCGCATTGGCGGTGGCATACACCTCGCCGTCACGCAGCAGTGAGAGGGTTACAGGCGCTGCATTGTCACCCTGGATGGTGAGAAGCAGCAGGCCGTCAGCTGACAGTGCGGCGGAACCGCGTACCTCGCCGTCAACGGTAGCGACAAGGGTGTCCCCCTCCTGTGTGGCTATGTCGTCCACACAAGCCACCACTGTCATATTGTCCGCATAACGGTATGACTTGCTGTTAACGGCTGCAGGCTGCAACTTGTTCTCTGCTGCGTCAGCATAACGGAAGGATACGGACCTGTTGGAAGTGCGCTTCAGCATATAGCCATGTCCCGGCAGCAGCTCTGTAAGCTGACCTACCCAGCCCTGGCTCTCTGAATACTGGCTGGAGGCATCCTGTGACTTTATCACATCACCCTCACTGGCCTGGTAATTGGCAAGAGCCTCGGAAAGGGTCATGCCCTCGGCAGGAAGGTAAGAGATGTAGTTCCAGCCCGGATTAACGGTCATGTTAACCTCGGAAGGTATCATGACTCTGGCATTTCTCTTCACCGTCACGGTCTGTGCCGCAGAGGAACGCATCTTGTACATACCCGTATTGGAGAGGTTGCCCTGACGTGTCAGCGTGCCAACCCACTTGCCGAGCTTGGCGGTATATGCCGCAACATCGGTCTTGGTCTTTATCTCGTCACCGGCGGACCAGCTGCCTTCTGCGAACAGGTTGCTGACATTGTCCATGTCTGCGTCCATCATTGGGAATGTAACCCAGTTCCATCCGCTTGCCAATGCCACCGCATAGTCCTGATATGCGATTTCCCATACAGCCTTGATGGCGATGTCATTTGCCGGCATCGTTGTAGGAATCTCCTTGTCCCAGCCTGCGAATATGTAGCCGACCTTTACAGGTGCGGCAGGAACAGTGACTGCTGTGCCGTAATCCTGTGTGATGGCGCTGACAGTAGAGCCGCCGTCACAGTCGAATGTGATGGTGTACTGGTTGATCTGCCACTGTGCCTTGACGGTAACGCCCTCAAGTGGCATGGTGGCAGGAAGCTCTGGCAGCCAGCCCTTAAAGGTATAGCCCTCTCTTACGGGTGCGGCAGGTGCCGTTACCGCTGTGCCATAGTCCTGTGTGATGGCGCTGACAGCGGAACCGCCGTCACTGTCAAACGTGATGGTGTACTGGTTGGCTGTCCACTGCGCTACAATAGTCATGTCTCCAGCTGGAATGGTTGACGGTATCTCCTTGTCCCAGCCTGCGAAGGTATAGCCCTCACGCACTGGAGCGGCAGGGGCGGTGACTGCTGTGCCATAATCCTGTGTGATGGCGCTGACGGTAGAGCCGTCGTTGCAGTCAAATGTGATGGTATACTGGTTGATCTGCCACTGCGCCTTCACCGCCATACCGTCAAGCGGCATCGTTGCTGGAAGCTCTGGCTGCCAGCCCTTGAAGCTGTAGCCCTCACGCACTGGAGCGGCAGGGGCGGTGATTGCTGTGGCATAGTCCTGTGTGATGGCGCTGATTGCTGAACCGCCGTCGCTGTCGAACGTAATGGTGTACTTGTTAGGTGTCCACTGCGCTACGAGTGTCACGTCACCTGCGGGTATGGCTGACGGCATCTCCTTGTCCCAACCGGCAAAGGTATAGCCCTCTCTTGTAGGATTGGCCGGAGCGGTGAAAGGTGTGCCGTACACACCAGTGATTGACTCTATGGCTGTACCGCCATTGGTATCAAAGGTGACGGTATAGCTGTTGTCGCTGAACACCGCCGTGTACACTACATCATGTGCCGGCATTGTGGCGTCAAGCTCTGGAGTCCAGCCTATGAATTTCGAGCCTTCCTTATTAGGGACAGTAGGTGCGGTGACAGGCAAACCGTAGGAAATCTCGTCCTGCTTCAGTACTGTCTCGCCATCATCCATCAGGAATGTGACCTTGTAACGGTTCACCTCCCAAAGCGCCTTCAGGATAAGGCCGTTCAATGGCATGGTGGATGGCCACTCATTGTCCCAGCCCTTGAAGGTATAACCGGTCCTGACAGGGTCGGATGGCTTGCTGATAGCAGCACCGAATGCCGCGATTATATCATCTATCAGTGAGCCGCCGTCTGTATCGAATGTTATGGTATAGTTGTTTATACGCCATTGTGCCGTGAGTGTCATGTCCTGTGCCGGCATCGTTGTGGGTATATCGGCACTCCACCCCACAAAGGTATAGCCGTCTTTGGTAGGATTGGCTGGGGCGGTAACAGCAGTACCGTAGTCCTGTGTGATGGCATTGACGGATGTGCCGCCATTGCTGTCGAACTTGATGGTATACTGGTTGATCTGCCACTGCGCCTTCACCGTCATACCGTCAAGCGGCATGGTGGCTGGGAGTTCTGGCTGCCAGCCCTTGAAGGTGTAGCCCTCTCTTACAGGAGCTGCTGGGGCGGTGACTGCTGATGCATAGTCCTGCGTGATGGGTTTGACTGCTGAACCTCCGTCACTGTCAAATGTTATGGTGTACTGGTTGGGTGTCCACTGTGCTACGAGAGTGATGTTACCTGCCGGTATGGCTGACGGCATCTCCCTATCCCAGCCTGCGAAGGTATAACCTGCCCTTGTCGGGTTGGCAGGAGCGGTGAAGGATGTGCCGTAGTCCTGTGTGATAGCGTTGACGGCAGAACCGCCATTGCAGTCAAACGTGATGGTGTATTGGTTTACTTTCCACAAGGCCTTGACAGTCATGCTTGCATCAGGGAACGTGCTTAATTCCTTATCCCATCCCACGAATGTGTACCCTGCCTTGGTAGGCTGCGCCACTGACGGGATGTTCTCTCCGGGAACACCGAAGACGGGAGCGACTTCTGTTCCGCCATCCGTATCGAATGTTATAGTGACACCGTCACCGAGAGCCTCTGCTGTGCCTTCGGGAACAACGAGATATGACTGGTTTGGATTTAGAGCGTGTATGAACTTATATCGGCTCACCTGCGCATACTTCAGGTTATCAGTGGCTGTGGACAGCACAAGTTTGCCGTTACGAACGTTCCACACACGCATGGTGGAGGGGTCAAACTCGGTGACGCATCCGGGATATGCCGTCATTGAAAGGTCGGGATTATAGTAATATATTCCCTTCAGTTTATTATCTGAAACATTGGCACCGCGTGTTCCGGGCTCATGCAGGGTGAGTCTGTTCTTTGATGGGTCGTCAGAACTGCACTCTATCAGTACGGGAGTGGCCTGTGGTATAACGCCTGTCACCTCCTTTAGGGTGTAGCCGTTGTTGGTGAAGGATGATACGATATACACCTTCATACCCGGTGACTTGGTCTCGAAGGGGAATGAGGCGTAATAAGGGGCATAGTACTTGCCGTCCAGTTCCAGTGTTGGCTTGACACCTAAGTACCACTCGTCACTGTTCTCGTCCACTGCAGCGGCAGACCAGAATTTATACCCGTTATCACTATTTGATGATGTAAGGA
Organism: Prevotellaceae bacterium; assembly: GCA_030531085.1. Lineage (GTDB taxonomy): Bacteria > Bacteroidota > Bacteroidia > Bacteroidales > Bacteroidaceae > Prevotella. The sequence goes on along the minus strand of JAUNOM010000009.1, from coordinate 43,659 downwards.
TATAATGCTGCACTTTTTCTGTCGTTTTCGGAGTGGATGTGCTGTAGATAGGACCGTCAAAGCCTTTGATCTTACCGGAAAGCACATACTCGCCATCATCATTTCCAGACAGTGTTATTGACGCGTCTCCTATGATTGACGACATACTGACTCCCTGAGCGCGTATGTCAAGCTTGTTATTGCCCTCGGGAAGGCGCACATATATGATTGACGCAGGGTCATAGTTCTTCGCCTTGTCCGTAAAATAGAGTGGTACAGCATCTACGTTCTGCATCGTTCCACCTGCGGTGTTGATGTTATACCTGTTGTATGTAACACAGACAAAGGCCTTATGTTTTTTTACTGCCTCTATCTTACTGTTCCATATTCTGTAATATCCACTGCCGTTCAGCTTTGCCTGACTGTAGGAAAGCGCCAGTAGTGAAAATAACAGGAGGAGAATACTCTTCTTCATCTGTTGGATTATATATTATATAATGAGTAAAAATGCAACAGCCCTATCCCTGAACTCTAACCGCATAGGTTTGAGTCTCAAGGATGGGGCTGTCTGTTTATTCTTGTTCTATATCAAAGGCATGACTACTCAGCAACACAGATGCTCACACGGTTGAGTTCCGGCACATCAAATGGCTGTTCAGAAGAGCCCTTACCTACAGCAGTGATGCGGTCAGCAGCAATGCCATACTTGTTTATGAGCGTGTTCTTAACAAGGTCAGCACGCTTCTGTGAAAGAGGTATGTTAATCTTATCTGTACCAGTACCCTTATCAGCAAGACCTGTAATGGTAACCTTTGCGTTCGGGTTCTTCTGCAGATACTTTGCAACCTGTTCCACCTTCTGAGCCTCACTGTTCAGGAGCTTGAAGCCAGCAAGGTTGAAGAAGATGTCAATACGCATTGGCTCTGCAACAGCCTTGGATACGACCTCTACTGGCTTCTCTACCACCTTCTCCACAATGCGGTCACGATAAATGACCTTTGGAGCTACTGGCTCTATCTTATTCTCCTTGTATGTCTCGCCGATGTTGTACTTGACACCAACCAGAGCGTTGAAGTACCAGTCTGCATTGCCGGACTTCTTTGAGTTATACTTGTCGGATGTGAAGTTGGCTGCCACCTCAAGACCTACAGAGAGTTTCTTTGTAGCCTTGAAGTCTGCCTGCAGACCCATACGGCCAACACCGTATGCCTTTGTTCCATCCCACAGATAGCGCAGATACTGACTTGCCTCCCTTGATGCGACAGGCACTGGACCGTATGCGGACAGAAGCTCAGAGTTGACATCTACTGCATCGTCATTGCTCATTGCAACTGTAACACCGCCGCCAATAAATGCAGAAACATCAACAAGACGGTTAGGATTTACACCGGCAATGAAGTTAGATACATTAAAAGTCAAGTCTATCACAGGTGAGAAGTAGTTGTACTTCCACTTGTATGTATTGCCCTGTATCTCTGAACCGCCCTTGCTCTGCCATCCGTTAACCACAAATCTGGCACCGAAGAGCTTGTCGAAGTTATAACCAACACCAATCTGCGCATTAGGAGAAAGTAGCTTTCCCATGCTGATCTCGCCAAGTGTATACTGGCCACCTGCCTGTGCCTGCACATACCAGTGTGGCTGGAACACATACTCTGTCTTGGGCGTATCCTGTGCAGAAGCGCCAACAGCGACTCCGGCGAGTAGCGTTGCGAATATTGTTTTCTTAATATTCATAAGTCTTGAATGATTAAATTGTTCTTTATTCTTTAATGTATTTACTACAGTCGTATGTTTCTCCCTTAAAAAGCAGTACGAGACGTTTCTCATCAAACACAAGGATATGAGCCTCCTCAACCTCGTATTTGTGTCTATCGTCCGCAACAGTCTGCGCATCCACGTAATAGATATACAGGCGACCGTTCAGGAGTTTCCATTCCCGGAAGCATATATCTCCTGTATTGATGCTCGACATACCGCCCTTGTCATTAAAGTCTATGCCTCTGAACTCAACGCTGTCATAAATCCAGCGTCCTTTCAGCTGTGTCACATTTATAACAATACTGACGGACTGTCTTTTGGTTTCGGGAAAGACAGAGTATATATCCCCTACCCTCAGCGTTCCATAGATATGCTGATTGGCCTCCGCTTCTTTATAGGCAAAACTCTCATTGCGTTTCTTTGTGCGTGAGAACACATGGATACTGTCCGCGCCAATTCTGTCAAGCCTAACAAATTCCGCCTCGTCCGGGGTCTCATCCAGTTCCCTTACCATCGGGTTTACTGTTCCCGCCTTCCTCCTGCTGTCACTGCACGACGTGCATGAAGTGACAGCAAGGAGTATAGCAGTCAGCGGGAGCAGCAATACATATAACTGTCTACAACACATTATTTATATATATGCGCTCTGTCAAGTGTTACTTAACCTCGATATAGTACTCTCCACCGATCTCATTGCAGAGATAGTCAAGAGCATAGTACTCTATCTTGTTAATGCCCTTCTTCAGGTTTACGGTAACAGTCTTGCCATTTACAATCTGTCCGTTCTCGCCATTCACACGGATATACTTCTTGAGTATCGGAGTAAGAAGCTCACCAGAGTATGTGGTAGGCATCAGAGTAACCTGAGTAGAAGATACTGTAGATGGAGCACCCTCAACACCAACAAGACCAAAGCCCTTGTCACTGTTCATCAAGAGCACAGGCTTAAAGAGCATAGGAGTGTAGCGGCCTACTGCATTTCCTATCTTGTCAAGATAGTTGAAGAGACGTGGAAGATATGTAGCGTTCTCTATCTTCTCCTCGAGCTTGTTGATATTATCCAGCAGATCATTTGCATCCTTCAATGCAACATCAAGTGCGTCGAGCAGGTCATTTACGTCCTTGAAGCCCTGGTTCACGTCAGCAAGCATACCATCCATGATTCTGTTGATGTCATCAGTGATGTCTACCTCAACTGTTACATTCTGCTCAGGTGTGTGTACAATCTGCTCCTTAACAGTGATGTTCTTTCCTGGGATGTCTATCACAACACCCGTAAGTGGAACAGTAGTCATGACATCCTCCATAATCCACTCACCCTTCTCCTCATCATATTCTTTTGGAGTTGGAACAGGAATGGTTATTGTCTTGTTGCTAAGGTCAACAGACTGTCCCTCGTATGGAACATCAAACGGTCCAACCTTAATCTCCATTGAAGGAATAGTAACCTGAGACTTGATAACAACCTTATCACCATCAAACTTAATCTCATCAATGTGGTTCAGCTTTGATGAAATGTCAGTAAGGTCAGCCTGGATATTGCTGAGGTTAAACTGGTTGCGCAGGTTCTTTGCAACAAATCTACCGATTTTCTTTGCAGCAGAGGTGATGAGGTTCTTAGACTTGTCATAGCCACGCCAGTAGAGTCCGCCCTCCTTGAATATCTCGTCCACGCTGTTGAAGCCAAGAGGCTGCTGTGCTACAGCTGCGATCTCATACTTAGAGTAAACGCTATGCTCTCCGAAATCGTCAGTCCATAAGCACTTCACGCCCTGCTTCTCAAGAGCAAGAGCCTGTGATGTCTCTACTGCAACGCTCAACAAATCCTTCATCAACGGCTTAACGTCGCTGAACGCTCTTACCTTCAAAGCCTCTGAAATGAGCTGCTTGTATTTAGCAGGATCAATCTTAATCTTAAGTTTATCATCATTGATAGCACTCTCTGGCAATGTTGCAGTAGCGACATACAGTCCGTTGTTCTCAACAGAACGTGTGAAGCCGAATGTCAGAGGGTCATCAGCAGCAGTAGTCTTCCTTACATTCTCAATGTTTATTCCGCATTTCTCATCCTTTGTGTTAACCAAGTAAAGCTTCAGACCTGTGAAGTTAACCGTGTTAGGATTGATGGTAAGATAGAGATTTCCTGCAGTAGCCTTTGGACCATCCATAGTAAGATCACCAGAGTTATACTTTTCTCCAAAATTAGGATCTATTGTAGGGAAGTCAATAGCATTACCACACTTGCCATAATATGCCACGAGCATATTTGTCTGCACGTTAGTCAACAGTGAAGAGTAAGAACCGAATGCCGGGTTCACTACATCCTGCACAACAATACCTGTAACTAACTTAGCCAGAGACTTCTCTATCTTCTGTATTCTCTGCTCCAAGTCGTTAAGACGCGCTGCGATAGAACCTGCATCTGGATTTTTAGGATCACGGCTCTCACCATACAGTGCTTTCTCTATATCAGCAAGATCTTCTTTTGCAGCTGCGATATCAGCCTTATTGGTATTAACATCACCAGATACATTAGTGAGTGTTGTCTCCGCCTTCTTCAAGCGACCTGCAAGAGACTCTGGTGCAGGATCATTAGAAGGACGTCCCTCACCATACAGAGCGACGATAATGCCAACGATGCTATCAACTCTGGCAGCTAACTTAGCGTCATCATAAGCATTAGGAATAACAACCTTCTGTTCTACTCCCTTAGTACCATCGGCATTATACTTCTGTATGGTTATTGTCTTAGTTGATTCGTCATAAGAAACATCAGAAACCACTTTCCTAAGAGTTATGCTCTCCTCACCAATCTTTATAGTCACCGTGCCATCGCCATTGTCTGTCAATGCAGCATCAAAATCGTATGTGCCTGTAGGTATCTCTATAGCAGGATTTGTACCATCAGAAATCTTATAGGTATTTTTAGTTGCGTCCCACTCCAACTTAATGTTGCAAGAGCATGAACCACCACCTGTAGTTTTATTGAATGTCCAAGTCTTGCCATCGGATGTTATTGTAATATTGTCACCTTCGATGGAAACAGTTGGGGGAATAATGGCTTTATTATTTTCACCAATATTATATTTAATATCACCATACTGGATATAGGTCTTTCCATTCTCTTCAACTATATTAGGAATATAAACCTTGTTACCAGATCCGTCTGTGAAGTAACTACCGGCACCATCCATCTGCATCTGCGACTGGTTAATGATATGCGTCGCATTGTTTTTCTTGTCAGTGATAGTGTAAGAGCCATCAGGATTTTTTGTTATAGACAGTCCATCGCACTGACAGCTGTTAATACCATCCAGTCTTGCCACCAATTGGGTAATCTGCTCCTGCATCTTGGCCATAGCCTTTGCGTCCGCCGCCAACCTGTCATCCACAGTCAGGGCAATCTCATTGTAGTTGTCCTCATCGTAATCCTTACATGATGTAAGAGACAATGAACCAACGACTCCCAATGCAAGCATTAGTTTTGTAATTGTTCTCATACTTTGATAAATTAAATTTATTGTTTGAAATTATTTTTTAGATCTCATCATTTGCCGCATAGCGGTCTTTAAAATATTAGTTTGTATATTGCCGACACATTTCCTCCCATTACTTTATTAATAACACAATAAGCGCACATTGGTTATTACTAATTTGAATATAATTTGGTGCAAAGGTACAAATAAATATATAACTCACAAAATTTTATCTGTCATTTTTTCTTAAAAATCCATTTTAGTACCCCAACAGAGCCATTACGGAGCCATGAAATTGCCGAATAGCATACATTTTTATATCACAAGGCATTGTCAATCAGATTTTTTTTCGTACCTTTGCACCTGAATTATATATAATTACACGTTACAACAGCAAATATGAATCTTGATTTACTCACAGCCATCTCTCCAATAGATGGCCGTTACCGTGGAAAGACAGAAGAGTTGGCACGCTATTTCTCTGAATACGCCCTGATAAAATACAGGGTTCGCGTAGAGATAGAGTATTTCATAACTCTCTGCGAACTGCCCCTTCCACAGCTCAAGGACTTTGACAGCAGCGTCTTCTCCGACCTGCGCAACATCTACGAGGCGTTCAGCGAGTCCGATGCCCAGCGCGTCAAGGATATCGAGAAGGTCACCAACCATGATGTCAAGGCCGTAGAATACTTCATCAAGGAAAAGCTCGACGCGCTTGAGGAGCAGAAGTTCGGCAAAGGTTACTTTGAGCGTAGCCGCGAGTTCATACATTTCGGACTCACATCCCAGGACATCAACAACACCAGCGTGCCCCTGTCAGTGAAGGAGGCCCTCGCAGAGGTGTTCATTCCGCAGGTTGAAGAGCTGATAGCGCAACTGGACGAGTACGCCGAGGAATGGAAGAATGTGCCCATGCTCGCAAAGACCCACGGCCAGCCAGCCTCTCCGACACGCCTTGGCAAGGAGATAAAGGTATTCGTATACCGCCTTACAGAGCAGCTCAACGTGCTGAGACAATGCAAACACACGGCCAAATTCGGCGGTGCGACAGGCAATTTCAACGCCCATCATGTGGCTTATCCCGAATACGACTGGCGCGAGTTCGGCAACAGGTTCGTCAGCGAGAAGTTAGGACTGGAGCGTGAGCAGTACACCACACAGATCTCCAACTACGACCATCTCGGCGGTGTGTTCGACGCAGTGCGCCGCATCAACACCATCATCATCGATCTGGACCGCGACTTTTGGATGTACATATCCATGGAGTACTTCAAGCAGAAGATAAAGGCCGGCGAGGTAGGCTCAAGCGCCATGCCTCACAAGGTCAACCCTATAGACTACGAGAACTCAGAGGGCAACCTCGGAATAGCAAACGCCATCCTCCAGTTCCTGGCCCAGAAGCTGCCAGTAAGCCGTTTGCAGCGTGACCTTACCGACTCCACAGTGCTGCGCAACATCGGCGTTCCACTCGGCCACAGCATCATCGCCATACAGAGCACCCTTAAAGGTTTGCGCAAACTGATACTCAACGAGGAGGCACTTCAGAAAGACCTTGACAACACATGGGCCGTAGTGGCCGAGGCGATACAGACCATCCTGCGCCGCGAGGCCTACCCTAATCCATACGAGGCGCTGAAGGCTCTGACCCGCACCAACAAGCACATGGACGAGGAGACCATCCACGAATTCATAAAGACACTCGATGTAAGCGAGGCCATAAAGGCAGAGCTTATGGCAATAACGCCGGGTAACTACACAGGAATATAACAAACAATACAAGCCAACGCAGAAAAGGAGCGCGCAGTACTAATAAACACCAATGCTGCGCGCCCCCAATCAGAAGGAGAAAACACCAATAACATGACAAACAACAAACACATCATAAAAGCAACTAACATACAATAACTAAAAAAACAATTAAGAATAACGACAAAACCAAATGGCCGTGAGGCCTTAGTACAACAAAAAACAGATTAACACATCAACAAAAAACAAAAAGCAACAATGGAAACAGAGAACGAAAACATTCAGGAGCAGAACTCTGCCAATGCACAGAACGAGTCAGCCCACGAGGGCAACTACCAGCCACGCCAGCCACGTCAGCGCGTCCGCATCACGACACAGCGCGCCAACTATGGCGACCGTCCGCAGTATGGTGACCGTCCAAGGCCATCATACAACCGCAGCAACGGCGACAGCAGCTTCATGCCAGAGGGCTTCGGCTCCGCACTTGGCGGCAACCGTCAGCAGGACGGAGGCGAGAACGGCTATCAGCAGCGCAACGGCTACAACAGCCAGCGCGGAGGATACGGACAGCAGCGCGGAGGATACCAGCAGCGCGGCGGTTACAACAACCAGCGCAGTGGCTACGGACAGCAGCGTAACAATTACGGACAGCAGCGTGGTGGCTATGGACAGCAGGGCGGATACCAGCAGCGTCCATACCGTCCATACAACTCCGAGGACAACAATGAGGAGAGAACGGAGCAGGGCGGATACCAGCAGCGCAACAACTACGGACAGCAACGCGGCGGCTACCAGCAGCGCGGTGGATATAACAACCAGCGCGGAGGGTACGGACAGCAGCGTGGAGGATACCAGCAGAGTGTCTGTTACAACATCCAGAGCTGAGGATATAACAATCAGCGCGGAGGATACCAGCAGCGCCGTATGCATACCAGCGACTACGACCCCAACGCCAAGTATTCAATGAAGAAGCGCATAGAATACAACGAGAACAACATTGACCCGACACAGCCCGTCCGCCTCAACAAGTTCCTTGCCAACGCAGGCGTATGCAGCCGCCGTGAGGCAGACGACTTCATCGAGGCAGGCGTAGTGACCGTCAACGGACAGGTAGTGACAGAGCTCGGCACAAAGATAATGCGCACCGACGAGGTGAAGTTCCACGACCAGCCTGTCACCCTTGAGAAGAAGGTATACGTGCTGCTTAACAAGCCGAAGGACTGCGTCACCACCAGCGACGACCCACAGCAGCGCAAGACAGTCATGGAGTTCGTAAAGGGCGCGTGCCCAGAGCGCATCTACCCCGTAGGGCGTCTGGACCGCAACACCACAGGCGTGCTGCTGCTAACCAACGACGGTGACCTGGCATCCAAGCTGACACACCCCAAGTTCTTGAAGAAGAAGGTGTACCACGTACATCTCGACAAGAACCTGACAGCACACGATATGCACCAGATAGCAGAGGGAATAAAGCTTGACGACGGCGAGATACACGCTGACGCCATAGAATACGCACACGACACAGACAAGAAGCAGGTGGGCATAGAGATACACTCCGGCCGTAACCGCATCGTGCGCCGCATCTTCGAGAGCCTTGGCTACAGGGTGATCAAGCTCGACCGCGTGCAGTTCGCCGGCCTCACCAAGAAGAACCTGCGCCGTGGCGACTGGCGCTTCCTCACAGAAAAGGAAGTGGATATGCTCCGCATGGGCGCCTTCGAATAAGAAACAGCTAAGCAAAAGGCACCGCCATGCCGCACAGACACCGCTACATCACGGATGTGAGGCATGGTGGAAGCCAACGTAAAGGAGACATTATTTCATGAAACGTACAAAAATTGCAGACGCACTTGCCATGACAGACTTCGGCAAGGCCATTGAAGTAAAGGGCTGGGTGCGCACCCACCGCTCAAGCAAGGCGGTGGACTTCATCGCCCTTAACGACGGCTCCACCATAAAGAACATACAGATTGTGGTGGAACCGGACAAGTTTGACGCAGAGATGCTCAAGCAGATCACCACGGGTTCCTGCATCCGTGCCACGGGAACACTCGTGGAGAGCCAGGGAGCCGGACAGACATCCGAGATACAGGCCACAGAGCTTGAGATATACGGTCTGTGCGGCAACGACTACCCCATGCAGAAAAAGGGACAGTCCTTCGAGTACATGAGGCAGTACGCACACCTCCGTCTGCGCACCAACACCTTCGGTGCGGTGATGAGGATACGCCACAACATGGCCATGGCCATACACACCTACTTCCATGAGCACGGCTACTTCTACTTCCACACACCACTGATTACGGCCAGTGACTGCGAGGGAGCCGGACAGATGTTCCAGGTAACGACCAAAAACCTGTACGACCTGAAGAAGAAAGAGGACGGCAAGATAGACTATTCCGACGACTTCTTCGGCAAGCAGACCTCCCTCACCGTCTCCGGACAGTTAGAGGGCGAGCTTGGAGCCACCGCCCTTGGAGCGATATACACCTTCGGCCCCACGTTCCGCGCAGAGAATTCCAACACTCCCCGTCACCTTGCCGAGTTCTGGATGATAGAGCCGGAAGTGGCCTTCATGGACCTTGAGGAGCTGATGGACCTCGAGGAGGACTTCATCAAGTACTGCGTCAAGTGGGCACTGGACAACTGCAAGGACGACCTTGAGTTCCTTAACAAGATGATAGACAAGGGTCTGATAGAGCGTCTGCAGGGCATTCTGAAGTCAGACTTCGTGCGCCTGCCCTACACAGAGGGCATACGCATACTGCAGGAGGCCATCAAGAACGGCAAGAAGTTCGAGTTCCCATGCGAGTGGGGCGATGACCTTGCCTCCGAGCACGAGCGCTATCTCGTTGAGGAGCACTTCAAGAAGCCTGTCATCATGACCAACTACCCGAAGGCCATCAAGGCATTCTACATGAAGATAGACGCGGAGGAGTCCGGCTACAACGGCAAGAGCGGCCAGACAGTGCAGGGCACCGACGTGCTGTTCCCACAGATTGGAGAGATCATAGGCGGCTCTGTCCGCGAGGAGAGCTACGACAAGCTGATGGGAGAGATAGAGGCGCGCAACATACCTATGAAGGATATGGCGTGGTATCTCGACACCCGCAAATACGGCTCATGCCCACACGCCGGCTTCGGACTGGGCTTTGAGCGTCTGATACTCTTCGTAACGGGTATGCAGAACATACGTGACGTGATACCATTCCCAAGGACTCCTAACAACGCGGAGTTCTAATCATCCGTAACAGACAGCAGGAGCGGACAGGAGTTGTGGCGCACCAAGGCCACACCCCTGCCCGCTCCTATTCTTAATAACACTCAACTACACTAACTAACCCCATTTTACAATCATGAAGAGACTATCACATCCATTCGCCGCCGCAGTCCTCGCCATGGCGAGCCTCACTGCCAGCGCAGCGGTAACAGATGTCACGGCCAACGGATGGTTTGAGGGCGGCTACGCCACCTGGACCAAGGTGGAGGGCTACTCCTACAACGTCTACGTGCAGAACACCTCCGAAAGCACCTGGACCAAGCTGGACACGGAGCTGGTAAGGGAGTACCCTGACTGCGGACGTGCCGATGCCGTAGGCCTGAAGGCCGGAGAATACCGTTTCAAGATTGTGCCTGTGAAGGACAAAGCGGAGATAACCGCCGACGCCACGGTATCAGGCACCTTCACCGCCACGCCCTACGACCGCGGCGGCTTCGCGCACTTCAGGAGCGCGTCAACCACCTACAGCCCTGCCGCAGGTGTCGGCGCGTACAGGAATGACGGCACCCTGAAGGCCGGAGCGAAGGTGATATATGTGACGGCGGACAACGCCAAGACCATAACCACAACCGTAAAGACCGGCTCAAAGGACACGAACATCACCGAGTGCACCGGCTTCCAGACCATCGTTGACGCATATCAGAAGGGTTATGACACCACACCGCTGGACTTCCGCATCATCGGCAAGCTGAGCGACAGCGACATGGACAAGCTGTCAAGCTCCGCCGAGGGTATGCAGATAAAGGGAAAGGGCGCGTACTCCGAGCTGAACATAACCATAGAGGGCATAGGCCACGACGCCACCATCCACGGTTTCGGCTTCCTGATACGCAACGCCTGCTCCGTAGAGATGCGCAACCTCGCCCTGATGTGGTTCAAGGACGACGGCGTGTCAATGGACACGGACAACTCCAACCTGTGGATTCACAACCTCGACGTGTTCTATGGCAAGCCGGGAAGCGCGGCGGACCAGAAGAAGGGCGACGGCTCCCTCGACATAAAGGGCGACTCCAAGTACTCCACCATATCCTACAACCACCTGTGGGACGCCGGCAAGACGAGCCTGTGCGGCATGACCTCTGAGACAGGGCCTAACTACCTGTCCTACCATCACAACTGGTTCGACCACTCGGACTCACGCCATCCGCGCATCCGCACCATGTCCGTGCACGTGTACAACAACTACTTTGACGGCAACTCCAAATACGGCGTAGGCTCAACGATGGGCTCTGACGTCTTCGTGGAGAACAACTACTTCCGCAACTGCAAGTACCCCATGCTGACATCACTGCAAGGCTCTGACGTGCACAACGGCACAGGCTCCAAGGATGACACCAAGGGCACCTTCTCCGGCGAGGCCGGCGGCAGCATCAAGGCGTTCGGAAACTTCATGACAGGGCACAAGAGCTTCGAGCCATACGTCAGCGGCCACGCCACATACAGCAAGCACTTCGACGCATACGTCGTTGAGAACAAGGCCGACAAGGTGCCCGAGACCGTAGTGTCACTGTCTGGAAGCAACACCTACAGCAACTTTGACACCGACCCGTCGCTGATGTATACAGACTACAAGTTGGACAACGCCGGAGACATACCGGCCATTGTCACGGGCGAACTCGGTGCAGGACGATGCCAGCACGGCGATTTCAAGTGGACATTCTCACCGGCCGAGGACACCAACGACGCAGTGATACAGGAGCTGTCCGACGCCATCAACGCCTACAAACCGTCGCTGATGGGCTTCTTCGGCAACAGCATTGGCGGCAAGCCCACCGAGCCTGTGACGCCCGTGGACCCCGACCAGCCTACAGACCCTGACACTCCGTCCACCGGTGACGACACGGAGGGCACCGTACTGTACAAACACTCCATCACAGGAGCTGTCGACGCGGCCGTGGTGGACGGCGTGACGATGAGCTACAGCGAGCCGATAGCCACACAGGGCGGCACCTTCACATACGGCAACGTGAACAAGATAGAGGCTTCAGAGCACTCCAGCACGAAGTATGCCATCAAACTTGACGGCGACGCCTCGGCCACAAGCACCAAGTATGTACTGGTAACCCTCGACAAGGAGCTGCAGGCCGGCGACAAGATCAACGTGTCATGCTACGCCTCATCCAACCCGAGCGCCTCCAAGCCATACGGTGTCAGCATATACTCTGACCCTGCGAACACCCCACTGGCAAGCGTTACAAACCAGAAGAAGAACGTGGAGGAGACGCTGACAATCAGCGTTCCCGAGGCACTTGTGGGCGCAAAGGCCTTCTACCTGTTCCGCAATCCGAAGTATTCCGTATACCTGACCGCCGTCAGCGTCACCGCATCCGCCACGGGCATAAATGGAATACAGTCCAAGACATCTGCCGTTGACGGAGCGATATACGACCTCACAGGCCGCAAGACCAACGCGACAGTAAAAGGAAAGATATACATCAAAAACAACAAGAAGTTCATAATGCGATAGACAAGCATGACCATACCGAGGTCATGACATGGCTATCGGGACGCGCCGACAATAATTTGCCGGCGCGTTTTTTCTTTATCGCGTTAAACTTTCGCCAAGACGGTGCGTCATATAATCAGAACGTTCTCAAAAAAAGTATTACAATCAGAAAAAACAAACCTTTAAAAAACGTACTAAGATGAGAAAGATTATAATGGCACTCATGTGCATCACCATGAGTCTTGCGGCAACAGCGCAACCGGGAGAGGGAAAGAACGCCCCACAAGCAATGATGAGAGGACAGAACTGGCAACGCAACAAAGGTTACAGCCAAGTTATCAATATGCAGGTGATAAGAAGTCTCAACCTCGACTCTACAAAAGTCAATGAGATAAAGGACCTTAGAAAGAAGAAGGCACAGGAGATGCGCGAACTGTACCAGTCCATGCGCCCCCAGCAGGCAGTGCAACCCGTAACGAACACGGACAACAAGAAGGCTGAGAAGAAAGACAAGAAGAAGGACAAAATGAAGGTAGCAAAGGAGGAAAAGGGTGAGAAAAAGACCGCTCCTACACTGACAACGGAGGAGAAAAAGGCTAAGCACGAGCAGTTCATGGCCAAGATGAAAGAAAACAGGGAGAAGATGCAAGCCTTCATGAAAGGCTACCGTGCCGAGCTGCGCCAGACTCTCGGCGACGAGAAGTACATAGAGTACCTCGAAAAACTGACCATGCAGCAGCAGAACTGGCAGAAGAGCCGCCAGCCACAGCTCCGTAACTCCAAGAGAATGAGATAGGATACCGTTTTTAGACAATGCAGGCGTGCGCCGTATATGGCACACGCCTTTCTTCTATACAACACACAGGAACATGAAAAAAATATGCTACATCGTGGCGATGCGCGCTGAGGCGCAGCCCCTAATAGACCTTTACTCACTGCAACACACCACGAATTTCTTCGCTCCCCTACCCTGCCAGCTGCACAGTGGCAAGGCTGGCGACTGTGAACTGTACGTGGTGAACAACGGCGTGCAGCACGGACGCGACCTGATAGGCTGCGAGGCCGCCGCCGTCACCACCATGGCCGCGATAGAGAAGCTGCACCCTGACATCATAATATGCAGCGGAACGTGCGGCGGATGGCAGCGCTACGGCGCCAAGGTGGGCAGCGTGTACCTCGGGGACGGTGTGATGTTCCACGACCGCAGGGTGCCGGGAGACAACGAATGGGCCACGCAGGGACTGGGCAACTATCCCGTATGGCAGGGCACAGCGGCCTTGGCCGAGCACCTGGGACTCGAGACGGGCAAGGTAACGACAGGCTCCTCGTTTGACATGACGGCGGAAGAGGAGGCCACGATACACGACAACGGAGGGTGACTGAAGGAGATGGAGGGCGCTGCCGTGGGCTTTGTGTGCAGCCTGTTCAGCGTACCCGTGCTGTTCGTCAAGGCCGTTACCAACCTGCGCGACGCGGAAGAGGACGACATGGACGCATTCCACGTAAACCTGAGCCGTGCCACCGCGGAGCTGCAATGTGTGAACAGACGCATAATAGAGTATCTCGCATCATGCGAATGACGGCGTTTTACAACGCCAGGCCAAATGGCCAGTTTTGACAAAACGTTACTTTTCGGGCACTTTTCGTGACGTTTTGATATTTTGAGGAAATCGTCTTCACTTCGCATTCTGGAGAGATTACAGCGGAAAACATCGCACTTTTTATCGCAAAGACGGCATTTAAGGGTGAAGAATGCCGCGTATATGATGCCAAAGGCCGCATTTGGCACCGCTAAAGCTATCATTTCACCCGGTAAAATGTGCCCTTTAGCAAGGCAAAAGCTATCAAATTGCAGTGTAAAAGCTATCAAATTGCGGAGCTTTCACGCTGAAGCCGAAGTACGAACAGCATAACCACAAGACCGTCAGGCATTTATAAAAACGCGCGGAGAATGCGCTGTACGCGGCCGTCAGGAAATAATTTTGAAACGAAGGCATTCTCCGAGGGTTGGAAAAATCAAAGTGTCAGAAAACAAGGCGTTTTTCTGACACTTTGATTTTTGTACCATCACGTGGGCGCAGCATTGCACCGCAATGGAGCATATATGTTTTTTTATCCTCGGACGTACAGAAAAGGCGGGCTATGTTTTGGGAATTATAGTTTTTTTTCGTAACTTTGCAAAATCAATGGATTTCAGTGACATCATAGGACAGAGAGACATGGCGCACCGCCTGGCAGCCCTGGCAGACGAGGACAGGCTGCCTCACGCCCTGATGCTGTGCGGACCGGACGGCGCAGGGAAGATGGCTCTGGCCATAGCACTGGCACGTCACATCCTTGACAAGGGCACATTCAAGGTCAGGGGCTACAGACACCCCGACCTGCACTTCTCCTTCCCCACCATAAAGCTGAAGAAGTGGAGCGCGGAGTACAAGCCCGTGAGCAATGACTTCATCGAGACGTGGTACAAGATGCTGGAGGAGGACGGCCCGTATTTCTCGCTTGCCAAATGGATAAAGGCCATGGACGCGGAGAACCAGCAGGCCGTCATAACCGTGGGAGAGGCCAACGAGCTGATAAGGCAGCTGAACGTCAAGGCCAACCAGGGAGGATGGAAGATAAGCATTATATGGCTTCCGGAGCGCATGAACCTGGAATGCGCCAACAAGATGCTGAAACTGATAGAGGAACCGCCCGCAATGACGCTGTTCATCATGGTATGCCGCGAGCCGGAGAAGCTTCTCGACACCATACGCTCAAGGGTTCAGCGGATGGACATCAGGCCGATAGAGACCGGGGACGTCTGCGCCGCCCTGCAGGAGAGGAGAATGCTGCAGGCCGATGACGCACAGTATATAGCGCGACTGGCCGGAGGCAACTGGCTGGCGGCACTGGAGGAGCTGAACGCAGGGAACGAGAACCGGCTGTTCCTTGACTATTTCGTGACGCTGATGCGCAAGGCGTATATGCGCGATGTGAAGGACCTGAAACGCTGGAGCGAGAATGTGGCGACGCTGGGCAGGGAGGAACAGAAGCGACTGCTGATGTACTTCCTGCGTATGGCACGCGAGGCGTTCATGTATAACTTCAGGAAAAGGGAGCTGACGTACATGACAACGGACGAGGAGGCATTCTGCAAGAAGTTCGCACGCTTTGTAAACGAGAACAATGTACTTGGATTTCAGGAGCTGTATCAGAAAGCCATACGCGACATAGGACAGAACGCCAACGCAAGGATGGTGTTCTTCGACATCACGATGAAGGTGGCGGTGCTGCTGCACACCACGCAATAGGGGCGCGGACGCTGCCATATACCGAACTTTCACAAATAAACACCAACGACAAATGAACGAAAACTACATACAAGAGGAACAGACACGGGAACAGGAGGCATGGGATGACAGCGGGAAGCAGCCTGCTGACGCTCCGGAGGATAAGGACAGGTTCAGTAACATGAAGTTCACACTGGGCCATGACTGCGCCAGGGGGCTGTGCGTGCGTGGAGTATCGCGCAGCGACAGGCAGCTGAACACATACGACTGGCTGGCGGACGTGCCGGGAAACGCCGAGAGCACGGACCTGGTGGAGGTGCAGTTCAAGAACACAAGGAAGGGATACTACCACAACGTCAACGGGCTGGACCTGCAGAAGGGCGACTGGGTAGCCGTGGAGGCCGCGCCGGGACACGACATCGGAGTGGTGACACTGACGGGAAGGCTGGTGGCGCTGCAGCTGAAGAAGGCCAACCTGAAGTCGGAGGACGACATAAAGCGCGTGTACCGCATAGCCAAGGACACGGACATGGACCGCTATTACGAGGCGAAGAGCCGTGAGGAGGCCACCATGATACAGAGCAGGCAGATAGCAAAGGAGCTGGGTCTGCAGATGAAGATAGGCGACGTGGAGTATCAGGGCGACGGTAACAAGGCGATATTCTACTACATTGCGGACGAGCGTGTGGACTTCAGACAGCTGATAAAGGTGCTGGCGGACACTTTTCACGTGCGCATAGAGATGAAACAGATAGGAGCACGGCAGGAGGCAGGACGCATAGGCGGCACAGGACCATGCGGAAGGGAGCTGTGCTGCGCCACATGGATGAAGAGTTTCTCAAGTGTCAGCACCAGTGCGGCACGCTTTCAGGATATATCCCCTAACCCACAGAAGCTGGCAGGCATGTGCGCCAAGCTGAAATGCTGTCTGAACTACGAGACGGACTGCTACATCGAGGCCGGAAAGAAGCTGCCGCCACGCGACACCGTGCTGCAGACGCTGGACAATGACTATTACCTGTTCAAGCAGGACATACTCTCAGGCATGGTGACATACTCCACGGACAAGCGCTTCGCATCCAATCTGGAGACAATCACGGCAGACCGCGCAAGGGAGGTGATTGAGATGAACAAGGAGGGAAAGAAACCTCTCTCCCTGGAAGAGGACGAGAAGCAGAAGGAACCGGAAAGGCCGAGAGACCTGTTGGATGACACTGACATAGCACGCTTTGACTCTGCAAGGAAGAAAAAGAGGAAAAAGAAGAGAAAAGGAGGGGAGACAGGCAACGCAAACGGACAGAAGACGAAGGGCGAGGGGAACAAGCCTAAGGATAACAGCGAATAAAAAGCAGGGAGACAGCTAAAGGTGATGAGAAGCAACAGCATACGAAACATATTATATGGACATATAGCCGCTCTGGCGGTTGTATGTCCATTTGTCTCATGCTCAACGGACACCACGTACCATCACTATGAGGCGGTGCGGGCAGAGGGATGGGGTAAGCTGGATACGTTCTACTTTAAGGTTGACACCATAGTGAGGCCGGGACGCTATACCACCGCGCTGTGCCTCAGGACAAACGCCGACTACCCGTACCGGCGCATATCCGCGAGGGTGATGCAGGAGATAAAGCCGCGGCATACCGCCAATGCAAGGACCGTGAGCGTGGAGATAATATGCGAGAATGGCATACATGACGGCGACGGCATAACATACTACACACACGAGGCACCCGTGGACACGCTGGAACTGCGGCCGGGGGACTCGCTGTTTGTGAAGGTGGCGCACTACATGAGGCGCGAGACCATGCCGGGGATAACTGATGTTGGAATTAAAGTGGAGAGGAAATGAAGATGAATGTGAAGATTCTTTGGGTGGACGATGAGATAGAGCATCTCAGGGCACACATACTTTTTTTAGAGAAGAAGGGGTATGACGTGGTGGTGGTTAACAACGGCATAGACGCCATAGAGCAGTGTCAGCAGCAGACTTTCGACCTTGTGCTGCTCGACGAGATGATGCCTGGCATAACGGGGCTGGAGACATTGCAGCGCATAAAGGACGTACAGCCGCAGACTCCCGTAGTGATGGTGACGAAGAGTGAGGAGGAGGACATCATGGACCAGGCCATAGGCTCGAAGATTGCGGACTATCTGATAAAGCCCGTGAACCCCATGCAGATTCTGCTCACGCTGAAGAAGCACGTGCATCAGAGGGAGATTGTGACGGAGGTGACGCAGCAGGGCTATCAGCAGTCATTCCAAAACATCTCCATGCAGATAGCGGACTGCCGCACATTCTCCGACTGGCGCGACGTGTACAGGCTGCTGGTGAAGTGGGAACTGGAGCTGGCGGCGACGGGAAGCGCCATGACCGAGATGCTGAAGATGCAGAAGGAGGACGCCAACAACGGCTTCGCGAAGTTCATAAAGAAGAACTACATACAATGGATGACGCCCGGGGAGAAGGCCGTGGACAAGCCTCTGATGTCGAACCGCATATTCCCTGACTGCGTGTTCCCTACGCTTAGCAACGGCGAGAAGGTGTTCCTCATTGTCATAGACAACTTCCGCTACGACCAGTGGCGTATGCTGGCGGAGGAGATAGGCGATATGTTTGACATTGAGGAGGATCTGTATCTGAGCATTCTGCCAACGGCAACGCAGTACGCACGCAACGCCCTGTTCTCGGGACTGATGCCAAAGCAGATAGCGGAGATGTTCCCTGACCTGTGGGTTGATGAGGATGAGGACGAGGGAAAGAACCTGAACGAGTCCCCGTTGATAAAGACCCAGATAGAGAGATACCGCAGGAAGGACACTTTCTCATACCATAAAATTAACGATTCGCAGGGAGCGGACAGGCTGATGCAGCAGTTCAACAGCCTGAAGAACTACGACCTGAACGTTGTTGTGATAAACTTCATAGATATGTTGTCACACGCGCGCACCGAGTCCAAGATGGTTCGGGAGCTGGCAAAGGACGAGGCCGCATACAGAAGCATCACCCTGTCATGGTTCAGGCACAGCGTTCTGCACGACCTGTTCAACGCTCTGGCGCAGACGGACTATCACATCATGCTGACAACGGACCACGGTTCCATACGCTGTAACCGTGCAGTGAAGATCATAGGCGACAAGAACACCAACACGAACCTGCGCTATAAACTCGGAAAGAACCTCAGCCACCAGTCCAAGGACGTGTTTGAGATAACCAGTCCGCAGCAGGTTCAGCTGCCTGCGCCGAACCTTTCCACGAGCTATGTCTTCGCGACAGGCAACGACTTCTTCGCATATCCCAACAATTACAACTACTACGCGCAGTTCTACCGCGACACATTCCAGCATGGAGGAATATCGATGGAGGAGATGATAATACCGCTGATAAGCATGAAAGGAAGAAAGAAGTAAACCATACACTCTGACAATAAAAAGAAATCAAGCGACATGAAGATTACAATCAGCTCAATAGACAGCATACATCAGGCAGCGCGGCAGTTCCTCGAGGCCATAAGGGACAGGGGAAACTGTATGGCATTCTACGCTCCGATGGGTGCGGGCAAGACGACATTCATCAAGGCCGTGTGCGAGGAACTGGGCGTTAAGGACGTCATCACATCACCTACCTTCGCAATAGTGAACGAGTACACCGACGGCACGGGGCATCCCATATACCATTTTGACTTCTACAGGATAAAGAAGATTGACGAGGTGTATGACATGGGCGGTGAAGACTACTTCTACAGTGGATGCTACTGTTTCATGGAATGGCCGGAACTGGTTGAGGACGCGCTGCCCGAGGAGACGGTGAGGATTGCCATCACTCCGCAAAGTGACGGCACACGGGTGGTGGAGATAATGTGATGAGTGGCAGAAAAAGAGTGAGGGGTGTTCCGTAGGCTTACGGAACACCCCTCACACCTTATTTATATAGCACCCTTAAAGGTTGGCATCAAACTTCTCCTGCAACTTCGCCTTGTTGGCAGCGCCGACGAACTTGTCTGTAAGACGGCCGTTCTTAAAGAACAGAAGGGTCGGGATGTTGCGTATACCGAACTCAGCCGCCAGGTCCTCACTATCCTCAACGTTGCACTTACCGACAACTATCTTACCGTCATATTCCTCCGCCAGCTGTGAGATGACAGGTGAAATCATCTTGCATGGCCCACACCATTCAGCCCAGAAGTCCACCACCAATGGCAGTTCCGCATTCTTAAAGCTCTCAAAATTCTCTTTTGTTATCACTACTTCCATAGTCATTAAAGTTTTATAGGGTTAATGTATCGAATTAATCAGAAGCCGTCCAGCTCGTAATACTCATCCTCCAGTTCCTCTATCGAGGCCTTATTGTCGTCAACCACGATTATCTCCCCGTCATCAGCAGGCTTTTCCTCACTGCTGTTTCCGTCCTCCACGATTATTATCTCATCCTGCGGCGCCTGCTCCTGTTCCTGAACAGGTATGTCAATGGCGCCACCATCGTCCGTGACCGCATCCGGTTCGGACACCTCGGGGATGACTATCTCCGTAGCGGCAGGCTCTGAAGGCGTGTCAACAGGAACCGTTATCTCCGTCCCTACCGACACAGTGTCAGCGGTATTCTCCTGCACTTCTATATCTATGGCGGCGGGAACACTTATCAGCTGCTCCTCGTCCACCTCCTCCTTAGCGTCAGGCTCTACAGGCTTAGCACCTCCGGGAGCCACTTCCTCCGTTGGCAATGCAGGCCTTACTGTATCATCCTCCACGGGCTTTACCTCCACCGGCTCATACAACTGCTCCGGGTTCGTAACGGGCAACGGGGCGAAATGCTTCACATAGAACGTGTCATAGTCATTATAACTGTACTTGCTTCCTATCAGTTCAAGATTCTCCGCACTTATGATTATAGGCCGCGCCCTGCCTGCCGTGCGCCTGATGCCATCCTGTTGCAGCAGCAGCCGCGCGTACTGGCGTGCCTCATTGAAGTTACGGAAGCCACCGACCGTGAGATGCCTCATGCCATATACATCCTCTATGGCAAGGTCAAAGTTCCTGACAAGGAAGCTGGTGAAGTTGTATCTTGCCATCTGGAACAGCAGCTTGTTCTCGTCAATGGAGTCTGGAGGATATGCCATTATGAACATATAGTCCGTATTACGCTCCGTAGAGAATGTGCGGCTGGCCACACTGTCGCCCCCTTCAAGCACGGCATTGCGCCTGTTCCATACATCCGTAAGGTCAAACTTGGCGCCGTGCAGACGTCTGCCCGCCTTCACTCCATTGATTATCATTCCCGCCATCGCTGCCACCTTGCTCTCAGGATACTCACTTACAACCTGCTCCATGGCCCTCATGCACGCCTCGGCATCACCGTCATTGAGGCGTGTCAGTCCTGCAATGAATATGAAACGGTCACGGTTGTCACCCAAGGGGAAACGTTTTTCCGACACTTCCGCATTGCCATAGACCTCCCTATAACGGTCTTCCTTGAACGCCGTATACGTCGCCCCGTACAGGGAATCCTCCATCTGCTTGCCGAATTTGGCGTTATCCGCAAAGTAAGGGTCGGTCAATACCTTTGTCCACTTGGACTCCGGGCACTCCGATTTCAGCCTTTCCACGTACGTGCGCGCCTCGTCATGCTCTCCCTTACGCGAGTATAGCAGGAACAGATGATAGTATACCTCATCCTTTGGCGTGAAGTCCGGATACTGAGTCATAAGCCTTTTAAACGCCTTCTCGCTCAACGGCAGGTTGTCCAGCTTGTCCTTGAAGATGATGGCAGAGTGCAGCAGGCCGTCCTTTATTATCTCATCGCTCGCCGCCACGGCCTCCTCTGTAAACGGAATCTGCGCAAGATAGAACTCACGCTTATGTGGATTGTTCACCGCAGAGTCCATCTTCTCCTCCTCTATTCTCTGCTGTTCCTCCACTACCGCTATGGAGTCTCTCTGCTCATCGGTCAGCTGCACGGTGTCAGTCTCCTCAAATGCCATTCCGCCAACAACCGTCTTGTTGAAGCGCTGCCAGTTATCCGTATTCTCACGCCGTCCCCATATACGCTGGAACGCCTGCTTTCCCTGCTGCACAAGCTGCGGATTGTAGAAATACCATGCCGCATTGCGGTTCTGGGTAATGGGTCTGCCGGGCGCAGCCTCATTCGCCTTATTGCCCAAAGTGCTGCCATACTTCTGCTGTCTGCGCTCCGCTTCCTGCTCAGCCTCCTTGGCCTGCTCCTCCTTCTCCTTCTTCTTCAGTGCGTCAATCACGCGGTCTATCGCCTCGTTACGCTCCTTCTCGTCCATCTTTGCCAGTGCCTGCAAAGAGTCCTGCAGATGTATCGCATCCGTATACGGCACCAGTTCGTCAAGTATCTTGGAGCGTTCCGCCAGCTCCGCATAGTCAGGTCGCTCCTTGTCCAGCAGTCCTATGGCCTCGCCGTAACAGCGGCCCGCATCGCTATAACGCTCCATCTGCCAGTATATATCACCAAGATGCAGCAGCAGCACACCCTTCTCTATGCCCGAGCGTGTGGACTTCTCGTTACCCGTCTCGTAGGCCTCAACGGCGTGCAGCGTATCCTTCTCCGCCAAATAGATATTACCTATGGCATAATACACCTGGTCCAGATAATCCTTGTTGTTGTCATTATGCGCCATACGCCGCAGACGTCCTATCATCTTCCGTGCCTGTCCCTTGGCCGAAACCTCCGTCATTGCAATCCTCGCATTGAACTCCAGGCTGTACGGCGGGTTCTGACTCAGCACCTTTCTGTAAGCCCTGTACGCCGCCTCCTTATTTCCCTGCGCCGCCTCCACCTGTCCTAACAGGTAGTACTCACGTGCCCTCTGCACCGATCTCATCTCATGGCGTATCACCTTACGCAGGTATTCCGCAGCCTTAGGCTGGTTGTCCGTATGCAGATAGTAGTCACACATGGTGTAATCCCACTCCTTCTGCGCCCTCCAGTCTATGCTGTCACGCTGCATATTGCGCATAACGTCCTCGGCATCATACAGCCATTCATTCTCCACATAGCACTTGGCCAGCCACGCCCTCGCCTTTCCGTAGATGGCCGGCTGCCCCTTATACAGTCGTGACATATATGAGAATGTGGCGGCCGCCTCGTCAAAATTACCCTGATAGAACTGTGAGCGCCCCATCAGCATCCACGCTTTCCACAGGAAGGGGTTATACTCCTTGCGCGACAGCCACTCTATGTCCTTCGCTGTCTTGCGGCGATTCTTGTTCCATTCCGGCCTCGCCTTGATGCTATGCACCTGTATTGCCTTCTTACTCTTGGTGATGGCTATCTCATAGTTCGCCTTGCCCAGGTCACGGCTTGCCTTGTTTCCGACGGTATACAGCGGCAGCCGCTCCGTGAAGTTGTCCTTGTTGCCCTTCTCCTTCTCCAAAGACGCCTCTATATACGCCACCGTCCCATTATAATATGTATTATACCTCGCGGTGAAGCTGTGCCAGAAGCGTGTCATCCCCGTATTCTTCTTTGTGGAACACGACACAAGTCCCCCCAGTACCAGCAGCGCCAGCACCATGGTGTATGCGTGAACCACACGCCTCCAGTTCTTTCTATTATCTATTCTCCTCATAAAAGTAAGGCCATCCATCAGCCTTTGTCACCGTCCGCGGCAGCCTCTGTAATCTTCCAGCCGGCCTTTCTCAAGTCATTCCAGAAGCCCGGATAGCTCTTTGACACCACTTCAGGATTGTTTATTCTTAGTCCCGGGAACCTGATTGCCGCAGGCGCGAACGCCATGGCCATGCGGTGATCCTCGTAGGTGTCTATCTCCGGATGCTCCATAGGCTCACATACAGTGCCGTCCCATGACAATACGCCCTCCTCGGAGTCATCAAGCACATAGCCGAGCTTTGACATCTCGTACTTCAATGCGGCTATACGGTCCGTCTCCTTTATGCGCAACGTCTGCAAACCCGTAAAGCGGAACGGCACACCGCACAGCGCCGCCGTCACAACCACGGTCTGTGCCAGGTCCGGCTGGTTGACAAAGTCAAAGCTGAAACGCGGCAATGCCATGCGCTGTGAGCTTAACGTCACGGTGGTAGGCTTGTTCTGCAGTTTGGCGTCGAACTTTGTCTTCACCCCGAGCATTGTGAATATATAGCGTATGGCGGAGTCTCCCTGTCTGCTGCCATCCATAAGTCCGGGCAGACGCACCTGACTCTCGCCGCGTCCCAACAGGGCCAGCATCTCATACCAGTAGGAAGAAGCGCTCCAGTCATTCTCTATAAAGAAGGGCACAGCCTTATATGGCTGCGGCTTCACTACGATAGTGGAGGCGTCCTCCCACTCCACGTCAGCCCCAAACTCCTGCATGGTGCATATAGTAAGGTCTATGTACGGGCGTGATATGACGTTTCCCGTCAGGTGCAGCGTCAGTCCTTTGGTCATGACAGGGCCTACCATCAGCAGGGCGGATATGTACTGCGACGACACATTGCCCGCAATGTCAAGCCGGCCGCCCTCCAGCTGCCGCCCCCTTATGTGCAATGGCGGAAATCCCTCCTCGCCCTGATACTCTATATCCGCTCCAAGACTGCGCAGAGCATCAACAAGCACTGTGATAGGACGGTGCCTCATGCGCTCTGTCCCTGTGATGACGTGCTCTCCTTCGCCCACTGCCAGCAGCGCTGTGGTAAAGCGCATGGCCGTACCTGCCGCCTTTATGTCTATCTCGTATGGCATATCGCGCAGCGCCGCCACCATCACATCCGTGTCATCACAGACACTAAGGTTCTCGGGATGGCTGCCATTTCCTGCCAGTGCATTAATAACAAGTGCACGGTTGCTGATGCTCTTGGACGCGGGCAGCATTATCTCGCAGTCCAGGATATCGGGTGCATTTAAGATATATTGCATTATGCGTTGTCTTTAATTTTACGTTTGTCTGTCAGATGGATACAAGGGGCGCATGACAAGACCCCTATCCTACCGTTTCGGAACTAATACAAAGGTACATTTTCTTTTGCACATCAGCAAAGAATAACATATAAATTATTCCAATTTCACATTTTTTCAGCAAAAAGGCAATAAAAGATTTGGCTACATCAGATTTTCTATGTACCTTTGCATACGCAAAATTAAAGGACAGTCTGTGGACATTTCCATACCGTCTTTTATCACCGTGGAATCGGGATGTGGCGCAGTTGGTTAGCGTACGCGTCTGGGGGGCGTGTGGTCGCCAGTTCGAGTCTGGTCATCCCGACAACAAAAAAGATGTTGGACATGATAGTTTTTCCTATTGTCCAGCATTTTTTGTGTCTGAAAGCGGTGTGTTTCCACCGCTTTCAAGGGTCAGGAAATCGCCTTTTGTCACAACCTGACAATCAACAATATACAAAGCCATAAAACAAACAGGTGCAAATTACCTTGTAATCAGGCCATTTTCGCAATGTAATCAGCACCTGTTTGCAACGTAATTTGCACCTATTTGCTTTTGGACGTAGAGTCTACCAAACTTTATCTACGTGTCCCTTCCGATTGCTATCGCTTTACAATCTTTACAACAAGACCGTTGCCTTTTATGGTGTATGCGCCCGGCAGCAGTCCGTTCGTCAGCTCGTCAGACGATGCGCAACGCTCCATCACCTTCACCTTCACGCCTGCCGCATTGTATACGGTGACCGGTCCGGAGAGCAATTCGACGGTAACGCCATTGACGGCGGACGGAGTTGTGACAGTAAGCGTGGATGTCCGCTCGCGGTATGTGCTGAGCTTGTAGGTGGAATGCGCGCACTCCGCGTTCTTCATCTCTATGTTATACATGCCCGGAGCAACGTTTTCGTCTATGGAGAACACCAGTTTCGCAACCTCACCGGCCAGATCCGTCAGCACGCCTATACTGTAACAGAGCACGAAACGGCCGCCATTCTCACGGTTGGCATTCTGGAAAGTGAAGATATACTCGTCATCATCGTCCCTAACTTTTATCACCTCTCCGCGCTGAACCTTTGTCAGCGTAACGCCGGCAGGCGGATAAACCTCAAACTGATAGCCCGAAGCGCAGCCTGTCATCGTCACGGGGATGGTCACTGTAGTGCCTGCCTCCGCCGTAGCGTCGGCTATAACAAGGTTCGCTTCGTCAAAGGCCTGAATCTGGCAAAGACTGAACAGCGCGGCGATAGCCGTTAAAAATATTTTCTTTCTCATATCTTTTTCCTTTCGTTAAAATTGTTCGTTAATTGGTAATATCACTCGCCTGTCAGTGAGGAAGACAGCAAATACTCTGACAAGGCGGTTATGTCGCCCACTGATATTTCACCATCCTCGTTCACGTCAGCCGCGTTTTCGTCAAACTTCTCAAGGCTGTCGCCAAGCAGATAGCTGGCAATGGTCGTTATGTCGCCCACGGATGTGACGCCGTCCCTGTTGGCGTCGCCTATCTTAACCTCCGTGATAGTCATCATAGTATGTGCATACTCGTTTATGAAGTTGTTCTCGCCGTATGCCAGTTCGCCGTTTCTGAGTATCATGGCGTAATCTCCTGGAACCGCGTTCTTAGGTACGTTCACCGTCACTTTTGCCACCTCTATGTCACCTTCGGGCATCGGGGTGTTGGTGACAGAGTAGCAGAGGAAGAAGCGCGAGCCGTCATCCTTCACGGAATTGCTGAACCTGTACAGGTATTCATCGTCGTCTTCCATGCCTTTTATGCCATCGCCACGCGCCACTTTCTCTATGGTGAAGCCATCGGGCAGGTACAGGTTAGCCTGGAAGCCAGAGACATTCTGCGTGTGCTTCATTCTCAGTGACAGCGTAACCGTCTTGCCCGCCAGTGTGCTAAGTTCCTGAACGTAAAGCAGGTCGCTCTCATTGTCAACGTCAGTGCGCACCGGAGCGTACTTTATGTTGAAGTCCTTCCATGTGTCCGTGCTCTTATAGTTTCCCATTGCAGTGCTGGGCACGAAGAGTTCAGCGTTCTCCACGTCCACGCGCAGGAACACGTCCTGTCCCAATGCCGGCGGCATCTTGGCGTAACAGGTTATTTTTGCCAGATCGCTGCAATTCTCGAAAGCACCGTTACCGATATCTGTCACGTTCTTGCCTATGACCACTTCCTTCAAATGTGAGCAGCCCAAGAACGTACTATAGAAGATTTCTTTAATCCCCTCGGGCAACTCTATGGAAGTAAGTACAGAGCAGTCAGCAAAGGCGGAACCGCCTATATAATTGATATTCTTGCCCAACGTTACAGATTTAAGTGCGTAGCAACCCTTAAAAACTTCTGAATCAAGGTGGGTGACAGCATCTGGTATGTCGATTGAAGTCAGGCTGTAACAGCCCCTGAACGCACCACATCCAATAGTTGTAACCATTTTGGGGATGTCGATAGTCTCTAATTCAGTGCAATTTTCAAAGGCATAACTTTGTATTTCGTTTGCCCTTGGTAAGGAAACGGATTTAAGGTTGACACAGCCACTGAAGGTACTAGACTCCAAAATGTTCAGTCCGTCAGGCAAAACGACAGACTTCAGGTTCGTACAACCAGAAAAGGCACCGCCACCTATTTCCTTTACAGAATTGGGGATGGTCATCTCTTCCAAGGAAACACATTTCTCAAAAGCTCCTGCGTCTATATAGAAACAGTTGTCCGGTATTACTATCGCCTTCAATTCGCGGCATTCAGAGAACGCGCATCGACCGATACTTGTCACCTTTTGCGGTATAGTTACATTCATTATGGGCGTGCATTGGAACACATTATTACCTATCCATGTCACTTTATCAGGGATATTAACCTCCGATAGGCTTGTGCAATTTTGGAACAATCCCTCACGTATGCCGGTTATGTCGGTAGGAAGCGTGATGGATTTCAGACTTGTGCAGCCTGCAAAGGCATAGTTTCCGATGTTGGTTACGGAATTAGGGATGTTGAAATACGTTATACCTGTACATCCAATGAATGCGGATTCGCCAATATCTTTCAATGAAGCTGGCAGCTCAATGGCTGTGAGTGCGGTGCAATTATACATGGCTTCTTTTCCGATTGACGTGACGGTGCTTGGGATGGAGATGCTTTCCAGTTTTGAACAGCCGGCAAAAAGGCTGCTTTCCAAAGTCTTGACACCTTCCGGAATGGTGATATTACGCAAGTTACCGCATCCGGAGAATGCTGCGGAGCCGATATGTGTCACGTTCTCCGGGATGGTTATATTGGTCAGTTTAGCGCAGTTCGTGAATGCGTAATAGTCAATGGAAACAAGTGATTTCGGCAGTTTCACAGTCTCCAAACTGTAAAAGCTCCAGAAAACATTATCAAGAATAGAAGTGATACCCTCGGAGATTACTATGCTCTTAACGTCACGTTGGAGCTGGTTATATATGTCTCCGTAACATTTTCCCATAGCTCCCGTTCCTAATATTTCCAACTGTTGTGCCTCGGAGTCATACTTGTAGGTGGCGTTTTCGCCGCAGGTACCAGTATATATCATGGCATTGGCAGCGAGGATGCACATCGTTTGCAACGCAACAAACGACAGCAACGTTTTAATAATTTGTTTCATAATAAGTGGAATTAAGTTGTGGTAAGCCCTTTTCCGTCATTTTCAAAAGCGGTTTTTGAGCAAAGGGCGTAAGGCTCATGTGTCATTGTGCACTTCTGTGCAAATGCGGAAATAAAGAATCGTAGGTGTTTATCTCATAAATAACAATGTATTTTATAGCCTGGCGACTCCCTAACGTTGGCTGGTTATTGAGAAAAAAAAGTTGATGCCTATATATAAGAAAAGCGCAGGAGTCTGATACCGCTACTCGTCCCACGCTCAGAGGCTTCTCGCATTGCCCGATAAAGTAGAACGAGCAACACAGAAACCTACGCCGTCTGTCTATATAGTCACCCCATACACCACACTATATGCTCCCACCGCATGACAGCGAAGCACATAGATGACATCAGAGGAATGCCTAAAAAACATCCCATAGGCATCTACCGTTGCTATTGTCCTGACTTTATCTTCCATTTTGCGAGAATTTCCGAGCGTCAAAACAAAGCGCATTGTAAACGCTTACCCATAAAAAGCAGTTCCCGACATACCCAACCGTAAAGTGCCGCTGTCCCTTTGGCGAGACATAATCACTCACGACCGGCGTAGGTACCATAATGCCTGCCGATGTCTGTTTGCCGGACACTTCCGTTCCATACGCAGACAGTTATGGAATTGAAAACCGTTGCAAATTTAATAATAATAAATGTTTCTTGCAAATTTTTCAGCATCTTTTTGCGGTCACAGCCTCCGTAAGGTGGGCCTTAAAGGTGTGCCTAAAGTGAAAGGGGGCAAACCACCTTGTAATCAGGCTTTTTTACATTGTAATCAGCACCAGCTTACTTTGCGAAAAGACTCTTTTAACTTTACGACAAGTGGATATATGCGGAATGTGTCGCTAATACAAAGCGGCACCCCGGGCATGGTATGACAACTAATATCATGCTCTGTTTCCCCGTGACGTTGCCACGGGCTATGCGCTCGTTGAGACTACTGCCTACATTTGCTTTATGATATTAGGTAACGCAAAACCAAATAAACCATACATCCTCAACAAAAAAATCGCGCAAATATTTGGTAATATAAGAAATTATCATTACCTTTGCAACCGCTTTCCACACTGTAACAATGGGGAAGTCATACAATGTGATTGTCGTATGGTGTAATGGTAGCACAACAGGTTTTGGTTCTGTTTGTCGTGGTTCGAATCCGCGTACGACAACTTTCACAGCAAAAAGGAGCGGCACAAGTCACACTACGTGGCGGATGCCGCTCCTTTTCATATCCAGAAATTCACTGCACATACAGCAAGAGGGACTGCCCACAATGCCGTTGTATATGTACGGAAGGTGTCATTTATATGTTCTAAACGTCCATTTCTGCCCGATAGACGTTGCAAACGTCTATTTTTATACGTGCCGTCGCCCTGTCATATAGATATAAACTGTATATTTGCAACAGCAAAAACACATAAACATTACAGAATGAGAAAAACATTATCTACTATTCTATTTCTTATTGCCATTCTATTCTGCGGCAATGCGTCGGCGCAACGCGACTACAAGATGGCCGGACCATACGAGGTCGTGGCGCGCGACGGACAGTACAGAGGTACAAAGGGAGGCAGCGAGCGCGACATGAAGGCAGCACTGACCTGCGCACAGACAAGCGTCAGCAGCACAAACAGCGAGGAACGCGAGGCGTGCACAGCCAAAGCCCTCGAGATTATCAACGCATACGCCAACACACTGCAGCGCTTTGACGGGCATGACGCCCCGCTATGCACAATCCAGGGCTTTGACCTGGTAAGGGCCATGACACTGCTGCGCAAGTACCAGACACCGGAATGGGCGGCCATGGTGCGCCGTGCCATAATGCCAACAATACGCAAGTTTGACGCTGACAGCCCATACGCCAACGGCAACTGGGGCGCCATAGTGAACCGCCAGCGAATGGCGTGCGCCATATTCCTACAGGACAGCATCCTGTACCGTGAGGCAATGGACTACTACCTTAACGGCCGCGACAACGGGTCACTGCCTAATTACATCAGCGAGACAGGACAATGCCAGGAGACAGGACGCGACCAAGGGCACGTTCAGCTTGGACTGGAGGCCATGGCACAGATATGTGAGATGGCATGGGAACAGGGTGACGACCTGTGGGGAGCGCTTGACAACCGCCTGATGAAGGGTTTCGAGTACTGCGCACGCTACAATCTCGGTCATGACGTGCCATTCAAGCAATGGACAGACTGCACAGGACTGTACTGCAACTGGACAGAACCCGGAGAGATGGGACGCGGACGGCTGTGGGACATATACCAGCTGCCGTACAGGCACTACACGGGCCGACGCAATCTGAAGATGCCATACACCAAAAAGGTACTCGCCCTGCAGGACAAGGCGGAACGTAAGGGGCAGAGCAGACAGCTACAGGCGCCGGGAGTGAAGGAGGGCGCGAAGCTGCACAGCATATATACCTATCCAGCACCGCAGGGAGCACCGCTGAAAAGCGACTATGAGGTATATGTGATGCCACGTGGAGGCAAGGAATGGACACACATTGACACATATATGGCTAAGGTTAACGCCGCAACAGGCATGAACCGCCACCGTATCAGCGAGATTTCATACGCTTTCTTCGACTTTACAGGAGACGCCTTTGTACGTGTGGTATGCAAGAACAAGAAGTTCAAGACCGCACGCATACGTCCTGACTACCGCGGAACCATCGCAAACGTGCAGAATGACAGCACGGTGCAGTTCCTGCTGTTCCAGCCGGAGAACGTAAGTGTGGAGTTTGACGGCAGCATAACGGACAACCTGCTGCTATTCACATCCACTCCGCCCACCAGCCGCGAGCAGGCAGAGCGCGAGGCACGCAGACAAGGCCGGCAGTTCACGTACTTTGCCCCGGGAATGTACACCGACCGCGACACCATACGCGTGAATTCCAACACTACCGTATATCTTGCCGGAGGCTCATACTTCACAGGTACGTTTGCAATAGAGGATGCAGAGAATGTAAGTATAATAGGACGCGGCGTGGCACGCCCCGTTACCGGCTACGAAGGATGCCGTGTTATACGCAGCAGGAACGTGCTAATCGACGGCCTTACGCTGAACACCTGTCCTGTAGGAGCCAGCGATGGCGTGACACTGCATGATGTTCACAGCATATCCCATCCCGCATGGGGTGATGGCCTCAATGTGTTCGCGTCCAGCAACGTGGTGTACGACCGCGTATTCTGCCGAAACTCCGATGACTGCACAACGGCATACGCCACACGCAAGGGACATCAGGGCTCTGTTCGGAATGTGCTCATGCGCAACTCCACACTTTGGGCAGACGTGGCCCACCCTATCTTCATAGGAATACATGGCAACTCCGAGGTCAAGGACAGCATCGTGGGACTGAGATACGAGAACATCGACATTCTCGGGCAGGCCGAGCCGCAGGTGGACTATCAGGGATGTCTCGCCATAAACTGCGGAGACAACAACTATATCAAGGATGTAGTGTTCGACAACATACGCATTGAGAACATAATGCAAGGCAGCCTGATACAGGTAAAGGTGGCATACAACGACAAGTACTGCACCGCCCCGGGACGCGGAGTGGAGAATGTGACGTTCCGCAACGTGCGCTATTACGGTGACACCCCGTATATGTCGGTCATCAACGGATATAACGAGCAGCGGCAGGTGAGGAATGTGACATTCGAGGGGCTGAAGATCAACGGCACACTTATACATGACAAGATGCCGGGCAAGCCCGGATGGTACAAGACATCGGACTTTGTGCCAATGTTCATAGGCTCACACGTCAGCGGAGTGACATTCAAGCCATAACAGAGAACAGTGACGGATGCAGGTTTTCAGAAAGCCTTATCCGTCACTGTCTTTATAATGTCCCCGGCCAAAGCGTCCTTCATAATCACTGTCCTGTCCGCATCAAGCAGGTATAGCGACGGCATCTCAATAATGAAGTAAAGGTCATCACGTGAGATATCACCAGTATCCATTCCAGCTATCCACCATTCCGGCAGAGTATGCTTTGTTATCTGCCATGTATCTGCATCACCGTCCACATATACAGCAAGCACATTAAGCTGTCCTTCATCCACAAGACGGTGCAATGTGGCATCAGCCGAGAGGGAAGACATGACTGTGCGGCAATGTTCACAATGAGGATCATAGAACATGACTATCATCAGGCGCGCCGGCATTTCGTAAAGGGAGGTAGTTTTGCCATTACGCAGCATTACTTTAAAGTCCGCCGCCACCGTTCCCGGCATATTCTTCCGGATAGCATCAATAAGGAACCGTGTCCGTTTGCGGACTATACCGTCCAGAACAGACGAGCGAAGCATACTCTCGAGGAACACGATGTAGTACTGTTCATTGTACATGGGCGACTCTTTCTCATACAGATACTTGGCGGCAAGGTCTGAAATCATCTGAAAGGCGGATCTTTCTGCTTCAGCGCGCTGTACAAGTGACATGACAGAACGGGTGACAGAGGCTTGGTCCGCATGAGGAAACAGCGAGAGGAAGTTCACCATATTCTGTTCCATGAACCGCCCGTCACAGCTGCGCACCGTGTCTTTGAAGTCCAGTCCGTCCCAAAAATGCTCCATAACGTATGCGGCGCGCAGGGCTGGAACACGCAGAGTGTCTGGCACGGAAGGCAACGGCAGCTGCGCACCGGTATCCATTGCAGCAGGAGTATCATCATTATCATTAAAAGCCGGACAGCATGGTTGTCCGGCTTTTAATGTTACGGCAAGTAGAGATGCTGATAACAGCAGCGCCACCTTATTATATATACAAGTATATCCTTCCATCAGTGTATCGAAATAAGACTTTGTATATGGCACCTATGGAGCGACAAAGCGCACCATGCAGGCATCCTCACCATAAGAAAGATTTACAGAACCGATCATATTCACATCAAAAGTGAAATAGTTCATGTCCATTCCCGTGGCAATACCATCATTGGCCTCACTGCCGACCTCACCAGTCCATATAAGGAATTGGTTTGTTGTCTGCTTCGAGTAATATATTGCACCAGGACGATAATACAAGGCAGCAAACAGAGGAGCAGTCATATTGAATGTAGTTCCTCTTTCGCCATGACCATTACTACAGTAACGTAATATGCCTAATCCTTGATAATTAGAATCTTCCTTAGTACCATTTCCTTGCTTACGATGCCCAAAGCCAGAACGACCTATAGGGAAGAAGACGTTCTTTCCACAGAACTCATGAGTCGGATTATCTGCATCAAAATAGTAGGCGAACACACCACGCATTCCCTTCTCACTGTCTGTGCCGTTTATGTTATCAGGATCTCGTCGGTAATAGCCATACGCATCATTGACATTCTCAAGAGTCTTTGTGGCTCCGTCAGCATAGAGTACCCCATAACCAAACTGAACATGGCGCGTGGTATAAAGCTGTTCATAATGACGCATGGTAGCCATATTAGCCCATGAGACATCAGTGAAGCCGCCATCGTTCTTTTTTATCGTCTTCCAATTCACGCGTTGCCCACTGACGATGTTATTAATGCTTCCATCGCTTTGGGTTATTAAATATTCACCTTCATTGGTAAAGACTCCATACCAATTGGCCGGATGCTTATAATAAATACCTACGCCATCTAATACACCATCATAATCTTTGTCCCCATAGCAGTTGTTAACAGCGTCTATAGGCTGGCTTGTGTTTCCGAATTTGAACAACGAGCCCTCGTCTCTGGGGTCTGTAGCGTCAAGATTTGCGGAGATACGATTGAACGTCCTCCATCTTACTGCCGGCCCGTTGCCATCCCTATGGTTATAATCCTTGGCTGTTGGGGATATTGCCTGTGGGTCATACCCTTGTCTCACGAATATAAGGTGAGTGCAGGTATAACTGTTATAACGCACACGCACTATGGCATTGCGCACTTTATTATCATTATTGAGTCTGTTGAAATTGATATTAAACTCTATAGATGTCTCTGTTGAGCCATGAACCTGCTGCTTGCCGTCCAGTGTTATGAAGTTCTTGTCGCCAAGTACCTCTGCCATCCACGGGCCGTCAGACTTAAAGTCCTTGAATTTCTCGGCACCTTCACCCGGAAGCGTAAGGAGGTGCACATGGAAAGGCGCAAAGTTATCAGAACGTCTGTACACTCCTTTAGGATTGACTATTCTTCGTACCTGCTGCACATTGATTATCTTTGAGTTTGCCGCTGTAGGCTTATCTTTCGTACCTATACGGCGAACATACGGTGTCATGCTTATGTCAGCAGTGCGTGTATATCCCACATAAGGGTTATTACCAGAGTATCCTGTTTCCTTTATAAGCACCTTCGCCCTTGTGAACAGTGGCATATTCACTGATACACTTTGTCCCTTCTTCTGAAAAGAGTATATCTCCTCCTTCAAAGAGTCTGGTACCGTAGACGGATTGTAGCTGCCGTCCACGTAGAAAGTACGTTTTGCTCGATTAATACCTTTGCTGCCGGCAGACCTTCCATAGAAATACTCGTCATTAATACCGATAGATCTCTCTACTGTAGCATTGGGAGGATATTTATCATAACCAGGCCATTTTGTCTCGCCACACATCTGTGGAGTTACCACAGATGCCATAGTCTTGCGCAAAGAAAGGAAGCCATTGCCGACCCTCTTATTCCTTGTCTCGGCAAAAGCGCCCTGACTTTCGGGCGGGATAGGTATATTGTCATCTTCGTCCGGTTGCCAAGGGTTATTTATTATCTCCGCTTCAAAGTAGACAACCTCATAACCCTCTTCCGGAGTGTACTTAAACGGGATTGTAGACTGATGATTGTAAAGATACGATACATACCAAGGCTGTGGCACATCCCATGTGTCCGGCTCCTCCTTATAGTCCACATGCCATGAATATTCATTAGCGTTGCCATTGAATTTCAATGTCACCTTATAATGATGGTTGCGCTCCGCATCACAGTTTTTGTCCGCATCCTTGCCAAGCAAGAAGCGATATTTAATCTCACCATTGCTTATATTACCACTGGCCTCAGACACATAATGCGCCCTAACCTCTATGTATGTGCCATAAGGAACATCATCCTTCAGGGTGTTACTGTTGGCCACTCCGCCGTTTACGAGGTCGACTACGGGGCCTTTTCCTTCAGGTGCATCACCTTGCATATTCTCATAGAAGAAGAGTGACGGTGAACTGTTGCTGTGAAAATCGGCGCGGCCTCCATTAGTATCCATTATATAAGGAGAGCCTTTGGCTATCACTGGCCACTGACTGTATTCGTCTCCACTTCCGAACTCTATCACCTGTCCGTCATTATGCAGGCTGTCCGCATCCGCTTTCACGGCATTGTTAAACGACAGGTATGAGTTGTCCTGTAGCTTTTTCTTTCCAAATCCGACAGTACAGGTCTTCGGAATGTCATAGATCTTGACATCATGTATGTATATCTTCACATTCTCACGTAAACCGGTACCGTCAAAATCCACTGTGACCTTTGAGGCTGCACGGCGCAGCCATGTACGTAACGACATGGCACTGCGGTTCACTGTGACGGGCATGAAGTCGTCCTGTGATGACGGAGCCGATGCGGAGGCAGACTTGTCAACAAAGAATCCCATCATAACACGGTTGTTATAGATATTGCCCGTATCCCATTTACGTTTCAAGGCGCGCAGCTTGTCCAAGGTATCATAACTGCTACTACCCATGTCTGTAAGCATATCGATGGTGCGTCGCTTAACACTTCCATCCTTATTGTATTCGCCCATGTTGGCAACCGCAATGAGGTAATAAGTGCCATAACTCATCTTCAGCTCCTTCATCAGGCACTTTGTCGTCCTTTCAGAAGTGGTGTCGGTGGTGGCATCAGCATTGACACGGTCCTCATCCTTCACGTCTTCCTGAGTAAAGTCCAATGCCATAGGATAGTCTCTCAACAGATTGCCATCCTCATCATACGCCAACAGGGCCATATCCGATAGCTCTCCCATCACATTCCCGGCGTATGCCCTGGTAGTACCACTATTGACACACATTGCAGAGAATGGCTCAAACGATGCCTCTATATTGACTATAGCCTCACCATACAGCATATTCTCATCAGCAAAAAAGTCATCATGACACGACCACAGCAACGATACCAGCAGCCACATCATCACCCTACTGACCAATGAATGTATTATCCTCGTACTCATATATGCTAACATTAAAAAGAATAGTCCTCGTTTCCGTCTCCATATAATGCCTACCGCCCTACTTGTCCATCTCTACGACCTTGCCAGTAGGCTTTCCTGTTTTGTCATACTCATGAAAAACATACTTGGTTGGAGACTCGGAGAGAATAAAGAATTTACCTGTTGCACTGTCCCATGACTCAACACGGTAGCGTTCTGTATTGTCAGCATTCTTGAATATCATCACTCCCTCATTGTCATAAACCACAGAGGAGTGGTCTTCATTATGCTGCAAGCGGCTCTCACCATTACGATCCTTATAGTACTCATACGTATCTGTTCCGGAATACTGCAGCACCCGCCGTGTGCTACAATTCGGTGTGTCATCCTTTCCGTTGAAATCACTCATGACACGGCATCCGGCATTATCCTTGAGCCACACCTCCGAGCCTGCCATCGTGCCGTCCACGCCCAAGTGAATGACATAATAGTCTCCAAGCTCATCATGATACTCAAAGGGCGGCAATGTCTTGTTGTGGGTTGAGAGATATTCTTTAAAGGCATCAGGGAGCTTCAGTTGTCCCGGATTATCAGGATCCTCCTCCTTGTGCACTATCATATCACCCATCTCATCAAGCTGCACTCCCAGCGGAGCGTTCATGGAACACGATGCATACGGCTGGACATCCACCTCGATGTCCAGCATACCCTGCTCCCGTTTCAGCGCGAATGAATACCAGTTATTACGTTTTATATCGAATATCTCATCCTTTGCCATACCGGGCAGTGTACCATAGTTCTTAAACTCCACCATATACGTGACACCGTCACTATAAGTCACACGTATACCCGATGGAGTAACGCCCTCACCTGTATTCTTATATTCCGGACAGTATATAATATAGGAGGAGGGCTCTTCCGAAAGTCTCACCAATGAGGCCGCACTCTCATTAACAGTTGCACCCTCTGGAACAGAGAGTCCACCATAATCCAGAGTCCATGTACCAAAAACATAGCCGTTCTGGTCTGTAACACCATACGGTGCCATAGCGGCACTATTGGTATAACGCACAAGTTCCGCCTTCTCTATCTTCGGCGCGTCGGCATTATCTATGTTCTTGTCCACAATCTCTATCTTTGCAAAAGCCCTCAGCATATTCAGCATTCCCAGCTCCTGCACGCCTCCTTCCTCTACCTTTACATTATCAAACCTTCTAATGCCAAACATCGGAATGCGGTTCTCCACAGTAAGCCTGCCACCGAACGGTGTATAGCCAAACACAGACGCAGGGTCCTTCACAATATCACTAACAGTGCGTCCCACCACATTCTCTGGATAACGGCGCCAATTGGCCAGCATCATAATCTTTATGCTACCGTCACTCAGGTAATTCCGCACCTCATCCGATGTCACAAGCATATCCAGACGGTACTGTTTGCCATTCGCACCCAGAGGGCGTACCATGGGATTGTCCAACACACGCAACACCTTATCATCAGTCTCATTAACAAGGTAGACTCTGAAATCGCGCTGTTCGCCAACAAACTGTATATAATTCTCAAAGCCTTCTCCTGGCATATACTCGCCATCGGCAGGTGTGCCTGCAAAGACACTGGCCTCATTATCATCCGACACAGCATCACCGCCCGTGCTTATTGTCAGGCAGAGGCTCATCAAGCCATCCTCTTCTGATGTATCCTGCACAACAGTGTCATAGTCCGATGCACACGAAACCAGCACCGGGACAACAAACAACGCCATTGCCGCTAACACCAATGAGTATGACCTGCAACATATATGTCGGAGGAAATTCATAAATCCAAAACCAAAATTAAGTAAGCGTCCGTTCTCTTCTAAATGATTCTTATATATTGTTACCCATTGAGATCCACGTTATGAAGCACTATTCTCCATGAATGTATAAGTATTGAAGTGCTGTTCCACTTCCTGTTGCTGTCCAGGAAGAACGTAAGCACATACTCATCCTCACGGTCCAGAAACTCCTGATTACTCATTCTGTGGCCGTAAGCCTCCTCATAGTACTCCTTTGACAACAGAGCATAGTCTATCACCGGCACTTTCGCCACCAACTCTCCGTCCTTATTGGTGATGGTGAGATACATACTCCTGTAATGTCCATCCATCATCCTGCCGACAGAGAAGTCCGCTATGACGCCATTAACATTCACTATGGCGCGGCTGTGCGGAGATACGTCATCCTTACCTACTCCCGCAGTGCCTGATGTAACCGCCCACGGCCGGTACATCACCATCCTGTTGTCACCCAACAAACTGTTATCACTGGCCATGAAGCCATTGCTATCCTCTATCTTGAAATTGAAATCATCCACATCAAGGTCCTCGCCCGACAGCTGCTGTAATATGATCCTAATGTGGTTGGTATTCTTCACCAACGGCATTATATAGGTATAGTGTCCGCCGTCAACATCCTCGGGCAGGTCCACATCTATAACACCGTGAAACAGGAAGTCCAGATACCTGTCACTGTGAGCCATGCCATCCTCTCCCTCGTCAACATTCATCCGGCAAGTGACATCTTCAATGCGTGTCACGCCCACTGTTGTCTCCGGCACCTCAAACGACTCCCTTTCCTTTCCATTCTCCAGTCCGCACCATGCCAGCAGTCTGTAGTGCCCGGCAGGCAGATCAAGGTTCATGGAATAATCAGGCTGCGCCAGCACAGCACCGACCTCGGAGTTCTTCCACACAAGCACTCCATCTTCATCAAAGGCATACAGGCACACAGACTTGACCTCATTGGCAAATGCGTCAGCCCACTTCAAGTTCATGTCATAGCGGAACTTCAGGCTGTAAGTCACAGAACAGTCCCCCTCCTCATCGTATACGAAACCGTTACACGATGTAAACAGGAACAGAAACATCACCATAACCGCCATCAGCGTATGAGTATTGAAATGCTGTAGTATCTTCATGCCGTTGTATTACTTGCTTATTTTAATTATAAAAGAATGCGGACCGTGACATCACACACAGTATGTCACCACGTCCGCATTCTTCCTTTCTTACATATCACTTATCTTTGCTGTCGGAAAAAGCGGATAAATGCTGTCAGATCCTTATATTGTTATTTCCAGTCCAGACTGATATTCTGCTTAACAAGACGCCATGACAGAATGTTAATCTTTGCCGCAATGTATGTCTCATCAACCTCCGGCTTCTCGGGATATATTGTCTCTTCAGGATCATACACTGGTGTTCCAAGGCCTGCAAGAGTGGTAATGTTCGCATCATACAGGTGGTTACGCACTACGCCGTATGCACCCGTATTCACAACATCATCTGTCATCGGAGGAGTAGCAAGGTGCTGGATTGGGAAGTAATAGTAAGTATAACCACTCTTCCATACCTTTGCGCTACCAAGGTTCTGCAGCACGGTATTAGCATCCACCGTTGAAGCGCCCTCCTCATTACCACTGGTCCACGTCTCACTTTCCTTTCCTTCTATAAGCTTTAGGTAAGTTCTATACCTGCGGGGTGCCCCAGTCTCAGGAACATATTCGGCCGCTGTAGCGGTCTTCAGCTCCACGTCATCAACCGTTATAGGTTCATACTTCGTCTCGGTCTCTGTTACAACCTTTCTGTAAAGGTTTGACTGTGCCAGCATGGCAGTCTTCAGGTCTTCTATGCTGTACTTTATGCCAGCCCATTCCGCAAACTCCATAGCATTACCATTCTCGTCCACAAGCTGTGCAGCGATGATAACCTGTGTAGGTGTATCCGCATTCGCTCCAGTTGTATAATCCTTGGCGGCATTCTCCTGAACGTATGTGTATGAATAGGCAGTCTTGTCTGTGCCGCTCACTAACGGCAAGCAATTCGCACCTTTTTCATCATCTCCCTTATTGAATGCAAAATAGTTATATTCTACACCAGTAGGATTTACAGCCCAGAAAGAACGGAAATACGGTGAATAGTTCCATGCCTCACTGCCGAAAAGGTTATCAGCCCAAGCTGGATTTATCTCCTTCATCAGACGTGACTTATCCGCTGTGGCTGTGACGTTCCAACCGAGGAACTTGACATAGATGGTCTTGCCACCATAAGTATAAGCATTATTATATTTGTCCACACCTGTAGAATATATGCCGTCCTTACCCTCTACAGGCGTAAGACCGTTATGCACACGTACCTTTGCAAGCACACGCTCCACATAGATGTCTACAGGATTACTCAGCGCGGTCTCTCTGTTCTCATAAAGATGTCCGGCGACACTTACCTCCTCCATCTTACTTACATTTTCACCTGCGCCCTTGGCATATACAGAGTTTGACATCACAAAGCCACCATTCTTGTTATATGCCTCAATCTGCTCGTTAAGATCATCGATAGAGGTTATGTCAGCTTTTTTAAGATTCTCGGTCGGGTTCAGCACTGCAATGATGGAAGTAGGGATATTATCGCCCTTCGGTGTTTCTATGACAAGGGTTGCGTTGATGGTCTTCTCCACATTAGGAGAGCTTCCTTCTCCTGTCTCAATTGTACTTCCATCAGTGGAAGGCAGGTCAAGATGGCTCAATGTACCATTGCCCTTAACCTTAACGGCTTTCTTATCTTTGTCAAAGAAATAGAAACGGATAGATTTGACATCGTTTTCTGTTGCGGTACCGTCTTCATAATTCTCTGCATCTTCTGTGGCACGGGTACCCATAGAAGGTGTGTTTACCAAATTAACAGAGAGGAAACTGGTCCCAGTTTCAGCAACTGGCTCACTGACCGTATCCTCATTAGTGCAACTTGCAAATGCGGCCATGAATAATGGCACGAAGAATAAGGATTTTTTCATTTCTTAAAATTTTATTTAGTTAATTCTATTATGTAATTCCTGCAATGTCTTCTCCGCCTCTTTCAAACCGGCTTCCTTAGCCGCTGTAAGAAATCTCACGGCGGTGTCATAGTCCTTCCTGCATATTGCCAGCGCTCCCCTTGCATACAAGGCCTCGGGCGAGTCCCCAGCCTTACGCAGATACCTCTCCGCTCCGTCCAGGTCTCCGCGCCTCATGGCGGCATTTGCCGCATTGAGGTTTGCCGCCTTGTCATCAGGGAACATCTTCACGGCGGTCTCAAACACCTCTGTGAACTCGTCCGTGCCTGGCTTTAGCGTTCCTGCCGCCACATAAAACTCGTTCTGACTCAGCTTCTGCGGCTGCTTCCTCATCACCTCCAGTATCTGCACAGGATCGTTATACGACCTTATCACGTATGAAACCCTGTAGTCAGTGTGTCGCAACGCGGGGTAAAAGTGCGTCAACATGAACTTATAGTCCTCGGGATACAGCCGCTTTATCCTTTCCTCCTTCGCGTCGGGGTTCATGTCTGTCGCTATAAGCTCCAGTATTTCCATGCGGTGTGTAAGGTTTGAGTTCTCCACAAACCTGCGAAGTCCCTCCCAGTCCTCCGGTTCATGGGCCGTAAGCATGGCCACTCCGTCGAAATGATACAGCTGCTGCAGGTATTCCCTCAATGCCTTTGTACGCCCAATGGCCAATTCCGTGTTGTGACTATACGGACTCTCAGGCGACGCATAGCCTTTCAGCCACACAGTGTCTATCTTGGCATCACGGTCATAACGCACACTGTCAATGGTGGCGCGTATGGCCGCCAGCTCCGCAGTGTTCTTGCGGTAATCGGGATATATGATGGTCTCGTCCACAGGGAAGTCTATATACGCCCTTCCCTCAAGCGTTCGCCGCTTCTCCATGGTTCCCTCGGGCGTCATATACACCAGGTCCGGGAAAAACTTCTCACTGTATTTGCCCAGCCGTCCACACTCGTTCAGCAGCACCTTACGGCAGCATCCCTCATCCACACGCCTCAACTTGAGCGTGGCACCATCCATCCAATCCCGGTATGGCAGCAGCTCATGATATCCCACGGTGTCGGGTTTCTCCGCAGCCATATACGACTTCTCCCCCTCTCCCGACATCATCGCCTCGCCATTGTTACGCAGATAGTAGTAATATCTGCGGCGTCCGTATACAGCCACTGCGGGCATGGCGGCAGAGTCCGTGCCGTTCACGATCCAGGGTGTAAGGAGCACGCACTGGTTTGAGGCCACATAAAGGCTGTCCAGCCCCATATTCATGCTGACAGAGAGATAACGTCCCTCACGTTCCATCTGCAAGGAACTGACAGACACATTGTCCACCACATCCTTGGCATGAATGCCTGCGGAGGACATCATGACAGACATCAATGTAAATATAATCTTGTTCATTACCATCCTTTGTGTTATTAAAAGAGATATACAACATTTATGGCCGCCTTTGTGGGCCCCACATAATTATGTGACTTGCCGGACTTTATCTTCTTTCCACAGCCTACACACCTGTACTGGTCATAATATGTGTAGGAATATCCGACACCTATCTCGCCCTCCACGTTCCAGTGCCGGTCCAGAAGCCATGCATACCCATAGCTGACGCCACCGCCTATGAACCATCCTTGAAAGCGAGTGTCCTTCAGTTTGCGGAAGTCAGTGCCCAAGAGGTTTATCTTCCCGTCGAAACCACCTATATTAAACTGTCCGCCATGCAGATGTCCACCTACAAAATGTCCTGCGAAACGGTCACAAAACCAATACCTGACACCGGGCTGCACATACCAGTGCTTCCAGCGTCGGCCATGACTCAGTTCCCATCCATTTAGACTTACAGGCACATCAAGCGTCCATTTCGGCGCTATCCCTACCTCC
Organism: Prevotellaceae bacterium; assembly: GCA_030531085.1. Taxonomy (GTDB): domain Bacteria; phylum Bacteroidota; class Bacteroidia; order Bacteroidales; family Bacteroidaceae; genus Prevotella. The sequence continues at coordinate 264 of JAUNOM010000009.1, read as the reverse complement.
ACACCTGCGTTGACATCACGTATGGCCGCATCCAACAGATTGCTCTTCACAGCCACAGTCTGCGAATAGGATTCTAACGTACCAAACATCATGCCCAACGACAATAATAATATTTTAAGTCCAGCATTCATATTCTGAATGTTTTATTTATAATAATATAGTTGTTCCTTTTATATTCGTACCATACTTATCACATATTACACCATACTCCAAGGACATTGGGAACAGACATTATTTATGCCTGTTTTCTTCCTGTAAAACAAT
>JAUNOM010000036.1:15019-21048 GCA_030531085.1 Prevotellaceae bacterium | reverse complement strand
TTCAGACTAACAAGATTGTATGCTTAATCCACACACTTTTTCAGGTGAGCCCAAACAAGGACCTGATATCCCTTAACCAGGACCCGTTGGGCAAGCAGGCGTATGTGGTTGACAGACAGGGAGGAGCATATATTCTTGTAAAGGATATAGAGAAGGAGAACGGCACTGTGCGCGCTGTGGCTCTATATAATCCGGAGGACACGCCACGAAACGTTGTTATGCGTTTCTCTGACATTGATTTGGGAGGAAAGGTAAGCCTTAGAGACCTTATGCTCAAGAAAGATATCGGGACATTTACCGACAGCGTCTCTGTATCAGTGCCGGCCCACGGTGTGAAGGTGTACAGAGCCAAGGCAAGAATTAGAAACGAGCGTAGAATATATGAGGCGGAGACAGCCTACTTAACAGCCTATCAGGAGTTGTACAATCCACTTGCCGTGGGCACACCTGTTATGGAAAAAGATGACAGATGCTCCGGAAGCATAAAAATAAGCAACCTTGGCTCTTCACCGCGCAACGACCTGCAATGGCGCAACGTGTATTCCAGAAATGGCGGCCAATATATTGCGACTCTTGACATTGTCTCTGACAGCGAGATGGAGTTTATAGTACGTGTGAATAATACTCAGGGAAAAAAGATTAAAGTAGGCAAGTCAAACGATGTGCAGAGCGTAAACGTGAATGTGACGCTTAATCCAGGAAACAACACCGTACGCCTTGTCAACGACCGGGGACGTATGCCGTCTATAGACAGAATGACACTCAGACCATATTAAAAAAACATCATAAGGAAATGAACAGGATATTCAACACACTTGTAATCATACTGCTTTGTTGCATGGAGGTGAGGGCTGCCGCCACCCTGACACATCTTACAACAGAAGGCCGCATGGAGGCATCGGGGCTTGATGCGGATAAACCACGCTTTGGCTGGCAAATCGTATCAGACGGGAGAAACGTCGTGCAGAAATCATATAGGATTATAGTGGCGTCGTCTCGCGACAAGCTCGCGAAGAACACTGGTGATATGTGGGACAGCGGCACTGTGCGCTCCGGTGACTCGCAATGGGTTGAATACAACGGCTCGACATTATTGCCCAGTCATACGTATTATTGGAAAGTCTTTGTCACCACCAATAAAGGTAAGGCCGTGTCGAGTGCGGAGGCTCATTGGAGCACAGGCCTGCTTGATGCAGGGAACTGGCGGGGGGAATGGATTGGCACAGACTCGCTCATGGGGAACGAGACGCTTGACCGCCACAGTGTATTGGCCGCACGTTATCTGAGAAAGACTTTCAGGATAGGTAAGACTGTGAGGAAAGCTACAATCCACATTTCAGGACTTGGCAACTATCTGCTTTTTATCAACGGGAAACGCATCGGTGAGGATGTTCTGACTCCACTGCCGACAGAATATAATGCGACAGTGGCATACGATACCTATGACGTGACCTCGTACTTAAGCGGCGAGAATGCAATAGGAGTGGTTCTTGCAGGAGGGCACTACACGGGAATGGTGCAGAACTACCAAACCAATGTCCGGGTATCCTATGGACTTCCAAAGCTGATTGCAAACCTCATTGTAGAATACTCTGACGGCAGCAGCGAGGTAATTGTGACTGACACCACATGGAAACTGACAGCCAACGGTCCAATACGTAAAGCGTCTGGCTACGATGGCGAATGTTATGACGCAACAAAGGAACTTGGCAACTGGACCAGCTATGGATACGATGACAGTGCATGGGAAAATGCCTCCATTGTAAACCGTCCAGGCGGAACCCTACGGGGAGGCTTAGCTCCGAATATGCGCGTTTATGAAACTGCAAATCCTGTGAAACTCACTAAATACCATGGACGCTATATCGCAGACTTCGGCACCAACGGTGCAGGCCGCATACGCCTTTCTTACCACGGCAACAATGGCGACACTGTCTGCATACGGCATTCCGAACTGCTCAAGGATGGTGACAGCGCGTTATATGTCGACAATCTGCGTGGGGCACAGGCCACAGCCACCTATATATGTAATGGGAAACAGAATGATTATGTGCCAGAGTTCACATTTTACGGATTCAGATATATAGAGATTACAGGAGCAGAGAACTTATGTCTCAAAGACATAACAAGGGAGTTGATAGCCGACCGTATGGAGGATGCCGGCACGGACTGTAAAGTCATGGACGGCAGTGGAAACAATATTCTCAACAGCATTATGGATAATGCGCGCAGGGGAATACGCAGCAATTATAAGGGTATGCCCATTGACTGCCCACAACGTGATGAGCGTATGCCGTGGCTCGGCGACCGCACTGTTGGATGTATTGGTGAGAGTTATCTGATGAACAACCATGCACTGTATGCCAAGTGGATAAATGACATTTGCGACTCGCAGCGTCCTGACGGCAATATCAGTGATGTGTCACCAGCCTATTGGCGGCTCTACAACGGCAATGTCACCTGGCCTGCCGCACTGCCTTTCTCATGTGATATGCTCTACCGTCAGTATGGTGACTTACGCCCTATGCAGAACAGCTACAGTGCGATAAGGAGATTTATGAAGCTGGTGCGCCAGAAGCATTACGACGGTGGACTCGTAACCTATGACAGGTATGGTGACTGGTGTGTGCCGCCAGAGTCACCATCGCTTGTTCACAGTAAGGAGCCTGCCCGCAAGACTGACGGACAACTTATCTCCACAGCCTATTATTCATACATCTGCAACATGATGAAATATTATGCCGGTAAGTTCGGCTACACTGATGACGAGAAGTATTTTGCGGATGAGGCTGCAATCTCAAGGCAGGCACTTAACGACAAGTTTCTCGTTAACGGTAAATATTCCAATGGCACTGTCACAGCAAACCTTCTGCCACTGGCGATGGACATCATACCTGCCGGCAAGCAGACAGCCGTTGAAGACAGTCTTATAGCCACAATCGTGGACAGGAACGGCTGTCATGTCAGTGCCGGAGTCATAGGAATACAATGGCTTATGAGATATTTGTCAAACTCTGGTCATGGTGATATAGCCTACCGTATGGCTACTGTGGACACTTATCCAGGATGGGGGTATATGGTAAGGCGTGGAGCCACTACAATATGGGAACTGTGGAATGGCGACACTGCAAATCCGTCGATGAATAGTGGAAACCACGTGATGCTGCTTGGCGATCTGCTTATATGGTGCTACGAGTGTCTTGCAGGAATACGTCCCGATGGGCCGGGATTCAAAAAGATAATCATCATGCCCGACTACTCCGTATCCGCACTCAATGGTGTTTCTGCAAGTCATCCGTCTCCCTATGGAGTAATAAGGAGCTGCTGGCAACGGGTTGCCGGCAAAATAAGTCTGACTGTAACCGTGCCCCCAAATACTACAGCAAAAGTGTATCTGCCATCGGGAAAGACAAAATGTGTTGGTTCAGGGACTTACATTTATAAATGAGTGTCTGTTAAGGTATGTTTCGATGGAAAGCGTATGAGAGTGGGGAGTTTTTAGTTCTTTGCAAGCAAAGCGGCAGAGCCGATGAGTGAGTGATGAATTATGAGTGATGAGTTTAAAAAAGCTTCTCACCAGACAACTAAATAACTAAACCACCAAACCACTGCAATACTGTAAATAATAATAAGAAAAGCGTGCGAGAAAAGAGGGCACTGAAAAAAGTGCTTACTTTTTCTGTGCCCTCCGAATAATCCTCCTTTCTAAACACTTATCATTTGTGTTTACCTCCTACTCTATTCATTCGTAATTGGATGGTGAAAGTTGGTTGATTTACTTACTTAATAGCTTACGCACTGTGCCATCAGAATAGTTGATGATTCTGATGCCTTTATAATCAGACGGAATACTATGACCTTGAATGTCATAGATGCCTATTATCTTCTTATCCCGTTCAGGAGCATCGATAAATTCTACTCCAGAAAAATCCGAATAATCGAATGGGTGCATTAATAAGAAATTCTTCCAGCAATCTTTACTTTGATAACCAGACAGGTACCCCTCAGGATAATACAATATGGCATTTTCATATACCTGCGTATCAAAAATGTCTGTATATGTTCCAATCGGCGTCTGCCAACAACAATAAACCTCTTCAATTATAGGACAGCCAACAAAAGTTTTTGCTTCTATACTGGTGACAGAAGAAGGGATGGTGATGGAATAAAGGTTCTTGCAATTCCTAAATGCCATTGTCCTTATATTTTTTACTTTATTAGGCAATTTCACTTCCTCAATCAGTTTACAGCCATCAAATGCGTATGAGGAAATAGTAATAGTGCTTTCCGGAAGAGAAACTTTATCTTTACCTCCGGGACATTGGTGTAGCCAGCTGAAATACTTGTTAAATAATAGCCCATCATTGGAAGCATAGCTTGGATTTTCAGAATCAACTTCAATAGACTTAAGATTAGAACAATTGGCAAACACCCCTTCCTCTATATTGTAAAGAGATGCCGGAATATTGACAGATGTTATCCGACAGCACCCACTAAACGCAAAACGATCGATAGACCAGATATTGACAGGAAGAGAAACTTCTTTCAGTGAGCTGCAATTATAAAATGCATATTCACCTATTCTATTCAAAGAGGATGGAAAATCCACTTGCTCCAGTACCGGACAATCAGCAAACGCATAAGCACCTATGCTTTTTATGCTTTCGGGAAGAGTAACTCTTACAATCTGTTTATTTCCCTGGAAACTTTTGTCCTCAATGTTAGTAACACCTTCTTGGATTACTACTTCTTTCTTTGCCCCTGGCCATATCCAAACACTTGTCTTGTCTTTATTGTACAACACCCCATCTGCCGAGGTGAATTTATCATTCACGCGTCCAATTGAAACTGCTTCCAGGTTATCGCAATAGCTGAATGCTCCATAACCTAAATTATCCAGAAAGTTGGGCAGTTGAATGCTTGTCAGGGACAGACATCCGGAAAATGCCTCCTTTCCAATTTTAGTGATGGAATGATTAAGTCTGCGAAATTCCAGTGAAGTGCACCCCTTAAATGCCTCATCTGCGATGTCGGTGACTTTGATGTTTCTTTGAATAAAACTTTGTATTGTTATCGTACTAACGTTCTTTGAGGTAGGTCCTAACACTTTTGCGGATGACCCATTCACTTCATACCTTACCCCAGACTGAGTTACTTCTGTTCCATGAAGAGGAAGAGCCGATAAGAAAATCATGAATGTTACTGCACAAGCAAGGCACCTGTTTATCCTAATATCGTTCACTATATGCCTAAATAAAGGCAGTAACATGAATAAAATAGAAAGAGGCGTGCAACCATTCTAACGCTTGTCTTAACTTTAGGTTACCGCCAAGTGACCTTCACGACTAACAAGCACAGAATGGCTCACGCCTAATAAGCGTGAACCTCCAGTTGCTTGTTCTCGTGGATGAATGATTGGCGGTATTCAAAGTTAAGAGAACAAGAGCTAAAAGCTCAATATATCTATATGTCCTTATTCAAGTTGTCAGAACGGAAACGCCGAGTTAATATTTAGAGGTTTTTGCCTCATTGCACTCTCTAATGGGTTTGCTTTCGCAAATAAGCCCTATGCGTTTCTTAGCGTCTTTAATGTCTGTTTCTTACTTTCAATAATTTTATTTAACCTGTGTATTCTGTCTATATTTCCCACATTTAGAGGGTAGCAGAAATGAATACGTGTTCCTGCGGATGTCATTCCAATGCGGATTCAACCGCATACATTATCTTGCAAAGGTACAAAGTTTTTTGTCTTATTTATATATACGAACCTTAAAATTAACCGTATTTAACAATAAAGGCTATGTCTCCTTGGATTTTTTGATTGTAAAAACACATCTGTAAATTAATTGCATAGACTTTCTTTTCCTTTCCACATTATCTATCAATTAAGACATCCTCGTTTAGTTAAACAAGCAACACTGTTTTTTCTAACCCAACAAAAGCTATCAAATTACCTTGTAAAAGCATAGAGATTACACTGTGATTTGATAGCTTTTACTGGGTAATTTGATAGAGATTACTGAGTGATT
>JAUNOM010000036.1:0-15002 GCA_030531085.1 Prevotellaceae bacterium | reverse complement strand
CACTCATAATTCATAACTAATAACTCATCACTACCCCAGCTACGCTGCGCGGTGTTATGCCGTTCATGCAGGCGAAGTCTCCACGGTGGCACGGCTTGTTGCCGAATATGGAGCAGGGACGGCAGTCCAGGGGGATCTGCACACAGTCGCTGAGGCTCTGTCCCCAGCCTAAGAAGCCGGCGTATGGGTGTGTGGCGCCCCACAGGCTCACCACTCTGGTGCCTACAAGACTGGCCAGGTGCATATTGGCGGAGTCCATGGACAGCATCACGTCGAGGCGTGACATCAGCTGCAGCTCGCTGCTCATGGAGCCTAATGCGGGCGATGCTGCCGTGACGCGGCCCTGCCAGCGTTGCTGCCAGCGCATCATCATGTCGCGTTCTGCCCCGCCTCCGCCAAAGAGGTATATGTGTGCGGAACTGTCCTCGGCTGTTATTGTCTCTATGACCTGCTCCATCTTCTCCAGTGGATATATCTTGCCTTTGTGCGCTGCGAACGGTGCTATGCCTATGCGCCGTGCTCCGTCCGGTGCCATGGCAAGCATACGGCATACTGTGGGGTCCACATTGTCAAAGGATATCACGCTGCCCTTCTGTCCGCCGCGGTCATGCAGGCTGTCCAGTCTCTCCTTGCCGGGGATGGGCAGGGCGCGCAGCACCTCACGGTATTTGTCGAATGATGTGCACAGCTGCCTCATGCGCTTCTTCTCTCCCGATGCTGTCAGGGCTCTCCGTTCCGCCCTCCGCTTGTTGATGCGTGCCACCTTGTGCCCTGACAGGCACAGGCGGAGGGTGAGGTAGTGTGTGCGCAGCACACCGTGCATATCGGCCACGTAGTCATAATGTTCTGCCTTCAGCTCATGGTACAGGCGGCCCAGGCCGCTGATGCCGTGGTAGTCACCCTTGATGTCGGCGCCGCGGAAGCGCACGTTGGGTGCCAGACCCTGGAACAGTGGGGCGCAGAAGGGTTTGGAGAGTACTGTGAACTCTATGTCGGGCAGTGCGGTGGCGGCTTCCTTGACAATAGGTGCCAGCATAGCCACATCGCCAAGGGCGGAGAAGCGTATTAAAAGGAGTTTCTTCACTGTGTGTTATGTTATTGTTATTTGTCCACTGCAAATTTACTATATTATTTTCATACTGGCAAGAAAATGGGAGAGGTTGTGGGTTTTTGGTTGTGGGTTATGGGGTTATTGGTTGGAGGTTATTTGTTTTAGGTTATGGGTTCTTTTGTGGATTTTTGGTTGTGGGTTATAACTCACAAACTTCAACCTTCAACCTTCAACCTAAAACCAAAAACCATCCCTACATCCCACACTGATGATGATGTTCATGGGATGAGCAGCCTATGCCGGAGTCTGTTATCTCCCCGTTCAGATAAGCGGTTACGGCATTCTGGATATTTCCGGAGCAGCCTCTTATCACTCTTATATGATGGGCTGTGAGGACATTAAAGGCGCCTTGTCCCATGTTTCCTGCCAGCATTACGCTGACACCGGCCTTCTCCAGTACTTCGGCAATGTTAGACTTGCATCCGCATCCTTCGGGCGAGGGGATGGTCTCACTGTTCTGGATGCTCTTGTCCTGCCCTATTGTCAGGATTGTGTAAAACTCGCAGTGACCGAAATGGTTGTCAACCATGTTCTCTCTGGTCGGAATGGCAATTTTCATCATAAATTTTTTTTTTTATTGGTTATTGTTTTAGTTGTGAGTGATGAATTATTAGTGATGAGTGATTAATAACTCATAATTCACAACTCATAATTAATAACTAATCACTTATAACTCAATTCAGGTACTTTCAGTGGACAGCCTGATGTGCAGCGTCCGCACTTTAGACAGTCGGGATGAAGAAATCCCTCCGCGTCATTCCTGCTTTCATAAGGCTTCAGTTGCATTGGGCACACGGCGGAACAGAGTCTGCAACGGGTGGTGCACCTCTCGCCAACGAATATGCGCCGGTAGTGTGCAGGGAGCCTGCCGCGGCCTGGCGTTACCCATGACGACAGTGTACCCATTGGGCAGAACGAGCACCATGTGCGTGGCGCATAGACAAACGAGAGGATAACACCGACAATGGTGGTGACCAGGATGATGGTCCAGAACACACGGCCCATGGCGTTCCAGTCGCCCCATGCGCGGTACATCTGCGTGCCGAACATGGTGAAGATGAACATAACCATGAAGATGCGGAAGCCCCTGGTACGTACAAATGACGGGATGGGTTTGTGAGGAGAATACCTTGCCAGGACATTGTCATACAGACTGCCTCTCGGACAGGCGTTTCCACACCACCAGCGTCCTTTGCGCGCGGCAAATGCCACTGGGGCTATCATGCAGATTATGGCAAGGAAGCCGACAACCGGATAGAAGTAGCCTGCTATGAGATATGCCAACAGAATCCAATACAGTGGAAAGCTCTTTCGGGGTAGGGAACGGAAAAATTGTTTTTGTGCCATGCGGTTTATTGTTTGTTTTGATTTTCTCTCTGCAAAGTTATACAATTAATCGCATAGACACAAACGATGTAATAGATATGCGCATCGGTTATGTCGATTATATGACTATCGGGAACTTCTTAATCCGCTGGTTGACCATAGTCTCGGGAATGATAGTCTTGATGGCATCGGCAAGGATGTTGAGCAGCCTCTCGCGCACAAAGTTGCGGTGTACCACAAAGGCTATCTCGCGGGTAGGTTCCGGGTCAGTAAGTGCACGCACATTGGCCTGCTGGCACATTTTCAGGAGGGGCACGTGAAGCTCCGGTATGATGGCATATCCACCGTTTTCATCCACTATCCTGATGAGAGTCTCCACGCTTCCGGCCTCGTAGATGGCCTGCCTGCCCAATATCTTGTTGCAGAAAGGGAAGACACCATGGTTGGGACAGTACTCCTCCCGGAGCACCCACACACCTTCAACGGGAAGCAGACCAGTATGCAGACTCTCCTCATTATGTATTGATGCCTCGGGAGACACGTATGCCATCAGGCGTTCCCTGTAGACGGGAATCTCCAGTAACTCACTGTTGTTAAGCGGTGTAGCCAAAAGTGCCACATCAAGCTCACCCCGTTCAAGCTGTGAGATGATGGTAGCCCCCCGTGCCTCCTCAACGTGCAGCTGTATGTCCGGATGATTCACGGACAGGTACTTGAACATTTTGGGTAACAGATAGGGAGCGACAGTGGAGATGATGCCAAGCGAGACCTTGCCGACAGATTCCCCCTTTCGCGCGGATACCAGTTCCCGGACCTGTGCGGCGTTGAACAGCACCCTCTGCACGCGGTGTATTATTTCCTCGCCCACCGCCGTAGGCTTTACAGGGTGGCTGTTGCGGTCGAATATAGTCACATCAAGTTCAAGCTCCAGCTTCTGGACAAGTGATGACAGAGTGGACTGTGATACACCGCACGATTCTGCGGCTCTTGCAAAATGGCGGTACTTATCAACCGCCACAATATATTCCATTTGCTGTAATGTCATGCTATTTTATATATTGTTCGGTATTCTCGATGCAAAGATACAAAAAATCTATTTTGTAGAATACATTTTTTGATGTAAATTTGCAGATAAAAACAACAGCTATGATACAAGTAGATAAGAGAATATGTCCGCACAACCACATTTGTCCACTCATAAAAGTCTGCCCGGCAGGTGCTGTCTCACAAGACCCGGAAGGTTTCCCAGTGATAGACTACAGCCTGTGCATAGAATGTGGAAAATGCGTCAGGAAATGTCCCATGCAGGCAATGAGGAAGGTATAGGACAGAACAGGAATGTCAAGGCAATGAAGCCTTGTATGCAAGAAAACATCAGATGACAATCACATCCCGTGAATAGAGCACGCACGAGCCACAGATCTCAATTCTCTCTTTCGGCAAAACGGTGCAAAGGAGCTTTCCGCCCCGGCGTGATGCCTGAAACGCATTTATGGTTGTCTTGCCAAGGGACTTTGCCCAATAGGGAGTTATCATGCAGTGTGTCGAGCCCGTTACAGGGTCTTCGGGTATATCCAGCTTAGGGGCGAATATGCGTGATACACAATCATATTCCTCCCCCCGGGCGGTGACAGCCTGAATCATACCGGGCAACTCTTTAAGAAGGGACATATCCGGTTTAATGTTTCGGACATCATCCTCTGTAGCAAGCACCATAAGCAGATCCCGTCCGAGATAAGCCTCGGAGGGACGTATGCCGATAGCTTTCTCCATACCATCAGTCACCTCGACATTCCGGTATTCCGCCTGTGGAAAATTCATTTTGAACAGATTGCCGTCCCGTTCCACCGTCAGTGTTCCGCTCTTGGTGTGGAAGTATATCTTCTGGCATTCAGGCTCGACCTCCGTCATGATGACAAACGCCGTGCCGAGAGTAGCATGGCCACAAAGGTCAACCTCGCCACCGGGAGCAAACCACCTGAGGTCATAGCCCTCTTCGGTCTTGATGGCAAAGGCCGTTTCCGAAAAATTATTCTCTATTGCAATCTTCTGCATCATTTCCGCATCCAGCGGCTTCTCCGGCAGACACACCGCAACCTGGTTCCCAGAAAAAACACTCTCAGTAAATGCGTCGGCTATATATTGCTTTAGTTCCATGGTGCAAAGTTACAGAATTATTTTGTATGGTGGACAACTTTTGCATCTTTTTTGATGCTATGATGGAAGATACCTTTAAATCAGATATTCACGGCTCTGGCTGCACGTAGACAGCACCCCTTCTGAGAGTATGCAGGAACCTTGAGTTATGAATGATGAGGGCAGTCTTAACCAAACAACTAAACCACCAAACCACCAAACAACTAAAACTCCCAGAACGAGTGCAGCTCAGCGAGGACAGTGTCATAGTCCTGCATGGTGAACGTGCCGGCACCCATCATCATGATGGTGTAGTCCACACCGCCAAACGAGCGGCCCACGCCTGTGTCACGGAAGCCGTTGCGCAGGTAGAACGCATGACGCCGGCGTCGCTGCTCCGTATTGTCGCACGCCTGTTCCGGCGACTCCATGTCGAGTATGCACGGGGAGCCACTGTACCTGTCCATCAGCCGTGACAGTATCTGCTGCCCTATCCCTCTGCCCCGCAGTCCCTCTGGCACGGCGAAGTACCAGAACCAGTTGAACGACCGCCGTGGGTAGACGATGGTGAGGCCCTGCAGGCTGCCGTCCCCGGCATAATAGGCCGTGAAGTCAAGCGGCATGGCCTCCACCAGCCGTATAAGGTCATCCCACGGTATCTGCTCCTCCACGGGAAAGGCGGACTCATAGAGCTGCCTGAGCCGGATGTCCCGGCATTCCGCCGCCGTAATATGTTTCTCTATCATAGTTGTTTTTAGTGCTTCCGTTCTTCAGTCTGTTTTCCATATAGCGGACACATCTCTGGATATACTGTCGTAAATGTCGCCTTTGTAAAGATAATTCTTTGCCAGTAGTTTTCTAACAGATTTCTGCTTTGCCTGATACTCACGTAAAGCGGATTTGTGGTAATTATCAGACTCTCTCTGCTTCTCATAATGCTGTTCACGCAGATGCATTATTATAGGACTAATGACAGAATTGACAAGATGGTCGTACAGGTCATGGCCTCTGACAAACAGATAAGCATCATTCCTGTTAAATAACTTTTTTTCTGTAAGTTTCACTTCCATCCTGTCTTTCTCTTCTATATCTGACACAAAGTCCTTGTCAAGTTCTTCAACTTTTGTCCTGGTATTCTCTGCTATAAGAGCCAAAGATTTCTCTGCGTCTTTCTCTGCGTTAACTAGAATGTTACGCCATGATGTGGGTGAGAAGGTCTTTTTGTCTTGGCTATAAAGATACACGGACCATATAAGCAGAGGATAAATTATCTGTGAAAGTCTTGTTATATAATCAATAAAATCAAACTCTGTTGCTTCTTCTGTCATATTCTGACAGAAATCTCCCAATGTGTTTGACATACACATCAGGTTCTCTATGGAATAGGCGTAGGTCTGTATCAGATACTTGTTGTCGGTGATTGCATTGCCATCCCTGATATAATCAGAGAGAAGCCAGTCATAATCACTGTCTACACAGCCTATATGCCATTGGTTAAATGTCTTGGCAGATTCTATTATCCGTGACTTCCCACTGACCCTTTGCTCTGTTCCATCCTCTTTTAATACCGTGCGGTATGGATCAAAATGGAAATTCTTTTGAGGACACAGCCCACTTAAAAGGCCATGCCAGAACTCCGCATCGATGCTGTCCTCCACCTCTACTGTCACCCTATCGGAATCACCTGTCAGTATGGAGGCATTCTCCGAGTATTGCGGATTATAAGCGCTTTCAAGTGTTGCCATTGTCTCTGCTTACTTCTTTATTAGTTGATCCACTTCCCTCACTTTGTCATGCCAGCCTGTAATAACACTTGGAGCATGGGTTGAAATAATAATCTGCATATTGTCATTCAGTGCATGGAGCTCTTTAATCAGTATTTCCTTCCAGTCTATATGCATACTAAGGTCCGGCTCATCCATAAAGAAGATGCATGGAGCCTGATTAGTATTACTCACCATAAGTAGTAGCAGCGTAATCTGTTTCTCACCCATTGATAACCCTTCTATTCCTACGCGTTGTCCATCTTTGCTGAAATCAAAGGTACTCTTGAACGGCTTGTCATAACCTTGCAGGAAATGCCCCAGCGACTCGTATATCTTCTTATATGTCTGTACATAGACAGAACGTTCCTCCTCATTCTCGTCAGGTGAGTCTACAAAGTCCTCCATTGTCTTAGAGAAGTCCTTGTTACGTAAATCTATCTGGTCTTTAATCATCAGATCAAGCATTGTAGGATCTGTCATTGTCTGAGTTGTCAGTTGACTGTAGCCAGAAGCCTTTGCCGCATATTGCTCAAAGGAGTTTATCATAAATACTTTTGTCTGTTCCTTCAGTTCTGAAAACTTCCGTTCCATTCCATTCTCATCAAGAACAACAATAGCGTCTGTTCTATATAACTTATTGGAAGCATCCATACGCAGTATGTATTCATCCTTTTCTGTCTCACATCTCCATATTACAGACCAGCCGTTACTTAAGGTTATGACAGCTTTTTGAAAAAGCGTTGAGAACAGTTTGTCTCTCTTTTCATCTATCTCGTCACTTGACAAAAGAGCATAGCAAAGTTTAAACAGAGTGGACTTGCCGCTTCCATTTTTACCACCCAGTATATTCACTACAGGGTCAAGATTCCATTCTAAGTCACCTTTTCCAAAGAATCCCTTTATTTCTATTTTATCTATTGTAACCATTGTACCTTAACGTGAGTTCTATGAATTATAAATATGTTTTAGAACTTTGACGACCGCCTATGCTCACCAATGGCAAAGTTACTGTTTTTTTCTGTATTGCAAGTGATTTCTGCAAGTTTTTTTGATATTAGAATGAAAAAACCGCCGCGGACATACCTGTGTCGGCATATCCGCGGCGGTTGTGTATGGCTTTTTACCGTTATCCTCCGAAGTTATCGAAGCTTATCATGTCGTCCTCCACTCCGAGTGAGTGCAGCAGGTCGAGGACGGTCTTCGCCATCATCGGGGGACCGCAGAGGTAGTACTCTATGTCCTCTGGCGCCTCATGCTGCTTGAGGTACGTGTCGCCCATGACGGGTGCTATGAATCCCGGTGTGTACTTCACGCCGAGGCTGTCGGCCTTGGGGTCCGGACGGTCCAGGGCGAGGTGGAAGTGGAAGTTGGGGTACTCCTTCTCCAGCTCGAGGAAGTCCTCCATGAAGAACACCTCGTCTATGCCGCGCGCGCCGTAGAAGTAGTGCATCTCGCGGTCCCTGACGTGCAGCGTCCTCAGCAGGTGCATGATCTGTGCGCGCAGCGGTGCCATTCCGGCTCCTCCTCCTACCCATATCATCTCGCGGCCCGTGCCGTAGTGCGGGTGGAACTCTCCGTATGGTCCGCTCATGCGTACCTTGTCGCCCGGCTTCAGTGAGAAGATGTATGTTGAGGCTATGCCGCATGGCACGTCCATGAATCCCGGTCCCTGCTCCTTGGGCTTGAATGGCGGTGTGGCTATGCGGACGGTGAGTGTTATGATGTCTCCCTCGTCAGGATAGTTTGCCATGGAGTATGCGCGGATGGTCGGTGTGTCGTTCTTCTGCTTCAGTCCGAAGAGTCCGAACTTCTCCCATACGGGCACGTAGAGGTCGCCAATGAGGCTCTTGTCCATGTCGCGGCCGTAGTCTATGTCGTATTCGGGTATGACTATCTGCGCGTATGATCCTGGCTCGAAGTCCATGTGCTCTCCCGGTGGCAGCTGCACCTTGAACTCCTTTATGAATGAGGCCACGTTCCTGTTGCCTATCACGGTGCACTCCCATTCCTTCACTCCCATGACGCTTTCCGGCACCTTCAGCTCCATGTCGCCCTTTACCTTGACCTGGCATCCCAGGCGCCAGTTGTCCTTTATCTCCTTGCGTGTGAAGTGCGGCTTCTCTGAGTCGAGTATCTCTCCGCCTCCCTTCAGTATCTGCAGCTTGCACTGTCCGCAGCTTGCCTTTCCTCCGCAGGCTGACGGCAGGTAGATGCCGTTCTCCGTCAGGGTGTTCATGACGCTGCCGCCCTGCTCCACCTCCAGTTTTGTGTCGCCGTTGACGGTGAGTGTGACCTTACCGCTGGGGCTGAGGTATCTTTTCGCTACCAGCAACACTACCACGAGTACGAGTATCACTATGAGGAATACTCCTATGCTGGCTAAAATATATGGTATGTTCATATTGCTGTGATATTTATATTTTTAGTCCGGAGAAACACATCATTGCCATTGCCATCAGTCCCACTACGATGAAGCTGATGCCCAGTCCCTGCAGTGGTTTCGGCACGTCGCTGTATGCCATCTTCTCGCGTATGGCTCCCATGGCCACTATGGCGAGTGTCCATCCCAGTCCGCTGCCTATGGCGTATACTACCGCATCCCATACGCTGCCGAGGTACTGTGAGCTTGACGGGTCCATGTTGATGCGCTGCTGCATGAAGAGCGAGGCGCCCATGATGGCGCAGTTCACGGCTATGAGCGGCAGGAAGATGCCCAGTGAGGCGTACAGTGCGGGCGAGAAGCGCTCCACCACCATCTCCACCAGCTGCACTATGCCGGCGATGACGGCTATGAAGAGTATGAAGGCCAGATAGCTGAGGTCCACGCCCGGCATGAGACAGTCGGGACCCAAGACCCTTGTCTGCAGCAGATAGTTGGCCGGTACGGTGACGAACAGCACGAAGGTCACGGCCACTCCGAGTCCCAGTGATGTCTTTACGTTCTTTGACACGGCAAGGAACGAGCACATGCCGAGGAAGAACGCGAATATCATGTTGTCCACAAAGATGGACCTGAAGAATAGGTTTATTGCGTGTTCCATAGTTTACTTCTCCTCCTTATAGAAATATGCACGGTGAATCCAGATGACGCAGCCAATCATGATGAGCGCCATGGCCGGCATAGCCATTGTGCCGTTGTTGATGTATCCCGCGTCGTACGCTCCCTGTGGTATTATCTGGTACCCTAACAGCGAGCCGCGTCCGAAGAACTCGCGCATGGCACCCACGATGACGAGTATCATGCCGTAGCCGAGTCCGTTGGCAAAGCCGTCCACGAACGAGTGCCATGGCCTGTTCTGCATGGCGAAGGCCTCGAGGCGTCCCATCAGTATGCAGTTGGTGATGATGAGTCCCACATATACCGACAGCTCCACGCTCACATCGTACGCGTATGCTTTCAGCACCTGGCTCACTATCGTCACGAGGGCGGCCACCACCACCAGCTGCACCACGATGCGTATGCGTGTGGGCACTGTCTTGCGTATGATGGAGATGATGAGGTTGCTGAAGGCTGTAATCACCGTCACGGCTATGCCCATGACGAGCGACGGCTTCAGCTGTGATGTCACGGCAAGTGCCGAGCATATTCCGAGCACCTGCACGAGCACGGGGTTGAGGATGTTCAGCGGACTGAGGAACACCTCTTTCAGTTTGTTACTTATTAGTGACATAGTTCTCCTTCCTTATTGTTTCTTTAATAGATACTTACTGTACTTGGCAAATCCGTCCAGCATCATGTCGCTCACGCCGTTGCTGGTCAGGGTGGCTCCCGTTATGGCGTCCACCTGTGTGGCGGTGTCCTTGATTTCTCCGCTCTTCAGCACCTTGAGTACCGGTGTGCCGGTGGCGTCGTATATCGTCTTGCCCTCGAACTTGGCCTGCCATGCCCTGCTGTCCTTAATCTCCGCTCCGAGTCCTGCCGTCTCGCTGTCATGGTTGAAGTAGGCTCCATATACAGTGCGGCCGTCCTCGTTGACGGCTATGTATCCCCATATAGGTCCCCACAGTCCCATTCCGTAGACAGGCACCACGTACTTGCGCTCCCCGTCCACGTTGCAGATGTATAGTGCCAGGCGGCCTGCCTTGTAGTCGGCGCTGTTCAGCCTGAAGCCGGCCGTCTCGCCACCCTTGGAGCCCTGCTCCACAATGCCGCCGTCGGCGTCTATTATGGCGTCGGCCTCCACCACCTCGGCATACTTCTCCGAGCTGGCCCCGTTGTCCAGGCCGCGTATGTTCAGCGCGGCGAGCACCTGCTTCTTCTTGTCCAGCGCCACGTTGACATCCTGTATGGGCTTCAGCGTGGAGCTGACGTATGCCAGCAGGAACGCCACTATCACCACCATGAGGCAGCTGTACATTATGATATATGCGTTGGAGTTTGTGTTAAGGCCTTTCTTCCTTACGGGCGCGCTGTCCTCGTCCTGTGCCTGTGGGTCTGTTATCTCCTCAAAGATATCACCTGACTGCAGGCACTGCGGGCACTTTTCCGGCGCCTTGTCGCCCTCGTGTATGTATCCACATACTGTGCATCTGAATTTCTTCATAGTCTTGTCTACGCTCCTCGTTTAATTCTTTTGTTAATGTTACGCTGCACCACGAAGTAGTCAATCGTAGGAGCCATCATGTTTCCAAAGAGTATGGCAAGCATCATGCCCTCCGCAAATCCGGGGTTCATCACACGGATTATCACCGCGAGCGCGCCCACCATGATGCCGTAGATGTACTTGCCGCACTCTGTCCTGGCTGATGTCACAGGGTCTGTGGCCATGAACACGGCGCCGAAGCAGAAGCCTCCCAACGCCAGGTGCTCATACCACTCCACCGGTGTCTGGCCCGTAGCCTTGAACACCGCCGCCATCACTCCGCCGCCTACAAAGACGCTGAGCATGGTCTTCCATGAGGCTATGCCTGTCCATAACAGTATCACGGCGCCCAGGGCTATGGCTATCACGCTTGTCTCGCCGATGCTGCCCGGTATCAGTCCCACAACACTGTCGCACAGCGCCGCCGTCGGAGCCGCGCCCTGCGCCATCTCGCCCAATGGCGTTGCCGCCGTGAAGGCGTCAGGCAGGTCATTGCCCAGACCCAGAATGCTGCCCGTGCTCACCCACACCGTGTCACCGCTCATCACCGTAGGGTATGAGAAGAAGAGGAAGGCACGCGCAAGCAGCGCCACATTGAAGATGTTCATGCCCGTGCCGCCGAATATCTCCTTGCCGAATATCACGGCAAAGGCCACGGCAAGCACTATGACCCACAGCGGACAGCCCACGGGCAGCACCATCGGGATGATGATGCCGCTGACCAGATAGCCCTCCTGTATCTCCTCGCCCTTCCACTGCGCCCAGGCAAACTCTATGCCCAGACCGACAATGTAGCTGACGATTATCTTTGGCATGACGGCAAGCGCGCCGTACGCCATCAGTTCAAGGAAGGTGCCGTCGGCCCCTGCCGCCATATAGTTCTGATAGCCCACATTGTACATTCCGAAGAAGAGTGCCGGCAAGAGCGCTATGACAACGATGCTCATGATGCGCTTGGAGTCAATGGCGTCATGGATGCTCACACCCGTCCTGGACGTGGTGTTAGGCACATAGAGGAATGTCTCAAAGCCGTCAAACACGCTGCGGAAGGCCTGCAGCCTGCCGCCCGGCTCAAAGTTCGGCTTTATCTTGTTCAAATAGTTCCTTAGAAAAGACATTGTTTTTGTTGGTTTATTGGTTGTTGGTTGTGGGTTTTTGGTCTTTCGGGTTGGTTGTTCGGTTATATTGCCTGTCAGGGGGACAGACCTAAAACCTAAAACCACCTAACCAAAAACCCCATAATCACGCATTCTCCTTACGCAGCATATCCAGTCCCTGACGCACAATGCGCTGCAGTTCCAGCTTGCTGCTGTCCACAAACTCCGCAAGGGCGAAGTCCTCCGGACTGACCTCATATATGCCCAGCTGCTCCATCTTGTCAATGTCGCCGGTAATGATGGCCTTGATAAGGTACTCGCCGTATATGTCCATAGGCAGCACACTGTCATACTCGCCGCTCATTATGATATGGCGCTCGCCGCCCTTCACTCTCGCGTCCAGCGTGTACTCCCTCTTGCCCAACAGCCATGAGAAGTAGCTGCGGCTGACAGAGAACTGCCCCAGGCGCGGCATAATCCATCCTAACATCTCGTCGGCACTGTCACCCTCCGGTATCACCGTCACCTCACTGGTATGTGCTCCCACAAAGTCATCGGCCGTGGTCACCGTTCCCGTCAGCGGATTGCCGCAGATAATGCGCCGCGTGCCACCGTCCTTCAGCCTGCCCTCAAGCAGGGAGCCAAGCCTCTGGCCAACCATCACGTCAGCATACGCAGGACTCTCCACCTCACTGCCGGCCAGAGCCACAGTGCGCATCAGGTTCACACGCCCCGTGTTCATCAGCCTTCCGAAGAATATCACGGCCGTAGGGTCCACGGTCCAGACCACCTCGCCCTTGTTCACAGGCGCTATATTGTTAACCTGCACCCCGACATTGCCGGCCGGACACTTGCCCTTGAAGGCCACGACCTCCACATCCTTAGCGTCAGTAAGGGCGGCCGACGTCTGCTCCGCACCAATGCCCAGATAGGTATGCGCAATGCGGGACAAGGCGGTGAGTCCCGTCTGGAAATCCCTCTCCTGTCCCTTCAGCTCATACTCAAAGTCACCCGCCAGAGGCATATCACGCAGCGCGGACACAAAGATGGCCCTGGGCTCCACAGCCGGACTGGTGGACACGGCGTAAGGCAGCTGGTTGATGTATCCGAACAGCCCCGCCTCAAGCAGCGCCGCCTTAACCTGCGCACCGTCCATGGACGAGGGGTCCTTCACTCCAAAATCACGTCCGGCCACACCACTGTCAGCCTTCACACGGACACTGAGCACCTTGCGCCGCTCACCACGCTCCACAAGGGTCACAGTACCGCTGACAGGCGAGGCGAACCCCACCTCAGGAAAGTCCTTGTTAACGAACAGCGCATCGCCGGCCAGAACGGTATCACCCTCCCTGACCACCACCTTGGGCTTGACACCCTCAAAGCATGATGGCATAAGGGCGTACTCATCACAGGCACCAGCCTGGAACTTCACAGCCTCAGCCCTGCCGGCAAGGCGGATGTCAAGTCCTCGATGCAATTTGATCACTCTTGTCATAAAATACCATTATTTATATTACTCTATTCTTATTATCTCGCAGCAGAAGTGTGCAGTGATGTCATGCCACACCCACTCCACGCCCACAAAATTACTAATTTTTTCTATATAATACGCAAAAAAATGTTATAATACTGAAAAATAAAAGCCCAAAGTGAAAATTAGTGAATTTTTGTAACTTACAGGTAGCAAACCAACAGGGCGTTGTTTTAGTTATGAGTTGTGAGAGATGAGTTGTGAGTTGCTTTTAGTTATGAGTTGTTTGATAGTCTGGTGTTTTAGTTGTTTTGTTAATACTTGCAACTCATCACTCATAAGTCACCATAATTAAGCAAAACAAAATGATAGATATTACAAGGTAATCTCTATGCTTTTACAGTGTAATTTGATAGATAATACACGTGAATAAGAAATCTTTTACAGCGCACGACATACGTCATGTTAAGTTCTGCAAAGGAAGCGCCGTGCAGTTGTAATGTTGGTTGTTTAGCGGCTACACCTTATTATATATAGGAGTAGTTGTGTCCATCCTTATAATGCTTAGGTGTTCCGTTTGTATAAAAAGCATATAGAATGCATATCTTCTTGGAAAATGATGCCAACCAGCCCGGATGCAGTTTCATTATATTCATAATCCAAAATTTATGTATTATCTTCCAGTTAGTATGTTTATAATTACAGAAAAGGATAGATTTTCAAAATATTTTTGTGAAAACATTTGGTGGAAAGGGAAAAAGTGTGTACCTTTGCACTCGCTTTTGAGGAGCGCCCCTTTGGAGACAAGAGAAAAGTCACCGCGGAGCATCCCGAGAGCGATAAGAAAACGAGTTCTTTGAACGGCTTTACATAGACAGAAGAGACAGTAGTACAAGAAGCGTGCCCCGCTTTGTTCGCAAAAGGATAAGGTGAGGGCATGGGTAAATAAGACGAACCATCAATTCTTATACAAACAGGAGAAGACGGATACATCCGTGACAGAATCAGACAACATCGCCCTGTAACGTCTTATGACGCACAGCAGAGGTGAAAAGTGATATTATATACAATGGAGAGTTTGATCCTGGCTCAGGATGAACGCTAGCTACAGGCTTAACACATGCAAGTCGAGGGGCAGCATGGCGTCAGCTTGCTGACGCTGATGGCGACCGGCGCACGGGTGAGTAACGCGTATCCAACCTGCCTGTCACTCGGGCACAGCCCGCCGAAAGGCGGATTAATTCCCGATGGCCTCCTCCGGATGCATATTATGGAGGAGTAAAGCGAATGCGGTGACGGATGGGGATGCGTCCGATTAGCTTGTTGGCGGGGTAACGGCCCACCAAGGCGACGATCGGTAGGGGTTCTGAGAGGAAGGTCCCCCACATTGGAACTGAGACACGGTCCAAACTCCTACGGGAGGCAGCAGTGAGGAATATTGGTCAATGGACGCGAGTCTGAACCAGCCAAGTAGCGTGCAGGATGACGGCCCTACGGGTTGTAAACTGCTTT
>JAUNOM010000052.1 GCA_030531085.1 Prevotellaceae bacterium | reverse complement strand
TCACATCTGCTACTCTCTGTCTGTGGCCGGAAATTAATTCAGCAGACCCTATTTATAAACGGTAGCTCGTAGCCGTATTTCTCAAATATTCTTATCAGGTTGTCGTTTAATATCGGGATGGAGACTTCCGTGTCAGTCTTCTGCTGTATCAGCGTGACGATGCCTATGCCGTCATGGAAACTGACATTACTCTTCCTGATGCGCGAATAGTCGGAATAACGCTGGCTGGTATAGCAGCCCACAAGAAATATGTCACGAGCAATGTCCTCGCCTTCATCCTCCAACGGCATTTCATACAATGCCTGTAATTCGGCTTCCGTGAGATAGATTTCCTCCACCTTGTCTTCACGTGTCACGTTCAGTTTCGGGAAATGGCTCAGTACGGAGGTTTTGAAGTGATAGCCGTCCTTGAAGGCTGCGTTGAGCATGGCGGAAAGCGAGGCGAGGTGTTTGTTGACGGACTTCTTCATGTAGCCGAGTTCTTCCTGATACTGAACGTATTTATCTATGAGCTGCTTGTCTATGTCTTCCCAGTTGAAGGGATGCAACTTGGCAAACGCTTCAAGGACTGTCAATGAGACCTTGTAGGCGTGCAGCGTTCCTTTCTTGTAGTTGTTGCCTTTGCGCTTGATGTCGCCGTTCTCCATGCCCTCTATACGCCTTTTGATATATTCCAGCACGTTGGGCTTCCGGGCTTCCTGCAACTCCCTGACAAGTTCCGCATTGATTTCCGCTTGTTCCTTCTTCTTGGCTATGATGGTAGTACGGCTGATTTCGGACGGACTCACGGTTTTGACCGTCTCATACACCTCCAGTATGTCTTGACGGGTGCAGGCCTCGTCCGGCAACGCTATGATGATGGCATTGATGGAGGCAATGAAAGTGTCCAAGTCCGTTTTCTTCTTGCGCAAGCTGTCACGCAGGGCGGTGTTGAGCTTGCCTCTTGTGGGAATCCTTATCTCGCCATCCACGAAATATTCGGGTAGGACGAGGGTATTCGTCTTGAACTGGGGACGGTTCGTCCTCGACACGTCAAACCTTACCAATATGGCGTGTTCACCGGATTTATTCGCTTTCTTCGCCAGAAAAAGTGTCGCTTTAGCCATAAAACAGTATCTTTGGGTTGTTATTACAGTGCAAAGGTATAAAAAACATTTAGAATAACGTCACAAATAATGTCACACTATTGAAGTTTTATGAAATATTGGCGAAACATAATGAAACCGTAAAAGCATTATAATACAGTGTATTACGAATTTTTCTTTCCTTTGATATGTTTTTATTTTCCTTTGTTTGGGGTATTAGGCTACCCCTACTATGCATTTCCCGTACAATGGGCAAGCCCAACGCTGAAACGGAAATGGCAAGAGACGGATTGCGGTGTACACTACACTTTCCGTCTCTTGCCATGATTGTCTTGCTGATTATTGATGGCAGGATGCTCCGTAATGTGTTCCCAATAAGTGATGAATGACCTGATTGAGGACAAGACGGCAGTGCCAGATACATCAGTC
Organism: Prevotellaceae bacterium; assembly: GCA_030531085.1. GTDB lineage: Bacteria > Bacteroidota > Bacteroidia > Bacteroidales > Bacteroidaceae > Prevotella. Next base: position 3,033 of record JAUNOM010000052.1, on the reverse strand, counting down.
AGGTGTACAGGATTTTCTCTCCCATGGTCTGGCGGTGAGGAACTGACGGAGATAGCCGATTTCTGCTGTTTCATCGGGATTGTTCTTCAACTCGCTGGCATAGCCGATGGCTTCCTGTCTTTCCTCTTCGCCAAGTGACTCCCACAGCACCTGCGATTCCTTGCGAAAGGATTCAGAGGAGTCCACCTTGGGATAGATTGCCACCATTCGCTCAAAGGGAGTGTATCCCGCAGCGATTGGCTGCGGTTCGCTCTCTTCACTGGGAATAATTGTGGGTTCGCTGTCTTTGGAAGTCTTACTCATCGGAGGTGTCGTCTTCGCCGTCTTTGGCTTCTGCCTGTTCCGCCCTTTTGCATTTTCTTTGTTGACGATGCGTCTTCTCTCTTCCAAGTCAGTCTGTATGTCGATTTGCTTCTTGAATAGGGAAAACAATGCCATCAGTATGGTGTTGCTCCATTTGGGTTGTGTACCATCGTGCGCATAGCAAGCGATTGCCTTTGCCATCTGTCCCGCTTCCTTGTCTTCCATTTGTGCCAATGTGTGGAAAATGTCTTCTGAGAAAATAAGTCTCTTCATTGTTTCTTACTGTTTCATGTTTCACTTTAGATAATTCTTTTATGTATGCCCTGAGAATAAAGTCAAGTAAACTTGAATGTTTAATGTGCTTTCAATAGTGGGCTTCGGGATTGGCGATGTACTTCTTCTTGCCATCCTGTAACACCATACGCTTGTTGCGAAGGAAGGTGACAACATCGACAACCTTGTTGTAGTTGAGCTTCACCCCTTCTGCCAGATAAGCGTTCTTCAGCGCATTACAGAAAGCTTCGTAGTTATAACAGGTGGTAACCGTGAAGACCCGTTCCAGCACATTAAGGTGAATCTTTGCTGAGATTTCCTTATATGGGTCGAAAGGCTCTTTCTTCGGTCTGCCCACACAGACAGCAGAAGGTGTGTAGTCTGTTATCAGTTCCGGCATCGCCTCTTCATTGATGTGGAAGGCGAAAGGCTCAAAGTCCATGCTGCGGATATGCACGGCCTCGACCACGCTTATGCTGCCGTCAGCCTTGTCTTTCTCCACCTGCATGACAGTCTCAGCCTTGTTGTTGAGTTCTGTTCCCACATGCCCTCGGGCATTGTCGTCCGACTTGTTCTGGTGAAGGATGGTATGCAGGTGCAGCTGGAACTCGTCCGTCCACTGCATCAACTTGGAGATGACGAGGGATGATTCTGCAGGGGAGTTTATGTCGTGAATGAGGTCACGCACACCGTCGATGATGACAAGACCGAGATTCTCTGTACTTCTGATGGCTACATCTATGATGGCGAGGCGTTCCTCTGGTGTGTTCTTCCTGAGGGCAAGGAACTGCAGCTGTCCGCAATCCTTGTCTTCGGGAAGCCCTGCCAGACGCAGGATGCGCTTCATCACCTTTTGGCAGTGATAGGCACTCTGTTCCGTATCGACATAGAGGATGTTTCGCTTGTTTTCGGAGAGCGAGGCTGTGTAGCACAGCACGGGACGGTCGCACAGGGCGGCGGCGACAATGGCAGAGAGGTTGAAAGTCTTCTTGTTCTTCGCCTTGCCTGTGGATGCGCTGAAATTGCCGAGAGTACCGATACAAACACCTTTCACCATAATAACCTCCGGCTGACGCTCGCACTCCGTCTCCACGCTGAGAACGGCATTCTTCCACAGACTGACAGCCACGTCATGACTGATTTCTTTTGTGCTGTTCTCCATGCTCACCTCCAATCCGCTTTGTTTGGCTTGCGCCTGTTTGCTGCAAGTATGGCAGCATTCTCTTCCTCCACGGTTAGCGGTACAGGATTCTTGCGGTTGCACTCCAGCCATTTGTCAAGCTCATCCTGATAGAGGACATATCTCTTGCCTGGCTTGGTAGCAGGTATGGTGCCGTTGCCCAATTTCATATAAAGGGTACGTAGCGGTATCTTCAGATATTCCGCTGCTTCCTCCACAGACATGGGGCGATGAGTGTTCTCATTGCGCTGTCCTTTCTCTCTTTGCAGACAGGTGAGCATCTGCTTCATGCCGATTACCTCATTCCGAAGCTCGGCCACGACCTGCGGGAGGTCGTTGAATGTAAGTTCGTTTGTCATACTTTTGAAAATTAAGTTGCGGCAAAGGAACTGAATGATATACCTGTGATACGGTGTATTGACGGTAATCGCCAGATAAACTCAGGATAATTGCACTATCAAGAAACAAAGGGTAGAAACAGGATGGAAGAGAAATAAAATGGGATAAGAAAACGTGTTATATGGCAACCAATAAGCAATAGCAGGGCGTTATGGCATAAAAAGGAAATGGCATATAACAAAAAGGGAAGCCCGTAAGAGCCTCCCCACATCATATTGCAAAAATTAGAGTAAAATGATTGTGGTTAAAAGTGGAAGATATAATTATCCGTGTGTATGGGTCTGTCGAGTTTGATATGTCCGTCATCAGGCGAGCTTGTCAGACTCCTTTCCAGTGAAATCACCTCAATGTCAGCAAGTTCGTTGGGGAACAGCCTTTTGATGAACTTAGCCTGCACTTTGCCGGAATATCCGTTCTCAAATCCAAGCCTTGCGGCGATGTTCCAGACGAAATGCTTGAAAGAGACTGTTTTCTGCTTGTCTCTGTTTTCATGGACAAATTTCAACTTGACAGGTTTGGGCTCATAATTCGGATTGTCGCACCATGCACGTATCTCATTACGGAGCAGGTCAAGCTCCAGTATTTCAATAAAGGGAGACATCATCCTGCCGACATAATCTATGATGCAATCTACAAGTAACTGGTGCTCCTCCTGCTTCCTGCGCTCAAACTCGGCACAGTGGGCATGATATTCTTCTGTGCTCATTGGTTGGACGGCGGCAGTCGGAGATACAACCGACTTGACAACAGTATTATCCGATGAGGGAGCAGCCTCTGTTTTCACCTCCTCAGACTCTACTCCCGTAGGTTCTGCTCTTGATAACCAAATCCTCATCAAATCAACAGGCAGATATTGAAACAATACCAGATACAACAGC
>JAUNOM010000051.1 GCA_030531085.1 Prevotellaceae bacterium | reverse complement strand
TGCAATATACTGTTCAAGGATTCTTCTTACTCTCAGTTTGTCGGCATAGTCAAAAAGCAGGGAAAGGTTTCTGCCTGGTAGTGCCAGATAACTGTTTACCACTTCGGCACAAACGTCCATACCGACCTTGTTGCGATATTTCACGGCATCACATACGCATCGTTCCTTATTGTATATATGGATGCGATAGCTGCTGATTATCTGTTCTTCGACACCTATGTCAAACATCGTGTCAGTGATGTGGTGCAGTTCGATTTTTGGGAAGACCGGGAGCGTGACTTTCCTGCCTCTCTTCACGGCAATGTGGTAGGCTTGTGGCAGCGAGGTTGTAAGCCCATGCACATTCCATGCGGAGAAAAGACACAGCACCCCACCCGGAACAATGGCTTGCACGTCTATCATCGTGTCGGCCAACTGTTCGGCTGTGGCATACACCCCGCGTTTGATACGTATGGTATCACCGTCACGCACGCTGTCCAGCAGTTTGTAGTATGCTGCCCTTCCTTCTTCCTTTACCATTCCTGAGGAGGTAAAACTGTTGCTGTATCTCTTGCCTTCCATGCCTTTATACTTTATTTTGTGTACAAAATTACTACATTAATTTCTAATTGTAGTCTGATTGTTCAGAAATATACTCATTAACCATGAAAAATTAACATATATTTGACAGTTTGGCACCTCCAAATGGCTTTGTATCAGATAATCTTACCTATGTCGTTGCGAAGCTGTTCGAGTAACTTCTGGTTCGCATCGCTTTCAATGTACCGACACAATTGCTTCTTGTTATCCTTCTCCAACAGCTGTGTTTCTGTTCCTGCCAGTTTCCCGACGGCTTGTCTGAGGGAGTGCTCGCTAAGGAGTTCACTGACATCGGGGAACTGTCTTGTCATGGCAGTGGCATATTCCACTCCATTGAGAAGAGGAAGTCTGAGTGGCATTTCCTTCAGTACGAAATATGGCAGAGCCTGCAGCATGGCAGACTGATGGGTTGTGACGTAGCTACGGATGTAAGATATGACAGCCTCACCGCTGTCTGCTGGCAGATAGTCTATAAGAGGACATGCCTTGGACTTCTTCCGTCCAGGAGTTAAATGTTGCACATTCTCCGTTGCCGCTTCCGGCAGTGGGGCTGCTTCCGTTCCAGAATCAATGTCTTTCACCGCATCCCGCAAAGCCCATTCGCCTGTTGCAGCATCTTTATTGGCTTTCTCCATAGCGAAATAGCGTTCCCAGTCTTCCTTTGTCCGATAACCACCCTTGACACTGACGGAAATGATGCTTTTGTAAGCAAGCGAGCATTTCATCCTGTCGATACGCTCTATATGGGGATTTGACATCTGTTTATCCAACATCGCCACCATGCTTTCGAAACTCTTTCCGTAAAACAGCCAGCTCAGCAAAAGAGGAGCGGACAGCCTGACTTTCATATTTGGCTTCATGCCAATCATACGTCTGGCTATGTTCATCCATCTGCACTTTTTCTCTGTGTCGGGAACAGGCTCGGAAAACATTTCGTTAATCTTCTGTGGAAGGTTCTCTTTGGAGACCAGTATAAAAACGGAGTCAAAAGTCTCATCTCCATCATCGCCCCACGACAGCTCCCATTCCCTTGCGATATGCCGCATCTGACCGCTGACAGCCTTGAATATCTGATAATAGAAGGTCTCGTCACAGTTTGTCATGACACGGGCAAACTCGTTATACTCTTCCCTATGTTCGTTCTTCCATTTGAGGATTCCGGCTTTGAACGCCTCGAACTTTTTCTTGTTTTCTTTGTCCTTCATTATATGTCAGTCGAGCAGGTTTACAAGTTCTTTCTTCATTTCATCGTCTATCTTGCGGTAGCGGGCAAAGGCACGGCTTCCCTCGGAGTGTCCCGACATCGATGCTATCAGATTGGGGTCTTTTACCTGCTTATAGAGGTTCCCGATGAAAGTCTTGCGTGCAGTATGGCTTGTGGCGACCTCCCAAAGCGGACGTGCCTCGTCCTGTCTTGTCTTGGGGTTCAGAGTGCGAACCATACGGTCTATGCCCACGTATTTGAGGATGCGCTTGATCATCTTGTTGTACATGGTCTGTGTGAAGCGTGGCAGCAAGGCATTATCAAGGTCGGTGTAACGCGCAAGTATGTCCTTGGCCTTTTGGTTAAGTGGTACACGCACCGTGTTTGCGTGCTCGTGCTTGGTCTTCTGGGGGATATACTCAATGCACCCATCTACGAGGTTTGCCTTGGTCAGCGAGTTAAGGTCACTCACACGGCATCCTATCAGACATTGGAACATGAACACGTCACGATATACGGCATAGCACGGGGCAAGTCCGCTAAGGTCGGCATAATATACCTTGTCACGCTCCTCCATGTTCAGAAAGAACGGGTCGCCGTACATGGGCTGGGCTATCTGGTACTGGTCAAAGGGATTGTTCTTGGTCATGCCCTTCTTGATGCACCATTTGATGACGGTGCGGATTCTGTAGAAGCAGCCTGTGATGCTGTTTTCGGAACGTTCCTGTTTGTACTTGCTCTCGGGAATGTCCCTGTAGAAAAGAGGGAACTGCTCGCCATAGATATGCTCCTCCTGCATCCATCGCTTCAAGTCGCGCAGGTCATCTGCGGTTATCGTGTCAACGTTGAGCTGGAATCCACGGCGGTGCATCACTTCCATTTGGAAGCGCTCGTACCTGCCAATCTTGTCTATATTGGCAAGGTGGTGCTTGCGGCTGTCCGATGCCAGGATGGTTTCGTCAACATAGTGCTGAATCTGTGACACCAAGCGGTACTCGTCACTCTTGCTCCCAGCATGAGAGTTGATGCCGGGATGGTGGTATTCCTCTATCAAGGCTTGCAGCCACTTGCCGTCCACCCCTCGGTGGTATTCCCTGGCAATGAGGCGTGTGATGTTCTGAATCTCCTCGTCAAATTTTATGCGCTTCTCGTCAGAGACGAGTGCAACGCGGGATTTGTAGCCCTGCTTCTCCGCACTCCAGTGGTTAGGGCTGATGGAGAGCTCACTTGCCGCTTTGATATCTACGCCTCCCTTGTCACGTAGACGGAAATACACCCTTGCGAGGTCGGTGACGTTGTTCTTCGATGCGGTCTTCCTTATAAATGCGGTCACTTTCATAGTCTATATGCTTGTTTAGTTAATCATATCAACGAGTTTGCGCTTCATGTCATCGTCAATGTTGCGGTATCGGGCAAAGGCACGGCTTCCCTCCACATGCCCGGACATGGACGCAATCAGATTTGGATCGGGTACCTGCTTGTAGAGGTTGCCGACAAAAGTCTTCCGTGCCGTATGGCTCGATGCCACCTCATACAAGGGCTTCTGCACGGTCTTGTAGCCGTGGGTGTCAAGAACCGTCACCATCCTGTCAATCCCGCAATGCTTCAGCAGTACCCTTATACCGCTATTATAGGTATAGACGGGTTTGAACGGAAACAGTTTGTCCGTATCAGAGTTCTCATATTTGGAAAGTATTCTGAGTGCTTTCTCATGCAAGGGTACTCTTACCGTCTTTGCCTCGCATTTCTTTGTCTTCTGTGGCATATACTCCACAAAGCCGTCCTTCACGTTATCCCATGTCAGACGGTACAGGTCACCGACACGACAGCCTATATAGCAGTGAAAGACAAATATGTCACGGATGACCTCCAGCTGTGGGGCAGAAGACAGGTCTGCATCATAGAGGATATTGCGCTCCTCAATGGAGAGGTAGAACGGATCTCCATACACAGGAACTTTGCATCCATACTGCAGGAATACCTCATTGCTTGTATATCCCATCTTCTTGCACCAATGGAGAAACACGCAGAAAAGATTCATCGTGTTTATGATGGTAGTGCTTGACTTCTCCTTGGGCTTGTATTGGGCAGGGATATAATCCTTGTAGAAGTCAGGATGCTCAAGATACAGCAGGTGCTCATTGACTACATAGTCACGGAAATCGTTCATGTCTTCCAAAGAGATTGTCTCGACAAAAAGGTTGAACTCCTTGTTTCCCATAATCTCACGGTTGTAGGCCACATACCTTGTCAATTTGCGGTACAGATTCTCTATTTGGGCTTTAGTCTGTTTGGTTCCCTCATGCTGACTGATGTAATCCGACAACCTTAGCAACAGGTTGGGATGTTTGCGCTCGTACGCCAGATTCGGATGAAGCACATCCTCAATGGTCTGTCTCAACCAGTTGCCGTCGGCCTTGTTCCTGTCAAAGGATGATTCTATGTGCTCAATGATAGTGGCGATCTGTTCTGGAATACGTCTCTGCTCGTCCTTGTCCACAACCGTGTTCCGACGATATCTGAGAACATCACCGTCCCAATATTTGTAAACGACCTGCAATTCGGATGCGGTCTTGATGTCGATTTCCTTGTCGCGCACACGGAAACAGATGTAGGAAATGTCTTGTTTCCCGTCCTCTTTCACCTCTCTGAGATATACGCTTACCTTCATGATCTTGTTGGTTTTATGTTTCAAGTGCAAAGGTAATATATTTCCCGTAAATGTTCCCAATAATCCAGAAAAAAACTTGCAGACGATTAAAAAGATTTAAGATATTGTTCCCATGATAAAGTCAACTAAAATACTTGTAAATCAACTGTTTTATTTGTAGTTGTTATACTTTTGTTTTCATTTAATAGTCAAAACTCGGTAATAAATTTCATTGATTTAAGTTCCACGCTTTTTTGTTTCCTTACGTTATCTTTATTATTTA
>JAUNOM010000050.1 GCA_030531085.1 Prevotellaceae bacterium | reverse complement strand
GAAAACTTTTAAGTACCAGGGAGGCGGCCGAGTATTGCGGCTTCAAGCTCTCCTACTTCCGCAAGCTGATGATGCGCCGGGCTATCCCGATGTACAAGCCGACGGGCAAACTGTGCTTCTTCAAGAAAGAGGATCTGGACGCTTTCCTCACGGGTGTCCGTATCTCCTCACAGGAAGAAATCGCGGAGGAAGCCAACCGCTACATCGCAGAACGGAAGTAAACAACCTTTTTATTCACATCAAAAAACAAATGTAGTATGGAACAGAACAGGAACATGGAACAGGGCGGCACAGCCGCAGCCGTTCCGACAGAGAAGAAGAACGAGAACCGTAAACGTGAGGTGAGCGGTAAGGACGCACAAATCATCCGCGCATTCTTGGAGAGCGTAGGCATCTACGAGGCGGACGCCTTGCGCGTGAGCATCGCCATCGCCGACGGCAAGGTGTCGGCAGACAATATTTCAGCGGATGACCGTCTTGCGCTCAACCGCTATCTCAACAGCGGTACGGACAACGACCGCCTGACGGCAGACAACGTACAGGGACATCGGCTGAACCGTGCATTCGGTTTACTGGAACGTGTGTCGGAGTTCTGCGACAAGCAGCAACTGGTGACGGTAAACAGGGCATTACTTTCCATCGCGGTAAACGCGGAGGACATCAACCGTGCCGTGTCAAGCCTTGACAAGCGTCCGGCATCCGTACAACCGACACAGGCAAACACAGGAAACAACGGAGCTGGCAAGTAACCGTATGCAAAAGGTGGAAAGGCATTTGACCTGCGTTCATACAACCTCTTTTTTCTTCCCTTCTTTCAAGATTGGAACAATTCAGAGTATCGCACGAGCAGCCGTTGCCCTTTTTCATCTGACACACGATTATGGGAAAATGAAGCCGTGCAGGGTACAACAAAAAGATAAATTGGTATTTCCATACCGGTTCCTGCACGGTTTTATTCTTTTCCAAAAGCAAAAATATCACACTTATAAAGACAAAGTTTTATGGACAAGGAAACATACAGATTCATGTACCCGGCAGGTATCGCATCCCTGTCATTAGTTTTTTCTCAGAAGGCATTGCAATGGCTGTGCGGGACAACGACAGATGATGACGGCAGGGAAACAGTAAACTTCATATTGTTTGGCGACCTGTTGGCGAGAATGGCACTTACAGCCGGAGAGGGCAAGGGATTCAGAAGACCGCTCACGCTTTCCGCAGGTCAGGCGCAGTATTCCGAAGAACAGCTTTCCACGCAATGGAACATGGGCAGGAAGCGCATACGCAACCTGCTGGACGCACTCACGGACATGGGGCTTATCGACACTTGCCGTTCAAGGGTGGCATCCGTGATGACCTTCCCGTGCATCCGTGGATGGAGAACGGCAGACGGATGTTGCATAACCAACCCATTTGCCAATGAACAGAGGGAAGAATAAGAGCCGTGCCAGACAATGACAGGGCAAAGAACGCCTTTCCTGTTGTTCCGCAGTCCGGCATCAACCGGCATCCGTCCCGTGCAGGAAATGGCAGACGGACGGGAGGAGTGGCATGGAGCGATAGCGTTGAGTTGCGAGATATGCCGAGGTATTACCGCCTCCGGACGGTATTACCACGACGCACTCGCAACGCCCCGAAAGGTCGTTGTCCCAGCCGCTCGCAGGCTCGCACCTTCCCTTTTTTAGATACCGTTTCACGATTATTCCAAAGACACCAGTTATATGAAACACGAAGATACTTCCAATCAGGAATCCGGGCAGGAAAAGCCCGTTATAAGGCGTGACAAGGTGGTAGTCACCAAGGTCACGGAGCAGGAGTTTTCACAGATTAAAAGCACCGCCGGGCAGTGCGGCATGACACGCAGCGACTTCATACGGGCAAGGGCACTCAACTACCGGCCGAGACAGCGGCTTTCCGTTACGGAGGTGGACGGTCTGAGGCAGCTTGCGGCGTGCCGGACGGACATGGTGAACTTCGCCAACGCCCTGCACGGACTGAAAGACGAAGAGAAGGTACGTCTTTTCCACCATCAGCCCACCATGCTCGAATGGTACGAGAAAGTGGCGCGGGTGACAGACAACGTTACCGACTTTTTGCAGTCCGCACAGAAGGCGAACAGCTATCCGGCAGGAACAACGGACGAAGAGGCAGAGGAGGATGCCGTATGATAGCCAAGGCAAAATCCATCAGTCACGGCATTCGGGCGATGCTGTACGTGTCGGGAGAATCGAGGAACAAGAAACATCCCGAAAAGATAACGCGCATCTGCGACAACTTCATGCCGCAGGGCATGGACGCTTCGGGCATCTGGACGGAAATGAAGTTCGTCACCATGGACCGCCCCGACATCAAGAACAATGTCATACGCTTGGAGATAAGCCCGGCGATGGAGCATACCGAAGATTTCACGGTCGAGGACTGGCAGCAACTGTGGAACGACTTCGCGGCGGCTTTCGACAATCAGGAAATTCTGAATGAGGACGGCGAGGTCATTTCCGTGCCGACCAACATATCGGGCAGCAAGTCTTCCGTGTGGCTGCACGAGGAATCTGACAGCGGCATACCCCACCTCCATGCCATCGTGTGCAGGATAGACGAAGACGGGAACATCAACAACGACCACGCCATCCATATCCGCGCACATCGAGCGGCGGAGAAAATAGCCCTGCAAAGGGGATGGGTAACACCCCGGCACATACATGAAAGCCGTATTCCGCAAGTCAGTGAAGACTGCATGGAGGCTTTGCGTGAATTGTCTGAATGGTCTTGGGAGGGCTATGCAGAGAAACTTGCCGCCAGAGGCTACGAGCTGTATCTGCGCAAGGGCAATGAAGGTATAATACGCGGCTATGTGCTTCACAAGGGCAGTTCAAGGTTCAAGGGCTCGGAACTTGGAAAGGGACGCAACCTGACCGCATCCCGTATCGAGCGGACTTGGGAGAAACTGCATCCCAAACAGGCCAAACAGGAAAGTCCGACACCGAAACAGCCTGTTATAACGGCACAGGAACCGTCCGTTCACGCCGAAGCCGGAGAAAAGCCGCAGGTCAATGTTAAGCGGAACATCCCGGTTTATGAGGACTACACGGAGTGGCAACCCGACCGCCTGCACACGGAGTTTGAGCATGACGGAAAGAACTACGACCGCTATATCCCCGAAAAGGTGCTTGACTGTCTGAATGACGAGTTCGATTTCCGGGAAGTGGCCAACTGGCAGCCCTTGCAGAATCTGGCGATTGCCTTTTTTACGCTTGTCGCTTCTCCTTACGGGGAGGTCTTCGGCGGTGGCGGAGGCGGCTCGCAGCCCGACCTCAAATGGGGACGCGACCCGGAAGAGGACGAGATTGAGTTCGCCCATCGTTGTGCGTTGGAAGCTTCGCACAGGATTGGCAAACAGAAGAAATCAGGAATGAAACGTAAATGACAAACCAATAAACATCAGTGACAATGAGACAACCTGATACGTCCGCCCTACGGGAGCGGCTTAACAGTTATACACCCGGACAGGAACTTGAGCAGGACAAGCAGGAGCTTGAAGGATTGCTCTTGGAAGTGAACTGCCAGATTACCGAATTGCGCAATCTGCTTAAGGAAATCAATGCCCTCAAAGAGGAGTTGCACGGCATACACGGCAGCCTGAGGCATACCGCCCAAAGAGAACGGACGGCTTTCAATGCTTTGAACGCGGCCAAGGACAGTGTGGACAACATAGTGAATGGTATCTGCAACGCCATTGTAAAAGCGGAACGGCATACCGTCATACAAGCCAAAATCGGCACGGATGAATTGGGAAAGGTAAACCAATGTTCCGCTACCCATATCAAGGCTGAGGAAGAACTTTTGGAAAGGCACAGAAACAAGTTGTCCAAACACCTTCGTGACAGTGAAGGCATTTGGCTTTCCAACCGCTGGTTCACAATTCTGCTCATCGTGCAGTCCTTCTGTTATCTTGCAGTAGTATTGTGGGCGTTGTTGAAAAGATGAGTTGTACAAAAACGGCCAAAGTTTTGCTGTGACCGCATTTTGCAGGAAGTTAAATTGAATATAACCATAGTATCAATGTATGACAACAACAGTAAGAGTAAAATTTCGCCCGTCAACGGTCAAAGACCACCCGGGCAGCATAGTCTATCTGATCACCCACCGCCGGATTGTAAGGCAGGTAACGACCGTGTATAAGATATTCCCGGAAGAGTGGGATGACAGGCAGTCAAAACCAATACCCTTTTATAAGGAACGTGCAGACATCATCCATCTGATAGCACAAAGACTGGCGCAGGACATGAAACGGCTGGATGGCATCATTGCGGAGTTGTGCAGCAACGGAAACGGTTTCACGGCTGACGATGTGGTGGGCAGGTTCAATGCACCCATAAACGGACAGTCGTTCTTCGGATTCATGGATGAAGTAATCTGCCGGTTGAGACGATTGGGCAAGGTGCGGACGGCAGAGACATATACAAGCACATTACATAGTTTTAGGTGCTTCCGAAACGGTGAAGATGTCATGTTGGATGAAATCAATTCAGACCTGATGATGGAGTACGAAGCCTTTTTGAAGTCCCATGGGGTGGTAATGAACACCATATCATTCTATATGCGCATACTCCGGGCCGTCTATAACCGTGCCGTGGAAAAGGAACTGGCAACACAATGTTATCCTTTCAAGCACGTCTATACAGGAATAGACAAGACCATCAAACGCGCCATACCGCTGGAAGCCATCAGGCGCATCAAGGAGTTGGACTTGTCCTTGAACCCCAATCTGGATTTTGCAAGGGACATGTTCCTGTTCTCGTTCTACACGCGGGGCATGTTATTCATCGACATGGCTTACCTCAAGAAGACCGACCTGCATGACGGGGTTCTATCTTATCGCCGCCGAAAAACCGGGCAGCCGATGTCCATCCGATGGGAAAATTGTATGCAGGAGATTCTCGACAAGTACCCGGTGAACGAAACGGGGTATCTGCTCCCGATAATCAAGACATCGGAC